>CAZLMW010000175.1:0-12971 GCA_964560875.1 uncultured Enterobacteriaceae bacterium
AGCGGCATCAGAAGCGCTGAGCCGGGAGCGGGAGCGGGAGCGGGAGCGGGAGCGGAAGAGCGGATCGCCATGCTCGCCGCGCACATCTAGTTGTCGTCGCCTTCGACCTCTTCTTCGCCGGGTCGATAGAAGCGTCCGTCCTCGGTGACGGCGAAGCGGCCGAGACGAGGCTGCTCTTCTTGTTTGCGACCGCCGAATAGGCGGGAAGTAGCTGTGAACAGCTTGCGCAGTCCGCTCGGTGGAGGCTCCGGCGGTGGAGTGCGCGGACGAATCGGCGACGATATGCGCTCGGAAGCCGGCGACTGGCGCAATCGTCGCCGCTCGGCATCACCCAAACTCGTAGGTGGACGCGGCCGCACTTCTGGAGAGGACTCGGAAACTGCGGCCCGGGATGCCTCGGCATTGACGGGCTCGGGTTTGATCGCATCGGCCGCGCCGCTGCTGGGAGCGTCGGCGGCGTCTGCATCCTCAAGAGCAACGTCGTCGTATGCGGCGGCCTCCGCGATGCCCTCGGTCGTGTCCGCCGCGAGCACAGCGCGGGCATTGGCGACTTCTTTCGCGGGATCCTCGATGGCGATCGTCGCTTCCTCGGACAGCGCGATCGCCTGCGCAAGCGCCTCGCCTTTCAGCTCCGACGTCGGGCCGGTTGTGGCCCGCGGGGCATGGCCAGCGGCATTGGGCATGGCGAGGCCGGGCGAAGTCTCCTTGCGGGCGCGCGCCGTCGTCTGCTCGGCCACGTGCGTCGCGTCGGTGATCTTGCCGACGCGTTGTGCCGGTGACGCCTCCTGTTCGGACAGCTCGCCGAAGATGCCGGGGCTCGTACTTCGGAGCACCGCCGGCACGGCTTCTGCGTTGTCGATATCGGACCTGTCGATCTCAGTGCTGGCGCTGCGTGGCGACGGGCGTGCATCGGCGGCCATTCGCTCGGTTCGGCGGCGTGGCCGGACCGGGGCAGGAACGCCGCTGATCGATGACCGGCGGCGCGCGGCTGCGATGTCGGCGCGCGCGCGCTCGGCTGCGCGACGCAGATCCCCGCCGCTGCCGGGAGAGGACTCCCGCAGATCATCTTCCTGGGGATCGAGGGCGGGCTGGGGGAAGTCGAATTCGCACGGCCCGTGGTCGTCACCGCGGATCGACGCCTCCTGAATGCTGAGCACCGCGCGCAGGAATTCGCGCAGCGGCTTCTGGCCGTGCAGGCAATAGCCACGTCGCCAGCGCACCGCGAAGCCGGGAACGTCGGCATGTTCCATGGGATGCAGACGCACCACTTCGGCGAGCACGCGAATCGCCGCCTGTGGGCCTCGGGCTGAGCGAAAGTGCAGATCGATATCCGCGCCCAGCGGCGGCATGTCCCCGCTGGAGATGAACCCTCCACCCGCGCTCACGTTGGTCGTAGAAACGTACTGCTCCCGGCCGTCAAGCCGAGTCATGATGCTGATGAAAGCCGTGACGCGGCGATGGTGTCGCCGGTTGCGGATCATCGGACGCCTCACCCACCCGGGTCGCCGTCAGCGGCGCAGTGTCCCGGTCTCGCCTGCATGCAATCGCCGCGGCACCGGCCGTGGCAACATCGAGGCATTCGAACATAGCGCGAGATGGATTGTCGGTAAAAAACCGAATTCCGATCCGTGTGAAGTAACAGGAGTTCGGAGTTGAATCGCAGCGTCTATCCGCGTGCGCCGCGGAGTCGCCGGTAGATGCGGGCGAACAGCAGCGGAGTCCTGGCCTGGTAGTCGGTGTACGCGGGGTCCCGGCCAAGGTGCCGTTCTTCGGTGACGGCGCGCATCGTGTAGATGCCGTTGAGGCACAGCAAGGCGATGCAGTTGCGGGCGACGGATGCCCAATCGCCATCCATGGGGATGAACGGAATCGAGATGAGCCACCAGCTGAGGTTCTTGGACACGTAGGCGGGATGGCGCAGCAATCGGTAGGGGCCGAAGGTCAACACACCGCGGTGAGTCAGGTTCGAAAAGCGCAGGCCAAACGTCACGGTGGCCCAAACGTATACAAAAGTGCATGCGAGGATCGCGCCGCCCCAGATGCCGTGCACGATCGGTGTCTCCGAAAGCCAGCGCCCCCACGACAGCCCGTCTTCGTAGTGCAGGTACATGCGCTCGATGGTGGCCCAGAACGGCTGGTAGCACGCGATGCACACCGCCCACCCGAGCATGGTCGGTTCAGCCGAACGCATGTGCGCGTCGAGCAACCGGAACGTCAACGAATAGCCAACGACCGCGAACCCGACGTCGACCGTGTACATGCCGAGCCACGCGAAATCGTAGATGCCGACAAACGCGTTGAAGCGGTGCGCGCGGGCCGCGATCGTGTCCAGGTTCTTGCCCAGGTAGACGATCATCAGCGGCAAGAAGAAGCCTTTGACCAGCCATCCGCGGAAGTGTTTGGCGAGCTCGTTGCGGTCGACCTCTTTCCAGTTACCGAGGATCACGGCGCCGACGTGCCAATAGCCGTCGCGCGGTTTGGACATGCGGCCGTCGACGAACGCGATGTACGGCACTGTGAGCACGGCGGCCGGGACCGCGACGACCTTCAGGATGTTCCAGAACGGGTAGTAGAAGCGCCCGTGATACTCGCGGAAGACGAGGTACGCGATCGCGATGGCGCCGAGCGTGCCGCACAGTCCGACGACCTTGACCCCGACCCGAGCCCAGTTGACGCCGCGCTGGTTCACCGGGCGGTCGAGGCCGGCCGATTTGCGCAGGTGAACTTTCAGCACGAGCAGGTCGTACAGGATCATCGGGATCGCCGCGCCACCCGCACAGATAAGCACCCGATAGTGGGTCTCCAGCCGTACATCGAAGCTGAATCCGACCGCGGCCAGGAACCCCACGAGCCCCCACAGCCCACACTTGGAAACCGGAACCTGGTCGAGTTCGACGGGCCCCTGCGGAGCGATGGTGTTCGGCGATGGGTTCGCTGGTGCAGCGACGGTGGCGGGGCTCGGCATGGGCGCGCATGGTGTGTCCAGTCGGGCGCAGACGCAAGGGTTCGCGCGCGCGTTCTGGAGTGAGGAATCGTGACGTTTGCCGACCGCCGTTGAGACGGGCAGAATCCGACACATCCAACCGGGGGACGCTTGAGAGAGCGCTACGGCGAATACGAGTTGCTCGCGCAATTCGCGCGCGGCGGCATGGCCGAGATTTTTCTCGCGCGCCGCATCGGCGTGGAGGGGTTCGAACGCGAGCTGGTCGTCAAGCGGATGCTGCCCAAGTTGGCGGTGGACGAGTCGTGCGTTCGCATGTTCCTCGACGAAGCGCGGCTCACCGCCGGGTTACAACACCCCAATATCGCGCAGGTTATCGATCTCGGCCGCGTCGATGACACGTATTTCATCGCGATGGAGCTCGTCGACGGACCCGATCTGCGCACGATGTTCAAGGACGCGATCGCCAAGGACATCGCCCTGCCCGTGCCGCTGTGCGCATGGATCGTCGCGCGCGTCGCCGAGGGCCTGCACTACGCCCACACCCGCGCCGATCCCGCGACTGGCGAGCCGCTGAAGATCGTCCACCGCGACGTCAACCACGCCAATGTCCTGCTGTCTCGCCACGGCGGCGTGAAGATCGTCGATTTTGGCGTCGCACACGCCGAAAACCGCAGCGTTGAGACCGGGATCGGCGGGCTCAAGGGCAAGATGGGCTACATCGCCCCCGAGCAATGCATCGGCGATCCTTTCGATCATCGCGCCGACGTCTTCGCGCTCGGTGTCGTTCTCTACGAATTGTTGACGCGCAAGGCGCTTTTTTACCGAAAGAGCGACCTCGAGACGCTCGAAAAGATCGTCTACGAGGATCCGCCGCCGCCGTCCACGCAGGTCGAGGGGCTCGGCGATGGATTGGATGAGATCATCCTCAGCGCTTTGGCGAAAAAGCCCGACGATCGTCTGCAGAGCGCGGGTGAGATGGCGCGCAGGCTCGACGTTTGGGCACTGCAGCAAGGCGGCGGATCCCGATCGGACCTCGCCGCCTGGATCGACAAACATGCCAAGCCACTCTGCCCGACCGAACGAATTCCGCGCGAGCGACGGACAAGCCGCAGCGCCATCAAGCGTTGGACCACCGGCGAATACGCCGAGATGCGTTCCGATCGTTCGCCAGGCAGCGGTCACTTGAGCTCATCGGGCCGCAGACGACTGGAGCTGCTCGATGGCCCCACGACATCGCGCGACAATCCCTTGTTGGGCGGCAGAAAGCGGGAGCGCGCGTCGCGAAGCAACCTGCCGAAATCGCGCAGCACCTTCGTAGGCCACGACACGGACATGGCCAAAATCGCGGCGCATTTCGCTTCTGAAGCGCGCCTGATCACGCTGTTCGGCACTGCGGGTGTCGGCAAGAGTCGCGTCGCGATCGAATACGCGCGCCGACACCTGGAGTCGCAGACCGACGCGAGCGTGTGGTGGTGTCACTGCGGGGAAGCCGACGGCCTCGACGGCACAATCAGCGCCATGGCCGCCGCACTTGGGGTGCCCCTGGTCGGTGCCGCGACGCGCGACGCCGCGATCGAACAACTCGGCCACGCGCTGACGGGTCGAAAGCGCGCGCTGGTGGTGCTCGACGACTTCGACAAGATGGTCGACTACGTGGAGGAGTCGATCGGCGTCTGGCTCGCGATGGCCCCACAAGCCCGCTTCCTGATCACGTCGCGGAGCCTCCTTCGGGTGGCGGACGAAGCAGCGATCGAGATCGCCCCGCTCGGCATCCCGCAAATCGACGCTGCAACCGGTGATACGGACGCCGAGAAGCTGTTCGTCGACCGCGCGCGTCGCGTCCGTCCCAACTTCGCACCGACCGAGCGGGATCGGATCGCGATCGCCGCCATTGTGCGCCGCCTCGACGGGATTCCACTCGCGATCGAGCTGGCCGCCGCGCGCATCTCCGTGCTGGCACCCGACGAGCTCCTCAAGCGGCTGGCCCAGAGGTTTGAGATCTTGCGCGGCGGTGTCCGTGGCCAAACCGGCCGGAACAAGACGCTGCGCAGCGCGATCGACTGGTCTTGGAAGTCGCTGACCCATGCCGAGCAGGATGCGCTCGTGCAGGCCACGGTCTTTCGCGGCGGCTTCACGCTCGCGGCCGCCGAACAGGTCCTGCACGTCGATTCGCCCGACGAGATGGTGATCGATGTGGTGCAATCGCTGCGCGACCGGTCGATGTTGCGCGTTCTCGGCCAACCGGGCTTTGGCAGCGACATGCGTTTTTCGCTCTTTGAGAGCATCGCGGCTTATGCGACTGAAAAGGCGTGGTCGGCGCGGCAAATCGAGCGGGCCGACGCGCGCCACGAGGCGTACTACCTTGAGCTTTGCGAGCGACTCTCGGCCAAGATTCCCACGCACGACGGTGTCGATGCCCGGCGGCTGATGGCGCCCGAGGTCGACAACCTCATCGCGGTCCATGAACGAGCGCTTGCTCGCCAGCCACTCGGGCAAGAGGACGTCGAGATCGCCCTGCGAATCGCGTGCGCGCTGTTCCCGCTGCTCATCGAGCGAGGTCCCGTGAGCGTGCTGTGGCGCCTGCTCGGTGAGGCGCTGGAGGCAGCCGGCAAGGTCCCGATCGGCCAGACATGGCTCGGTCTTGGGCTCGCGGCGTACGGCGAAGTGCTGGCGCGCACCGGCGATCCGCGCAAGGGCATCGTCATGGCGCGCGAGGCGCTGACGATCGGACGACGCAGCGACGACCCAGCGCTACAGGCGCGCGCGCTCATCGTCGTGGCGATCTGCCACTGGCTCGTGGACGAGCATGACGCCGCGATGAAAGCGAGCATCGAGGCCCGCGGGTTCGGCAAGAGGCTCGGCGACCTCGAACTGGAGACGCGAACCCTCAACGTGATCGGCTGCGTGCATTTTTCGCTCGGCGACCGCTCGAAGTCGGCCGACTGCTTGAGCGCCTGCGTGAACACGGCGCGGCAGATTGGCCACCTGTACGTGGAGGCGATGGCGCAGAGCAACGTGGGCTGCATCCACGCCGACCTTGGGCACCTCGACGCGGCTGAGACGTGTTTCCGCCAGGCCCTCGACGACTGCCTGCGCCTGCGAAATCGACGCGGCGTCGGTGTCAATCGGTGCGAGTTGGCCGTGGTCGCCCAAGAACGAGGCGACGTCCTATCCGCGCGGCGCCACTTCAAGCGGGCGATGACGGCTTTGCGCGACGTCGGCGACCGACAGCGGCTGGCGTACGCGCAGTATTATATGGGCTGCTTCGAACTCGAGAGCGGCGCCTATCCCCAAGCATCCGCGCAGCTGCGCGCCGCCGAAGCGTTCTTCGAACAAGGTGGCAACGACCGGTCGCGCGCGATGTGCCTGGCGATGTTGGCGTACCTCGATGCGCGGGCCAGCGGCGGCCATTACAGCGGACGCTTGCTGGCCGAGGCCCAACGGATCGCCGAAGCGCAAGCGGACCCGCCCCTCTTCATCGTCGTGGCGGCCATGCGCGGCGCAACCGAAGCGGTCGACGCCATTCGGACATCGGATCCTCACGCCAGTCGCGTTCTCGAGCGCGCTCGGGTCCGCATCGAGCACGCCCGGCAGCCCTGGCCGCCCGATGAGCGCTACCCGGATGGAAGGCCTCCTGTCGTGCAGTGGTCGCGTGAAGCGCGCTTCGCCGTTCGCGTGCTCGAACGTCTGCTCAAGTCGACCTGAGCGCTCCTCCAAACCGCCAACCACGGCCCGGAATTCGGCACCAACATGGATTTGAGCGATCTCGGCGAGCAGCTCGCAGCCAACATCGAACGACTTGAAGTCCTGCTGGACAAGCTCCCCGCACCGGTTGCCGCCAGCTTGCGGGCCGACGTGCAGCGGCTGCGCGAGCTCATCTTGCAACAGCGTCCGCCGCGGATCCTGCTCTCCGGGCCTCCGGACTCGGACAAGACGCCGCTAATCGCCGCCCTTCTCGACGGCGCGCCGACCGAGATATCGACCTGGACCGACTCGGAAACGGGCCTCTCGTGGCGCAGGTTCGGCGACGAACAGGGCGCTGTGGACGTGACCGACACGCGCCGCAATTTGTCTGATGCGGCCGATCGGCAGCTCGCCCGACAGGAAGCCGACCTACAGCTGGACGCTGTGTTGCACACCGATCCCGACGCGCTGCGCGATCACATCATCAAGTCCCTGCCGGGGGTCGCTCCCCAAGCGCGCCTGCAGCTCGCCCGTTTGGTGCGTATCGCAGAGGTGCAAAGAGAAGCCGCCGGTGACGTCACGCGCGTCCTGTCGTCGATCTCCGCAGGGGTCGCCGCCGTGCCCATCCCGGTCGCGGACATCGCGCCGCTGACGGGGCTGCAAGTCGGACTCGTCGCGTCGATCGCGTACATCAGCGGCCGCGAAATGAACCTCAAGAACGCCGCCGAGTTCGTCGGAGCCATGGGCGTAAACGTCGGCGCCGCGTTCGTCTTTCGCGAGCTCGCCCGTGCCGTGTCGAAGGTCGTTGCGCCGGGCGCAGGCAGCCTCGTGAGCGCGGGAATCGGCTGGGCCGGGACGAGGGCGATCGGCGCGGCCGCGACCGCCTATTTCGTGGATCGAGCCAGCAAGGAAGAGGCGCGCCGGCAGTTCGAGGTGACGGTCAAAGAGCCGCGAAAGCTGCAGGCGCCCGATCAACCGAGGAGCCCCCGATGAGCGACACCTGGTCATGCCGCGAATACGGTCGCCACGAGCTGCAAGGAATCGCCGCGCTCGTGGCGCACAGCCCCGTGGAGTCCACGTTCCACGTCAAACCGATCGTCGATGATCCCGTCGGCAACAACGCCTGGTTCTTCGCCGCAAGCCACGAAGACGGCCGAGTCGGTGCGTTCGCGGCGGTCGTCGGCACGCGTGCGAATCTGCTCGGGTTCGACGACGGCGCGGTCGACGCCATGGCCATGGCGATGCTGAAGTCGCAGACCATTCACACCAGCCGCGAGGCGCATCGGCACGTGCTCCTGGGCCCGGCGACCGTGGTCGACCGCTTCTGGGCGATCTTCCAGGACGTGGGCCGGCAGGTCGTCGGCAACCGCAAGCTCGAGCTCATGGCTTCAGGCGGCGAAGGCAAAGGCAGCCGCAGACTTACGCTCGACCTCGCAACGCATTCCGACCTGCCCGTTCTGACCGTCTTCGCGGGCGACTACGGGCTCGAACGGCACGGTTTTGACCCGCGCAAGGTCGCGCCGGCCGCGCTGGAACGGCAACTGACCGACGCCATCGACGCAGGCCGCTTGCTCGTCGCGCGGGAATCCGGCCGCGCGATGTTCATGGCCATCGTTCGCGACGTAGACGAGGAGACTGTGCTTCTCGACCGCGTCCACGTCCCGGTCGCCTACCGCGGCAGAAAGATCCTCGTCGGCGGGGCGCTTTTCGCAGCTGCAGCGTCGGCTCCCGTGGCGGCCAAACGCGTACTCGTGTTCATCGACGGCGACCTGATGCAAATCGGCGCGGCGCGCGCGGGCTATACGAGTCTGCAGAGCTACCGCGAAGTCGCCATGCTCGGTTGATCTGGCGACACAGTTTTTAGTCGCACTCACGCCCGGGCGCGCATAGCATTTGCGCGGCGCGTAACTGCGCCATCGGCAAAACAAACCCTTGGATGCCCCATGAACAGCCCCCTCCTGACCCGGCGCAACGCGATCTACGCGGCGCTCATCACCATCTCGTGCGTCGCCCTCGTAGCATGCGGATCGGATGGGACCGGCACCTCGACGCCGAACACCACGAACGGCGGTTCGGCAGCCGTTCCTCCCGCGAAGGCAGCTTCGGAAGCCGATGTGACCAAGGTCGCGAATGAAAACATCGCCTCGTGGGCCAACGACGGAACGAAGAAGGTCGCTTTCTTCGCCGACTCCAAGGCGGTGGACGAAGTCGCCGGCGGCAAATGTGCGTCGACATCCCGACCCGGCGGCCCCGGCGGCGAAGGCAGCAAGAACTCCGACGGTTGCGACAACAAGTTCGACGCCGATGAAGCGGCCAAGGACATCCGCGATTGGTTCAGCGAGCACCTCTTCAACAAGAAGTTCCAGGACAAGACACTGAGCACCGAAAAGCTGGTCGTGTACTGCTTCGCGGCCGAAGACGTCTGCGGCGGTGGCGACAAGGCCGAAGAGCCCAGGCGCGGCGGTGGCAGCGGCCCGGGCGGCGATGGATCTGGTGACAAGGGCGGTGGCGGCGGTGGCGGTGACAAGACCGGCGGCGACAAGATCGACCCGAAGTGCGCCGAGGGGCTGAAGAAGGTCCCCGTCTGCGTTGGCGTCGCGTACCACGGCGAGAAGCTGCTGACCGGCGTGGTCCAGGTCGGCAAAGACCCGCAAGTTGTGCCCGCCACGTTCAAGCTCACGCCCGCCACGTTCTCGGTCGAAGTGGACCTTGGCAAGCTGGTCGAGGCCGCGAAGATGGTCGCGAAAGCAACCGGCGAGGAGCTGCCCGAGGAGTTCCCGACGATCGCCAAGGGCAAGCTCGAAGCCGCGCTCAACCGCACCGCCGAAGGCAAGATGATCACCGGCACAATCTCGTTCACCGAGGCCGTGCACGTCGCGGCGTTCACGAAGACCGACCACCGCTTCTACGAGGTGAAGCTCGCCAAGGCTCTGGACGCGCTCAAGATCGTGCTGGGCAAGCAGGACCGCACCGTTGTTGGCGCGCTCAACGTGGGCAAAGTCGACGTCGGCGCGGCGCTCGATCTCTTCTTCGGCAAGAGCAGCGCACCATGCGCGTCGGACGGCCCCAAGGTCCCGGGCGGCAAAGACGGCGGCGACGCAGGCGGCGGCAAGGGTGATCCAAACTGCGGCAAACCCGCCAAGAAGGATCCGAAGAAGGGGGCGTTGTTCCTCGCGCTTGCCGGACTGACGGCGAACGTGGACTTCGCTGTTTCAGCCGACAAGAAGAAGGACACGTTCACGATCAACGGCCTCGGACTCGGTCCCGCGACGACCACGGCGAGCTACGACGACGGCGCGGTGCATCCGCTCGGCACCATCGATCTCAACGCCAAGACAAACCCGGCGCGCAAAGTGAACCTCGCGTTCGAATACGACGGCGACCGACTGGAAGTGACCACGACACCGTCGCTCGACCTCGTTGTCGGTCACACCCTTGCCGCGCTCGCCAAAGAGCTCGACGACGACATCCCGACCTTCCTGCACGCGGGTCACACGTCGATCGCGCTCTCGGGCGACGCCAAGCCGGCGATGGAATTCGAGTTCGGCGGCGACGAGAAGACGACTTCCGTTCCCAAGCCGATCCCTGGCGGCAGCGGCGGCGGCGACAAGGGCGAAGGCGGTCAAAAAGGCGACGGTGAAGGCCCCGCTGGCGAGGGCGGCGACAAAGGCAGCGACTTCCCGCACATGAAAGTGCTCACGGGGTCGTTGTTGCTCAAGGCCTGGGGTCTTGGCAGCGGCCTCTCCGACGTGCTGGTCACGGTGAAAGCGGGCATGTGCCTCGGCGAAAAGGACGGCAAGTCGGGCAGCACGACGACGAAGACGCCCGGCGACGGCCCGAAGGACGGCGGTTCACCAGGCGCTGGCAGTGGCGGCGACGGTGGGGGCGGCGACGGCAGTGGCAGCGACGGCGGCAAGAGCGACAAGATGCAGGAACACTTCTTCGCCCAGATGATCGAGACCGCCTGCAAGTAGACGCGACAATATTGGCGCGATGGCTCCGAGACCCTGACGTCGCGCGGCGACAACCTCAAGCCAGGTCGGGTGATCGCTATCCGCCGCCTCGAAGACGGCGAAAAGCAGCGCGAGGGCCCCTACTTGGTCCTGCCCAAGCGCTCGCTGCTCGCCAACAAGGCCCATGACGCCGTCAACCGGTGCATCGCCGACCGAGCTCTGGTCGCTTCGATGGTCGAGCGCCTGGATCCAAACACGAAAGCGTGAGGCGGCGCCCAGCGGCTGTGGCGCGGCGCCGGCTCGGCGGGATATATGTCGGGGGGACCGAACACCCTCGCAACCCGCGAGAACGCCGGAGTTTCCATGACCGATCTGACCCCAGCCGGCGTCGCCGAAGACGCCAAGGTCACGATTCCCTGCGGCCAATGCGGCGGCAAGAACCGCATCCCGGTAATCAAGGCGCTGCGCGATCTGAGCCGCCCCAACTGCGGACGCTGCAAGACGCCCCTGCTGCGTGTCGCTGGTGAACCGCTGAGCGACCTCGAAGACGCAGACCTCGCCCATCCGCTCGACGCCGACGCCCTCGCCGCCCTCCGCGCCCTGCCCCGCGTCGACGAGCTCATCGCCGCCGTGATGAAGCGCACCGTCGATAAGATCGCGCGCTTCCGACACCTCGGCGGCGCCATCGCCGTGGATTCGGAACAACTGCCAAAACTCTGGGCCATTCACGAAGCCGCCGCACGCAGGCTCGGCATGCCGCCGCCGCCGCTCTTCGTCGTGCAATCGCCGGCGCTCAACGCGTACACCGCGGGCAGCGGCGATCCGTTCGTGGCGATCACGTCAGGCCTGGTCGACCGGCTCGACGACGTCGGAGTCGCCAGCGTTCTCGGCCACGAGCTCACGCATGTTCGGCTTGGGCACGCGCTGTACCGCACGCTCGCCCACATGCTCATCGCCGGCGGTGTTGGCGTGCTCGACAAGCTGTTTGCGGTCGGGGCCCTGCTCGTCAAACCCGTCGAGGCGGCGCTGCTTCGCTGGTACCAATACAGCGAATTGTCGGCTGATCGCGGCGCGCTCCTGGTGGTTAGCGACCTCGAAGCGCACCTGCGAACGGAGATGGTGGTGGCTGGAGCGCCCGCCCGATTCGCTGACGACCTGTCCGTCCAAGCGTTCCTGGCGCAGGCCGATCGGGCCGAGGCGATGCGGGATGGCGACCTGCTGATGAAGGTCACCGACTTTCTCGACGCCAACGCGCGGACCCATCCATTGGCGGTCTGGCGCGCCCATCACGTCGCGACCTGGGCGCACAGCGACCCGTTCTTCGAAATCCTCGCTGGCGCGCCGCGAAAACGCCTCGAAACGGAGAACTCGTAGTCGGCGGAAACGGCGAGCCGCGAATGCGTGCTTCTTGAGCTATTTACCGAGCTCGGTGAGCGCAGTCAGGGCGGCTTTGGCGTGGTCGGCGGCGCCGGGCTTGAGGCGCTTGTCGGGAATCCGCCGCCGCATCGCCCCTTTTTCGTCCAAGACGACGGTCACGCGGCTCGCAAACGGCAAGAGCGAGGAGCTAACGACGCCGTAGTGCTTGGCCAGCGCCTTTTCGCCGTCGGACCAGAGCGGATACGGGAAGTCTTCGGCGAGGCGAAAACGCTTGTTGGCTTCGGGGCTATCGAACGAGACGCCGTAAACGGCAACCCCGCGCTTCTCGAACTCTGCAGCCAGGTCGCGGAACCCGCGGCCCTCGAGGGTTCAGCCGCTGGTCTGGGCCTTGGGATAGAACCAAAGGACGGTCCAGTGCCCGGCAAGCGCGCCGGCTGCGACCGGTTTGCCGTCGTGATCCCGCACGTCCGCGAGGAGCTTGGCGATGTCAGCAGGCGCGGAGTCTGCTCCCACCGCCGTCTTCGCGCCCGAGCATCCACCGCACCCGAAGATGCCCAACATTGCCCCAAATAGCGCCATCAGCGTCACCGCCACGAGTCGTCGCATCACGCGAGTCTGGGCCCGCGCGACTCATGTGTAAATGCGCTCCAGCATTCGTGCAGCAACACAGTCGATTGAGGCGCAATCGGGCGCAATAAGCGAGCCCGCGCCGCCATGTTCGCCACGCTCGACGACGCGGTCGCGTGGGCCCGCGAGCAAAACGCTGCAAGCTCCACGTCGGACGATTCGATTCATGAACGAGCAGCTCGAGCAGCGACTGATCGACGTCTACGTGCGATTGGCGAAGGGCGACTTCTCCGTTGTATTAAGTGCTGGCTGAGGATTTGAGCTGCCTTTTGCAGTGCTACAAGGCGCTGATCTAAATAGGTGGAGAAACTCGACGACGTCAAGGCCCCGGGGGTGCGGCTCGCTCCGATCGGGCTACTCGTGGACGCGGTGGTCAGCGGTGAGCG
>CAZLMW010000176.1:0-12961 GCA_964560875.1 uncultured Enterobacteriaceae bacterium
GTTGTCGACTACGTGATCGTCCACGAGCTGGCGCATCTTCAGGAACCTAACCATACGCCAGAGTTCTGGCAGCTTGTGGCTCGGACCTTGCCGGACTATGAGCAGCGGAAGGACTGGCTGGCTGCGAATGGCGGGGGCGCGGTGTTGTTGTGACAGCCAGCTTGGAGGAACAGATGTATTGCTTCGTTTGCGGTCGGACCTACGACGGGCCAGCGCCGGGCGAGCGCGATGCCACGAACATGGTGCTGAGCGCGAAGGGGTGTCTGGACTGCGGTGGCATCCCGACGAACGGTAACCTGTACCCGCCACCAGGCCCAACCGAAGCCTTGCCGTCCGACGTCGTCGATCGCCTCCAGCGCGGCGAGCTGTGGAGAAGTATCTGGATCCAGGCGTGGGCGGAAAACCATGCTGGGTTCGATGCGCCAGGCCGCGACGAGCTTGAGGCAGCTATCCGCCTTCGTGCTCGAGCGGACCGAACCTCGTTCCAATACCAGTGGCCCCGTTGGTTTGGCCACATGGCCGCGATGGGGGCGGAGCGTCCCCACGAGGTCGAAGTGTTCGACGGAATCGGTCGGACTGCGAGCGTGCATGACCTTCTGCCCGAAGAGCTTCGCGGATTTCTTGGTCTCCCGCCCGCCGTCGTCGCTGATCTGCTTTGCCATGGCGACCCGACGGTCGAAGCGTTCGAGCAGGCCTTCGATGTTGCATTTGACTGGAGCGAGCGGTATCGCGGCGACTTCTCAAAGGATGACGGCCATATCCCGACCATGGCCTTGTACGGGCTGATCTATCTGGGGAAGTCCGCCCGACACATCGAGTGGCTTCTGAGCGCCGCGGTACCGCTGCTTAACTGCGATGCGTTTCTGCCGCAGATTCGGTACTTCCTTGCCCGTCAGGTCGAAGAAGCTGTGATGCAGCTGATCTGCGATTTCGAAACGCTTGAGTTTGGCGACGAGGGCGAGTGGTTCAACTGGCACTGGAACCGCAACTGCTTCTCAGAGGAACAGCACAGGCGGTGGCTTGCGCTGGCACGCTTGAAGCCGTTTGAACACTTGGAGTTCCCGCCGAGCGCTGTACTAGAGCGGTTCTCGGACATGGGACCGTGTTCGTACGTGAACTGGGAGCCGGCGTACAAGTCGCTCGCCGAGATGTACCGTGACAACGACCACGGCATCAGCGAGGACGGCTACGGAGACGACGAAGACTTCGACCTCGACGAGTACATTGACGACGACGACTTCGACGAAGACCTTGAGCCCGCGTGGCAGCCGATGGACGACCAGGGGCGAGTTCGCCTGCCGTCGGCCCTTCCCAGCCGTCATTGCCCCGAGTGCAACGCAGAAGGCCCGGCCTGCGGCGGCGTTCACGTATACGCAATCGAGCTCGACAAAGTTGTGATGGAGGCGCGTGGGTTCGCCAAGAACAATCCTGACTACGTGGTGGGCCAGCCGTGTTTTTACGTTGGTGAGACCGCTCACCGAGTCGAATGCCGATACAAACAGCATGTTGCGTCAGATAGCCGGCAGAATTTCCTGTGCCCCTGCTTCGAGGAGGACGGCGAACCGAAACTTCGTGAATATGACCCGTCGAAGCGACGCGGGAAGTACGTCAAGGAGTACCGTCGCCGTCTGTGTCCCACCTTGTATCGCCACCTGAATCCTGTCCCCGACGGCGATGGCAAAGCAGCCGAGACGAAGCTGGCGGAGGAACTTCGAGCCCGCGGATTCGGTGTCCACGCGAAGTAGTCGACGTGCAGCTGCGGCGCATCCGACTTGGGCCGGCCAGGCGTGATGCGACCGAAACCAAGTCGGTCGCCGTGCACGTCATTTGTCGTTGCTGGGCCGTGGCGTGATGCGCGGTCTGAGCATCGTCCAGTCTCTGCCAGCCTGCTCGTAGATGAAGGCGACATCGGGCATGGAGACATCTTGAAGAAGTGCGGCAATGTGCTGGTCCGCAGGTGTGTCCCCTTCGGGGGGCATGGGGCGTACCGCGCCAAGCCAAACCCATCGCCCCTTCGCGGCGCGGTCGTGGTCGAACCGCCTGATCAGCTTGTGCCAGCGCTTTGGCGGGCCGTGGATCAACGGGGCGCAGTCGTACGGCTCCCACGTCACCGCCGCACCTTCACGCTCTGCGGCCCGCTCGATCGCCGCCCGGAGATGTTCTGTTCGATCGCACGGCAGGAGGGCTTCCCACAGCCCGGCCAACTCGACGACAGGAAGCGGCTCGCCACACGCAGACGCCAGCGCCGCGCACAACGTATCGGCCAGTCCAATGCCCTGGTTGGCGCGCCTGAGGATGGCAGCGAACATCGCCACCCCCACGTTGCCAAGCTGCGCCTTTGCAGCGTCTAGCAGGGCCGCGAGTCCAGATTCCGGCACCATCATCAACCCGGTGAGCTCGTGGCCGTGGCGCTCCATGGGCAGCCGCCTAGACAATTTGGCGTCGCCCAACCCGGCGAGCCGAAGATTGTGGCCAGCGGCCAGCGCAAGGAACTGGGCCTCGACGAGCCTGCCGCCGATCGCCTCGACGACGAACTGCAACGGCTCTCCATCGCGAGACACTGGAGCGCCGAAAAACGTGCCCATGTCACCTTCGGGGGGCCGCTGCTCATGCTGCTTATGGCGACGATGCCGGCTCGGAGGGCGAAGGAAGGTGGTGCCCGCACCACTGTGGTCGTCGCCGTCTCCGGTTCGCGGTCCGAGGCGGCCGGTGATGTCCGCAGTCGCCTTTGCAGCGGCCGTCTTCGGGCCGCCTTTCGACGTTATCTCCCGAGCGTCGAGCGCCCACTTGACTGACTGCCAAGTTACGTCCTCGATGGATTCTTGTGCCGCAAGCCAGTGCCGCCTGGCAATGATCGGCGCGATCAGATTCGCTCGGTGCGCCCGGTCACCGTCTGCCAAAGAAACCGGCCACCAATCGCCGATGCTCGGCAGCACGGCTGGCCTCGGCCACCGCTTCGTCGCACGCCCGCCGGATACCGAGAGACCGACGTAGTACTCGTAGAGGGCGTCGAAGAGTAGTTCGTCGGCTGCCAGCACCGCCGCCTTGCGCTGCCGTCTCGCGGACCGCTCCAAGAGGAGGACTGCGAGGCGTAAGTCGGCCTCGTTTTCGTCGTCAGGCTTTGGCTTTCTCGGGCCGCGCCTTTCAAAGCCGTCGCTCATGGCCGCGAGCGTCAGCAGCGCGTCTTGCAGGCGAACTCTTGATAGCGGCCGGTGCCCGTCCTTAGCATCCAGCTCGTCCAGAAGGCTGTTGCCGACGCCCTTGTGCTTCGGTCGACCGCTCGACTTGAGCTGGCCCGGCTTCTTGTCCTGTTCCTTGGCCATCCTGACTGCAAGGCTCGCAAGCGCCTGGGGAATGGGCAAGGTGATAGATGGCTGGGCATCAACTGCTGCATTCAGCGCGCTATCACAGGAGTTCATGCCCGATGGGTCCAGTTACTTCGGCGGCGTCAGCTGATTCCAGCTGTTGTCGCCCCAGCATGTGATTTGGCCAATCTTCGATATCGCACACGCGTGCTTACTCCCGATCGCAACGGCCTTGAACTTACCCGTCGGAAACGGCTTCTTGATGTTGCCTCCGCAGTCCAGTTCATCGGCAGGCGTTATCCGGCATGTGTAGCCGCCACCGACCGCTACGGCTTTCGCGGCACCCGGGAGTGCGCCTCCGGCGCCCCAACATTCGATCTGTTTGTTGTCTTGGCGGATCGCGCAAGCGTGGTTGATGCCCATTGAGACTGCCTTGAACTTGCCTTTCGGGGGCTGCGCATTCTTGCCGAAGAGCGAATTCGAACCCCAGCAAGCGATTTCACCCGTTGTCCTCACCGCGCAGGCGTAGCGGAGGCCGATTGACACATCGCGGAACTTGCCTGCCGGTGGCGTTGATTGGCCGAGGTTGTTGCGTCCCCAACATTGGAGATCCAAGTCGTTTTCTATGGCGCAACTGTTCATCTCGCCTACGGCGATGATCCTGAACTTCCCCTTGGGTGCGTTTGTCTGTCCGTAGTTGTTCCCTCCCCAACAGCTCAGTTGGCCATCGACTCGAATGCCGCAGAAGTGCCAATTCAGACCGGCCGCCACCGCCTTGAACTTGCCGAGGGGTGGCGCGACGAAAAACATGCGATGGGATTCGCCACCCCAGCACTTGGCCGTCATATCCGTCGCAATCATGCAACTCGAGTAGTGCCCGGCGGATACTAGACCTGGGACCCAGATATCGCAGCCGGGGCCCTCGAAACGCTCGTCCGCACACTGCGTGCAGTCAGGCCCTGCGAATCCTTGCGCGCACTCCTTGCAGCCGGGCGCCCGAAAACGGGCGTTCTGGCACTCGGTGCACGTGGGGGGCTTTAGCTGTTTGGCCTCGCAACCACATTCGCCGTCGAGCGCCACGCATGAGACACAGCCCGGAAGTGCAACAGGGCAATCGGCGTCACACACGATCCGTGCAGCCTGTATGTCGCTCGGCTTCTTGCAGACGAACGCAGGCTTGGCGCATGCCAGCCCCTTCGCGCAGTCGTAATCGCCGGCGCATTTCCCGCACTCTTGCACTTCTGTAGCCGCGGAATCGGTCGGTGCCCACGGCCCGCCTCCCCCGCCGCCGGAACTCCCACCTGCACATCCGGTCGCAGCGCTCCCCAGGACGTAGATAGCAAACGAGAACAAAGCCGCCGACCGTTTCATCACAGTTCCTTCCCTTCGCTCCGGCGCAACGCGGCGCTCCACAGACTCTCGGAGGAGCCGGGCAACGACACGGCTGCCGCACGACTGAACGACTCTCGTCCACATACGGCGGGGCCATTCTCGGGGCCACAGGCTGGCAAGCATGCGCATAATCGGCAAGCACGGAAAGCTCACGTCAGGTATAACTGCCGAATATGAATAACCCAGTCAAAACGAGCAGATAGTCGGTGCGACCTCATAACCCGAAGGTCACAGGTTCAAATCCTGTCCCCGCTACCCAGCAATTACGGCGACTTAGCTCTTGGGCTAAGTCGCCGTTTTTCGTTGGCGTGGCCAAACGTGGCCACGGAGGGTCGACCCCTGCCGGGTCGATGTCTGCAACGACTCGCGATTTTGTTGCAGAAGACCGCGATGCCTTGGTGTGGGAGACCCCCACCATGAGCAAGCCCACCAAATTACCATCTGGCCGCTGGCGTATTCGCTGGCTCGACCATGCTGGCAAACGCCGCTCGACCACATTCGAGACGTGGAACGAGGCGCAGCAGCAGCTCCGCCGCGTGCAGGCCGAGGCCGACGCGATTCGCCGCGGCGAGCGCCGCGCGCCGCCGCCGAAGCGCAACTTCGACGACCTGGTCGAGTACTGGCGCACCAAGCGTATGATCCACAAGCGCAACGCCAAGAAGGACGAGAGCATCCTGCGCTGCCATCTGATCCCGACGTTCGGCGGTTTGCCGCTGGCGGCCATCGACGTGGCGGCGGTCGACGCGTTCAACAGCCGACCTCGCGTTCTTCACGCACGGCGCCACTCGGCAGCACGACACCACCATCGCCGACCATCTGCTGGCCGTCGGCGAGATCATCGACACCAGCTGGCTGTACCGACGCCCGGACGAGATCCGGGAGATCCTCGCACAGCGGGCCGCGCGCGACGGCGAAACCGGGCGTCCGGTGCTGTACATCTCCAGCGACGCCCACCTGATCCGCCGCTACGTCGACGAGACCTGGCAGGCGGCCTGGAAGAACGTCAATGGCATCCGGCTTTGGTGCATCGACAAGGACACCGGCGCCATCATCCATCTGGGCGGCGAGTACACCACCGGCGACTGCCACGTTGTGCAGGAGGGCTTTCGCTGGCTCACAGACATCGGCGTGCTGCCTGCGGGCGGAGACTATGGCGGGGGCGTGACCGCGCAGTATGTCGTCGTGACCGACGGCGCCCCGTGGCTCGTCGACCGCGTCGCCGGCGAACTGGACGGCGCCCTTGTCGTTCTCGATGCGTGGCACGCGATGGAGTACCTTGCCGATCACGCCGCCGCGCTGTACGACAAGGGCAAGCGGGCCGCCAAGCGCCTGTACAAGCGCATGGTCGAGGCGCTGTTTGGGCGCAAGCCCTCGCGTCGTCGAAAGCAGAAGACCCGGCGCGGACACCGCAAGCGCCGCCGTCCCGTGCCCCGCCGCCGCAAGCCTGCTCGACCCTCGCAGCCTGCCGGTCCGAGCGTCCTGCTCGATCTGCTGCGCGATCTCGAGCCGCCACCAGGGCGCGCCGACGTGCACGCCGGCTTCATCAAGAAGATCACGAAGAACGCCGGTCGCATGGACTACCCGGCGCTGCGCGAGCGCGGCCTGAACATCGGCTCGGGCGCCATGGAGTCGCTGCACCGGACCGGCAGTCAACAGCGCCTCAAGCTCCCCGGCGCCAAGTGGCTCGCTCGTACAATGCAGGCCATGCTCGACGTGCGGATGCTGGACATGGTCGGCAGATGGGATGAGTTCTGGCGGCGGCCACAGCTGGTTGAAGACCTCTGCAGGTCGTTCGCCGCACAGCCGGCGGCGGCGCTGGTGGAAGTGCTGTGACCGGACAAAAGATCACGCCCGCGGTAGGTCCGTCTTCTGGGAGTATCTCTAGTTCTAGGTGGCAGGCCTTCCTGAGAGGCCGCCAGAGGTTTCGTGTGCACGAGAAATGCCGTGTGCAAGAAAATTGCCATGCGCACGAAAAAACTCTACGGTATAACCCGACAGGAGAGCAAAATGCCTCGGTCTCGCGCTGCCAACACACGACACCAAGAGCGGACAGAATCGATTCTGGCGCGGCACTTCCCGGATTTCCACTGGCAGCAAGAAGTCACGATCGGCGATCTTGCGGTCGACCTGGCCGGTGCGCGGACGACCTCACCGACCAGCAGAATATTGGTCGAACTCCAACGCATCAGGCCAGCGCGGTACCCTCAAATAGAAGGGGCTATGGCCAAGGCGAAAGTCATCATCGGCTCCGTCGCGGGCGCCACCGACAAACTACTTGTTTCTATCGAGGTACCTCGTGCTACCGCCAAGATGGCGGACCACGTCGCGAGTTTCACGAGCCGATACATGCCGAACCTTGATTGGTTGCTGATCGGTGACGACGGCGCGATTCGTGGATCCATAGCCGGGCAAAGAGTCGACGACCCGGCGGCGACTGAACCTTTGCAACGCGCCCCTGTCCCCCGCAGTGGCGAGACGCGTGGCATCTTCACCGCAAACAACCAATACCTCGCCAAGTGCCTGCTCTTGCAGGATCACGGACCACGCATCTGGCGAGGACCAAGCACCGAGCCGCCCTACAGGACCAGCCTTGAATTCTCACGGGCAGTCGATGTGCCACAGAGCGCGGCCTACCGATTCATCAACACCTTTCGCGCGGAGGGGTACGTCAGCAAGCAACACGGACGCCTGCGCGTCGTCCGGCCAGAGGCGCTGCTGCGAGACTGGCTTGCGGAAGCCTCGCGAGCCAGGCCAGACAGATATCACCTGCGCTCGATCTACGGCGATGATTTCGACGCTGAACGACTCAGTGAAATGGCTCGGGCAGCCGGGTACTACATTGTGGTCGCAGGATATGAGTCATGCCGGCTGAACGGCTGGCTGCACACAATCAGCCCCGGACTTGAAGTCCACCTTGGCGCCGAACACGACGTTGCACGGTTCGCGGATCGGCTCGACCTGGAGTTCTGTCCCCACGCTCAAGCCTCGCTCACCGTCCTGCCAGCCAATGCGCCAAACTCCGAAGCACGTTCAATTTGGAACTGCTCCTTGTGGCCCAGCGGGCACGGCGGGCCGTGGCTGGCAGATGCGCTCCAGGCCGCTCTGGACTGCGCTGTGCACAAGGCTCGCGGAACCGAACAAGCGGAGCACATCATTCGCAACGTCCTCGGGTTTTCGGAGTATTAGCATGGGCGTTCAGCATAAAGATCTGGACGCTGCGCTTGAAGACATGGGGCGGTGGCTTGATGCTAACCGCGACTATCTGCCCCAACTTGTACTTGTCGGTGGGCTGGCCCAGTTCTTGTTCCGCCGTTGTGCAGATGAAGCGAACCAGCTCGGCACCCCCCTGTTGACGACGGACGCAGATTTCGCCGCCGGCGTCGTTTCTGCCCCCGCAGACACACCGACCATACGAGAACTGGCAGAGGGGGCAGGTTTCGTCTCTGACCCTGCGATCGGGCAGGCAGCGAACAGCTCGTATGACCGATTCTTCCACTCACGCCACGTCAAGTTGGCCAGCGCGCCGTTGTGGGTCGAGTTCGTAGCGCCATTGGGGCACGGCGACGGAAGGCAACGTGACGGGCGCGACATAGGCTCGGTGCCTCTCCAGTCTGGCTTGAAGGCACCAGCGCTGCGGTACATCGAGTTCTTGTTGGCGGACCCGTTGATAGTGGACGCGGCGCGGTGCGCCGAATTGCGCCTGCATCGAACCACCCATGTTCGTATCGGGCATCCGGCTGCTCTCGTCCTTCAGAAGCCTCTGATTCGGAAGAAGCGACGGAAGAACAAGCAGATGAAGGACATGGCCTATGTCGTGGACGTTGCCCGGACAACGCGCTACTTCTGGCCGCAAATGAAGAGTTGGATCGACCGGCAACTGACTGGAGCGACAGTGAAGACCGCGTGGCTTAGGAGAGCGGCCAAGGGCGTTCTCCAAGCATTCGAGGATCCAGACGCCTACGGCTGTATCGAAGCCGCCCAGGTCTACTCGGACTTCCCGGGTGACAACCTGACCGCCGAGCGTGCGTGCCGGTATGTCAAGAACATGAGCGACGCGCTGGGTCTGCGTAGCTTAGCCGACGGTCGATAGGCTCAAGTGCGGCGTTCCGTCCTGAACTCGCCAAGGCCGACCTGAGAACGGATTCTCGCAATCTCATCATACCAATGCTGGAGTCCGTCCGCGTCACCTTCAACACCCCCAAACGCCAGCGCGACAAACTGCACGGCAGCGCGCCCTATCTCACGCGACCGCGTGACGCCCTGCATCGGCCGCGAATACGGCTTTTCGCCGAGCAGTCGGCATAGCTCCAAGTGTCGATCATGGGCCAGGCGCAAGCCGCGCCCCGTGAACCGCACCCCTTCTTCCTTGTCCTTCCCGATCTCGCCTCCGCGATCCAGCAGGAATGCAGCGACCGCATAGGCCCCGTCGACTGGGCCCTTGCGGTCGGCCCGGCTCACACCGAGGTCCACGACTGCGTCCAATTCACCGTCCAGCCAGGTAGCCATAGGGTCGTCATCAACCGCTACTTCCTGTCGATATGTTTCGTGCGGCACGATCCACATGAATTCCTCGTAGGCCTTTCGAATCTCCGCGCCCAAACCTGTCTCGTCCAACACAACCGAAGCGGAATGCCAACGCCGCGACGCGTCGAGTGGAGGCCGCACCGAATTCCTCTTCGACTTCTTGTGCGCGCGCAACGCATCCTCTAAGCGTCGGCAAAGCCGGGCGACGGCTGCGTCCTCGTCAATGGGACAGGCAGGAGGGAGAAGCGCGGGTGGGCTACTGCGGGCGAGCGTCATCGCCCCGCTTCTGGCCGTCGATTCTCCTGACCGGCTGTGTCTCCTGAGCTCGGCTTTCCGTGCCGCTCGCCGGCTTCACTACGCCGCATGCATCACGTCACCGCAACATCGGCAGCTCGCGCCATCGCTGTTCGATCCGCTGCTTCCAGGTCTCGGGCCACGGTAGCTCGGCCCGTACGTCAATCCACCCGGCCCGCGTCCTGAGCACCATGTCATCGACCCACATGCGCATCGTCGCTTGGGCAATGCCTGCCTTCCGTGCAAGTCGGTCGAACGCGTCCCGCCCGAACGCTCGACAGTACCGTTGCTTGTTCAGCTTGAGTGCCAGCCGGTCATGCGATCGCGCGCGGTCAGGGAAGAGCGCTTCGTATTGGACGACGGACACAATGTCGTACGCCGGCGCAAGAGCGGCCGTCACGCGGTCCGAGTAAAGGATCCCCCAGTTTTTCAAATGCCCGTCGAAGTTGCCGCAGGCGATGTGGAAGACCAGCCTACGTACTAACCGCTCCACGGCAAGCGGACCGCAGAGGGCCATCAGCAGACGCGCTACGGTTTCGTAGTTGCCGTGGTACTTCTCGGACGGTGGGGCGCCAAGCGCCTGTGCCAAGTCCTCGCAGTGCACGCGTGTGCCATCATCTTCCCGATCGAAGCGTCGCACGCATAGCGCCCTTGGCTCGGAATGCCGGCCCCAACGCAGTGGGATCCCTTCGATGCGGTCGATCTCGACCAGTTCGAAGTCTGGAACGTCGATCCCGGCACGTCGCGCCCACAGCAAAGTGCCCGCTTCGTTCGCTGGCACCTCAGGAAAGCGGCTGTCCGGGAGCTTCACAATCCAACGCCCGCCTCTGCCGCTCGCGGGGACAGTCAAGCCGCGCTCGGTCTTGAGGGCAGAGAGCTTCAGCTGAACTCCAGCGAGCGAGAACCGGAACTCGGCGCCATTGACGGCGATGGCGGTGGTGGCTGCAGCCAAGTCGTGACGGCTGGCCGGCTGGCCGCGAACGGCCACTGCGCCTGGCAAGTCGTCTCCAAGGCGCGCGAGAAGGTGAAACTCGCGGTCCTCGTGCACGCCGACTTCCTCTGCAATTCGCTGCCGGAGCGGACCCTCCGGTAGCAAATTCGAGAAGAAGGGCGGCAATCGTTGCCGCGAGACAACTCCGTCTTGGGGACGGTCGATGAACGACTGACTGAGCACGGGCCTGGGCGCGCGGGCCAGATACGAGTTCGTGAAGTCGAAGCGAATAGCCTCCTGAGTGCCCGACATACGCAGTGTGCCGACTCGGTTGCCGTGCAGCAGGACTTCGAGTTCAGCGGCGCCACCTTCAGTCATCGTCGACTACCCGCAGGTAGGCTAGCGACGGCCGGTCGGTCTCGCCCCAGCGGGCCCGGCGATGAAGGAACGCTGTGGCTTGAGCCGCCACATCCCGATCGCGGCGGCGCAGGAACGATACTTTGTTGCCCGCCCGAAGGTCAGCGGTCGCTTCCTCGAAGATGCAGTGACTCGCCAGCACCTCGGCGGGCGCCGCCAACAATTTCTGGCGCAGAAGCGCGACTGGTGGGTGCAGCACCACGTTTGCCACGCTCTTCCCGAGGTCAGATCGATGCCGCTCCGCGACGATGCGCGGCAGGGTCCAGCGCTTCGGATCTTTACGGTCGAACAACTGGGGCAGGTTGATGCGTTCGCCGGTGTCCAGGTCTCGTGGACCCAGCTCAAGTAGGGCGAGTGCCAGAATCTTACCCCGCGCGAATCGGAAGGCGAAGGGATCCTTCGTATCGATCTCAGCCGGTCGTTGCCGCGTATCCGCGAGGAGCGCCTGCACGGCACTCTCTTCGTCGCCTCCAATGGCCACAAGAGACTGTCGCGTCGCAACGGTGTTGCCTTGATGTCGCTCCGACGCCGCGCCCTGCCACAACCATCGGCTGAGAAGATCACGGGAGCGAGGTGAGGGTTCGGGATGCTTGTGAAAGAAGAGGCTCAGCGCCACCAGGGTCATCTTGTAAGGGAGCAACTCGATCCGCGGGATCGCGGCGTCGGATTGCAGGAATGCGATCGCGCGGCGCATGGCCTTTAGAGTTGCATCGTAGGCGCCAGCCGCTTCGTCATCTGCAGGTCGGTAGGTCTGACCACGAGTGACATCAACCCCTTGGATCGCCAGCAGCACTTTGTAGGCGAGTTCACTGCGAACCCTTCCGAAGCCCGAAGTGCGCAGGCTGTCCGCAATGGCATCCAGCGAACCCGCAGCGCGCTCGGTGCGGCCGTGGAGGGCGTCGAATACGCGGCTCTGCTGCAGCGCCTTGCCGTGACGGTTCAGACGGGCGAAGACCTCGCGCATCACCGCTTCGTCGTCCGACTCAACGACATAGCCAGCCAGTTCGTACTCGCGCAGCCGTTTGCCCAGCGCGATGACCTCGGAGCGCCAATTGTACTCGCCTCGGTCGAGCAGCCACCCGATCAATCGCTCGGAGTCCAACACTACTTCCAAGGGAACCGCCGGAGGCGCCACGGCTTCCCCCCTGCGCGCCACGCGGAATTCTGTTCTCGTTGGATCGAACAGGAAAGCTCTGTCCCCGGCGCGTCCAGCCAGCAGCGAGATCGCGAGCCAGGTCAGTCGTTGCTGGCCGTCGACCACCCAGTAAGCGTCGGTTCGTCGCATGGCCGGGAAAGTGAGCGGTCCCAGTCTGACGGTCGCCGCCTCCGCATTCCTCTGCCAGAAGAGCAGTGTCCCGACGGGGTAACCCCTGTACATGCTGTCGAGCAGCAGCAGAGCATCTTCCACGGTCCACTCAAGTGGTCGCTGGAACGACGGGATGCGAATGCGGCCGTCATGGACCCACTTGAGCACGCGTTCGATGTTCTCGGTCAGCGGCCGGGGCCGCTCTGCAAGCGCGGGAGGCCGGCCATCGGGCTTGATTGTGCTTGTGACTTTCGGCTCAGACTGTGCCATCCCGCGAGCGTGCCCGAACACGTGCGGCAAGTCATCAACCGACACGGGAGGGAGCGTCGGACGGCAATTGGGCTCGTCACGACCTCGGCGCATACGCAGGTCGGACCCGATGGAATTCTGTTTGTTGAACGGCAATCAGGCGTCCCTTCTGCTGCGGCCCATGAAAGAGAAGCGATTGCTTGTGACTCATGGTCAGCGCCGGTGGACGTACTGCACAGCGGTGGAGGGCTGAGACTCGTCCTGTCCCATGCGAACCGCGCCGATAGAGCGAGTTTAGGCAAAACCGCACGACGGCGGACGCATGTGCGTTGGGGCTCTGCAAAGGTGTCGCCAAGACGTGCAATGACGCCAACCCCTGCACCACCGACACCTGTACCGCACCGACCGGCGCGTGCGTCTCCAAGCCGGTCGGAGACGGCAGCAAATGCCCAGGCGGCACCTGCAAAAAGGGCGCCTGTAAATAGGCCGGCTGCGAACCCGGCGTTCCGGCCGTCATCATCGTCGTGAACCGCCCCATGTCTG
>CAZLMW010000177.1:0-8393 GCA_964560875.1 uncultured Enterobacteriaceae bacterium
CGTTAGCGGCGTGCTCGGGCACCATCACCGAAAGCGAGCCGAAGGCTCTCCGCTGGAACACGGTGCGTCGCACCTTCCTCGGTTCCTCACGCACCCCGACTCAAACGATCCGCACCCTCGCGCCTTTGCACATCCGCTGTGCCCCGTGACTATCGCTCGCGGCGTTCCCGCCGGGTCGCTCAACCAGACGTCGCGTTGACCGAGCGCGTTGGAGCGTTCATACGAGCGGGCGCAACACTGTTGAGCAGCACAGATGATCCGCTGCTCCAGGCGTCCGGCTCGATGCGCTTCAATATCGCTTCGAATGGTGCGCTGTCATTCGATGTGGGAGCGATGTACGTCAAGGGCAGATTCTTGCCGCAGTTCCGCTTGGGCTACGGCTGGACGTTGTAATCGAAGCGCGTGAGCACAGTCACCGATCCCGTCCTGGCGTCCCTCCGAGTCTGACCCATAGATGGATACGGTTCCGGCGAGCGAAACCGGCTCGAATGTCCGCTGCCGATTCAACGACTCTTATCTGCCCGTCTCATCGCTACAGAACGCGCGTGCCGGCCTCGGGGTCGAGTTGCGTGAGCAATTTCTCGATAGCGCCGCGATCGTCCAGGCACGAGGCGGCCCCTTTTGCGTTTTGTCCCGCCGGTCCGGATCGCCGCAGGGACACGTGGCTGGGACCTTGGCGCGGTTTTTCTCCGGGTTGCAGGCGACGGATCGCTGTTACACAGCCGGCAAGCAGGTTATCGGCGCGCGACGTCAAGCGTTCGTACCCATCGTGCCAGTCCTCCTCGACGGTTGAACGCACGCGGCTCTCGAACACCATCACCCAACCGGAGCATGGTGCGAACGGATCGGCCTGGTGCGCGGCGGCGAGCTCGGCCAGGGCGGGGTGTGCCGACGCCGCGACAGGCCATCGGTCGCGCCCCTCGTCGGTGTGAACGAGGACCGAGCCGTCGGCCGGATCCACCTGAAATTCAACGCGATAGGGAGTCATCCAAACGCCGCCGGCTACCCGCCGCGTGTAGCATGAGATCACCAACCGGTCGTCGGGCAGCTCGATCGGCGTATCGTCGGGATACGCCATGCAGTCGGCGTACTCGACCGCTTCGATCGGCAGCTGCAGTCGCATGAGCGGGCGCCGTTGCACGTCTTCTCGATACCGCCTGAGCGCCCCTCGCCACCCAGCGGCGCTGCGTCGCGAGATCCGATCGGGCGCACGACTCCACCACGACCCGGCGGCCAGTTGACGGGCGATGGGAAGCACGAGCTCCAACGCGCTTGCCGGTTTGCCAAGCAGCCAACGCCCGATGACCTCGACCGAGACAAGGCGGGCGCGGAGCATCGCGCGCTCGAGGCCGTGCCGCACCGGGCGCGCGTCTGTCGGGCTGTCAGCCAGGTGATCGAGCGCGTCGGCGCCGCAAAGGCGAATGCGTTCTGCGATGTCGGCTGGCGCGCATCGATCGCTGTGGCGCGCTTCGTCGCTTGTCCAAAGTTCGGTGTCCATCGGGGCCTCCAAGGTCTGCTGCAAACGTCGCAGCCTTAGACGACAGACCCTGTCGCGTCTGACACGGAAAAGAAGGCTGCGCCCCGGCGTGATTAGCGCCAACCTGCTCGCGATGGCCCGCTGCGCGCTCGAGTAAAGAGTCACGGCCAGCCGCGGAGCGGCGACATGCAGTAGCCTGGGGTGCAACCCCAGGAAAGCATCGTTGTTTTGACTGAGCCGCGACGCGGCGGCAGGACGGCAAATCAGTGGTCCTGTCGCCCCTTCAGGGCTCCGCATTCCGTCCGACCACACCTGGGGCTCGCGCCCCAGGCTACTACCCTGCGCCGCTCCGCGGCTCAACAACCCCTCAAACGCACGCAAATATATGTTTTGAAATGGGAATGCTGAATTCCGCCTTGCCGGACACCTTCGGTTTTGCCGATCACGTTTGGCTGTGCTGTCCGGTTTTCGTCTTTGGGTTCTTTGCACAGCAAGCTGTGCTGCGCGGCCTGGCCAGCTTCGCGTGGCCGCCTTGCCGGACACCTACGGTTTTACCGACCACGATTGGCTGTCCTTACCACCACGCGGGCCTCGCACTCCGCCGATCTGCAACCTGCATCCTGACTCTGTCATCGGCCGCTGTCGCCGCCGTCGCATCCGAAACCGACCGGCGTGGCACGAAGGCGACCTGGTCGGGCGCTGTCACCGACGGCGAGGTCCAGGTTCTCCGCCAAGCCACCGCCCCCGGGTGGACTCCCGCGCTCGGATCGTTAAGGTGGGGCCGTCATTGGGGGCCGTCGTGCGCTACTTGCTCATTGAACGCTACAAGCCCGGCTGCGAGGCGGCGGTCTACGAGCGGCTCGCCGACAAGGGCCGCAGGATGCCCGCGGGCACGGAATACGTCGCCAGCTGGGTCACGGCCGACATCCGCGTCTGCTACCAGGTCGTGAGGTGCGAAAACCGCGCGCAGCTCGACGCGTTCATCGCCTGCTGGCAGGACCTGGTCGACTTCGAGGTGATCGAGGTCCTGACATCCGAGCAAGCCGCCGAGGCCGTCGCGAAGCTGTAACGGACCCAATCAGCCACGCCGCTCGCGGCATCGTCCTCGGGAGAAGCCGCCATGCCCGTCGCGCTTTCCGCGCCATCCCCGTCTCGCCTCGCCGCGATGCTCGATGCCCGCAACCATGCGGCCAAGGGCGCGCTGTCGATGATCGACCACGCCAACAACAAACCTGAAAACCGCGGCAAGAAACCGAAGGTCGGCGGCCACCAGGCGTCGTCCATGTCGCTTGTCGACGTGCTCGCGGCGCTCTATTTGCACCTCAAGCGCCCGCAGGACCGTGTCGCCGTCAAACCGCATGCGGCGCCCATCGTCTACAGCCTCGCGCACCTGCTGGGCATCCTGCCGCGCGCCGACATGGACCGGCTCCGCGAATACAAGGGACCTCAGCCCTATCCCACCAAGACCAAGAACCCGCTCTTCGTCGACTACACGACCTCATCCGAAGCGCTCGGTGTCTGCGCCGCCATCTACGACGCCTATGGCGCGGTCGTTCAAAACCGGGCCGTTGCCGAGCGCGGGGGCCAGGTGGTGGACGCCCTGTACTACGGGTTGTGCGGCGACGGAGAGCTCACCGAGGGGCAGATCGACGAGTCGCTCTACGACGCCGGCCGCTGGGGGCTCGACAACCTGGTCTGGGTGGTCGATCTCAACCGCCAGTCGCTCGATCGGGTGATGGACGACTGGGCCGGCGGCGCCTTTGGCGGACGGCTGGACGGCTGGGTCGAGGCGAAGTTCCGCGGCCAGGGCTGGCACACCGTGCAGCTCCGATGGGGTAGCCGGGCCGAGGCGCTGTTTGGCAACGACGGCGGCGACGTGCTCCGAACCTGCCTCGACCGCGCGGACGACGCGACGCTGCATCCTTTCCCCAGGCTTGCGGGCTCGACACTCCGCGCGCTGCTGCTGGGTGAAGAGGCGACCGAAGATTCCCGGTTCGCAGATTCCCGATTCGCGGGCCTGCTCGCGCGAACAAAGCGACGCTGGGTCCGTTCAGCCGACGAGCTTGCGGCCATCTCCAAGGCGATCGGTTCGGTCGACGACGCGGCGCTTTGTGATGCCCTCGGACATCTCGGCGGTCACGATCTCGGCGGGATTTGCTCGGCGCTCGTCGACGCAGCGGCCCATCCCGGCCAGCCGGTGGTTGTCATCGCGCACACCATCAAGGGCTACCAGACCAGCGCCGCCGCCCACCCCGAAAACCACGGCATGCTGCTGCCCTCCGATGAGGTCGCGGGTTGGGGCGCAGACCTCGGGGTCGTCTCCGGACAACCGTACCCAGCGCCCGCGACCGACTCCGACGCGTCCAGGCTCCTGGCCGAGCGCGCCGCGGCGCTCTTTCACGACCCCGATCACAGCTACGCACCCGGCCCGATCGATGCGGCCGCGACTCTCGCCGACCTGCGCCTCGGCAGACGCCGCACCACGAGCACGGGCGAGGCGTTTCAGAGCCTCAACATGGCCGTCCTGCGCACCGATCTCGCGCCTTGGCTGCATGTCGGTGCGCCCGACGTCGGCCAGACCACGCACCTGGGACCGGTCATCAAGGCGACCGGCGTCTTCGCGCCCCGCGACCTGCCCGACACCTTCGATTTCATGCGCGAGGGTCGCGAGCTGGCGTTCAACTGGCGGCCCAGCCCGACCGGACAGTTCCACGCGCTCGGGATCGCCGAAGGCAACGCGATGCTGTGGGCCTATGCGTTCGGGCGTCGTAAGAAGCGCGTCGAGGGCAAACAGCCGGTGCTGCCGATCGTCACCGTGTACGACAAATTCTTCGAGCGCGGCTTCAACCAGCTCGACTATGCGGTCTATTCGGACGCGCGATTCCTGGCCGTTGGTGTCCCCAGCGGAACCGGCCTGTCGCGGGAAACCGGCACCCACCAAAGCGTGCAGACCCCGCGCATGGTCATGGATTTGCCCGGCATCATCGCCTACGAGCCGGCCTTCGCTGCCGACGTCAAAGCGATCTACGCGTGGGCGCTCAGCCAGTTCTGGACCGACGATGGCGAGGCCGTCTACCTCCGCCTCTCGACGCAACCGTTGCCGCAGCCGGAATCGCTGCCCGATGACCACGACGCGCAATGCATCAGCGGCGCCTATTGGCTGACCGGGCCCGATCGTCATGTCGCCGCCGCCGGCCAGCCCGAGACCGTGCTTGTCGCCAGCGGACGCATGGTGCAGCGAGCTCGCGACGCCGCGGTGGAGCTCGCCGCTGATGGCATCGGCGTGCGGATCCTCAACGTCACGAGCTACGAGCGGTTATGGCGCGGTTGGGACACGTGGAACAGCGATCCCACGGCATGGGCCGACGACTCCCGCACCTACCGGCTGCACGAGCTGTTCGAGGACGTCGTTGTCAACGCGCCCATGGTCCTTGTCGGCGACCATCACCCCAGCGTCTGCGAGTGGCTCCCCGGCGCGCTGCAACGACTGGGCGGTTACCGCATCCTGGCCCCGCGTCGAAACAGCGAAGCGGGCCACCTCGACGCCATCGATCGCCTCCACGGCTGCCACACCGACGACATCGTCGCGGCAATCAAGGCCGAAATTGCCTGGCGCCTTGCGGTCGGCGCGCAGTGAGTTCATTGCTTAATCGACGCATCTTCGACCCGCTGGGTGCCAACATTATCGTCAACAGCGCGCCATTCGACCGTTGACCTGCGTCCAGATGGCGCGCTAAATTGGCGGCGCTCCTTCCCTTTGAGGTTGACATGACCTGGACCCGATTCCGCGGGCGGCGGACGGCGTCGATGTTTGCGATTGTCGCGCTCTGGGGGGCGGTGGTGTGCACCGCTGCGTGCGGTGATTCCGACACCGGCGAAGGCACCACGTCCACCAACACCGCGACCGACACCGGCGGCAACGTCACCGCCGACATCGCCGATAACGACGCGGGCTCCACCGCGACGACTGACACCGGCTCCACGACGACCGACACCGGCTCCACCACGACGACCGACACCGGCTCTTCGACGGACGGCGGCGCGACCGATCCCGACACCGGCGCAGACGCCGGCCCCGTGGACGCGGGTGCCAACTGTCCCGGCGGCGCGTTCTGCGACTGCTCGACCAACGACGACTGCGACAACGGCATCTGCATCGACACCGCCGACGGCAAGAAGTGCGCCAAGAAGTGCGTCGACAACTGCCCCAAGGGCTTTACGTGCAACAAGTACGGGCAGGGCGACTCGGTCTTCGTCTGCACGCCCGACCACCTGGCGATCTGCGCGCCCTGCAACGTGGACAAGGACTGCAAGTACCAGGGCCCGACCGCGCTTTGCCTCGATTACGGCGCGGCCGGCAAGTTCTGCGGCGCCGCGTGCAAAGCCGACGCCGACTGCCCGGGCGGTTACGGCTGTGTCGACGTGACCGATTCCGCCGGCAGCCTCGTCAAGCAGTGCAAGCTCAAGGACGCCAAGGCCGAGTGCAAGTGCAGCAAGTGGGCCATCGCGGCTGCGGCGAAGACGACGTGTTCGGTGACCAACGACGAGGGCACCTGCAAGGGCGAACGTGGCTGCGGCGCGACCGGGCTCGGCAAATGCAACGCCACCACACCCGAGCAGGAAAAGTGCGACAACCTCGACAACGACTGCGATGGCACGACCGACAACCTCGACAAGGCCACCAAGTGCGGCCAGAAGGCGTGGCTCGATGTCGGCAGCAAGACCGCGTGCAAGGAAGACGCCGACTGCAAGGTCAAGGGCGAAACCTGCGCGGACAACAAGACCTGCCGCAAGCTCATCGGTGAGTGCCCGGGCATCGCTGAGTGCGCGCCCGGCGGGCAGATGATCTGCAAGAACGCCAAGACGCCCAAGCTCGAAGCCTGCAACGGCGACGACGACGATTGCGACGGCGTCGCGGACGAAGACTACCCGTGGGAAAACCCCGACACGGGCGCCAAGGTGCCGATCGGCGGCAATTGCGGGCTCGGCGTGTGCAAGGGCGGCACGGTCAAGTGCGACACGTTCAGCAAGTCGGTCTGCGACACCGAGAAGTCGGCCAAGCTCGACAAGGAAGCCTGCAACGACAAGGACGACGACTGCGACGGCAAGGTCGACGAAGACGCCTGCGAAGACGGCAACGCGTGCACGACCGACACCTGCGACGGCAGCAACTCCAAGTGCAGCAACAAGCCGGCCAAGGACTGCGACGACAAGAACCAGTGCACGACCGACTCCTGCGACACCAAGACCGGTTCATGCGTGCACAAGCCGTATGTCGGTAGCTGCGACGACGGCAACGCGTGCAGCGAGGGCGACACGTGCAAGCAGGTCGGCACTGAGTCCGTTTGCGCGCCGGGCGCCACCACCAAGACCTGCGACGACAGCAACGTCTGCACTGACGACAGCTGCGACGCCAAGGGGGGCTGCGTCAACCTGCCCAACGCGGTCACGGTTGTCTGCTACACCGCCAAAGACAAGAACACGGCGGGCGTCGGCGAGTGCAGCAAGGGCGTGCAGAAGTGCGCGGGCGGCAAGCTGCCGGCGACCTGTGGTGGCGAAGTGCTGCCCTCGCTGACCGAGGCCTGCGACGGCAAAGACGACGACTGCAACGGCAAAACCGATGAGGGCTGCAAGTCAGCCAACGTCGACCTCACGTTCGCGGCGGCTTACGCCGGCGTCGAGGCCGGCGGCAAGAAAGCGTTCATCGAATTGTCCGGTTCCAGCCCAAGCGGGCGCGGCGCCGGCAGCAAGAAGACGGTGCACCTTGGCTTTATCGCCTGGGTGCAATCCCTGCTCAAATAGCGAGCAGCTCTGAACCGGCACCGAGCGGCCGGGGCAACGAGGGAGCGAGACATGAACTTCCGGCTAATCGGCGCCTGCACAGCGGCCCTTGCGATGCTTGCGACCATCGCGATTCCGGCCACGTCCAGCGCACAGGTCAACGACGTGCTGCGTCTGCAGGGGCGCCTGCTCAGCAAAGCGGGCACCCCTGTTCCCGACGGCGACTACGGGATGGAGGTCGCCTTCTACAAGGGCAAGGCGGACACCAAGTCGCTGTTCACCTACACCGCCATCGGCGTCAAGGTGAAAGGCGGCGTGTTCTCGCTGTCCGTGGGCGAAAAGCAGCCGCTACCGGTCAAGCACTTCCAGTCCGGCAACGCTGCGTGGGTCGGCATCAAGGTCGGCAGCGACGCCGAGCTGCCCCGCGTAGCCCTGCATAAGGTCCCGTATTCGCTGGTCGCCGGTCGCGCCAATGACCTCAATTGCACCGGCTGCGTCTCCGGCGCCGAGCTCGATCCCAAGGTTGTCCAGGGCATCAACGCGGCGCGTGGCAAGGCGCTCGCGCCCTACGCCAAGACCGCCGACCTGCACAAAGTCGCCAAGTCGGGCAGCTACAGCGATCTGGGCGGCAAGCCCATCCTCGTCGCGCTCACCGCGTGCAAGACCGGCGAGTACGTGCGCGGCTACAAGGCCGACGGCACGCCGATCTGCACCGCCGACAAGGACACCGACACCAAGTACAGCGGCAAGAACTTCGCGACCAGCGGCCAAGCCTGCAAGACCAACTTCGTCGTCGGCGGCGTCGACAGCAACGGCAAGGTGATCTGCCGGCTCGACCTCAAGGGCAATGTGAGCGGCAAGGACTTCGCGCTCAGCAACCAGGCCTGCAAGGCGGGCCAGCACGTCGCCGGCATCGGCAAGGACGGCAAGGTCATCTGCGCGACCGACAAGACGCACTCGCTCAAGACGCTCGATGCGCGCTACGTCAACGAAAACCAGGCCAACAGCGTCACCGGCGCGATGGTCAAGGACAGCACGCTGACCGGCGCCGATGTCGCCAACGAGTCGCTGACCGGCTCAGACATCAAGAACAGCACGCTGACCGGCTCGGACGTCGCCAACGAGTCGCTGACCG
>CAZLMW010000177.1:8493-12778 GCA_964560875.1 uncultured Enterobacteriaceae bacterium
TCAAGAACAGCACGCTGACCGGCTCGGACGTCGCCAACGAGTCGCTGACCGGCTCGGACATCAAGAACAGCACGCTGACCGGCTCGGACGTCGCCAACGAGTCGCTGACCGGCTCCGATATCAAGAACGGCTCGATCGGCCGGGTCGACGTCAACACCAAGGAGCTGCAGCGCCGCGTTACGGGCACCTGCGGCAACGGCAAAGCGATCGGCGGCGTCAAGGAAGACGGCTCGGTCAACTGCGTCGCGACCGGCGGCGGCGTGCCGATCACCGGCAAGGTCGCCAGCGGCATCTGGTACCGTATCGCGCAGTCCAACGGCGGCTCGGCGTCCGGCGTCTTCACCGTCTACGACACCACCTACCACAGCAAGCTCAAGTTCCGCGTCTCGGTCGTCCAGGGCGTCGGCAACAGCTACGGTATGACCGTCAACCTCATCGAGCACTCGCACAACGCGCGGGTCTTCAACACGCTTCGCGTCGTCGAGCGTGCCTCGAGCAACGCCGTCTATGTTGAGCTGCGCGCCGACCGCACCGCCAACGTGTGGGCCGCGATCGAAGGCAACGGCAACGTCCACAAGTTCAGCTCTGCCGGCTGGAAGCTGATGGGGACCAAGCCGACGTACAGCAGCGGCTATTCGGTCCGCGAATACCCGATCGACTACAAGGCCAGTTGGGGAGACACCGGCAGCCAGGTGATCATCGACCGCGTCGGTCGCGTCGGCATCGGCCAGAGCCCGGCGTACCCCCTGCACGTCACCCGCCAAAACGGCAACAACTGGCAGGCGCGCTTCACCAGCGGCTCCCGCAACACGTACGTCAACCACGCGTCGGGCTCTGGCGTGCACATCAACACCGGCGTCAACAACACGTCGGGCACCTACGGCCTCGAGGTCCGCAACAACCAGCAGACGATGCTCCTCGTCCGCAACGACGGAAACTTCTACAGCGGCGGCAAACACATCCGCGACGCCAACGGCGGCTGGGTCCGCACCCATGGCAAGACCGGCTGGTACAACAACACCTACGGCGGCGGCATGCACATGCAGGACAGCACGTACGTTCGCGTTTCGAGCAACAAGCAGCTGCACGCGGTCGGCAACATCAACACCGATAACTGGTTCTACGCCGGCGCCGGTGAGGGCCTTCGCTGGAAGGACAACGCGTTCGGCGGTACCGGTGACGCGGCATACATCCAGTACTACCGGGAGAGCGGCGAGAACACGAAGCTGCGCATCCTCAACCACAACGATGCCGACGACGACATCGAGCTCTACCAGGCTGGCGGCGCACGCTTGAACGTCTACAACGGCAAGGTCGGCATCAACAACACCAAGCCGTCGTACACGCTGGATGTCAACGGAACCACGCGGCTCAACGGCGACGTTCGCGGCGGCTCGTCCAACGGCATGACCCGCTTCCGCACGGGCTCGGGGTACGTCGAGATCGGCCCAGCCAACTCGACCCACGCCCACATCCAGACCGACCGCTCCAACTTCTATTTCAACCGCGAAATCCGCGTCGACAGCGGCATCATCGGCTCGTACAACGAGGACCTCTACCTGCGTCGCGCCGGCACCAACCGCCTCCGCGCCCATACGTCCGGCGGTCACCTCTACGGCAACTGGACGGCGGACAAGCTCTTCTCGGGCGGCAAAATCGTCGCGAAGGGCGGCTCGTCCTGCGGCTCAGGCGACGCCATCTACGGCTTCAACAGCAACGGCGACAAGCTCTGCCGGCAGACCATGGGCACCACGTACACCGCGTGGGGCCGGACCAGCTGCCCGTACGGGACCACCGTGTACAGCGGTATCGTCGGCGGCCCGCACAACACCCATCGCGGCAGCGGCGCCAACTACCTCTGCCTGCCCTACCAGAGCAACTATGGCGCCCAGCACTACATCACCAACTCGGGCGACCAGAACGGCGCGCTCATCTACGGCGGCGAGTACCAGACCAGCGGCTGGGGCAACGGCACCTGGAACGACCGGCACGACCGCGAGCCGGCGTGTGCTGTCTGCTATGTCGAGCACAAGACGACCCAATTCATGCAGCCCGGTCGAACCAGCTGCCCGAGCGGCTACACGCGCGCCTACTTCGGCAACCTGATGGCGATGCACTACACCCAGTACCGCAGCGAGTTCATCTGCGTGTCGAGCAGCTTCCACTACGCATCTGGGGCCGGCAAAGGCAACCAGGACGGCGCGCTGCTCTACCCGACCGAGTACGAATGCGGCTCGCTCTCGTGCAAGTGGGGCTACGTGCAAAACCGCGAGGCGTCCTGCTCCGTCTGCGTCCGCTAAGAAACGTCTCATCCAAATCGCATGACTCCCCAAACCATGCGCGGCCTTGCGCCGCTCCTCATCGCTGTTTGTGCGATCGCGCTGAGCTCGTGTACGTGCAAGAGCACGGCTGCGACCGATGACCATCCCGGTGGGCCGACGGCAGCGCCCGTGCCGAACCCTGCTGCGCCACCCTCGCCGCGACCCACTGCGCAGAAGCCGCCAAGTGGTCCCGCGAAGGCGGCGCCCGCAAGCGGCAAGATCTCCGGATTGACGGTCGCCAAGCGGGTGTTGGCGTTTGTGCGCGCGCTCGATCCGACCAAGGAGTTCGTGCTCAAGGCGACCACCAACGAGGGCTACGCCTGGATCGTCCGCTACGAGGTCCGCGCCGAGGGGCAAGCGCCTGCGTCGCACGCGGTGTTCGTCTCGATCGACGGCCGCTACATGAGCAACACTGTCACGAGCATTCGCCAGCGAATCGAGCACGTTCATGAGCAGATCCGCGTCGGCCGCTGTCTGCTGGACAAGGGCGTGCGCGTCTATGTCGACGCCAGCGAGAAGCCGTCACAAGAGCAGATCCTCAACCTCGGACTCGCCGCGGATTACGTCGTGATCGATTGTCGTGGTGACCGCCGCAAACTCTGCCTGGCGCGCGGCGTCGAGGCGTTCCCCAGCGTTGTCTGGGCGGGCGGTGGCGCGGTCGGGCTGCGTCGCCTCGATTGGTTTCAGAGCGACCTGAAATGCCCATGAAAAGCGCACCTATCGTCGCCGTTGTCATTGTCGCGTTGCTGAGCGCTTGCGCCAATTCGGGTTCACCCAAAGCCGCCGCCGCAGCACCACCCACGGCCGCTGTGCCGGCAGCCGCAGCCGCGCCCGCTTCTGCCGCCGAGCCCCCTTCTGGCGCCGTGTTGCCCGAATCGGAGATCGCGGCGGCCGATCAGAAGCTCGAGAAACAGCGAGCCGAGTCCCGCAAGCTCCGCGCCGCCAACCAACAACGGGCGCGGCAACAGTACGCCAACGACCGGATCGCCGCGTGGCGGTTGGCGCACAAGCTTGCCGACCTCCGTTCGATGGAAAACAACCGCGTCGTGGACGTGATCTCGGTCGTGGCGTGCGAGGCCGGCTATCGGATCGTGCTGGCCGTGACCGGTGCGACGACGCAAATGTGGACCGAGATCGTCAGCCACGACGGCGACAGGGTGTTCGTCGAGCCGGTCGACCTCGACCTCGAAGGGCGCCGGACGGTTCGTCATCATGAGTACGCCCAGTGCCTCGCCAAGGCCGGATTCAAGGTGTACGCGCAGCCACGCCACAAGGCATCGAGTCGCCAGCTGGCGATTCTCGGGGAGAAGGCAACCACGGTCGCGGTTGCCTGTCCGAAAGGAGCCGCTGATCCGGCGTGCAAGACCGCCAAGGTCAGCGTCCTACCGAGCGTTGTGCACAAGGGCACCGTGTATCCCGGCGTGCGGGATCGCGGCTGGATCGCGGCGCTGACCGGCTGCCTGTAGCGGCTCAGTCCAACGCGGGAACCCGTTGTCGCGCGGGCCGTGCCAGTGTCCGGTCGAGCCAACCGGCCAGGATCGTCAGTGGACGAAACTGGCCGATGTCATCGAACGACAGCGGGGCGCCGGCCGGCGCGGTCGTGATGACCGGAATTTTCTTGAGGCGGTGCTGTGGATCCAGCGAACGGGGGCGCCTTGGCGCGACCTGCCATCGGACTTCCGCCCATGGAAGACCGTGTACAACCGATTCGACCGTTGGTCGCGGACCGGGCGGTGGGCAGCAATTTTTCGGGAGCTGGCCGAGGATATCGATGGCGAGTGGCATTCGCTGGATTCGACCGTCAACCGCGCGCACCAGCACGCTGCTGGCGGAAAAGGGGGGCTGCCGCGCACGCTATCGGGCGTTCACGCGGGGACTGCGGGCCACCTCTCCCCGGGGAGCCGGGGAGAGAGTAGATGTGCGCGGCGAGAATGGCGATCCGCTCTTCCGCTCCCGCTCCCGCT
>CAZLMW010000178.1:0-12615 GCA_964560875.1 uncultured Enterobacteriaceae bacterium
GCGTGGACCGACTTCTGGATCCACCGTCGCTTGCTGCCGATGGCACGCCGCGCCCATGCGGATCTCGGGCGGGCGACAATGCGCTTGATCGAAAGCGTCGCTGAGAGGTGCGCGCCCCTGTTGGACGAAGTCGCTCAGCTCGGCCCCCTGCACGGGGACTTGTGGGCTGGAAACGCTCTTTGGACGGACGCTGGTGGGCTCTTGATCGATCCCGCCGTCTACGCCGGTGATCCCGAGGTCGACCTGGCGATGATGGCGCTCTTCGGCGGTTTCTCGGCAGAGGTGTGGAGCGCCTATTTCGACGTACGTCCGCGTGCAATTGGCTTCGAAGCGCGTCGCGACCTGTACCAGTTGTGGCCTTTGCTGGTACATGTGGCCCTGTTTGGAGCCGGTTATACGTCGCAAGTCCAGGCCGCCGCGCGCCGGGTGCTCGCTGCCGTGTAATCGCCAATCGTGCACGTTCAGCCTGTCGTTCCCTCGCGGTTCGGCGTTCGTCAGCAGAGAGAGGCGCCATGCAAACTCGGTCCTACGACCTTGCGGTGATCGGTTGCGGTCCCGCGGGCGAAAAAGCAGCAGCGCAAGCGGCGTACTTCGGCAAAAAGGTCGTTGTCATCGATCGCGCCCAGGTCGGCGGCGCGTGTGTGCACACCGGCACACTGCCCAGCAAGGCCCTGCGCGAGTCGGCTCTGCACCTGTCCGGCATGACGGCCCTCGACGTCGCAGGCGTGCAGTTCACGCTGGACGAAGGCGTGTCGGTGACGAGCCTCATGGCCCACCGCGACAAGGTGTGCAAAGCCGAAGTGAAGCGCATTCTGTGGAATCTCGAGCGCCATGGGATCGACCTGCTCGCGGGCGCCGCGACGATCGTCGACGAAACAACCGTGCGCATCGATCGACTCGAAGCGTCACCGGTCACCGTCAACGCCGACGTCATCGTCATCGCGACCGGCACGCGTCCGCGCCGCCCTGAAGGCCTCCCGTTCGACAGCACGGAGGTCTGGGACAGCGACGAAGTGCTCAACATGGCCTCGCTCCCCAAGTCGATGATCGTGTACGGCGCGGGGGTCATCGGCTGCGAATACGCCGCGATGTTCGCCGCGCTTGGCGTCGAGATCACGTTGCTCGAACCGCGCGGCGCCGTCCTGCCTTTCGTCGACCGCGAGGTGACCGTCCACCTGCTCGAAGCGTTCACGACCATGGGCATCGCGATCCGCACCAACGCCGCCTGGGAGTCCGTGCGGGGTGAGGACGGGGTCGGCGTCGAGCTCAAGCTCCGCGATGGGAACGTGATCACCGCCGACCGCTTGTTGTTTTGCGCCGGCCGGACGCCGAACACAGACGGGCTGGGTCTCGAAGACCTCGGCATCAAGCTCAACCGCCGCAGCCAAATCGTCGTTGATGAGGCGTATCACACCGGCGCGGGGCGCATTTACGCCGTCGGCGATGTCATCGGCTTCCCGGCGCTGGCGTCCACCGGCATGGAGCAAGGGCGCGTGGCGGTCTGCGGCGCGTTCGGGTTCGACTACAAGGACCAGGTCTCGGTGCTGTTGCCCTACGGCATCTACACGATCCCCGAGTGCGCGATGGTCGGCCTGACCGAGCAGGACTGCGAACGGGACGGCCGAGACTACGAAATCGGCAAGGCGCTGTACCGCGAGAACGCGCGCGGACTGCTGTCGGGACAGCCGCACGGGTTGCTGAAGGTCGTCTTTGACCCGGCGGACAAGAAGCTGCTCGGCGTGCACGTCGTCGGCGAGAAGGCGTCCGAGCTGGTGCACACCGGCATGACGGTCATGCAGTTTGGCGGAACCATCGATGCGTTCATCGAGGCCGTATACAACTTCCCAACGCTGTCCGAGATGTACAAGTACGCCGCGTACGACGGCCTGGGCCGGTTGCAACGACGCAACGAAGGGTAGAAACGCCATGAACCACGCGAGCTCCGTCCGCGGCATCGCCGTCCTGACCCTCGTCGCGGCGGGCGCCACCGTGACCGCCCCGCGTTCGGCGCTCGCTGACGAAAGAGCCGAGGGAGCGCGCCCGACCCTACCCGTGGAGCCCGAGGAGAAACGCCCTGCCAAGGTCGATGAGACGTGCATGCCGAGCTGGTCGATCATCCAGCGGGGCGTTGGCGTCATTCGGTACAACCCGCTGGGCCTGCAGTACGAACACCGACTCCAATGGCGCACGCGGCTGTCGGACAGCGACAGTATCCTGTTCAAGGACACGTATTTCGGCGCCGGCCCGCAGATGATGGTGTCGCCTTCGCTGCAGCGCGTCGGATTCCGTGTTGTGGCCAAACCCATCGCCCTGCTCGAGCTCTTTGCGCTGGCCGAGTACCTCTATTTTCTCGGCAACTTCCAGTACGTGCAGAGCTTCGATGACGCGTCCGCCGACTTCTCGCAGAGCAAGCTGCAGACCAATGCGAATAACGGCGAAAACTACAGCGCATCCGGGTTGTCGCTCGCTGTCAGCGCGCGCCTGCAGGCGAAGGTGGGCCCGATCGCCGTGCGCTCAACGACCCGCATGAACCGCTACATCATGGACACCAAAGAGCAGCATCCGGTCTGGTATGACATCTACTGGGATCAGCTCTCGCCGCGCAACGGCTGGACGATGCTGCAAGACAACGACCTGCTGTACGTCAGCGGCCGCTTGATCGTCGGCCTGCGCCACACCTGGACGCGCAGCTGGTTGCCCGACGAAGCGATGGCCCCGGTCGCCGACGGCGCGCCACCGCCAGACCGCACGCATCGAGTCGGCCCTCTGCTCGGCTATCGGCTCAACGACGACCCCAAGTTCAAGCGGGACATCACGCGCGTCCCGACGTTGCTGCTTCTATCGCAGTGGTGGGTCGCACACCCGTACCGAACCGGGGCTGACACGAGCCAGGCGATCCCGTGGATCTTGCTTGTCTTCACCTACGACGGTCACATCGCCGGCGAGTAGTGGTCCGGTTCAGGCGTTTTGCAGGCGTCAGGTTCGCGCGCCATCGGTCGCGTACTTGCACAGCAGCAAGTCGGCCAGTCCGAACGCCACAGCGGCTTCGACGACCGGGACGGCTCGCAGCGCGATGAGCGGATCGTGGCGCCCTTTGATCAGCAGCTCCGCAGGCTCACCGGTGGTCAAATCGACGCTGTTTTGCCTCCGAAAGATGCTGCTCGCCGGCTTGAAGACGATCTCACCCCACACGGACGCGCCGGTCGAGAGGCCACCGAGAATGCCGCCGGCGTGGTTGGTGGTCGGCGTCACGCCACCGTCCCCGTCGGGCACCCACGGATCGTTGTGTTCGCTGCCCCGCATTGAAGCGGCCCGCAAACCTGCCCCGAACGACACGGCCTTGACGGCGGGGATCGCGAAAAACAGGTGAGCGAGGTGTGATTCGATGGAGTCGGCCCACGGCTCCCCGACGCCGACCGGCATGCCCTCGGCGACAAACTCGATGCAGGCGCCGATGGAGTCGCCATCTTTGCGTGCTGCTTCGGCTTCGGCCGCCATGGCATCGGCCAGGTCGAGGTGTCCGGTACGCATCTGGTGAGCGCGTGTATTCGCGGTGATCGCGGCGACGTCCAGCGCACCGGTCGCGCCACGTACGCCACCAACCTGGACGATGTGCGCGCCGATGCAGACGCCCTTTGCGCGCAAGAGCATGCGGGCCAGGCAGCCAGCCGCGACCAACGGGGCCGTCAAGCGTCCGCTGAAATGCCCGCCGCCACGGTGGTCGTTCTGCCCATGATGGCGAACATGAGCTGGCCAGTCCGCGTGACCGGGCCGAGGCACGATTGCGAGCCGGTCATAATGCTTGCTGCGCGCGTCCTTGTTCTTGAAATGCACCGTGATTGGCGTACCGGTCGTCACGCCGTCGAGCACACCGCTCATGAAATGCGGCTGGTCCGTCTCGCGCCGCTGGGTCGTGAGCTTGCCCTGCCCGGGTCGACGTCGCTGCAGCTCCCCGTTGAGCAGGTCCATATCGAGCCGCACACCGGCTGGCATTCCGTCGACAATGACGCCGACACCCACGCCGTGGCTTTCGCCGTAGATCGAGAAGCGAAGCAGGCGCCCGAAGCTGTTCATGGGGTGGCACTCCACGCGGTGAGCGTCGCCAGGTCGTCGTGAAACGCCGGATAGGAAATGGCCACGCAGTCGGGATGGTCGACGTCAATTCGGCCTTCGCAGCGCAGGTTCAACAGCGAAAACGCCATGTGAATGCGGTGGTCGTCGTGCGATTGCACCGCGCCGGCGCCGATCGAGCCGCCGGTGATGATGGCGCCGTCGTCGAGCTCTTGGACTGTCACGCCCAGGGTTCGCAGCCCGGTGACCATGGCGGCGATGCGGTCACATTCCTTGTGGCGCAAGGACGGCGCGCCGTCGATTCGCGTTGACCCGGCGCTACACGCCGCCAGCGCACAAAGGGCCGGAAACATGTCGGGTGTCGCGAAAACATCGATGTGCTCGACCGCTTGCAACGGCGCCGGGTCCATTTCGAGCACGTCGCCGTTATCCGTCGACCGCCAGGCAATTCGGACACCGAACCTGGCCAGGACGTCGACGACCGCGCGATCGCCCTGTGCGCTGCTGCGACGAAGGCCTTCGATGCCAACTGATATGCCGCTGAGCGCTGCTGCCACGAGCGGAAACGCCGCGGTAGACCAATCCGCCTCGACAACGAAGCCGCCGGTAGGAGCGGTCGGGACCTGGCGCGCAGGCACGTCAAACGTGAGCGCTTCGGCCTCATCGACGTGCCAGGACAAGCCAAATGCGGATGCAACGTCGGTGGTGATGTCCAGGTACGGGCGCGATGACACGGGTCGTTGGGCAGACAGCCGCGCGGTCTCGCCGTCGGCCATCGCGAGGGCGAGCAGCAGAGACGAGATGTACTGGCTGCTGATATTGGCGGGCATGTCGACGTCGGCTGCCGTGACCGGACCGGTGATGGTCAGCGGGCAACGACCGTCTGTGCTCACAGTGCTGGCGCCGAGCTGTGCCAGGGCGTCCAACAGCGGGCCGTTTGGCCTCTTCTGCAGCGATGCATCCCCCGTCAGCGTGATCGGATGGGTCAACCGCGCTGCTTGCCCCGCCAAGAGCCTCAAGGTGGTTCCGGAGTTGCCGCAGTCGAGCGTCGCCGCGCTTTCGCAAGGTCGTTTCTCAGCAAAATGAACGTCGCCGTTGGCGTCGATGTGCCACGAGGCGCCGATGGACCGCAGCGACGCCAAGGTCGACCGCGTATCTCCGGACAAAAGTGGCTGTCTGACGATCGCGCCGTCGACACAAGATGCCGCGAGGACGAAAGCACGGTGGGTGACGCTCTTGCTGCCGGGAACCCGCAGAAGACGTCGCGAATGGTTCATGCCGTGCCCCGAGCGCGAACAGCCAACTCGCGGCGCACAAGCTCGCCCATGAGCTCGCGGGGAGCGGACGTGGCCGTGAAGAGCTCGTATTGCAGCGCGGCCTGTTCGACGAACATCGAGACTCCCGTCACGACCTTGCAGCCGCGAGCTTCAGCGTCAAGAACGAAGCGGGTTCGCTCGGGATTGTAGACGGTATCGAAGAACAGCGCCCCCGGCCTCATCCAAGCCGCCGGATACGGTGAGGCATCCACGTTCGGATGCATCCCGACCGGTGTCGCGTTGCAGACGATGGTGCAGCGGGTCTCGCCCCGCTGGTCCCAGTGGACGAAGTTGCCGTTGACGCGCTCGGCCAACGCGCGCGCTTGTTCGATTCGACGGGCAGACACCGTGACGCGGCACCCGGTGTCGGCGAGCCCGTCTGCCAGGGCATGGGCAACGCCGCCTGCGCCCAGGATCAAAGCGGACTGGCCCGCGATGGAACGTCCGCCGAGCCCGCGTGCAATCGCGCCCACGGCTGCGGCGATGTCGGTGTTCGTCGCCCACCAGCGCGGACCGTCCGGGTCATCGCGCAGGACAAGGGTGTTGGCGACGCCGGCCTTGCGCGCAACGCGATCGACACCCTGCGCGTCTTGGAGCACCGCCGACTTGTGCGGCAACGTGACGGAGAAGCCCGAAAACCCGTGCTCACCAAGGCGCGGAAGGAGCCCTGCGATATCCGGCGACGGCACGCGCAACGCCATGTAAACCGCGTCGCGCTTGTGGTGGATGAACGCGGCGTTGTGGACCAGCGGGCTCAGGCTGTGAGCGATGGGGTCACCGACAACCGCATACAGTTCGGTCGACTCGGATAGCGACGGGTAGCGCAGCAACTTCAGCAGCTCGCGGAGGCGCAACTGGCCCGGCGCGCCGATCGTGCCATGGTCGGGCGCGGCATATGTCCACGGCGCACCAAGCCGCCCGGCGAGCACTCGGGTCACGACTCCGAGGCTGCCCATCGCGAGCCCGATCGCGGGCACCGAACACGCGCGCACGGCGTCGAGTACAGCAAGCACGTCATGCCAGGAGCGGGGCATCACAGCGAACTTCACGACGTCGCCACCAAGCGCGGTCAGTTCGTCGATAAGAGCGGTCAAGTCCGGGGGCGTGTCGTCCATGACGTGAACGCTTACGACACGTCGCGCGCTGCCGGCAGACTCCAGCTCTACCGCGATGTCATGTTCGACGTCGATCCAGTCGGCGCCCAGCTCGCTAGCAGCAGTCAGCAACGCCCGCCGTGGCGCTTCGGGTCCATCCCACGCGCCGCCATCACAGCGCCTGCGCACGGTGACAACGACGGGGCCTGTCTTCGCCGCCAACAGCTCGGCGACGTCGTGTCGTGACGGAACGTCGTCCAGCGTGTCCAGCCGCAGCTCGCAGATGTGCGCGCCGGACTGAATCCCCAAAAGCATCGCCGCCCGCAGCTCAGTGAGCGTGCGGGCGGCGAGTGTAAGACAGATCTTCACGTCGGCAGCTGGCCGAAATGACTCAGATTAGTTCTTGAGGGTCTGGACCTTCAGGTCGTCGATGAACCAGCCCGGGGTCGTGTTGTTGACCGCGTCGATGGTGTCGAACGTGAAGCGAATCTTGACCTTCTTGCCGGCCGACTTGTCGAGCTTGATGGTGACGGTTTCCCAGGCCTTCTTGCCCTTCTTGTTGTCGAGCTCAACCTTGTCGAGGATGGTCTTGAAGTCGTCCTCCGACGTCTCGACGGTGCGGCGGTCGACCTGGCCCTTGCTGCCCTTATAGGTCTCGTTGTCGTGCCACGACCAGAACACCAGCTGGGTGTTCTTCTTCACGTCGATGACCTTGGAGACCATTGTGCCCTTGCTGATCTTGGCGGTGCCGCCGTCCTTGGTCTCGTAGTTCTTGCCGTTGTTGAAGTTGGCCGTGCACTGCGGCGACTTGGCCTTGGGCTCGTCGGGCGTCTTGTCGATGGCCCAGCCGGTGACCTTGCCGTCCTCGGCCTTGGGCGAGAAGACCCAGGCGTTGGTGTTCTTGCCGCACTCGAACGGGTCGGACAGGACCTCGGTGCACTTGGTCGACAGCTTGCCGTTGCACGTACCCTTCATGCAGGCGTCGCTCTCGGTGCAGACATTACCGTCGTCGCACTGGCCGCCGTCCTTGGCGGGCGTGCTCTTGCAGTCCTTGGAGTAGGTCGACTTCTTCGTGCAGGCGTCGAGCGTGCAGGGGTTCTGGTCGTCGCAGGCGTTCTTGGTCTTGTCACCCTCGCACTTACCGCCGGCGCACTTGTCGCCGATTGTGCACGGGTCGCTATCGGTGCAGCTCTTGCCGTCCTTGGTCAGGTCCGGCTGGCCAGCGCAGGTGCCGCCGGTGCACTCGTCGTCCTTGGTGCAGGTGATGCCGTCGTTGCAGGAGCTGCCGTCCTTCTTGGGGGCCGCGTCGCACTTGCCGCCCATGCAGCTTTCGGTCGTGCACGAGTTGCCATCGCTGCAGCTGGACTTGTCTTTCTTCGGCTCGTTCTTGCACTTGCCGTCGGCCTTGTCGCAGCTATCGAGCGTGCAGGACTCGTCGTCGTTGCACTTGGAGACGCCGTAGCACGACCCGAAGCTGCTGCACTTGTCGTCTTTGGTGCACGGGTTCTTGTCGTCGCACGCCTTGTCCTTTTGGACGGTGCCCTTGCACACGCCGTTGTCGCACTTGTCGTCCTTGGTGCACGTCTTGTCGTCGTCGCAGGTGGTGCCGTCCTTCTTCTTGTCGCCGAGGCACTTGCCGAACTCGTTGCACTTGGTGTTCTCGGTGCAGGGCTTGCCGTCGTCGCAGGTGTTGCCCTTGTTGGTCGGGGTGTTGACGCAGCCGATCTTGGCCATGCACTTGTCGAGCGTGCACTCGCTCTTGTCGTCGCACTTGTTCGGCTCGGCGCCCTTGCACTGGCCCTTCTCGCATTTGTCGCCATTGGTGCACGGATCGCCATCGCTGCAGTTATCGCCGTCCTTCTTGTCGTCGCCGGCCGGGCTTTCGATGCACTTGCCGGTCTTGCACAGCATCTTGGTGTGGCAGAACGCCGACACGTAGCAGTAGGCGCCGTCGTTCTTGGCTTTGTTCACGCATTTGCCGTCGGCCTTGTCGCACGAGTCGGTGGTGCACGGCTCGTTGTCGTTGCACTTCTGGACGCCGGTGCAGCTGCCCCAGGACTGGCAGTAGTCGTCCTTGGTGCAGAGGTTGCCATCGTCGCACTTGCTGCCCTTGGGTTTGTTGGGCGCGTTGCATTTGCCCTTCTCGCACTTGCCGGCCGTCTTGCAGCCCGTGCCGTCGCCGCCGCACTTGCCACCGTCCGCGACGGGGTTGTGCTTGCAGGCGCCCTTTTCACAGGTGCTCGTCGTGCAGACGTTCTTGTCGTCACAGTCCTTGTCGACCTTGCACTCCGGCTTTTTGCACAGCGCGAGGTAGTCATCGCAGCAGTCCTTGAACGTCACGCATCCGCTGTCGCACTGGCACTTGGCGTCCTTGTCGTACTTGCCGCACTTGCCAACGCAGGAGAGGGGGCCACCGCCGCTGCTCGAGCCACCGTCGCTGCCATTGCTGGTCGCGTCACCGGTGGAGCCAGCGTCGGTCGACGTCGTAGTGTCCGCGACGCCGCCGCTGGACGAACCCGCGTCGATGCTGGAGCCGGCGTCGGCCGCGCCGCCGCTCGAGCTACCCGCGCCCGTGTCCGAAGAACCCGCGGTGTCACCCGCACCGCTGGACGACGAACCACCCGAGCTGGCCGAATCGCTGCCCGCGTCGGTCGTGACGCCGCCGCCGCTGGACGAAGACGTGCCAGGCGTGGTGCCGGTTGAGCTCGTGCCGCAGGCCGCCAACAGGGCAATGCTCGTGATTGCGAGCGTGGTCGAGAGGTGCTGCGAAAGGTGCTTCATCTTGGGGTCCTCGGTGTTCGTTTCAACACGGCGGGTCGAACTGACGTTTTTGCTTATGTTTCCGGGCGGTTACACGCCACGCTTCAAGACATATGGGTACGGGGGCGCGCAAGTTAACGGCGAAAACCGCGCAAGGCAAGCGATTTCTGAGCGGAAGTGCTCCTCGTCGGGCGTCGCCGCCGGCTGCTGCTGGGCAATGCCGTGCTGTCGAAGGGGGCACGGTAACAATTCCCGCCCGGTGATGCGGCAAAAGGCGTTGGGCCACGGCGGCGAATTCTGGTAGACGGGCGCGGTCGACTCACCCGGATTTCGTCATGAATCGCGCCCTCCCGTTCACCGCCGTCGGTCTTTGCGTCGCCCTCTCCGCCTGCGGCACTGGCAACCGCAACCCGTCGCCCGGCGCCGCGGCAACAACCGACGCCTCTGGCGCCGACGCTTCGGTCACGGATACCAGCGCGACCAACGACGCGAGTTCCAACGCTGGGCAAGACGATTCGGGGTCCAGCGCTTCCGACACTGGTCTCGCAGGCAACGACACAGGCGGCGAATCGTCGGATGCCGGCGCGACCACGATCGACGCAGCCGCGCCCCAAGACGCCGGCCCTGCCGACGCGGGTCAGGTCGGGTGTCCGAAGGGCTGCACGCTCAAGGAAAAGTGCGTCGACGGCAAATGCGTCAAGCTCCCTCTGCCGTGCGGAGGCGCCTGCCCCAGCGGCATGTACTGCGACGGGACAAAGTGCATGGGATCGGGCTGCTCGTACCCGACGAAGTTCGGCCCGAATATCCAAAAGGTGAGCTATTTCCAGATCGCACAGAGCTCCCAGGGCTGCGACCTCGACGGCAACAAGAAGCCCAACAACGTCTTTGGCAACATCCTCAAGCTCTACCCGGCGGTGAACACGGAGCTGAAAAAGAGCATCGACGACGGCCTCTTCGTGCTGCTCCTCGAAGCCCCCGAGTACAAGACCGATGGCACGACATTCGGCATCAACGGGCTGCTGGGCGACCTCGACTTCAGCAACAGCAAGTGCTCGCCGACGAGTCCGTTCGCCAACTGCAAGTACACCGTCGACACGGACAACTACGCCGCTGGCCCATCGGGAACAACGTGCCCGGCGCAGGTTCATTTCGACCCGTCCACCGTCAAGAAGGGGGAGCTGCAAGCGGGCGGAACGAAAGGTCAGACCATCACGATCTCGCTGCCCATCGCGACGGGGCTCGATGTCACGTTGACGCAAGTGACGCTGCAGGGATACGTGAAGGGGCCCACCAAGTGGACCGAGACCAAGCCGGCCAAGCTCTGCGGCGTGATCACCAAGGACGACTTCGACAAGGCGATCGACTCGGTGCCTGCCGATTCGTGGAAGCAGATCAACCTGACCAAAGAGCAGGTCAAGACGATCATCGCCGCGTTCGTCAACCCGGATATCGACATCAACGGCGACGGCAAGAAGGACGCGATGAGCATCGCGATGCTGTTTGAGAGCGTCCCCGGTCAGATCTCGAAGATCCAATAGGGCTCAGCTCGCAGCGTCTACCAGCGTGCAGCGTCCCACGACGACGGTTGCGCCGCCATGACCGCGCGGTGAAACGCCTTGGGCAACGGGTCGCGTAGCAGCTCGCCGGGCTCCAGGTAGTCGTAGATCTCACCGTAGTGCTTGATATCGAACTGGTTGATGCGCCGGTGGATGTGCCACGGCCGCAGCTGGTCGGGGTGGGTAAGCCCGCTCGCCGCGATGAGGTGCATGAAGCTCGCAACCGTGTTGCGCTGGTACTGGTAGGCACGCGGCCCCTTGTCGTCTATGACGAGTCCTTTCATCAGCTCGTTGTGCTGGGTCGCGACGCCGGTTGGGCAGTCGTTGGCGTTGCAGCGAAGGGCCTGGATGCAGCCGACCGCGAACATGAAGACGCGCGCCGCGGAGCACAGGTCGGCGCCGATAGCGATGCGCTTGGCCATGTCAAAGCCGGTGGCAACCTGGCCGCTCGCGATGATCTTGATGTCCTTGCGCAGCTCGAAGCCGACCAGCGCGTTGTGCACGAACACCAGAGATTCGGCCAGCGGCGCGCCAATGCGGTTCGCAAACTCCAGCGGCGCAGCGCCGGTTCCGCCTTCGCCACCATCGACCTGAATGTAATCGGGTGCGATGCCCGTCTCAAGCATCGCTTTGCAGATGGCGATGAACTCGCGCCGCTTGCCGAGGCAGAGCTTGATCCCGATGGGCTTGCCGCCGCTCAGTTCGCGCAGCTGCCCGACGAACTCCATCATGCCCGACGGCGTGGAAAACACCTTGTGCGACGGCGGAGAAACCACGTCCTGACCCAACGGCACGCCGCGAATCCTCGCGATCTCCGGCGTGATCTTCGCCGCGGGAAGGATGCCGCCGTGCCCCGGCTTGGCACCTTGGCTCAGCTTGATCTCGATCATGCGAACAGACGGCTGCGCGGCCACCTCCTTGAACAGGCCCGGCTCGAAGCCACCGTCCTTGGCCCGGCAGCCGAAGTAGCCGGTGCCGAGCTGCCAACACAGGTCTCCGCCGTGTTTGAGGTGGTACGGGCTGACCGATCCCTCGCCGGTGTTGTGATAGAAGCCGCCCATCTTCGCGCCGATGTTGAGCGATTCGACCGCGTTCTTGCTCAGCGAGCCGAAGCTCATCGCCGAGATGTTGAGCAGCGACGCGTCGTACGGCTGGGTGCACGCCGGGCCGCCGATGCGGATTCGCGGCGGCTCGTCATGGCCCTCGTGCGGCGCAAGGCTGTGGTTCATCCACTCGTAGCCGATGTCGTAGACGTCGAGCTGCGTTCCAAAAGGCGACGTGTCGCGGATGCCCTTGGCGCGCTGATAGGCGACAGCGCGGCGGTTTCGGTCGAACGGGCGTCCGTCGATGTTGTCCTCGATGAAATACTGCTGGATCTCTGGGCGGATCATCTCCAGCAGGTAGCGGCCGTGTCCGATGACAGGAAAGTTGCGCAGGATCGCGTGCTTCTTCTGCGTCACATCGCGAATCCCGATGAGCATCAGCGGCCCGACGACCACGAACGCCCAGAGAACGGGCTTCCAAACGAGGGACGTCAGCAGCATCCCCGCGATGACTACGGAGCACGTGACATAGAAAATCTGGCGAGCGTGCACGAGGCCTCCCTGGTCTCAGCGAGCTGAGATGGTGGATATGCAGAGATAAGGACGGCCAAAACGTAGCGGGCCGGCGCGCTTTGGTACAGCGCGCCGGCCCGAACGGTGCCTACGAGACGACTAGATGTGCCGGGCACGAGTGCTGAGCCGTTTTTCTTGCCATGTGATCCCGGAGCAGTACGAAGCCGACGTGCGCAAGATCTGCCAGACCTACGCGCAGGCG
>CAZLMW010000179.1:0-12613 GCA_964560875.1 uncultured Enterobacteriaceae bacterium
GCGCTGCTGATCGGCGAGGGGGCCAACCGACTCAACGCAGGCGAGAAGCGGCAGCTCTACAACGGGGCGCGGGGCGAGGCGTGCGAGGCGGCGCTGGCGGTGGAGCTGGCCGCGGCGCCTGGTCTGGTGCCGGCCGCCGAAGCCGAACCGCTGCTGGCGGCGGACGACAAGGTCGCGGCCATGCTCACCGGCCTCGTCCGCAAGCACAGCGGCACCCCGTGAGGGTGTGAGTTCGGGTTCGGGTTCGGGTTCGGGTGGCCCGGGCCCGGCCTATCGCTCAGTCGGTGACTACCAATCGGGCCTGGGGCTATCGCGCCGAAGGGGCAGCCGCCCAGGTCCCATTGTGGTCTCACTGTCGTTGCGCCGGTGGCGAGCACTGGCGCGTTTGCGGTCTCAGTTTAGAGGTGGGACGTCCCAAAAATGTGCGGATCGGGGCGAGCCCCTGCGGAAACTGTGGAGCAGTCGCGCGTTTAGCGTATGGCACGGTTATTGCTCAAAGGAGCGGCGCCCGGGAGCGGCTCCGGGTCGTAGGTCGTGGTACCCGACGTACGTCATCACCAGGTTGGCAGGGCGGCGGCGGCGCGAACAGCGTCGCTGGGTCCGCGCGGCGGGCGATTATGCCTGCCGCATGGTGGTGGTGCCCCGCGCGGAATCCGCGCCGGTGGCGCCGTGGGGAGGACCAAGCAGCGGACGCTCTTTTTTTCGGAGGACCCCCGCGCGAAAGCTGAAGCTGCGTCCGATCCGTCGCACCCGCCAAAAACGCAACCGGCGGCCCATATCCGAGCCGCCGGCGCGCTTTCTGTCGACAGCCGCGTCCTACAGCGTCTGCATGTACTCGACGAGCTGCTGCCGTTGCTTGTAGCTGAGCTTGCGCACATCACCCATCTTGCCGGCGGTGCGGTTGAGCACGTCCATCAACGTCTTCGCGCTACCGTCGTGCAGGTACGGCCCGGTTGCGTGCAGACCGCGCAGGCTCGGCGTGTTGAATCGCATGGTCGTCTTGCCGTCGCGCATCTTGGCGACGGTGCGCTCCACGCTCGTGGCGGTGCCAACGTCGTAGACCTTGCCGTCCGTCGTTTCCGAACCGACGTGGCATGACGCGCAGGCAACGACCGGGTCGAAGAACAGCTTGCGGCCCGCTTCCTGGTCGGCGGTCAGACCCGAGGGCATACGGTTGGGGTTGGGCGGCTCAACAAGCCCTTTGACCAGGAATTGCTCAAGCGCCTCGAGCTCGACCTTGTTCAGGCCCTTGCCGCCCATGCGCTCGATGGTCTTGCCCATGTTGGTCGTCAGGTGGTCTTCCGTCCCCTGCCAGTTGAACGGGCCCGTGCCGTGCAAGCGGCCAGCGAGCGCCGGCGTCTGACGGGCGCCGTCTGCGATATGCCAGACCTGCTTGTCTTCGCTGCCTTCGAAGTGGCAGCTGGCGCACGCGAAGCGACCGGATTTCGACAGCTTCGGGTTGCTCGTCCAGTGGAACAAGCGGCGGCCAAGGCGCATCTGCTCGGGCATCGGGTCTTCGCCGAACTTCGCCGTGCGCGCTGCTGTGGCCTGCAGCTTCAACACTTTGCTGATCTGCGGCGCTGTGCCGGCCTTGGTGTGCCCCGAGTTGGCGCTGGTGTAGCTCGTGTCCTGGAAGACGCCTTTGTGCAGCAGCCCGGTCAGGTCGATCTCCGAAACGGTCCAGTCGTGGCCATTGAGCACATACGCCTTCTTGCCGTCGACCGAGAAATCGATCGCGGTCGGCGCGTGGCCCACCGAAATCTTGGCGATCGGGCTCTTGAGCGGGTCGCCGGACGCCGTGTTGAGCACGAGCACGTTGTCCGTGCCCATCGACGTCATGAACGCCATGGTCGCGGTCGGGTGGTAGTTGACGTCGGAAGGCTGGTCGAAGCCGGCGAGCATGTTGCGGCCGGTGTCGGGATCAGCGATGGCGAACTCGACCTGGCGGTCCTGCGCGCGGCCCGTCTTGTACGAGCCGCTGCCGATGACGGAAACCGAGGGCTCCATCGGGCGGGTCGGCGTGCTGTTGCAGGCCTTGGCGGACTTGCTGCTGCTGCCGTACGACGAGCCGCTCGTCGGCTTCTTGCTCTTCTTCGGGAACGCCTGGTCGAGCGTGTCCTGCGAGGTGCCTGGCGAGGCGAGCATGTGAGCGACGACGAAATCGCCGTTCTCCGGGTTGACCGCGGCTGACGAAACGCGAACCGGCGTCAGGCCCGTCACACCCTGCTTGGCGCGGAAGCTGGTGGTCTTGTCCGGACCGTGTGCGGGGTTGCCCTCGCGCAGACCGACCGAGAGGCCCTTGCTGTTGGTGAACGCGAAGTACCCTTGGCCGTAGGCCGCCTCACCGCTGCCTTTGACGTTCTTGCTGCTGTACGAGTAGACCGTCGCGCCCTTGTTGGTCATCTTGAAGTTGCCTTGGCGGCTGATCTCGGGGTTCTGGTGGCCAACGAGCACGCGAACCTGGCCGTTGAGGTTCGGGCCCACAGCGACGACGCGGGGACGGTCCGCCGTTTCGACAGCGTGCAGCTTCGCGCCGGTCTTGGCGTCGAGGACGAGGAGTCGATCTTCGGTGGCAACCGCAACGAACAGGAAGCGCGCGTCCGGCGACATCGCGAGGCCGATCGGTTCGTAGCCGACCTTCCAGCGACCGGTGATTTTGCCGTTCTCGATGCGGGCAACTTCGCCGGAGTGACGCAGCGTCGTGTACACCGTGTGGTCGGGGCCAACGACGAGCTGCTCGGGGCCGCCGCCGGTGTGCGTCTTCGCGCCGGGTTTGAGCGTGTGCCGGTCGACCGTAACAACGTCGCCATTGTCGCTGTCCGCGACGTAGATCGTATCGCCGTCGACTTTCAGCTTGCGGCCTTCCATCCACGGCTTGTTGAGGTTCTGCTTGTAAAGGCGCGCCTTGCTCGGCGCTGTCTGCTTGAGAAGCGGCGGCAAAAGGTCTGGATCATGGCTTGGGTCACCGATCAGGCTGACGTCCACGCCGCACGCGTTCAGTTCATCGTCGAAGTTGCCAAACGTCTCGAACACGGACGGGCTGCAGCCACCGAGGGCACCGGGTGCCGCGATGAGCGCGCCGAGCGCCAGGGCGCTGATCCGCTTGCTGAGGCCCATTTGCGTGGCGATGAGCGTTGAAACCGAAGTCCGCATGTCTTTCCTCCCAGGAAGCGTGCAGCATTTTGCCCCGTGCGCACGCATGATCCTGCGTTGGCGATCGTGCCATTTCCGCAGAGCCGACGCGAGGCACTTTTTGCCCGCCGGCCAAGCTTTGATTCCTGCGAAGAAACTCCGATTCGGCCCAAAGTCGCCGAACTGCTTCTCGCTTCCGCGCCGTAACACCTTGAAATAGCGCTGCTATGTCTGCGGCGTTCCGAAACGAAATCGCTTGCTTTGCGACGATTTGGCCTCGAATCTCCCGTTCCTTCACAGGAGTCACGTTTTTCGCGCCCCCGCGTCAATTCCACGCGGTCGCGATGTGAAACGGATGTGAAACCGTTCGCGATCGAACGCGTGAAAGGCCGTGCTTGTTCAGCGGCGCGTGTTTTCAGGTGCTGCGGCGCACGCGCAGGATGGCGACAAGACACCCCAGCACGAAGATCGTCATCGGCGCGAGCGGCCCGGATTGACTCGATCCAGCCTGGCAACTCCAAACCGCGGTCCCCTCGATTTCGGCGTTGCTTTCCATGCCGTAGAGGTCGTCGTTCGGATCCAGCGGGTTCTTGCCGAGCTCGATCTCCTCGCCATCGGGAACCGTCCCACCGTCGGTATCGGCCACGTATGGGTCGGTCTTGTACTTGGCGAATTCGTCCTGGTCGGACAGCTTGTCGTTATCGCTGTCGGTATCGCGGTAGTCAGGCAGCTTGTCGCCGTCCGTGTCGCGCGGCTTGACCGGGTTGTTGCCGACCTCCACCGCGTCGCCGAGCCCGTCGTCGTCACTATCGGTATCGAGCGCGTCGATCGTGCCGTCGCTGTCGGTGTCCCGCGCGAACTTCGTGGATTCGCCCACCTCGATCGGGTCCGCGATGCCGTCGCCGTCGCTATCGAAGTGTCCTGGGTTGGTGCCCAGCGCCGTTTCGACCTCGTTGCTCAGGCCGTCTCCGTCGATGTCGTCGGGGGAGCTCGAGTCATCCGACTTCTTGCGCGGATCGGTCTCTTTGTCGTCGACGCGGCCGTTCGTGTTCCAGTCTTCGACGCCGTCGAGCAGCCCGCCGCCATCGCTATCGGCCACCAGCATTGCGGTCAGCGTCGTCGGGTCGAGATCCGCCCTGAATCGGCCCGCGGCGATCTTTGTCGCGTCGCCGTTCTTGCTCACCGCGTCGGCGGTGACGCCCATTTCCGTGCCATCGAAGACGCCGTCCTTGTCCGAATCGTGGTCGCGGAGGTTTGGAATACCGTCCCGGTCCGTGTCGAAGAACGCGTTGGCCTCGTCCGCATCGAGCACACCATCATCGTCGGAATCAGCGTCGTTGGGATTGCTGCCGACCAGCGCCTCTTCGGCGTCGGCAAGCCCGTCTTTGTCGGTGTCCTTCGCGCCGCTGGTCTTGGATTTATCGGCCGGATCACTTTCGTTGGCGCCGACCTTGCCGTCGTGATTGCTGTCTTCGAAGCCGTCGCGCTGCCCGTCGCCGTCGGTGTCGGTGCGCAGCGGTGACGTCTTTGACTTGGGATCGGCGTCTGCCGTGAAGTTGCCCGCCTTCGTGTCGGTCCCCAGGTGCGGCTTGGCCACGCCGAGCTCCAGCCCGTCAGCGAGCCCGTCGTTGTCGCTGTCCGGGTCGCGTGCGCCGATTGTGAAGTCATTGTCCGAATCGACCGCGAGGTTGGGTTCCTTGCCGTCCAGCTCGCCGTCGTCATCGGTGTCGGGGTCAGCCGGGTTGGTGCCCAGCACTTTCTCCTGCACGTCCAGCAGACCGTCGTTGTCCGTGTCGGTCCACTTGGTTGAGTCGCCGACCACGTTGCCCTTCGTTGGGTCGCCCTCGCCGATCTCGTTTTCACGCGCGCCGTTGAGGTTGAGGTCTTCCTTGCTGTCGCTATGCGAATCCCCGTCGCTATCGGTCAGCAGCGGCGACGTCCGAGTCGTGGGATCGGCGTCCGGCCGCCAGTTTGGCGACATCTGGTCTGTGGCCGAGCTCGCCGTCGCGATGCCGCGTTCGGTGCCGTCGGTCAGCATGTCACCGTCGCTGTCGGCGTCGGCCGCGTTCGTCAGCCCATCGCCATCTTCGTCCGACGCGAAGTTCCACTCCGCAAGATCCAACAGGCCGTCCTCGTCGGTGTCCGCATCGAGCGGATTGCTGCCGATGTGTTTCTCTTCCACGTCGGGGAGGCCGTCGCTGTCCGTGTCCGTCAGCGTCTTGGCGATCCCTTTGTCGACCGCGTCGGATTCGCCCTCGTCAACCTTGCCGTTGTGGTTGGGGTCCTCGGCGCCGTCGCGCAGCCCGTCGCCGTCCGTGTCGGGGTTGTTGGGGCTCGTCTTGGTCGACGGATCCGCGTCGGGCGTGAAGTTGCCGCGCGCGATGTCTGTGTCCTTGTGCGGCTTGTCGATACCGGCCTCTGTCCCGTCTGCGATGCCGTCGTTGTCGCTATCCGCGTCGCGCACGCCGTCGAGGCCGTCGCCGTCCACATCGACCTGCGATTCCTTGCCGTCGGGCAGACCGTCGTCATCGGTGTCTGCATCCAGCGCCGAATAGCCCTTCTTGACCTCGAGCCCGTCTTTGAGCCCGTCGCCGTCGGTGTCCGGGTTGGTCGGGTCGGTCTTGAACGCCTTCTCCTGGCCGTCCTTGAGCTCGTCGCCGTCGCTGTCCGCGGTCCTGTAGTCGGCTACGCCGTCCTTGTTGCTGTCTCGCGCGGGCGTCGCCAGGTCGGTGTCTCCGGCCTCATCGATGTCCTTGACGCCATCGTTGTCCGAGTCGTCGTCGACCGCGTCGGGGAAGTTGTCGCCGTCCGAGTCGATAAATTTGCCGCCGTTGCTTTCCTCGAAATCGCCGATGTTGTCGCCGTCGCTGTCGACCTTCTTCGGATCCGTCCCCAGAGTCACTTCGGTGCCAGTCTTGATCTTGTCGCCGTCGGGGTCGCCCGCGTAGTCATCGTCTTTGACCGTGCCGTTGGTCCCGTGCTGGAACTCGTCGCCGTCGTTGGTGCCGCCCTTGTCTGTGTCCGGGTCATTCGGGTCGGTCTCGCCCTTATCGAACTTGCCGTTTTTATTCTTGTCTTCGAGCCCATCCACGAGCCCGTCCCCGTCGCTGTCCTTGTCGCGTGGGTTCGTCTCGGGGTCTTTGGCTTTGGGCTCATACAGCCCGTTGTCGTTGCGGTCCTCGTAGCCATCGACGAGCCCGTCGTCATCGGTGTCCGGGTCAAGCGGATTGGTCTCCTGTTCGCCGGTTTTCGGATCTTTTTCGAGGTCGAACTTACCGTTCTTATTCCGATCTTCGTCCGCGTCACGGATGCCGTCGCTGTCGGTGTCCGGCGAATTCGGGTTGGTCGTCGTGGACTTGTCTTTGTCGTCGCCGCGTCCCACCTCAAGCGCGTCCGATAAGCCGTCCTGGTCGGTATCCGCCATGACCGGCGACGTGTTGTAGGTCAACGCCTCCTCGCCATCTTTGAGCCCGTCGGCGTCGCTGTCGTCCTTGAGGGGATCGGTCTCGAATTTGCCGGTTTTCGGGTCCTTGCCCTTGTCGAATTTGCCGTTCTTGTTGAGGTCCTCGGCGCCATCTTTGAGGCCATCCGAGTCGGTGTCGGCGTTGACCGGATTGGTCTCCGCGACGCCGGTCTTCGGATCGATGCCAGGGTCGAAGATGCCGTTGCCGTTGCGGTCCTCGAGGCCGTCATGAATCCCGTCGCCGTCGGTGTCTTTGAGGATTGGGCTGCTGCCCTGGTAGGGCTTGGGCTTGATGAACCCGACTTCGCCGTATGTCGCCTTGAACTCGACGTAGTCGCTCAGCCCGTCGCCGTCGGTGTCCTTCAAAGTGGGGTTGGTGCGGATGGTCTTGACCACGTTGTTGGCGAAGTACGGCATCGTGTACTCCTCGAGATTGGTCAGGCCGTCATCATCGAGGTCGCTCGCCGCGTCCGCCGGGTTGAGCGCGTCGCAGCCGACCTTGGCGTCCTTGGTCGGCTTGGCGCAGTTGACCTCCCAGCCGTCGTCGATCTTGTCGTCATCTGTATCGATGTCGTTGGGGTCGGTCTCGTCCGCGTCGATCTTGCCGTTGCCGTTCTTGTCCTCTTCCGAGTCGCGCAGACCGTCCTTGTCGCTGTCCTTCACGAAGGGATTGGTCTTGGTCGTCGTGTCCTGGTCGACCTTCCAGAAGCCTCGGTTGACGTTGGTCCCCAGACAGCCGCTGGTGTCGGTCGGGGTTTGCTGCGCCGCGAGGCCGATTTCGAGCCCATCGGGCAGCCCGTCGGCGTCCGTATCACCAAAGACCGGATGCAGGCCGCCAGCGATGATGAGGAAGGGGTTGGCCGGATTGACGACAGCGGTCTCATTGCCGTCGTTGACGCCGTCGTCGTCGTGGTCCCAATCGCAGGGGTTGAGGATCATGTTGTCGTTGAGCAGCAGGACCTCTTCGTCGTCGCTCTTGCCGTCGCCGTCTGTGTCTTTCTTGAACGGCGAGGACTCGTAGCGGTCGATCCCTTGCTGGTACGTGCCGTTGTTGTTGACGTCGATGTACTTGCGCGCGGTGAACTTGCCGTCGTCGCCGGTTTCGTACTTGTCGGTCAGGCCGTCGCCGTCGCTGTCTTTGCCCTTGCTCTTTGGGTCGCCGGGATCGGTGCCGTCGCTGATCTCGACCGGGTCGTAGATGCCGTCGCCGTCACTGTCGACCTTCAGCGGGTTGGAGTTGGCCTTGACCTCGGCGCCGTCGAAGATCGAGTCGCTGTCGGTGTCCTTGTTGTTCGGGTTGGTCTTGTGTTTGTTGACCTCGTCGCCGTCGTTGAGCCCGTCACCGTCCGTGTCCGCGACCGTTGGCTTGGTCTTTGTCTTGCCGTTGACCTCATCGCCGTCGCTGCGCCCGTCCTTGTCGGTGTCGCTGTCGAGCGGGTCGGTGCCCAGGTTGAGCTCCTGGCCGTCCTTGAGGCCGTCCTTGTCCGAATCTGCGGAGAAGCGGTCGGTGCCGTGGAAGAATTCCTCTTTCCAGTCGGTCAGCCCGTCGCCGTCTGAGTCGACCTTGTCGTCGGCGGGCGAAAGCGGGTTGGTCTTGTGTGCCTGGACCTCCTGGCCGTCGCTCGCGTAGCCACCGTCGGTGTCCATGAGCTTGGGATCGGTGCCCAGCACCAGCTCGACGTTGTCCGTGAGGCCGTCGCCGTCGGTGTCCTTCTTGGTCGGGCTCGTGCCGTGCTTCTTGACCTCGTCGTAGTCGCTGAGCTGGTCAGCGTCGGTGTCGAGCAGGGTCGGATCGCTTTGGTTCTTTTTTTCAGCGGGTTTGAGCTCTTCGTAGTCGGTCAGCTTGTCGCCATCGGAGTCGGCGAGCGTCGGGTTCGTGCCGGCTTTGAACTCTTCTTCGTTGGTGAGTTTGTCCTTGTCCGGATCGTCGGTGCCGCTCTGATCGAGGTTGCCGAAATACGTCTTTTCCCAGTTGTCCTGCAGCCCGTCCTTGTCGAAATCGACCGCCCAGGCGGCGGCGGGGACGAGCAGGACCGCGACGGCTGCGGCGGCGAGCGATGTTGCAATGGTGCGGCGACGGGAGAGCATGGGCGTGGTCATCGTGCCTCGATACAGCGCGGGGAGTCGGGACTGAGCCCGTTGATCATGACCCGCAGGTGGAGTTTGCACAGTTCTTACATATCAGGGCACACGTGGCTGTCCATAGCCCGGTGCAACAGAACGGATCCAGGTCGCACACGCACTTCTGACAGGGACAGTTGCTGCAGCCGGCCGAGGGCAGCGGCGAGCAGCCATCAGGTGGGCATTTTCCGCAGTCTTTCTCGCAGTTCTTGCACGTCTCGGTGCCCTTGTTGCAGGTGCCATCCCCGCAGTGCTGCTTGATGCAGTTGCCGTTTTGGCAGGATTGCTGGGATTTGGCGCAGTCCTTGACGAACGCCCACTTCAACCCCGTGGAATCACATCCTTTGGCGACTGTGCCAACGCACAGGGCCTTGCCCGGATCGCACGTCTTCTTCTTGCATTGCTTGGCCCCGCAGACCTGGCCGCCCCCGCAACCGACGACATCCCAGGCGACGCCGAGCGTGTTGCACTGCTGAAGCGTCTGGGCGTTCTTGCACTTGAATTCACCCGGTGTGCACACCTTCTTCTTGCACGTGCCGGCGTGGCAGAACGTGGCTCCGGTGCACCCTGGGAGGATGCTTGCAGCCGTGCCATACCCGTTGCATTGCTTGGGTTGCTTGCCATCGCAGAACTTCTTGGTCGGCTCGCAGATCTTCTTGACGCATTGGGCGGTGGTTCCGGTCTTGGCCAGGCAGGTGAAGCCGAGACCGCAGTTCTTGGCGACGAACTCGTACCCGCCCGTTCCGCACGTCATCAACAGCTTCGCGTCGGCGCTGCACTTGCTATGACCCTGCGTGCAAATCACCTTCGAACATGAGCCCTTGAAGCATTTCTGGCCGCTCTGAGCGCAGTCGCTGACAAACGCCGCGCCCGTGCCAAAGGAGTTGCACTTCTTGACGACCGTGCCCTGGCAGAAGGTCTTCGCAGGGTTGCACGCCTGGGTGATGCACTTGCCGCCCTGGCACACGGCGTTGTCGCCGCACGAGACCTTGTGCCACCCCTGGCCGTCCTGCTTGCACTTGCCGACCGACGCCCATGTGAGGCACGCGAGCGCCCCCGGCTTACATTTCAGGTCGATGCACGCGCCCTTGTCGCAAATTCGGGGTGCGCCGGACGCCGCGTTGAGGTTGCAGTTGTCCTTGACCTCCGCCGTCAGGCCGTCCTTGCTGCATTGTTTGGCCTGGTTATCCGCGCAGAAAAGCTGGCCGCTCTTGCAGAGCTGGTTGGCGCAGAAAGCTTGCGCGCCCGACGTCCCATAACCGGGATCACAGCTCTGGGCGGGTTTGCCGTCGCTGCCGTCGTTGCAGCTCTCGGTTGTGAAGTTGAGGCCGTCCGCGGTGCAGGTTTTCACCGACTTCGTCCCTTCGCAGACCTTCTTGCCGGGCTTGCAGATATGGGGTTTGCACTTGGCGGCGAAGCACGTCTCGGTCGATGAGCACGGCTTCTTGACGAGGGTGGTTCCAAACTCGTTGCAGACGAGCACGGCGCGGCCGTCGGTCGCGCACTTGGCGTCGCCGGGCTTGCAGGCGATCGCGCGGCATTTCTTGTCGTGGCACACCTTGCCGGCGCCGCAGGGGGTCAATTCGAAGCCGTCGCCCTTAGCGTTGCACTTGGCGAGCGTCGCCCCGTCCTTGCACGTCACATCGCCGGCCTTGCAGCTCTTGGGCAGACAGCCGCCGCCGTCGCATCGATGCCCGACGGGACAGTGTTGTTCGACAAGGCATTGCACGCACTTGCCAGCAGCCTCGTCGCAGTGGGCGGTCGGTTCGCTGCAGTCGGCGTCGGCCGAACAGCCCTCGGTTCCGACATCTTCGGCCACAACGCCGCCGCCACCGGTGTCGGCATTAAATGTCGGCCCGCCGCCCGTCGAGGTGTCCTGACCCTGGCCGTTTGACGGCTGCGGATCGTCGCTGCACGCGATGGCGAAGACCGCCAAAACAGCGAGCGCAAGGGCACGCGACCCAGACCGCATCGGGCGACAGTGGGACGGAAGCGGGCGCCACTTGGATGGAAGACGGCGAGAGTGGCAGAGCATTGGTTTCACGGCGGCCATAGTTTAGCAGTTGACCGGCCCGCCTGCCATTTGTGCGCCTATCGAGCGAATCGGGTAGAGTGCGCGGCCATGAAGACCGCCAGCACAGCGCGCTTTGGTCGGCGCGAAATCGGACTCCTCGCGGCTTGCTTGACGCTCGTCGGTTGCCCCGAGGAGAAGGTCGTTTGCCCGCCCGGGCACACCGCCCAGGGGATCTACTGCTATCCCAACGCGCCCCCTGACGCTGGCCTTCAGCCGCTCGATGTCGGCAGCGGCGACACCGGCAAAAACACCAAGGACAGCGGCGGCACCGACACCGGTGCTGTCAACGACACCGCGGGCGCCAAAGATGTCGGCGCCAAGGACACCGGGCCCGTCGATACCGGCCCGCAGGACACCGGTCCGAAAGACGCGGGGCCTCCGAAAAGTCCCGTGGGTGCCGCTTGCGCCGACGATCTCGATTGCCTCGTCGGGTTGTCGTGTTTTTCGTGGACCAAGGGCTACTGCACGATGCTGAGCTGCAATGCCGCGGGCGGGCAGGCCTGTCCGGGCACCTCGGCTTGTTGGGGCGAGTCGAAGGCCAAACACATCTGCGTGCTGCAGTGCGACGAACCCAAGGACTGCCGCGTCGACGACGGGTACTCCTGCAAACGGCTGACCAACAAGTTTGGCGGCATCGACGCGCGCCTTTGCGTGCCCAGCGGCAAGGCCCCGACCGGGCTGAAGTGCGAAAAACCGCTCGACTGCAAGGGCGAAGCGACCTGCATCACCGACATGGCGGGCGGCTATTGTGCGCGCATCGGGTGCGGTCCGTCCGACCCCTGCGGCGCGGGGACGGCGTGCGTGCTCCGAAACGGCAAGCCGATGTGCCTCAAGACCTGCGTCGCGGACGTGCAATGCGACGTCGGCACCAAGCTGCCGCGCAAGTGCGTCGCGCGAACCGACCTGCAGAAGAAGCCCGTCAAGGTGTGCCTCGACTCGGACAAGGCCGGCGCGATCGGCGAACCCTGCGGCGCCGACCTGGACTGCGATTCGGGCAAGTGCGTGCTGGTCGCAAAGGGCACCTGCAAGGTCGGCGGCAAGGCGTGCTTGACCGACCAGCAGTGCGGCGCGGCAGGCCCGTGTGTCGCGGACAAGGCCAAGGAACAGGGCGTGTGCGGCAAGGTCTGCAGCAACAAGCAGGGCTGTCCAACCGGCTCCGTATGCGTGCCGGGCGACCAGTTCCTGATCGGCACATGCCAGCCGCAGTGCAAGGGCCCCCAAGACGTCGACACGTGCAAGCCGTTGCCCGGTACATCCTGCGTTTTCGGCCAGCCGATCGCGCCGCCCTTCGGATCCGCGTCCCCCACGTACGCGTGCGCGCGAGTTGTTAAAGGACAGCCGGGTTCGCTCTGCACCAAGAAGGACGACTGCGCGTCCAAGGACTGCACGACGAACACGAAGGGGACCGCCGGCTATTGCACGGCCGAATGCGGCGGCAACAACCCGGAGTGCCCGTTTGGAACACGCTGCATCAAGGCCGGCTTGTCCCAGTGCGAGAAGATGTGCGCGGTCGACTACGACTGCCCACCGCTGATGGCCTGCCAGACGGGCGGCGGCGGCAAAAAGCTCTGCCAGATCCCGTAGGACTCTGTAGCGCATCGAATGCCCCACAGACTCCATGCCTTTTTGCACGTGAGGCCTTGCTCGCCGCCAATCCCGCCCGCAAGCGTGCGAGATTTCCCCAAAGCGCATCGCGTACCTCTCGGCGGGGCCCGTGGATTGCACGTGCCCCCGGCGCGCTCGCAGCCTACCGAATCGTGAAGACACAAGAGGAGCAAATAAGACTTCGCGCCGCAGGCGCACAATCCATCGGTGTCGGTCCA
>CAZLMW010000180.1:0-3047 GCA_964560875.1 uncultured Enterobacteriaceae bacterium
GCGGGAGCGGGAGCGGAAGAGCGGATCGCCATTCTCGCCGCGCACATCTAGGCCGCCCCAGGTGGCCTTCGAGACCACTGTAGATTCAGCTGTATTTCGGAACGACCGGCGACGCTTATGTGCGGCCAGGGGCGCGTCCGATGCCTTCGTAATCGAAGCCGGCCGCGGCCATCGCTTCGGGCTCCCAGGCGTTGCGGCCATCGAGAACCAACCGACATGACGTCGCCGCGGCGAGCTCGGCCGGCGTAATCGCGCGGAACTCAGCCCACTCGGTGAGCACCAGGATCGCGTCGACACCAACCACCGCGGCCTGCCAGTTGTCGACGATGGTGAGCCGATCACCCATGGCATCCGTCGCGGTTTCAGCGGCAACGGGGTCGTAGCCAACCACCTCAGCGCCACGCGCCGACAAGACACGCACCACGATGAGCGACGGTGCTTCGCGCATGTCGTCGGTTTCGGGTTTGAACGCGAGGCCGAGCAGGCCGACCTTCTTGCCGGTCAGGTCCTTGCCGAGGCGGGCCGCGACGCGGTTGGCGAGCAGGCGTTTTTGGTCGCGGTTGACGTCTTCGACAGCGTGGAGCAAGCGCATCGGGACGCCGTGGTCCAGGCCGGTTCGCAGCAGCGCCTGTACGTCCTTGGGGAAGCAGGAGCCGCCGTATCCGATGCCGGCGTTGAGGAATTTCGGCCCGATTCGCGAGTCGCTGCCGATGCCGGCTTTGACGTGCTCGACGTCGATTCCGGCCTTGTCGCACAGCTGGGCGATCTCGTTCATGAAGCTGATGCGGGTCGCGAGCATGCAGTTGGCCGCGTACTTGGTCATCTCGGCGGCGCGGACAGCCATGTAGATGATCTCGCCGCCCGCGGTGGTCCCGTCGCCTCCGGCGCGCTTGACGTACGGCCCATAGAGCCGGGTCATGACGGCGCGGGCCCGTTCGCTGGGCGTGCCGATGACGACGCGCTCAGGCTCGAGGAAATCGGCGACCGCGGCCCCTTCTTTGAGAAACTCGGGGTTGGAGACCACGTCGTAATCGGCGCCCGGATTGTTCTTCTCGAGCAGCGCGGCGACCTTGTCGCAGGTCCCGATCGGCACGGTCGATTTGCACACGACGACCGTGTAATCGCGCAAGTGCGGGGCGATGGCGCGCGCGACGTTGGCGACGTGGCGCAGGTCGGCCGAACCGTCTTCGCTGGGCGGGGTGCCGACCGCGATGAACACGACATCTGCTGATGCAACGGCCGGTCCGGTTTCGGTCGTGAAGGACAGGTGACCGGCGGCCGCGGCGTCGAGCACGACCTTGTCGAGGCCGGGTTCGTAGATCGGAATCTTGCCTTCCCGAAGCGCGGCGATCTTGCGCGCATCGATGTCGACGCAGGTGACGTTGCGCTCACGGGCCGCGAAACAAGCGCCGGCGACGAGGCCGACATACCCGGTGCCGATGACGGTGACGTTCATATTCTCTCCGGGCGCTGATGACGTGGCGGAAACGAGCCGCAGGGCGGTTGCTAGACCTCGTCGAAGAAGTACGGGGCGAGCACCTGGATGCGCTCGGCGTAGTTGGTCGGATCGAGGTGGTAGCAGGTCACCGCGAGCGAGCTCAGCAGCGAGTTGCCGTCCTGGGGCGTGAAGCAGAAGCCGATGACCTCGTTGCCGCCGCGGATCGTGAGCGTGTCTTGCGCGATAACCGTCTGGTTCATGATGCGACCGTACAGCCCGTGATCCCGGCCGAAGCTGAACACGGTCGCGGCGCTGTTCTTCCAGCTCATCGCGATGAGGTCGAGGTCATTGCAGCGGCGCACCACCTCGTCGAGGGTGATCGGCCGGCTGCGGCGCAGCTGGAAGTACACCGAGTGCATGTACTGCGAGTTGAGCTTGACCGCGCTGCTGAACAGGTTCAGGTCGATGTCCTTGGTGCGGTACAGGTGGTAGGCGTCCCGCGCGTGGTGGGTGCCGAACTGATCGTCGCTGTGTTTGCCGACCGAGGGCGCCGGGATGAACTTGTCGGCCTGGCTGATGTCGGTGGCCCGCCGCATGCAGAGGAAGCGGCCCTCGTCCAGCACGTTTTCGCCGTCGTCAAAGCCGATCACCTTGCACAGGACGCTGAGGTTGTGCGTGTTGCAAGAGACGACCTGCGCGTACTTGGCTTGTTTGCCGTCGAGCGCCGCCGGCAGGGTCTCGTCGTTGATGCCTCGGGCGTACATGTGGCCAAAGCCGAACTCGCTGCCCTGGGCGATGAACAAGCGCGACGGCGACTCGAAGCGGCTGTAGACCAGCTCCTTCATGCGGTTGCCGACCGGGGTGCAGTCGATGACGACGGCGGACGCTTCGATGGCTTCCTCGAAGGTCATCACCGGCTCGATATCGAGGTCCCGAAACGCGTCGATACGGTCGGAGTTGACCGCGAGCTCGGCGCCCGCCTTCTGCAGCTGGTACACCTTGGAGCGGTCGTGTTTGAGCGGCGTATTCTTGTGGAACAGCACCCGGTCGACGCCCAGCTCTTTGCGGTTGCGGGTGAGCATGGCGATGAGCGGCTCTCCGATGGTTCCGGTTCCGACAACGAGGACGTTCTTGCTGGCCATGGCGCTCTCCAAGTGGCTGCCTGAACACAGGCATGGGGGCGGGCCGGATACGGGAATTGGCCTGCCGCGTCAATGACAGAAGACGAACTTCGCGCGCGCATGCGTGCGCGTTGACCACGGCGACCATGGCCTCTATGCTCCGCGCCCCCCTGGCGTTGGTCCGTCGCGAACGCGTGGTTGTTCGACGAGACCGGCGGGTCCACCGCCTCACCGCAGCTGGACAGCCGCGCGTGTTTGCGCTGGTCCTTGGGTGCGCTTGTTCTTGAGGTGTGCCTGTCCTTGGCGCGCCTGCGCAGCGGAAAACTGGCCCGGGCAACCGAGCCCACACGGAATCGATCACATGAACGAGCCCAACGAGTCCATCGAGCGCGCCGCCTCCGCCGAGGAAGACGTGCTCACCATCGGCGAAGACGCCCTCGCCGCACCCCCCGCCGAATCCGGCGCTGACGGTGCTGGCGGCGGTGGTG
>CAZLMW010000180.1:3147-12600 GCA_964560875.1 uncultured Enterobacteriaceae bacterium
GACGGCGGCGACGGTGGCGACGGAACGGATGGCGACGGAACTGATGGCGACGGGGGCGGTGGCCCCGTCCACGTGCACGAACACACCATCTCCATCGAACAGGAGATGCGGAGCAGCTACGTCGACTACGCCATGAGCGTGATCGTCGGCCGCGCGCTGCCCGACGTTCGCGACGGTCTCAAACCGGTCCATCGGCGGGTGCTCTATACGCAGCACCAGATGAAGAACAACTGGAATTCGGCGTACAAGAAGAGCGCGCGCATCGTCGGTGACTGCATCGGCAAGTACCATCCGCACGGCGACGCGGCGGTGTACGACACGCTCGTTCGTATGGCCCAGCTTTTCTCGCTGCGGCTGCCGCTCGTCGACGGCCAGGGCAACTTCGGCAGCATCGACGGCGACCCACCCGCGGCGATGCGTTACACCGAGGTCCGCATGACACGGGCAGCCCACGAGCTGCTCGCGGATCTCGAGAAGGACACGGTCGACTTCCAGGCCAACTACGACGGCCACGACCAGGAGCCGACGGTCCTGCCGGCCAAGCTGCCCAACCTGCTGATCAACGGCAGCGGCGGCATCGCGGTCGGCATGGCGACGAACATCCCGCCTCACCACATCGGCGAGACCATCGACGCGGCCGTCGCGCTCATCGAAGACGGTGACATCGACATCGCCGGCCTCATGGCGCACATCAAGGGCCCGGACTTCCCCACCGGCGGCACGATTTACGGCCGCGAGGGCATCTTCGACGCGTACACCACCGGTCGCGGCAAGCTCCGGGTGCGCGGCAAGGCCCACATGGAGGTCGGGCAGGGCGGCCGCGACATCATCGTGCTCGATGAGCTGCCCTACCAAACCAACAAGGCGCGCCTGGTCGAACACATCGCCCAGCTGGTGCGCGACAAGAAGATCGAAGGCATCGCCGACCTGCGCGACGAATCGGACCGCCATGGCATCCGCGTCGTCATCATCTGCAAGCGCGAAGCCGTCGGCGAAATCGTGCTCAACCACCTGTACCGGCTGACCAGCCTCCAGGTGACGTTCGGCGTCATCAACCTCGCCATCGTCGGCGGGCAGCCGCAGGTGCTCACGCTCAAGGAGATGCTGCGCCACTTCGTCGACCATCGTCGTGAAGTCGTCACCCGCCGCTGCCTCTACGAGCTGCGCCAGGCCGAAGCGCGCGCCCACATCCTCGCCGGTCTGCTCATCGCCCTCGACGACATCGACCGCGTCATCGAGATCATTCGTGCCAGCCCCGACCGGCCCACCGCGAGTGTGCGCCTGCAGCAAGCCTTCAAGCTCACCGAGATCCAGGCCGGCGCCATCCTCGACATGCGGCTCGCGCGACTCACCGGACTGGAACGCGACAAGATCCGCGCCGAATTCGACGAGCTCCAGGAGGTCATCGCGTGGCTCAAGAGCGTGCTCGCCGACGACGCGCTGCTGATGGGCATCATCAAGGACGAGCTGCTCGCGCTCAAAGAGCAGTACACCAACGAGCGCCGCACCACGATCGTCGACGACGCAGGCTCGCTGCGCATGGAAGACCTCATCGCCGATGAGGACATGGTCGTCACGATCAGCTCGCAGGGATACGTCAAACGCACGCCGCTTTCCGCTTACCGGGCGCAGCGTCGCGGTGGCCGCGGCAAGACCGGCATGGCGACCAAGGACGAGGATTACGTCAAGGAGGTCTTCGTCTCGTCGGCCCACCAGCCGATCCTCTTCTTCACCAGCAAGGGGCGCGCGTTTTCGCTCAAGACCTACGAGCTACCCAAGGGCAACGCGGCGACCCGCGGCAAGCCGATCATCAACGTGCTGGAGATCGAAAAGGACGAGGATCTCAAGGCCGTGCTGCCGGTCAAGAGCTGGGACGACCCCGATGCCTGCGTGATGCTCGCGACGCGCCTTGGCCGCGTGAAAAAGACCGTGCTCAAGGCGTACAGCAACATCCGCAAGACCGGCATTATCGGCATCCGACTCAACGACGGCGACGACCTCATCGACGCCCGGCTCGTCTACCCGTACAGCTCGGTCCTGCTCGCTTCACGCGACGGCCAGGCGATCCGCTTCGCGAGCCGCACCCGCATGGTGTGGAACCCGCAGACGAACGTCGAAGGCGCCGACGGCTTGTACCAGAAGAAGGTGGGTGTGCGGCCGATGGGACGCGTGGCCGCCGGTGTCCGTGGCATGAGGCTCGAGGGCGATGACTACGTCGTGAGCATGGCCATCCTGACCCCCGAGGAACCGCCGGCATGGTGGACCGATTGGCGCGCCAAGGCCGACTCTGACGATGACGAGAAGGAGGACGACGGCGCCCCGATGCCGATGGCGACCGACGACGTCCCCGACGTGTTGATGCTGACCATCACCGAGATCGGTTTCGGCAAGCGCTCGCCGCCGTGGATCCCCGCGCCGGAGCCGGGCAAGCACGACAAGGGCTACCGCCTCACCAGCCGCGGCAGCAAGGGTGTGCGCAACATCGACTCGCAGGGTAAGGCCGGCAAGGTTGTCGGTGTTCGTACCTGCCTGGACGGGTCCGAGATCATCGTTGTCACCGACGGCGGTAAGCTCATCCGCACCACGACGGACACGATTCGCCAAGCGGATCGCGCCTCGAAGGGCGTCCGCGTGATTCGCCTGGACAAGGGCGAAAAGGTCGTGAGTTTCGACGTGTTGCCCGAGGACGATTCGGAAGAAGACGACATCATCGAAGCCGCGGTGGATGGCGCCGAAGAGGGCGTTGCGGCGGATTCAGCGACGGGCGAAACGGCATCGACCGAACCCGAAGCAACCGTTGAAGCGGACGCGCCGGGCGGCGACGAATGAGCGGTGGTGGCTCCCGCAAGCGACGCGGGCGCGGTTCCACGCTGGTTGGCACTGGACACTCGGACGGACGACGCAAAGCAGGCAAACGCCGCGGCAAGAGCTCGGGCATCAACAAGCCACGGGTCAAGCGCGGCAAACGCGGCACGCTCCCCGAAGGCGTGCGCACCTACGACGACGCGTGGACCGTGCTGGTTGCGTCCGGCAAGTCGACGCTCATCGCGGCTGGACACCCCTGGGTCTTCAGCGGCGCCGTCGAACATGCGCTACCGCCCCGCAACCCCGACAAGATCGCGCCCGGCGCACCGTGTGTGGTCTTCGATCATCGCGGCTTTCACCTCGGCCGCGGCTACTACAACCCCGACAGCCAGCTCGCCGTGCGCATGGTGGCCCTCGCGACGTCCGACGACCCGCCGCAAGACGCTGTGTCCGACGACGTGATCGTTCGCCAGCACCTCGGCAACGCGTTCGCCATGCGCGAACAGCTTGGCATCGTCTGCGCGGATCGCAGCGCGTATCGCCTTGTCAACGGCGCCGGCGACATGCTCCCCGGGCTCGGCATCGATCGCTACGCCGATGGCGCGGTCGTTGTTATCTCCACCGCAGGCGCCGCTCGCTGGGTCGATATCATCGCCGATTGGCTGACGACGGCCGGTGGCTGCAATTGGGTCGTCTGCCGCGCCGGATACGACACGCACCCGTCCGAAGGGCTCGCCGCAGGGACCTTGCGCAGCATGGGGGACGTCCCCGCGACCGTCGACGTCAACCACCACGGCATCACGATCCCGCTGTCGCCCCGCGATGGGTCCAAGACCGGCCTGTTCACCGACCAGTGGGACAATCACCTCGAGGTCGCCAAGCTCTGCGAGGGCCGTTTTGTGCTCGACGCCTACTGCCACACCGGCGGATTTGGCCTGCACGCTGCCCGCGCTGGAGCGGCTCGGGTCCTGTGTGTCGACGCGTCCGCCCGGGCCTGTGAGCTCGCCGAAGAAGCCGCCAAACGGTCCGGCCTGAGCCAAGTCGAGGTCTACTGCGGCGACGCCGTGAACGTGTTGCGTGACATCGCCGATGGCATCGGTGGGCAAGACGCCGCGCGGCCATCGGTTATCGTTGTCGACCCGCCCAAGTTCGTGACCCGCTCCGCCCGAATCGAGGACGCGCTGCGCAAGTACACCCACCTCAATGCCGCCGCGATGCAAGCGCTCGTCGACGAAGGTTGGTTGATCAGCTGTTCGTGCTCGGGCCGACTCGACACCACCACGTTCTTGCGGATGCTCGCCCACGCCGCTCGGCGCGCTAATCGCATCGTGTCGGTCGTCGAAATCCGCGGCGCAGGGCGCGACCATCCGACGACCGCCGCCCATGGTGAGGGCCGCTACCTCAAGGTCGCCATCTGCCGCATCACCAATCGTTAGGAAGCTAACGACCTTTTGCGACCTGCCCGGTGAAGCGCCTCGAATGAACACTTAGTTAGCAACCTAACGACCAATGCACGGAGCCTCCGCCATGTCCGACAAGCTCATCCTCGCCATCGACCAGGGAACGACCGGCACGACCGCATTGCTCATCGACGGGTCGCTGGCCATCGTCGGCAAGGTCAACCGCGAGTTTCCGCAGATCTACCCCAAGCCCGGTTGGGTCGAGCATGATCCGGAGGCCATCTGGGCGTCCACCATCGAGTCCGTGCAGGCCGTGCTGGCGGAGTCAGGTATCGACGCGTCCAAGATTGCGGCCATCGGAATCACCAACCAGCGCGAGACCACCGTCGTCTGGGACCGCGCCACGAACGCGCCCATTCACAACGCGATTGTGTGGCAGTGCCGGCGAACCGCAGACCGTTGCGCCGCGCTTCGCGATGCCGGTCACGCCGACTCGATTCGCGCCAAGACCGGCCTTGTCGTCGACGCGTACTTCAGCGGTACCAAGGCGGCCTGGATTCTCGACCACGTCGACGGTGCCCGCGACCGTGCCGAAGCCGGTGAGCTCGCCTTTGGCACCATCGATACGTTCCTGGTGTGGCGACTGACCGGCGGCGCCGCGCACGTGACCGACCCGTCCAACGCGTCTCGCACCATGCTCTACAACATCGAGAATCGCGCGTGGGACTCCGCTCTCTGCGACCTCCTCGGCGTGCCCGAATCCATGCTTCCGCGCGTCGGCAAAAGCGCCGAGGTTTACGGCCACACGGTCGGATTCCCCGGCTTGCCCGACGGGATCCCGGTTGCCGGTATGGCGGGTGACCAACAGTCCGCGCTGTTCGGCCAGATGTGCACCGATCCGGGCATGGCCAAGTGCACGTACGGCACCGGCGCATTCCTGCTCATGAACACCGGCGCAGAACGCATCGCGAGCGAGCATGGCCTGCTGACAACCGTCGGGTGGGAAGTCGGCGACGAGTACACGTACGCCCTCGAAGGCAGCGTGTTCATCGCCGGAGCCGCCGTGCAATGGCTGCGCGACGGGCTGAAGATCGTCGACAGCGCGCCGGCCATCGAAGCGCTGGCAGCGTCCGTTCCCGACAGCGGCGGCGTGACCTTTGTGCCCGCATTGGCCGGGTTGGGTGCGCCGCATTGGCGCGAAGACGCGCGTGGAATCATCGCCGGCATCACCCGCGGGACGACCGATGCGCACCTGGCCAGGGCGACGCTCGACGGCGTGGCGATGAGCTGTGCGGAGCTGCTGCAGGCGATGGAAAACGACCTCGGCAAAAAGCTCTCGGAGCTGCGTGTCGACGGTGGCGCGTGCGCCAACAACCTGCTGATGCAGATCCAGGCCGACCTGTTGGGAACGACCGTTGTGCGGCCCAAGGTGATTGAAACGACCGCCCTCGGCGCGGCGATCCTCGCTGGACTTGGCGCGGGGCTGTTCGATGACCTCGCCGATGCCCGCGCAACCTGGGCCGAGGAACGACGGTTCGACGCCGATCCCGGTGACTACGCGGCCGAGCTCAAGGCGCGATGGGCCAAGGTCGTCGTCAAAGCTTGAGCTGCGCCGGCGGCTTCAGGTCTCAGCAAAGATGTAGTGACGCGCGACGGCCCGCGCGCGAAGATCGCTGCGGAAATCGGGATGGGCGATGGCGATGAGCGCCTCGGCGCGCTGCCGCACGTTGCGTCCCCACAGGTCCGCCACACCGTACTCCGTCACGATGTAATGCACGTCTCCCCGACTGGTTACGACGCCGGCGCCGGCTTCGAGCTGGGCGCAAATGCGGCTGATGGTGCCCTTCTTGGCGGTCGACGGCAGCGCGATGACGGGTTTGCCGCCCTTGCTGCGCGACGCCCCGCGGATGAAGTCGACCTGGCCGCCGATGCCGGAAAAGAAGCGCCCGCCGACCGTATCGGCCGCGACCTGCCCGGTGAGATCGACCGCGAGCGCGGAGTTGATGGCGACCATATTGTCGTTGCGCGCGATGGTTGCGGGGTCGTTGGTGACCTCGGATGGCAGCATCAGCACCGCGGGATTGTCGTCGACCCAGTCGTACAGGTCGGTGCTGCCCATCACGAATGACGTCACGATCTTGCCGCGACACCACGTCTTCTTCCGCCCCGTGACGACCCCCTGTTCGAAGAGGCGCATGACACCATCGGAGAACATCTCGGTGTGGATGCCGAGATCGCGGCGGCCGGTCAGCGCACCGAGCACCGCGTCGGGAATCGAGCCGATGCCAACCTGCAGCGTGGCGCCGTCGCCGATAAGGGTCGCGACGTTTTGGCCGACACGTTGTGCGATCAGGTCGGGGCTGTCGCTATCCAGGGTGGGCAGTGGGTGGTCGGCGTGCACCATTGCGTCGATGTCGCGTGCGTGCAGAAAGGCGTCGCCGTGCGTGCGCGGCATGTGCTCGTTGACTTCGGCGATGACGAGGCGCGCCGTATCGACCGCCGCCCGGACGATGTCGACGGCCACGCCGAGGCTGCAGAACCCGTGGTCGTCCGGCGGGCTGACCTGGACGAGGGCGACGTCGATGGGCGCTCGGCCGCCGCGGATCAGGGCGGGGAGCTCCGACAGGAACACAGGCATGAAGTCGGCGCGGCCTTCCCACACCGCATCTCGCACGTTCGCGCCGATGAAGAACGCTGTGTGCCGGAAGCGATTCTCGAGCTCGGGGGCGACGTAGGGAGCGGGCCCGAGCGTGAGCAGATGCACGATCTCGTTGCCATGCAGGTGGTCGCTGTTTGAGCAGAGCGCCTCGATCAGGGCGAGCGGTTCGGCGGCACCCGAGCCGATGAAAATACGCTGCTCAGGACGGATCCGACCGATCGCTTCTGCCGCGGTGACGAGCCGGTCGTTCCAGCGTTGTTGCCAGTTGGTATCGATACTTTTCACGGCATCTCAGCCCGGGTAGCTGGACATGATGTAATTGCGCAGGTCGTCGGCCAGCGTGTCGACCTCGGTCAGGTGGCGCTGCAACACGTCGCGTAGAGTCACGACGCCCACCAATCGTTCGCCGCGGACGACCGGGAAGTGTCGCACACCGAGCGCGATGAGCTGCCGTTCGGCCTGTTCGAGCGTGGCGTTTTCGTCGCACAAGTACGGCTTGCGGGTCATGCACGCGCCGACCGCGCAGTCGAGGGCGGATGCGCCATGGTCGTTGAGCGCCGCGAGGACGTCGCGCTCGGTGAAGATGCCCGCGATGCTGTCGCCATCCATCACCACGAGGGAATGGATATTGTCGTCGTGCATCCGCGCCACCGCCATGGCGATGGTCGCATCGGTGGTCACGAGATGAACGATTCGGCCCTTGATATCCAGCAGATCCCTGACGCGCACGATGACCTCCAGCGGCTGTTGGCTTGCAAGGTCAAGGTAGACGGCGCGCAGACGCCTTCAATATGGCGTAGCGCGTGGTCCATCGTGCCGCTCCAGAGAGATTCGGCAACGGCGTCGATCCGAGCGCGTCTGGGATTGCCCGTCCTCAGCGTTATCGGGGAAACGCGGCGGCGTGGCCATGGGCTCGCATCGTCTCAACGGCCGCGTCGTCGATGCCAGCAATCCGCCTCACGCGCGCGATCTCTTCGGGCAAAGAGACGTCGGAAAGCAACGTGTTATCCGTGCACACCGTCACCTTCACACCAAGATCCAGCCACCGCTTGAGCGGATGGGCCGAGACATCGCCAATGACCCCAGTATGCCAGTTGGACGTGGGACAAGCCTCGATGGTGACGCCGCGGTCGAGCACGAGCTGCAGCACTTCGGGATCGTTCAATAACGTGGTGCCGTGCCCGATCCGCTGCGCTCCGAGCACCTCGATGGCGGTGCGAATCTCGGCCGGTGGTCGGCCCTCGCCCGCGTGCACGGTTCGGCCCAAACCCAGCTCCGCCGCGCGGCGAAATGGTCCCGCGTAGTCGTCAAGTGAGAAGCTCTGAACCGGCGTCGGACCGCCCGCGAGATCGATCCCCACCACACCGTCGCGTGAGGCTGCGATGTCGACCAGCTCCGCAATGAGCCCGGGATAGTCGCCATAGAGCCCACACAGCAGCACGCCCGCCCGGCCATCGATCCCCTCGAGTACCGCGTCCACCGCCTGCCTGAAGCGCATGCCGTGAAGCTGGGGGGCGAAGCGAATCTCGAGCGTGGAGATCCCTTCGTCGGCCGCGTCCGTGCACACCTCGTCGGCGACCCGGGTGAGCGCCGCGGGTGTCTGCAGCAGCTTGGTGGTGAAGTTGAACTGGTCGAGCGCTTCGTGCAGCCCCATGCCGGCCCAGAATCCAAGCCGGGGCGGAACCGGGATATCGACAGTTGCCGCGAGCTCGGTAACCGTGGCGGGGCGCAGCGAGCCGTCGAGGTGACGATGCAGTTCAACGAGACCGTTCATGGCCTCATCCTGCGGCGAGTCGGCCTGGAAGGAAAGGGGAGGCCTGGGCCGGTCTTGTCATCAAAGTGCGGGTTGGTCGGGGTTAGTCGGGGTCAGTCGCGCCAGTTGCCCATGCCGCCAAGATCGTGGACGTGGGCGAACCCAGCATCGCGCAACACTCCGGCCGCCCGACTGCTGCGCATTCCGCTGCGACAGTAGACGACGATGGCGCGCGACCGATCCCCAAGCTCGCTGACCCGCCCCGCGACGCTGCCAACCGGGATGTTCTTGGCGCCCTTGATGTGGCCTGAAGCGAACTCTTCGGGTGAGCGCACGTCGAGCAGCAACGCCCCATTGGCGACCAGCTCACGCGCCTTGGCGGGGTCGACGCGCTTGCCGAAAACGAACGCGCATCCCGCCAGGAAGAGCACGCCGAGGGCCGCGAGTGTGATCCAATTCATCGTCGTCCAGTCGCAGGAAGTAGGCGCGAGCGCCGGTGGCATGGTTGGGCCACGAGCCGCGTTTTTCAATGCCGTGAGTCGCGCGATGACCCGTTGTAGGGCCCTTTTTTGGAGCGATATGCCCTTCTTTGGCTCTGCAGGGCTCCAAGAGCGGTTTTGGCAGGGGGTAGGTAGTTAAGTGCCCCCTCCCCCTGATCGGCCGCCTGCGAGCCCCTGCGTGAGTTTTGCGCCGGGCGATAATTGGTTGGCGGGTGGTGTTGACAACCCGGGAGCAGGCGGACAGGATGCGCCTCCTCTGCTGCGGGGTGGAGCAGTCAGGTAGCTCGTCGGGCTCATAACCCGAAGGTCACAGGTTCAAATCCTGTCCCCGCTACC
>CAZLMW010000181.1:0-12585 GCA_964560875.1 uncultured Enterobacteriaceae bacterium
CATTGCCGATGAGTGCGGCGACGCTCACGTCCGAACAACTCCGATCCGATCTGGACCTGGACCGCCAGCGCTTGCATGGCGTCCGATGGCGTTGAATCCTGCGGCGTCACGACCCCATCGCTCACCTGCAGCGCCGCGACGCTGCGACATCGAGGACCCGACCATGGCCAAGATCGCCGCTTTCGAAGGCTTCTCCGACGCCACGCTCAGCTTCCTCGATGGGGTGGCCGCCAACAACACGCGCGAGTGGTTCGACGTGCATCGCGGCGACTACAAGCAGCACTTTGTCGGCGCCGCGCAGTCCTTCGTGGTCGCGATCGGGCAGCGGCTTGCCCCCGTCGTCCCTGGCCTTCGCGCCGAACCGCGGGTCAATGGGTCGATCTTCCGGCTCAACCGCGACACCCGCTTCTCCAGGGACAAGACGCCCTACAAGACGCACATGGACATCATGTGGCACGTCGGCGAGGGGCGCAGTCGGGAGCTGCCAGGCTTCTTCTTCCGCATGTACCCCCACAGCGTGATGCTGGGCGCGGGGATGCACGGCTTCGACAAGAACGTGCTCGCCGCATACCGGGAGGCTGCGGGCAGCAGCGACGGCGCGCGCCTGGTGTCGATCCTCAGCGAGCTGTCCGACTACGACGTCGGCGGCCAGCACTACAAACGCGTACCCAAGGGTTTCGACGCCGACCACCCACGCGGGGACCTGCTCAAGCACAACGCGATGCACGCCGGGATCGAGTTTTCGCCACTGCCCGCCGAAGCCGGCTCCGTGGAATTCGTCGACTTTGTGGCCGACCACTTCGAGACGCTCGCGCCGCTGCTGATGTGGGTTTCCGAGGTCGTAACGGCTTCGCGGACCAAATAGCACCCCTACACGTCGAACACGGAACGGGCCGTAGGGGCCGATCTAACGGGCGATCGGGCTTTAACCCACTGATATAGCCTCGAGCCGTTCGGACGCGTCCTGGAGCCCCAGGCGGCTCGAAATCGCCATTTTGCCTCTGAAAACGGCCCGAATTCGCGCTCGCGGCGGCTACTCGCCGTCCATCGACTTCTTCATCGACTTGGCGTCCTGGCCGGCGAGGTGGTCGGTCGATGTGAGCGCGTTGTGGGCGTGGGCGAGGTGGTGCAGGCCGTAGGTGGCGTCCATCACGTCGCGCAGGCCCATGCGATCTTCGGCCTGGTTGAGCGCTTTCTTGGTCAGGGCCAAACCGAATCGCGGCATCTTGGCGATGCGTTTGGCCATGGCGAGCGTGTCGTCGCGCAGGGATTCGCGCGTCACGATGCGGTTGACCATGCCCACTTCGTAGGCGCGCTGGGCCGGCATGCGTTCGCCGAGAAAGAGCAGCTCGCGGGCGATGCGGGTCGGCAGCGCGAAGGGATGGGCGAAGTACTCGACCCCGGGGATGCCCATGCGGACGACGGGATCGGCGAAGAAGGCGTCGTCGGTGGCCACGATGAGATCGCACGTCCACACCAACATCAGCGCGCCGGCCACGCATGCGCCCTGGACCATCGCGATGGTGGGTTTGGGGAGCTCGCGCCAGCGCCGGCACATGCCGAGATAGAGCTCGGCCTCGCGCACGTACATCGCCTCGGCTCCCTCGCGTTGTTCATGGGGCCACCAGCTTGTCGCGATGCGGTCGAAGTCGCGATGGATGTCGCGGCCGGGGCTGCCGATGTCGTGTCCGGCCGAGAAGTGTTTGCCGGCGCCCGCGAGCACGATCACCTTCACGTCGTCGTCGTCGACAGCGCGCTGAAAGGCGGCGTCGAGCGCGTGGGTCATGCGCGCGTTCTGGGCGTTGCGGTAGCGGGGCCGGTTCATGGTGACGACGGCGACACCATCGGCGGCTTCGTAGGTGACGATAGGCTCACCGTCTTCGAGCCAGTCGGGGTTGATATCGGCCATGTTCTCGCCTCGGTGAGATGTTCAGGCGTGCAGGTCGCGGAGCACGGCTTCGGCTTCGGTCATGATGCTACCGAGCAGCTCGGCCACGGTCGGCAGGTCGTCGATGATGCCCGCCACTTGCCCGGTCGGCAGGATTCCAGCGTCCAGCTTGCCATCAACCATCGCGGCGCGGGTCAACATCGGCGCGTTGGCTGCCATGGCTGTCTGCGACCACGTCAGGCCCTGGTTGCGGCGCATCGCGAGCGCCTCGGACACGAGATCGCCGACCGATGTCCCGGTGAGGGAGCGGAATTTCAGCGCGTTGACGACCGCAAGGGGCAGCCTGAGCAGCGGACCGGCGCGCTCGAGGGCGTCGATGACACGGGTGCGGATGACGCGCTGCGGGTGGCCATCGATGGCTTTGGTGACGACGGTATCGCGCACACCTGCGCCGACGTACTTGGCCTTGGTGGCGTCGGGTACCTTGCTCTCTTTGGTCAGCAGAAAACGTGTGCCCATCGCGATGCCGTCGGCGCCGAGAGCGAGGGCAGCGACGAGCCCGCGACCGTCCCGAAAGCCGCCGGCACCGAGCACGGGGATGTCGACGGCGGCGCAAACGTCGGGAAGCAGCAGTGTGGTTGGCACGTCGCCGGTATGACCGCCGCCTTCGCCGCCCTGGGCGATGAGCGCATCGACGCCCCACTTGGCCATCTTCTCAGCGTGGCGGCGGCGGCCGATGGTGACCACACACAGCCCGTCGCCATCGTGGATCTGGTCGACGAGCTTGCGGGTCGGGGCGCCGGCGAAGCTGATCACGCGAACACCGGCAGCAAGCGCGCCGTTGATGCGGTCGCCAACGTCGGCCTGGTCGGCGCGCAGGTTCACGCCGAAGGGCTTGTCGGTGCGTTCTTTGACGCGGGCGATTGCGGCGTCGAGTTCAGCCACCGTCATCGTGACGGCCGCGAGGATTCCCAGACCGCCTGCGCTGCTTGTTGCGGCGGTGAGCGAAGCGCCCGAGACCCACCCCATGCCGGTCTGTACGACGGGAAGATCGACGCCGAACAGCCCGCAGATGCGCGTCTGGAGCGCCGGGTGGACGCCGTTGGTGGTGGCCGTTGTCATGTTTAGCCCGGTACCTGGGTGTAGCGGCTGCCCGCGGCGTCGAAATGGGCGATCCATGTGAGCTGGAGGTCGGTCGGCGGCTCGGTCGTGGGCACGTCGGCGGCGATCTCGACATCGAAGCCGGTGTTGTCGCGGACCTCTTCGGCTGTGACTCCCGGGTGCAGGCTGACCGCGCGCATGACGCCGCCCTCGCCAGCGAAATCGAAGGCGCCAAGGTTGCTGACGACGCCGCGAAGGTCCACGAACCGGCCCGACTTGCCGAGCGTGGCGGCGCGATCGGTGCCGATGCCGCTGACCATCGATACGGCGGGCACGAAGACGCGGCTGCTGTGGCGCGGAACCCAGTAGCTGGTGGCGTGGTTGATCGTGTTGCCGGGCGCGCCGCGAACGCCGAGTAGCTGCACCTTCGGTTGGCCGTGTGGGCCGATGCAGGAGATGTTCTGGTTGCCGAAGCGATCGACCTGGCTCGCGCCCATCATCACGTGGCGGCGCCCCATCCAGACGACGTCGAAGACGCGGCGGTACGGCAAAGACGCTTCTTCAGAAAGCACGAGAGACGGCTGCATGCAGGCCTTGGCGACGCGCGCGGCGAGGCGGGGGATCGCGGCCATCGGGCTGATCAGCACCTCGCCGTCGCGGGCGAACATGCGGGCGCAGGCGATGGTGCAGAAGTCAGCGCGGCTGGGCTGGACGGCGGGCGCCGTCGATTCGGGGTTGTTTTCCATGGGCGGCGTTTCCGTGAGCGGCGGTCGGTGTTCGGCGGTGGTGGGCGCGACCGGGCTGAAGGTCTGGTCTGAAGGTCTCAGCGACGTTCAAATAACGTGCTGTTTCGATGCCTTTACTTGTTTGACGTAGGCGCGCTGGGCGTCCTCGTCGCGCTCGTAGTCGGGCGGACATGACGTGAATCCGGCGCCGCCTGGGGCCTCGACCACACCGCTGACCATCAAGCGCGGCAGGGTTACGGCGCCGAGGTCTTCGGTCGCGACGATGCGTTCGGCGGTGGCGTACGCGCGCTTGGCGGCCATGCAGAACAGGTCGTCGAAGAACGGATCGGGCCCGAGGATGGCGCAGTTGCCGGCCTGGTCGGCATCGTTGACGTGCACGATCGCGGCGTCGAGGGGCAAGGCGGGCATCGCGAGCAGCTCTTCGCCGTCGTCGTACGGGGATTTCACGGTGCGCAGCTCGGGCGCGTTATCGGTCACGCCCGACGCCATCCCCGCGCGCGTGGGCAGAAACGGGATGCGCCACGCGGCGGCCTGCAAACCGAGCCACAACATGCCTTCGTCGAGCTCGAGCACGTCGATGGCGCCTTGTTGGCGGGCCTTTCGAAAGTTCGGCTCAAGCGGGATGGAATCGAGCGACACGAAGCCGAAGACGAGCTTTTTGACCTTGCCCGCCGCGCACAGCTTGCCGACATCGGCGCCGCCGTAGCTGACGATGGTCAGATCGGTGAGGTCGGACGCGGCGATGGCGTCGACGAGCGCGAGCGGTTTGCGGCGCGAACCCCAGCCCCCGATCCCGAGAGTCATCCCGCTGGACAGCTCGGAGACGACGTCGTCGATGGTCATGCGCTTGTCGAGAGGCAGCGGCACAAGTTCGGCGGCAGCCAATGCGGGGGAAGCCGATTCGGGGGAAGATGCAACGGCAGCAGACATTTCAGAACCCGCGGTTTTTGAGTCGATCTGGGCGGGCCAAAATGACCCGTCGAGCGCGGAGACTAGCGTCTTGTCGTGCGAATTGAAACGTGTTCTAGTGCCGCGCATGTCGATTCGCGTGACCCGCCCTGAGCCCGCGATTGTCGAGCTGATCATCGACAATCCACCCGTCAACGCTTTGCCCGTCGCCGGCTGGTTTCGGCTCGCCGACGCCCTGCGTGAAGCGGGTCGCGATCGGACCTGCCACGTGGTCGTGTTGCGCGCCGAAGGACGCGGTTTCCAGGCCGGCGTCGATATCAAGGAACTTGCGGCACACGAAGCGGACGGCGGCGGCCACGACATGTTGGTGGACGTCAACCGCGGCTGCTACGAGGCGTTCGCGGCGGTGTACGACTGCCCGGTGCCCGTCGTCGCGGCGGTGCACGGCTATTGCCTCGGCGGCGGCATCGGCTTGACCGGAAACGCGGACATCATCATCGCCAGCGGCGACGCGACATTCTCTCTGCCCGAGGTCGACCGTGGCGCGCTCGGAGCCGCCACGCACCTGCAACGGCTCGTGCCTCATCACAAGGCGCGCGCGATGCTCTACACGTGTGCGCCGGCAACAGCGGCGGAGCTACATGCGTTCGGGTCTGTGCTCCAGGTCGTGCCGCGCGACCAGCTCCGAGACGCCGCATTGGCCGTGGCCCGTGACATCGCCGTCAAAGATCCGGCCGTGGTGCGCGCCGCCAAAGCCGCGCTCAACGGGATCGACCTGCATGACGTCAAGCGCAGCTACCGTTACGAGCAGGGATTCACGTTCGAGATGACGCTGATCGGCTCGGGCGAAAAGGCGCGCAAAGACTTCGCCATCAAGCCCTCGAAAGCCACAAGCGGATAGCCAACCATGCAATCGGATGCTGTGTCCGTGACTGCGATGCCCGCCGACGGTATGCGGGGGGACCTCGAGTTCGGCACGATCGCGCGGCTGCCCGAGATCCTGGCCGAGCGACATGGTGACAAGGCCGCGATCGAAGACGGACAAGTCCGCATCACCTACCGCCGCCTCGCCGACCTGAGCAGGCGCGCGCAACGTGCCCTGTTGGCGACCGGTGTTCGACCCGGCGACTGCGTCGCGATCTGGGCGCCCAACACCTGGCGCTGGATCATCGCAGCGCTCGCGATCCATCGCTGCGGCGCGACCCTCGTTCCCATCAACACCCGCTACAAGGGCGACGAAGCGGCCTACATCCTCCGCAAGACCAACGCCCGCGTGCTCTTTACGACGCGCGGCTTCCTCGAAACGGACTACCCAGCGCTGCTACAGCGGGCCGACAACCCGCCCGAATGCCTGACCGTGCTGCTGCAGGGCGAACCCGAGCACGAGGAGTACAGCTGGGAGACGTTCGCGACCTCGTACGGCGAAGTTGATCCCGGCGACGCCGCCCAGATCGCGACCAACGTCGGGCCCGACGACCTGTGCGACATCCTCTTTACGTCCGGCACGACCGGCCATCCGAAGGGCGCGATGTGCACCCATGGGGCGACGTTGCGCGCCTACCGGGACTGGGCCGCCGTCGTTGGACTGGCCGCATCGGACCGCTACCTCGTGGTCGCGCCGTTCTTTCACGCGTTCGGTTACAAGGCCGGCTGGCTCGCGGCCCTGATGTGCGGGGCGACGGTGATTCCCCAGCCCGTTTTCGACGCTTCCGCCGTGTTGGCGCGGATCGGACCCGACCGCGTGTCGATGCTCCCGGGACCGCCCGCCCTTTACCAAACCTTGCTCGGCCATCCGCAGCTCGCCGACCACGACCTGTCCTCGCTGCGCCTCGCGGTGACCGGTGCCGCCGTGATTCCTACCGAGTTGATCATACGGATGCGCGACGAGCTTGGCTTCCAGACCGTCGTCACCGGCTACGGGCTGACCGAAGCATGCGGAATCGCGACGATGTGCCGGGCTGACGACGCGCCCGAGCTCATCGCGGCAACGTCGGGACGCGCGATCCCAGGCGTCGAGGTGAGGCTGGTCGATGGAAACGGCGCGACCTGCCCCGCGGGCGAACCCGGCGAGGTGGTGGTCCGCGGGTACAACGTGATGCGCGGCTACCTCGACGATAAATCGGGCACCGCGGCCGCGATCGACAGCGACGGATGGCTTCACACCGGCGACGTCGGCGTGATGGACGAAGCCGGCAACGTGCGCATCACCGACCGCATCAAGGACATGTTCATCATGGGCGGCTTCAACTGCTATCCGGCCGAGATCGAGCGGGTGCTGTTGCAGCGCAAAGACATCGTACAAGCCGCCGTCATCGGTGTGCCCGACGACCGCATGGGCGAGGTCGGCAAAGCCTTCATCGTGGCCCGCGCAGACGCCGCGATCGACGCCGACGAGATCATCGCCTGGTGCCGTGAACGCCTCGCCAACTTCAAGGTCCCGCGCCACGTGGCCGTCGTCGACGCGTTGCCCATGAACGCGACCGGCAAGGTGCAGAAGTTCAAGCTCCGCGGCGGGCAACCACCTGGCCAACCAGGTACGGAAGCGCCATGAGCCCGACGCCTCACGAGGTCGACCTTCTCGTCATCGGTTCGGGCGCGGCAGGCATGACCGCAGCCCTGCGCGGGGCAGCTCTCGGCCTCGACGTGCTCGTTGTCGAAAAGAGCGACGTGTTCGGCGGGTCGACAGCGATGAGCGGCGGCGTCTGCTGGGTCGGAAACAACCGCCACATGGCAAGCGCCGGGGTGCCCGACAGCGACGACGAGGTCCTGACCTACCTGCGCCACATCACCGGCGACGAAGGCCGCATCGAGCAGCTGCAAACCTACCGCGACCAGAGCAAACGCATGGTCGACTGGCTGCACGACAACACGCACGTCCGATTCGAGCCGCTGACCCACTACACCGACTACTACCCCGAGGCACCCGGCGGGAAGATGGGCGGGCGGTCGATGGAACCCGAGGCGTTCGACGGCGCGATGCTCGGCGACGACTTCGGACGGCTGCGACGACCGGCGGCAAGCGCGCTTGTGCTCGGCAAGTTCATGATCAAGGCGGCGCTCGCCCAACGCTTCATCAAGATGGATTTCGGCGCGCTGTTCATCATGCTCGGGCTGATGATCCGCTACGCGCTGCGATGGCCGAGAAGGCGGAAGCTGGACCGCGATCCGTACCTGACCAACGGCAACGCGCTCGCGGCTCGGTTACGGATGTCGTTGCTGGACCGAAAGGTGCCGATGTGGCTGCAGAGCCCGCTGCAATCGCTGACCACCGAAGACGGCAAAATCGTCGGCGCGGTCGTGCAGCGAGACGGCCAGGCCGTGCAAATCACCGCACGTCGTGGCGTCGTCCTCGCCGCTGGGGGCTTTTCGCGCAACCTGCAGATGCGCAAGAAACACGGGCCCGATCCCGCGTCCATCGACTGGACCGCCGGCAGCGACGACAACACGGGCGACGGCATCCGGCTCGGCGAATCGGCAGGCGGCGTTTTGGAGCTCATGGACGAGGCGTGGTGGACCCCGACAACCCAATACCCGCGCACCACGACGGGCTGGGTGCTGGTGGTCGAAAAGAGCCTGCCGGGCGGCATCTTCGTCAACGGCAACGGGCAGCGGTTCACCAACGAAGCGGCGCCGTACGTCGATGTCGCCAAGGCGATGTACGCCGACCACGCAAAGACCGGCTGTTCGGTGCCCTGTTGGATGGTTTTCGACGGCCGCTATCGGCGCAACTACATCGCGGGGCCGGTCGGACCGGGCAAGTTCCTGCCCGATAAGTCCCTGCCAAGGCGGCTTCGAAAGGAGTTCCTCGTCAAGGCGCCGACGCTCGATGAACTGGCCGAAAAGCTCGAGGTCGACGCCGCCAACCTGAGCGCAACGATCGAGCGGTACAACGGCCTGGCCGCGACGGGCAAAGACAGCGACTACGGGCGCGGCGACAGCGCTTCGGACCGGTACTACGGCGATGAGCGGGCGGGAGCGAACCCGACAATGGCGGCGCTCGACACGGCCCCGTACTACGCCATCCGCGTCTTTCCCGGCGACCTCGGCACCAAGGGCGGGCTGGTGACGGACACCGACGGCCGGGTTGTCGATGCGGACGGAAACTCGATCCCGGGCCTCTACGCGGCCGGCAACAACACCGCGTCGATCATGGCCCGCACCTATCCGGGCGCAGGCGGCACCATCGGTCCAGCGATGTGTTTTGGCTTCCTGGCCGCCGAACATGCCGCGCAAGCCGCCGAATAGAACGACTACACAACACTCTTCGCAGCATCAAATCGCGCGGTCGCGGCCTTGCCAATACGGGTCGCGTAGCTTGCGCTTGTAGAGCTTGCCGTTCGGATCGCGCGGCAGCTGCTCCTCAAACGCCCACGCACGGGGCTGCTTGTAGCGGGCGAGCCGATCGCCACAGAACGCTTCGAGACGGGCCTGCAGCTCGTCACCGGCCGCGACACCATCGATCGGCTGAATCACCGCCATCACACGCTCGCCCCAGTCGTCATCGGGGATGCCGAACACCGCCACATCGGCGACCTCCGGGTGGCCGATCAGCGCCGCCTCGATCTCAGCGGGATAGATGTTCACGCCGCCGGAGATGATCATGTCGGCCTTGCGGTCGCACAGAAACAGGAAGCCCGCGTCGTCGAGGTAGCCGAAGTCACCGACCGTGAAGAAATCGGCGGCCCACGCCTTGTCGGTCTTGGTCCCGTCCTGGTGGTACTCGAACTTGTGGGTGCCCATGCGGATCCACACGGTGCCGGGCTCTCCCGCCGGTAGCTCAGCGCCGTCGTCGTCGCGGATGGCGATGGTCGAAATCGGCCAGGGGGCGCCGACGGTCCCGGGTCGTTCACGCCACTGTTGTGGGGTCGCCAGGGTGCCGCCGCCCTCGGAAGCCGCGTAGTACTCGTAGATGCAATCGCCCCACCAATCGAGCATCGCGGCCTTGACGTCGACCGGACATGGCGCGGCGCTGTGGATCATGTGCCGCAAAGAAGACAGGTCGCAGCGCTCCTTGACCTCGGCGGGCAGCTTCAACAGGCGCACAAACTGGGTCGGGACCATGTGGCTGCTGGTCACGTTGTGGCGCTGGATCGCGTCGAGCATCCCTTCGGGCGTCCACTTCTTCATCAGCACGAGGGTGTGGCCGAGGTGGAGGTGGTTGGTCGCGAAGTTGATGACCGCGGTGTGATAGAGCGGCGAGACGACGATGTGCACGCCCGGGCTGCCCGGATAGATGCCAAAGAGGCTCAGAAAGAGCGCCTGCGGGGTCGACATGGCCTCGGGCGGGATGGATGAAGCGGGCCGTCGGACGCCCTTGGGTTTGCCGGTGGTGCCCGACGTGTAGGTCATCGTGCTGCCGGCGAGGCGATCGGCGGGTTCCTCAGCGGGTTGACCGTCCGACAGCGCCGAAAAGCTGCGGAAACCAGCGAGGTCACCGATGCAAAAGCGCGCGTTCTCGGGGATTTCGGCGCTATCGGCTGCTTTTATCCCGCGTTCTCCGATGGTTTCGTGGCAGACGAAAGCTTTCGCGCCGCAGTCTTGGAGGATGTAGGCGATTTCGGGTGCCGCCAGGTGACTGTTGATCGGGGTGAGGTAGGCGCCGGCCTGGGACACGGCCATGAAGAGCTCGAGCATCTGCACGCAGTTGGGGGCGATGACGGCGACACAATCGCGGGGCTGCATTCCCATCGCGCGCAGGCCGTGGACGAGCCGATTGGACGCGTCGAGCAGCTCGCCGAACGTGGTTTGCGGGCCGCCTTCTTCAACAATGGCGATGGCGTCGCGGTTGGCGGCGGCGTGTTTCCAAAACGAGACGACAAGATCGGGCGGGATGTTCATGGTGTCTTTCCGGTGGGATCAGGCTGCATGGCAGTCGAGCACGACCCGGCCCTCATTGCCGCCGGCCCGGACCTTGCGCATGGCTTGATCGGCGGCGGTGAGCGGGTAGGTCGCGGCGATGGGGAAGTTGAGCGGGCGTTGGCCGTGATGGTCGAGCAGAGATGCCATGTCCGACCGCGTCGCGCCGGTGCTGCCCGCGATCTTGAGCCCGCCGACGATCACGCGACCGATCGAGAGCGGCACCTTGGCGTCCTGGATATTGCCGATCGCGACCAGCCCGCCGCCAAGTCGCAGGGCCCGCATGGACGAAGCGAAGGTGGCCGCGCCGACGCAATCGAGGGCAAGGTCGGCCTGCCAGGCGCCGAGCTCATAGCGGCCATCGCTGCACGTCGCGACGCGGAACGCGCCCTGGGAACTTACGAAATCGGCGTGCTTTTCATCGCGCACCACGCCGACCACCTCGGCACCGAGCCGCGTCGCAAGCTGGACGGCCGCCGAACCAACCCCGCCGTTGGCGCCGGTCACGACGACGCGATGCCCGGGACCGATCGGGCCGAACTTATGCAACCCGCGCCACGCCGTTCCCCACGCCGACAACAGCACAGCAGCGTGGGCGACAGGCATGGCTTGGGGCACGCGATAGAGGGCGTTTTCGGGCGCGACGAGGTGGCTTGCAAATCCGCCGTCTGCCAGCAGGCCAAAGACGTGAAAGGCGTCCTGGCAAAGCGACGTCTCGCCGGCATCGCAGAACCGACACGCGCCGCAGAAGTCGCGGTGCATGGTCGCGACGGTGTCCCCGACTTGCCACTGCGTGACACCTTCGCCGAGCGCTTCGACGACGCCGGCAGCTTCATGCCCCATCGTGATCGGCACGCGCATGAACGCCACGCGGCCGCTGCGATCGATCACATCGCGGTAAGCAACGCCGCACGCCCCGACACGGACGCGGACCTGGCCGGCTTCGGGTTGGGGCAACGCTGCGGAGCGCTCGATGTGCAGATCGGCGTCCCAGCCGTGCTGGAGCAGGCGCGCGCGGACAAACATGGTTAACCCGCCCTTTTCAATCTGTCTGCGACGATTCGTGGACGCGGTTGGCGATCTTGGTGGCGAGATCCTCGGTCGCGGGCAACAGGGCCGGCTGCAACATCGCGTTGATCATCGGCGCCATGGGTCCGCCGGCGTCCATGCGCAGCCGAAACCGCAGCTGCGTCTTGCTCGATGAAGGGCCCTCAATCGCCTTCTCTTCGCCGTGCACGCGTCGGAACAACGTGGCGAACAGCCACCGAACAAAGCGCCGCCAGGCTCCGAGCTGCTCGCTCGCTGCCGGCACGACCTCGGCCCCATCGGCTGCGTTCGAAGACTCGTCGTTTTCGTCGTCAGGCGCTGCCGTGATGGTGAACGTCCCGTCCCCGTCGACCTGCTCATTGAGCCCCTTGAGCGTGAACTCGACCCGCTCGCCATCGACCCACTCGGTGATATCAACCTGCAGCTGGACCCGCCGGCTGAGCATCCCGACGTCGCCTTGCAGCGTCCAGACACTGGTCGCGTCGTCCTGCTTTTCATGGCCCTGGTAGCCGGTCAGCAGGGGCGCCCAGTTGTCCATTTCGCGGACGAATTGCCACGTCTGCGCGACGGGCGCGTGCACGATGAGTTGGTGGGTGCACTCGGGCATCAGGGCTCTCCTGCCGCGAATTAGAACGTGTTCTAGCAGAGAGTTCCAGCCGATGCGAGGGCCTGGCGAGGGCACGCGCGCGAGCAAGTGCATCCACAAGCCGTTGCCTGAGCCGCCTCAAAGCAGCCGCGCGCTACGCGATTCGACTACTGCCCGCCTACTCGTCCCCTGGACCGGGCAGAATCACGGCTCGCGCGGCATCGCTCGGTGCGCCTGACGCGCCCGGCGGTCGGCTGCACGACAGCGACCCGCAGCCGATGTCGTCACGAAGACGCGGGCGAGCAGCAAAAACACGGCTTGGTTCGCAGGAATCATATGTATGTAAGGGTCAGACCCCGGTTATGGGCGTGATTCATTACCCGGTCACGACCGCCATCAGGGGTCTGGGCAAGCGGACATGCCGAAGGCTGTCCTGGGGGAGGTACGACCCT
>CAZLMW010000182.1:0-12523 GCA_964560875.1 uncultured Enterobacteriaceae bacterium
GCTTCACGTTGCTCCGGCGGACGCCAGCCGCGGTGATCCGCTCGTTCGTCTCTTGAATCACCGGCTCGCGCATGTCAGCGATGGACACCCACGGATGGCCGTCATTTCCGCCCGCCCAGAAGGCCCTCTCGTTCCTCGCAGGAGTGCCGCCAATCTCGATGCGGGCAACGCGACCGGCAGGGATCGTCGGCCACGGGCTAGACATAACCAAGCTCCTTCAGGAACCCGTCCAGTCGAGTCTTTGCCCGATCGCGCTCCCTCTCAACGCTTCGCAGAGTCACCTGGTACTTACTCCACCAATTCTCAACCGCCGTGACGGCTGCCTGCCGGTGGGTCACGACACGGCGGTCCAACTCGCGTCGCAGGTCGGCCCTGAGGATGTCGAGCACAAGCTCCTCGGACTGCGCGGCGTCGAGCTCCTCTTGGGCGGCTTGCAAGCGCTCGGCGAACCCTTTGTGCAAGGTCTTCAGCTTCTTCTTCGCGGCGTTCAGCTTCTTCTTGAGCGCCTTGATCTCCGCCTCGCTGAGCGCCTCCTCGTCGCCCGCTCCTTCATCATCGCCCTTGGCCTTCTCCGCCTTGATCGTGCCATCCAGCTCGGCAACCGCGGCTTCGGCGGCCGCGATCTCTTCCAAGTACTCGGGCATCAGCCGCTTGACGAGCTTGTGGTCGAGCGGTGCGCCTTTGCCACCTCCGTCCTCCAGCGCGCTGAGGATGGTTGTCACCCAGCCTTCCACCACGCCGTCGAAACCGCCGGCCATCAGTGCCTTGAGGTCGAAAACGACCTCGCCCCACCAGGTCGCCACCGAGCCCGCAATCTGGAACCTGTCGAGCAGGCCGACTCGCACCAACGCCTTGCCAAACGACGCCAACAGCTCGGCTCGCAGGGCCATGAGCGCTTGGGTCTTCGGCAACGCCTTGATGTGTCGCCGCTGCGCGTTCCACCAACCGTCAAAGGCGGCCGCGAGCGTCTTCTCCTTGGCCTGTACCCCGGCGTCGCCTTCAACGCGGGCCTTCAAGTCGCCGTTGCCTTCCAGCTCCGGGCGAAAATCGAAGTACTTGGCGTCCTTGCCGACCAGCAGGCGTGCGGGGTCGAAACCGTGGGCCTTGAACAGCTCGGCCTTGGCTTCGACCTCGACCCTCGGAATCCCACCGAGCAGGTGCGCGCGGACATCGTGCGGCTCGGGCGGCGGCGCGTTGTCGGCGTAGCGGCGGATGTTGAGGTTGTAGTCGTTGTCTGCCAGCTCGCTGTGGGAGACGACGGCAGCAAAGCCGGGGATCTCCGCGTAGCCACGGTAGGCGCTGACGATCTTCTCGATGTGTTCGGGCTCCAGGTAGTTCTGCGCGCGTCCGGACCGGAACTCGGCGTCGGCGTTGATGAACAACACCTTGCCCTGTCGGGCGACTGCCCTGCTTCCCTTGGCCCGCAGCACCAGGACGCACGCGGGGATGCCCGTGCCGTAGAACAGGTTGGGCGGCAGGCCGATCACGGCGTCGAGCAGGTCGTCCTCGATGATGCCCCGACGGATCGCCTGCTCCGCCCCGCCGCGGAACAGCACGCCGTGCGGCATGACCGTGCAGCACATGCCGCCCTGCCGCAGCACGCTGATCATGTGCTGCACGAACATCAGGTCAGCCTTCTTGCCGCCCTCGGGGCAGAAGCCGTAGGGGAAGCGCTCCTGCCGCGGCAGGCCGTCCAACGAGTAGTTCTGCGAGAAGGGCGGGTTGGTCAGGACGCGGTCAAAGCGCATCAGCTCGCCGCCCTTGATGTGGGCCGGCTCCGCGAGCGTGCCGCCGTCGTTGTTGCGCAGGTCGGCGTCGGGGATCCCGTGCAGGATCATGTTCATCTTCGAGATCGACCACACGCTGCCGTTGAGCTCCTGGCCGGCCAGGCCGAGGTTGCGCGGGTTGCCGCCATGCTCACGGACGTGATCGGCGGCGGTGATCAGGATGCCGCCCGAACCCGAGCAAGGGTCGTAGACGCGGTGGCCCTCTTGCGGGTCAGCGAGGCGGACCATCATCCGCACAACGGCGCGAGGCGTGTAGAACTCGCCGCCCTTCTTGCCGGCCGAGTCTGCGAACTGGGCGATCAGGTACTCGTAGGCCGCGCCCAGCAGGTCGGGGAACTCGAAGTCTTCGTTGCGCAGCCGGTGCTTGTTGAAGTGCTTGATCAGCTCGCGCAGCTTCTTGTCGGGCAGCTTGCTCTTGCCGACCGTGCGCGTGAAGTCGATGTGGTGCAGCACGCCATCGAGGCCGGCGTTGTCCTCTTCGAGCGCACCGAGCGCCTTGTTGAGGCCGTCGCCGACGTTGGTGTGCAGGTCGTCGCGAATCTGCGGCCACCGCGCTCGCTTGGGGACAAAGAACGTGTCCTTGTAGTAGCCCTTGGCCTCAGCCCGCTGCTCGGCCTGTTCCTGGGTGCGGCCACGCTTCCGCTGTTCGGCGACGATCTCGTCGCGGCGGGCCTCGAACACGTCCGAGCAACGCTTCAGGAACAGCATCCCGAAGATGTACTCCTTGAACTCGGACGCATCCATCTTGCCGCGGAGGATGTCAGCCGCGCCGAAGAGGTGGCGCTCGAGCTGGGGGAGGGTGAGTTTGCGCACCAGGTCTCCTTGTCGTTGGGGTCCGGCGTCTGGTCCGCGCCATCCGCGGCGCGGTCACGAAGGCGCGCATGAACCCGTCGCGTCGCTCAAATACGGCGCTCGAAAGTTTCGTTCTGAAGATGGTGCCTAGTGGAGCGCAGTCGCGCAGTTCACGTCAAGTGTGCGAGGCGATTTGGGGGCCGAAGCGCGACACAGATTGTCGTATGCGCGAATGGGGCCGGATGGACTGGACCTCAGCGCCCGGGCGCGACGGAGGGCCGACGTGCGAGTGCACGAATCTCTGGCAGCGGACTGAGGGGGTTTTCGGCGATCTTGCCGAGCGTGATTGGCCTGCCAGAATGAGTCGCAACAGGCTGGAACTGCTGAACAAACCGGCGACGTTACCGTCGCGACACGGTAGAATATGGGCCGAAAGCCTGGCGTCGAACGATCAGGCGCGGCGGCATGTGCGCGGATGAAGTCGGCCGGACGCGACCAAATGCGAAAGGTGCCCTGCGCGCGCACGCGTCGGGCAGGAGGAGCTTCCAATGCCAGCAGCGATATCCCGGCCCCTACGGGACAAGATCCGCGAGATCACGAGGCGGGGGCGTCGATCACGCGCATCGCGGGCGAGCTGCGTTTGTCGCGCGGGACGGTCGGCAAGTACGTGCGCGGGTTCGACGAGGACGTTGAGGTTGCACGGTCCCCCGTGGCGAGCATGACGGCGGACGAGGTGAAACGGCTGCGGGCAATCGCCAGCACTGTCGTTGGCGGGACGTGCCCCAACTGCGGGCAGGGGATGGTTACGCTGTCCACGATGACAGCGGGGCGGTGTTTGGCCTGCGCGGCGGAGTGGACTCGGCGGGTCGGCAAACCAGCTCGCCGCTAGCGACCTGGATGACCTGGCCAGCTGGCTGGCTTCAGAAGGCTCGCAGCCAACTGGGTAGTCGACGAGCGGCCGTAGTTCCATCCGTGGCGTATGAATCTGCGGCCATGTAAGACTCCCCGCGCATGGCAAAGAGGAAGAAGAGAAGGAAACGCTGGACCAAACAGCGGGTCCCTGACGAAGCGTTGCGCGCAGGGCCGTTGTCAATCGCCCGCTTCGGTCGACACACGGTGATTCAGAACACGTCATCCACGTCGGAACATGCGGCGATGCTCGACGCTGCGGCCAAGCATTTCCCGGTTGTGACGGCTGAGATTGACTCTCTATGCACCGCGATCGAAGAGCTCGTCGCCAGCATGGACGCGCTGAAACTGATGGCCCGCGCCTACTGGACACACGCGCTGGCGGCCGTAAACGCCACGACCGAATCACAGCTTCCGCATGACGCGATCGTCGCCAACTTCGCACTCGCCTACCTACAGTCGGTAGTCGTTTCCGTACGACCAGTTCATCCACCGACCCGGGATCCAAACGACGACGCGGACTGGGACCTGCTGCACGAGAAGATCCGGCAACTCCTTGCGACGATTCAGGCGTCGTACTTCCTGTGCAAGAGCGCAGACGCGTCGAGGCAACCGGGATTCGATGAGGGCCTCCACAAGCTGGAGACCGCGATCCAAATGCGCTGGCTGACAGTTCGCGGCGAGCGATACCAGGTCCACGCAAGCCAACACCTGCTCGACTTCCTCGGCCCGCAGCGTGCGATCCTACAGTCTCTTCTGAGCGTCACGCCCGAACAGTTGGCGGCGGCGCAGACGGAGCTGGCGAAGTCGTTGATGACAGGCTTCGGCGACGCTTTGCGCGAGGCCCAGAGCGTCCATACCGAACTATTCAGCGGCTTCGACGCCGACGCGAAAGACTGGGAGAGTTTCGGCTCGGCACACGAGTTCCTTCAGGCTGAACTGACTCGAAAGGGCCTGGCGTCGCGAATGGAGGCAGCCACCGAACGGACCCACGGCTATGGGCTGTTTGATGTCGGCAAGGTCACTGGCCTACCTCCCCTCGTGCTTGAGGCACTGGCTTTTGAGCCTGGAGGGGCCTGCGGCGACGGCGGCATCTTTGACGGCGACGAACACATCGGGTGGCCGACCCGTGTCTCACCCACCTGGGAGCGTCCGTTCTTGAAAATCGGCGGTTCATTCTACCTGTTCGACATCTACTTGCTGGACCGCCTCCACTACACGGTCGGACGCATCATTCGGAGGATGCAAACGAAGTTGGGCTCCACTTGGGCCAACAACTTGAAGGACGCCACCGAAGGGGTACCTGTCGCGCTCATCAGCAGAATCCTCGGGCCGGCAGCGCGGTCAGAGGCGCAAGTGTTCTACCCCGTGCCGGGCAAAGGGAGAAACTGGGCAGAGTGCGACGCGCTAGTCACCTTCGATGACGTCCTCTTCGTCGTAGAAGTGAAGTCTGGCGCGTACACCTACACGTCGCCGCACGACGACTTCGCGGCGCACGTCGCTGGTATGCGGAGCCTCATCGACCGTCCCGCCGAACAGGCTCGGAGGTTCATCGCATACCTAGAGAGCGCGGAGGAGGTCGCCCTGTACGACGAGGGACGCACCCAGATTGGACGGCTGCGGAGAATGGACTACTCGCACGTCATCGCTTGCTGCGTGACGTACGACCAACTGACGCATCTCGCGGCGACTCTGCAACATGAGCCGGGCGTTGCGCCAAACCTGGAAGGCACGCCGATCTGGTGCGTTTCGGTCGACGACCTGCGCGCGCTAGCGGACCTGTTCGACAATCCTGTCGTGTTCTTGCACTACCTTACCAAGCGTCTGGCTGCCTACCCGGAGCAACTCGGTCAACTCGACGAAATGGATCACTTTGGCGCCTACGTCGAGTACAGCGACTACGTCGCAGAGTTTTCAGAGCATCGCGACAAAAACCAGGTGTCTCTGCTCCAGCCCCAAGGCTACCAAGATGTCGTTGACGAGTTCTTCAACGCCCGCTTCCTCGGCGAAGCTCCGGGACGGCCGACACAACGGTTGCCTCCCTCGATCGAAGCCCTGGTGAAGCACCTCGGTCACTCTAACCAACGCAACCGCCGCCGCGGTGCCCAGGTGCTGCTTGATCTTTCTGGGGAAGCACGGACCGGGCTGGCGCAAACGATAGACGACGAGGCGCAACGCCAGTCTGCCGGAGCACGACCGCGCCTCTGGACGTTTTCGCCGCTGCCGTTGTCGATCGCCGTCGCGTCCCCTGCCTGGCCCGAGGGTGCCCACGGCAAACTGGGAGAGGCTGCAAAGGCTCGCATGTTGATGAGCGACCATCCCGAACACGTCACGCTTTACATTACGTGCGATGTCGCGGGGAGCGTTTCAAGTGTGCGCGTCGAGCGAGTAGGCCGAAGTGACCTACCTGGTGAAGAACGCGAGAAGTTCGCAGCCCAGGCTCAGCACATGGGGTACCGGGCCGTTCGGCAGCATCTGCAGACTCAAGGGAAGATTGGGCGCAACGAGCCGTGCCCATGCGGGAGCGGCAAAAAGTACAAGAAGTGCCATCTTGACTAGCGTTGCGTTCGGCCCCAGTTCGCTCGCGTCCCCAAACCATCTCCTTGCGGGCCGGCTTCGGGCCGTACTTTCGGGCCGCCACCGCGAAGATTACGACCGCCCTACCCTTTTGAGCCGCCGCCACGGGCCTCAGCCAAACGCCGCTGCAAGATGGCGCGGCCGATGTTCAGCTTCTTGGCGACCTGTCGCTGCGACAGCCCTTCCGCGAGCAGCCGCTCAGCCTCGGTGATATCGACCTGCTTACGCGGGCGACCACAGTGCTTGCCCGCCGCCTTGGCCTTGTCCATGCCGGCCCGCACACGCGCCTGGATCAAGCGCCGCTCGAACTGCGCCATCCCGGCGACGACCGTGTACATCAACTCGCCGGTGGCCGTTGTGGTGTCGAACTGCTCCTGCAAGCTCACGAACGCCACGCCCAGCCGGCGAAAAACGTCGAGCCCGTCGATCAGTTGCTTCGGGCTGCGTGCAAAACGGTCGTACGCCCAGACCATCACCACGTCGTAGGCGCCACCCTCGGCGGCGGCCATGAGGCATTCGAGCGCCGGCTTCCGAACGGCGGCACCACTGACGCCGATGTCTGTATGTTCGTCGATGATCTGCCAACCGCGGCGCTCGGCCTCGGTGCGCAGGTGACGCAGTTGTACCTCCGGGTCCTGTCCTTTGTCCGCGGTGCTGACGCGAGCATACAGCGCGACGCGCTTCTTCATTTTGTTCTCCTGGGCAGAGGTCGGTGAGCAGCTCTGCCGGGCCGCTAGCGTTTGGTGCGCAGGTGAGCGAGGGGGCCCGTCAAGAGTTCTTGGATGGCAAAGATGTGCGGCAAATGCGCATCCAGCGCGACGGCGATGCGGTGCAGATCCCACTCAGAGACGGCAAGGCCCGCCTCGACCTCAGCCATCTTGGCCGCCGGCAGGCCGGCTCGCCGCGCAACCTCGCGGGTCGAGATACCCAGGTTCTTGCGAAGCACGACCACGGCTTCGTTCACGACATGACGGCGCGCACGCAGGCCCGCCTCGAAGCGAGCGCGGCCACCTGGGCTGGCGAGTTGGTGCAGCACATCGGCGCCGATCGTGAGCTCGATCCCCTCGGCGGACTGAAGCGTCGCCGCGACGGTGGTGTGGCGGACGTAGGAAACGACCGCTGACCCGCTCGGCGGGGTCACCGCGGACCACGCTATGGTCGCTTGGTGACCGTCTTCGAAAGACACTGCCAGCCCATCGCGAACGCCAGCGGCGTGAGCGAGCCGGTGGTTCTGAGCGTGGGCTCCTGCTTCCATCATCATGTCGTACATCGCCTCGGCGAATGACCGGGCGGCGGTGTCGCTGTTCATCTCAACCTCGCGGAAAACGGGCGTCTGCCGCCCTGGTGGTGTGCGATGGGGAGCGCGGCGGCGTGCCGAGCGCAGTCCCAGAGCGCAACGAAAACGGGGTACTGCACTGCAAGAGCGCAAGGGCGCACGCATCTGGCGGGCGCGACGTTTGTGTGTGGCCCTGACGCTTGGTGCACGGCCAGCCGCCCTTTGGAAGACGCAAGCCCTTCACATTCAGCGAGACAAAGTGATCTTGCGATCTTGGCCCTTGGCTTGAGGGGCGGTGCGCCATCAGTCGCCACCTGGCCGCGCGACCGGCCCGCGCAGGTGCCGCGTTCTTGTGGGTCATCGGGTTCACGAGGTGCGCTCCCCGAGGACTCGCACTCCGCCCCAGCTGCGAGAGACGGCGGCTTGAAAGCCATCGATGTCCAGGTGTTCACCCGCCTGCGCCAGATCAATCGCGATCGTGCGCAAGCGCTTCTTGCCAAGGCTGACTGTCTTGCCGGTGTCCTTCACGTAGCCGCCACGGTCGCGGCTTTCCTTCAGCATCCGCCGCAGCGCCCCGAGCTGGCCGGTGAGTCCGTCGCGACCGGTGCGGCGGCCGTGGGCCAGGAACTGCTCCCATGCGGACCGGAGGTGGATGCAGACCACGCCGTCGATCACCACCCAGTGCTGTTCTTCTTCCAGGTCGCCGTTGTGGGCCATCGCGGAGCAGGTCTCAACGAAGTGATCGAGCGCTGTCTTCGCGCCGCGCTCGCCGTCCATCACGTCGTCGACGACGGCGGAGAACGCGGTGTGAAGGTCGAATTGCGGCAGACCGGCCACGCCGATGTCCTCCGCGAACGCCCTGAACATGTTGAGGCCGAAGGCGACGACCAGGAGGTTGTCGCGGCACCGCCACGAAAGCCGCTGCGGGTCGCCCAACTGAAGCAAAGCCTCCTCGGCCTGCGTGCGGGCGTCGGCAAGCGCCGCCGGTACGTCGGCTTGCAGGGAGAACTTGATGAGCGGCAGCGCCAGCTCCGCCAGCGGAGCGTGCTTGAGCTCTGCGTGCGCCGATCGAAAATCGGCGCTTTCGTTGATCGTGTTGGCATCAGGTGTGACGGAGACGATGCGGTCGAGGAGGGCCGCGTCTTCGGGACGGGCTTCGCCACCCACGCACACCGGCGCGGTGAGGTGGTAGTCGGTCACGGTCTGTTCGGGCCTGCCACGCGAATCGGTCTCGCCGCCATAGACGCTCCGTAGCAGCCGGTGGAGCCGCTGAGTCTGGCTGGCCGTCATGTCGTCGGGGCGGTATTCGTCCAAGAAAACCGGCACGCTGGTGGAGGACGCTAGCAGCGTGATCATCGCGAACGGCGTCTGCGTCGCACTGAAGGGCTCTTGGTGGTCGGATGCGCGCACGCCGACAAGGGGCCAGAGGATGTCGGTGATGAGCGAGGTCTTGCCGCTGCCGCGCGTGCCCCAGATCCAGAAGATCGGGAAATGGCCCAGCAGTCGCATGATCTGCGGCTTGAACAGGCACGCGATGAACCAGCCCAGCGCGGGCAACATCACCGACGGTGTGTTGACTGCCATCAGCAGTGGCAGGACGCGCGCCGCCAAGCTGCGAACGGACTCCATCGGGGTCTCGGGGAGCGAAGTGACACGCGCAAGCCGCTGGTCGTTGCCGGTCCAGACGCAAGGCGCATCTGGCTCAGCGCCATGCGGCCCGACTACGCCGTCAGGGGCGATCCAGCGGGCGCAGTCCGTACCGTCCCGCCGACCGAGCGCGATGACGCCGACCTTGCGCGGCACGTCGCGCCCAGCCAGGAGCCTAAGCAGCCCCTGCACGTTGTCGTCCGTGCCGGTCCACTGCATGTCCGGACTGGGCAGGCGGCGGATCAGGTCACGCTTGGAGTGGAACGCCTCCGGCGGCAGACGCACGCCCCGATAGAGGCGGCCGTTGTCGGTCGTCACATCGCCGACGATGATGTCGCCGGTGGGCGCAGAGATCCGCTCGGTGGGCTCAAACTGAAAGGACGAGATGCGTTGCTCGACGCCGTCGCGGTTGGTCGCCGTGTAGTGGTCGAGATCTTCGCGGATGGCACCGCGCAGCTCGATGGCCAGTGCGTCGGACTGCGGGTCGCCAGCAGAGCCGTCGTTGCCAGCGCTCTCTGCATCCACGGCGGCGGACGCGGTCGCCAGCGCCTTCTTGACCGTGGATTTCGTGAGCGAGAACTTCTTCGCGATTCTGCCCAGCAGGCGCTCCTGGGCGATCGGCGCCAGGTCAGCCGCCGCGGCCAGCACGGGCTTCAGCGCCATCTGCAAGTCGTCGGGGCCAAGATCAGTGGCGACCCGCGAGAGCAGGAACTCCGTGGGCGACATCGCCGTCGCCATGAGCGTGCGAAGCGCCTTGCCGCCGTTGTCGCGCAGGTACTCGTTGAGGTCGAGCTTTGACGCGCCATCCGGCCGCGGGAGGTCCACCAAGCGCGCGTCGACGCCGGCGGCGACCAGGGCTTGGGCAGTCTCCAGTGCGCCACGCTCACCAGCACCGCTGTCCTCGGAGTCGTTGCAGACCACGACCCGGCCCGCCTGTTGGGCGAGCGTCAGCAACCGCGGCACGGTGCTGTTCTTGAAGCGCGTGGTCACCGGGCTGATGCACGCAACACCGGCTTGGGCGGCCGCGATGCAGTCGGTGACGCCCTCGGTCACCAGCAGCAGGTCTGCGCCGCGGGCGGCGTCCTCGTTGTAGAACCAGTCATTGGTGACCGCCAGCGACACGCGCCCCTCGCTTGGCGCACCGGTGGGCAGCTTCTTGTACTTCGCCTTCTCCCAGTCGTGGTCGGGCGTTGAGTCGGTGCGGCGGCCGATGAAGTAGACGACCTCGCCGCGACGCCAGTAAGGGAAGACGAGCCGATCTTGGAAGAAGTCGCAGAGCTGGCCACCGCGCTCTGACGCGAGGCCGGAACGGACGAGCTCGTCCTTGGCGACGCCGAGTTCGCCTGTCATGTAGCTGCTGAGCCCGCCGTCAGCCCATCCGAGCTTCAGCTCGTCCACAGTGGCGTCACTGAAGCCGTAGCGTTTCCGATACGCCGCCTGGCGGACGCTGTTTGGCAGGATGCGGTGGTAGTACAGCGCCGCGATGGTGTGGAGGCGACGTACGCTTCGGCGCTCTTCCTCTTCGGCGAGGGCTTCTTCATCAAGATCGCAGAGATGCGACTCACCAGCCAAGCCCGCACGGACTGCGAGCGAGTTCAGCGCTTCACGGAACGTGATGCCATCGCGGAGCTGCACGTAGGCGAACACGTCCCCGCCATCGTCGCCACCGGCGGAGTAGTCGCAGAAGCGCTGAGACTCCGGCCAGACCACGAACGACGGGTTGGCCTCTTCGTTGAGCGGCGACAAGCCCTTGTACGAGTTGCCGTGCCGGACCAGCTGAACGTCGCCACCAACGACATCGACGATGTCAGATGCCGCGCGCACCTTCTCGATGTAGTCGCGGGTCGTGCCGCCAGGCACGAAGTCCCAGCCCTTGTTAGCCACGGCCGCCCCCTTCATTGGCCTCGAGCTGCTCGAGCAGGGCACGCGCAGCGCGATAGTCGGACGAGCGCAGGTCGCTGACGGCGGTGATTCCGAGTTGCGCGAGCCACCGCTTCTGCGCTTCGCGGGGCAAGCGCTTGAGGCGGCGAACGAAGTCGGCCGTGCCACGGCCGAGGTGCGAGCCGCCGGTCCCCGTGGACGTGCGCGGCTCATCGCGGCGCTCAGCCAGGTGGGCTTGAATATCCACCAGCTCCGCGTTCTGCACGGTCTCGCGCTCGTCGAGCGTGGTCTCACGCGTCGGCGTGATCACGTAGCGCGTGCGGATGTCGCCCGTGGCCCCGCGACGCTCGATCGTGAACACCCGGTCGTCGAACTCGTAGCGCTTGGCGAGCGAGCTGATGCGCCGAGCCACGGAGATGCCAAACTCGTACAGCGCGACCGTCATCGTGGCGACGCGGATGACGTTGCACGTGAACCGCCAGGACGGGTCGTCGCCGGTGCCGCAGTGGCGGCAGTCGTCGCCGCCGCAATCCGTCGGCGGGCCGCCGTTCCAGTGGACCTGGCGCGCGTGCGGCTCGCCGGCGAAGATGACCTCGGCGCTGTCGCCGTCGTCGGCCAGGGTGACGAAGCCGATACCGCCGGACTGTTCGACGACGGCCTCGACCTTTGACCAAGAATTGCTGCTCATATCTCCTCCTGTGTCGGGCGCGGAGCCCGCTCTCGTTTGCGCGAGGCGCGACTACTCGACCGGCTGCACGGTGCGCTCAGCGATCCAGGTCGCGAGCGCACGGCGGCTGAACTTGACCAGGCGCTTGCTGATGCGGATGTGCGGAACGCGCTTGCGGTTGACCCAGCCGTACAGCGTGCCGATGGGCGTGTTGAGCAGCTGCGCCGCCTCCGCGTAGCCGATCAGGTCGGTGTCGCCGGTTGGCGATTCGCTGTTGCAGCTGTGGTCGACGGCGCTATGCTCGTCGAACTCGGAAAACGCTTTCATTAGAACCCCCTACGCAGCTTGCGTGCCGCGATTAACGGGTCCTTGTATGCGCTCGCTGCTCGAACTTCGCTAGGATCACGCGTCCCTTAGGAAGGCGTGTACATAGCTGGATTAGCTGGACTTTTTGCGATCACGGGTCGCGAGGTCGACAACGCTTGCGTCGCCCAAGATCGGCGCAGCGGCGTCCAACCTGCCAAAATCTGATGCGAATTCGCTCGGTGCCAGATGCGCGTACCGCATCGTTAGCTCGATCGACTTGTGGCCCAAGATCTTCTGCAACCGAAAGATGTCGCCACGGTTCTTCACCCAGTGGCTCGCGAACGTGTGCCGCAGGTCATGGAAGGTGATGTAGTGAACCTGGCGCATGTTTGGGCCGGGGCGCTCGAAGCCCGCGGCGTCCAGCACGCGGTGCAACCGCTCCTGGAAGATGCGTGCGGACGGCAGGTGCATCTTGCCGCGCTCGTTGGGGAAGACGAGCTTGCCCGGCGTCTTCAGCCGCCACTGCCGCAGCAACGGCAGCAACGGGTTGAGGATCGGGACGTGCCGCACGTCCTCCGACTTGGTCGTCGACGCGAACGAGCGCTCGACCGTGATCAGCCGGTTGTCGAAGCTGACAGACGACCAACGCAGGCCGGCGAGCTCGCCCTGCCGCATGCCTGT
>CAZLMW010000183.1:0-12149 GCA_964560875.1 uncultured Enterobacteriaceae bacterium
CGCATCTACGTTTGGTGACGACATGAAAGCCGTCGTTCCAGAAGAGCCGCACCCGAACGATTCTACGTGCACTTCACCCAACTGCGCACGACCCGGACCAGTCTCTCGGTGACCAGCTCTCGCCAAACGGCGCCAACAGCTCGTTGACCTTGGCCACGTCGATGTCTGCGCACTCGTCCGCGATGATGGCGATGTCGGCGCGGTCACGCGGGCGGTCGGCGAGGACTTTGAGGGCGACAAGATGCTCAACCGGCGTGATCCGCACGACGCCGGTAGCCGTCTCGATAGCGCGGGCGTCGTCGGCGGCCCCAATCTGCAGCGGCACCTCGGCGTCCACGAGGTCAGCGAACGTGCCAAAGCAATGGATTCTCAGATGCCATGGCCTCTTCCGCTCCACCGTCCAACCTTTGTCTTGCGCGAGCTGCGCCAGTCGCTCTTTCTCGCCGGGTCCATACGCCACCAAGAAGTCCACATCCTGGGTGTACGCACGACTCGCGTAATACATCACGGCCACGCCGCCTATCAGCGCATGCCGCGGTGCTGTACTCCGGAGCAGCTCGCTGACCGCGATCAGGATTTGCTCAAGGGCGAGCCGATCGTAGACGGGCATGCAGCCTCCGCAATTGCTCGGTCTTCTCGTCGGGGTCGGTCCGCTTCGCCATCGCCAAACGCCGTAGGTCGTCGCGGGTCAAGGTCCGTGGCTGGTCGTGGTTCGGTTCGGAAGCCGCGGAGCCATGCCGGGCGCGCAACCAGGCCTTGCGAGCGGCCGGCGTCATCGACCGCCAGCGTTGTGACGTCATCGGTGACTCGTCCGCGGCGTTTTCGGTTCGATCGGTAGTCACAGATACCTCCGGTGGAGAAGGTACCATGTCCGCCACCGGGAACCGCCCGCAACAGCGAGTCGATCGCGGCAAGTCGCAACCCGTCTCGTCGACTTCGCGGTGAGTCGAGGGGCCTGTGGTACGATCTTGGCGATGAGTGGGCCTACTCGCGAACAGCTCCTACGGCCGCAGGTATCGAGTCGCCTGGCTCGGGCCTGGGCAACCGTGCTCGAACGGCGGTTTGGTGAGCAGTTTCTGCGCGAAGCCGTGACCGAGGCTGGGCTCGATGTCGAGCACATCCGGCGGATGGACGGCTGGCTCAGCAAACGCTTTGTCATCGACCTGGCCAACATCGTCGTGCGGCGCGTAACCGGGCTGGAAGAGCCGCCGCCTTATGACCATCCGATCTGGCAACTCTGGGTCGAGGTCGGCCGCCAGACGGTGCGGCCCGAGTCGTTGGGCCCGATGTATGCGGTGATGCGTGCGCTCGGTGCGCCGGGTCCCTGCATGCGGCAGCTCGCGATGCTGCTGAACACGGAGAGCAAGCTGTTTCACACGGCCAAGCTCGAGCAAGGCTACGGGCGCGTCGTCTTCGAGATGCGCGACCTCATCCCCGACGAACCCGATTCGCCGGCGATTTGCTGGCAGACGCGCAGCGGCATCGGGATGGTGCCGACGATTTGGGGGTTGCCGCCTTGCGAGGTCGACCATCCGCGCTGCCGATTTCAGGGCGACGAGGTCTGCGTTTACGAGTTCCGCTTCGTGGAACGGTCCATCCTGCGCACGCTTTCGGCGCCCTTATCGACGATCGGCGGCGCGTTGCTCGGCGCTGGTGTGGCCGCGTGGACCCAATGGGACCTGGCAACCGCGATGGCGGTGGGCGGACTTGCCGGACTGGCTCTTGAAAGGACCTTGCGAATGCGCGCGATCGAGGCGGTGGGTCGCGACGAGGATGTCGGCGCATTTGAGCTCTTGCAGGCGGCGAACTTGCGGTATGTCGAGCTATGGCAGCAGACCGAACAGCTGCGCGCCACGATTCGGAGCAACCGGCGACTCGGACGCTTTGTGCCCGAACAGGTCGCCCGACAGCTTACGACCACCGAGGACGCGCCTGAGCTCGGCGGCAAGAGCGCGGATGTGACGGTGCTGTTCGCCGACCTCGAGGGCTATTCACAGGTCAGTGAAGCGCTCGCGCCGCCCGAAGTGCTCGAGCTTCTCAACAGCTACTTCGCGTTGATGAACGACGTCGTCAGCACGTACGGCGGCAGCGTCATCGAGTACACGGGTGACGGCATGTTGGTCGTTTTTGGCGCCCCCGAGCCGCGCGAAGACCACGCCGAAGCCGCTGTCCGCTGCGCCCTCGCGATGCATCACCGACTGCGAGAGACCGCCGCCGCGTTTTCGACCGAAACGACCGACGCGTCCGAGCTTCACAGCCGAGTAGCCATGCTACGAGCCCGCGTGGGCGTGCATTCGGGTGAAGTTGTCGCCGGCAACGTGGGCGTGGACAGACGCATGAAATACAGCGTCGTCGGCGACACGGTGAACGTCGCGGCGCGGCTCGAGCAGATGAACAAGGACCTTGGCACCCGCATCCTGGTGAGCGGCTCGACGATCCTGCGCTTGCCCGAAGAGCTGGTTTCCCAGTCGACACCCCACGGAGCCCACCAGGTCAAAGGTCGCAAACGGCCGGTGGATGTGTACGCGTTCGCGGCGGCCGAACGTCGACGCGGCCTGTGGCGCAAAGAGCAGGACACCGACCTGTACCTCAAGCTGCACTGATCCCGCACGCTCGCGTCGAGCAGGCGCCCCATTGGAGAGATATGGCCATCCGAGAGAAGCTGCGACGCATCCGCGAGACCGCGCCCCCGCTCAAAGAGGCGCTGGAGTCCGGCAATGTCCGCGTGCTGCGCAATATGCTCGGGCCGGCCTGGCGCGGGTTCGTCCAGCAACGCGGCAAGAGCAGCGCGACCACGACCGTCGACCTCAGCTATCCGGCGACGTTCATCTGGGACTACGAGCGCGAGAGCCCGTCGATGGCCCGGCTCTACGAAGCGGCCAAGAAGAAGCAATGGAACGCGACGACCGACGTGGACTGGGGCATCGACGTCGACCCGCTCAACCCCGAAGTCCCGCTCCTCCCCGACCGCTGGGTGCCGATGGCGAAACACCCGACGTGGTCCAAGCTCACCGAAAAAGAACAAACCATGCAGCGCCACGCGATCATGTCGTGGCTGCTGTCGCAGTTCTTGCACGGCGAACAAGGCGCCCTTTTTGCGTCCGCCCAGGTCGTCGAGGCCGTGCCGTGGATGGACGCCAAGCTCTACGGCAGCACCCAGGTCGTCGACGAGGGCCGCCACGTCGAGGTCTTTCACGGCTACCTGACGCGCAAGCTCAACAAGCTCTACGAGATCGACGACAACCTCTACACGGTCATCGACGCGCTGATGACCGACAACCGCTGGGACCTCAAGTTCCTCGGCATGCAGATCATGATCGAGGGCCTGGCGCTCGGCGCATTCTCTGCGATCCGCAACGCGACCAACGAGCCGCTGCTCAAGGACATCCTCAAGTACGTCATCACCGACGAAGCGCGCCACGTGCACTACGGCGTACTGGCCCTATCGCGCTTCTACAAAGAGCTTGGCGACGACGAACGCGCCGAACGCGAGGACTGGGCCTACGAGGTGTCCCGCATGCTGCGCAACCGGTTCCTGGCGCGCGAGGTCTACCACGAGTATTGGACGTCCCACATGAGCCTTGCCGAGTGGGATCAGCTGGTCCTGCAGAGCGACCTCATGGCGCTGTTCCGGGAGACCTTGTTCAAGCGAATCGTGCCCAACCTGCGGAAGATTGGCCTGCTTTCCGACCGGATTCGCCCGCGCTACGAACAGCTCGGCGTCTTGCACTTCGAACACGGCAAAGCGGCCGATGAGATCGGGCACGTGTCGGAGTTGCTGGGTCCGTAGCCGTGCGCGGCGCAAACAGTGAGGCGTTTCCGCTCCCTCGGGCTCATGGCCCCTGACTGTCCACGGCATCATCCGGTCGGCCCCGGATCCCGTTCGGGATCCGGTCGGCGAACCTTCTTCGCAGAACCGCCTGGAGTGTGCTGGATTTCAACGGGGGAGATGGTGCCCGGCGGTGATGGTGCACGGCGGAGATGGTGCACGGCGGTGATGTGCACGGCGGTGATGGTGCACGGCGGCAAGGGGTCTGACCCTTTCATATTACTTTTTCCAACGAAAGAACACGGCCGTCCGAGTGTTTGGATGAAAATGTAATATGAAAGGGTCCGTCCCCCGATCGCTTCACACACCCCGTACCGGACCGATCCCGACGGGCGGACGTGCACGAAGATGACGGACGCCTGCGGTGAAGATACCGCGTTCTGCCTTCCCGACGGCGTTACCCCGGGAACGATCTCGTGGGGCAAATGAAGTAGCTGCGACGCGAACCCGCGACCTCAACGCACAACGGCCACGATGCGACCGCTCTTGACGATCGCCAGCCGGTAGCCGCGCTCAACGAGCCCAAGCGCGGCCGAGTCCACCTGCTCCTGGCGCACCACGATGACCCGCGCCGCGCCGCCGGAACCGGTGACGGCTTCTTCGAACCGCGGGTCTTCCCTATCGAGCACAAGGTGGGTAACCGGCGTCGCAGTCGGCGCGAGCTCCAGGCTCGCTTGCTCGGCGATGCGCTCGAGCCGCTCCGTCGGCAACGACTCCACGGACAGCCCCCACGGCGCGCCGTCGATGCCGCCGCCTGCGGCCAGCCATTGTTCGGTCCGCGCATGGCGCTCGAGCGGAATGCGGTTGGCGAGACGCTCCTCGGGCTCGAATCTGTGTGGCTGCACGAGGTGCTGCTCCGAGCCGATACGCAGTCCGAAGCTGCGCAGCTGGCTGGCGAAGCTCCGCGCGATGAGGTCGCCCCAGGGATCGTGGTCGACGATCCCAAGCAGGTGCACCGGCGCATCGACGCCGGCCTCCGTCGTCGCCATCGTCGCGTGAAGCTGGGCCACGGTGAACTCACTCGTGCACGCGCTCGGCATCCCGCCAAGGGCCACGAACGAGACGCCAAGCCGCTTGTGCAGACGCAACAGCAGGCGAAGCTGGGCGGCCTTCTCGGCGAACACCAGCACCCGCGGCCGCAGCAATCCGATGCCGCGATTGCGCCAGTTCTCGTCGGTGAAGCCGAAGTCGGCATACGAGAGCAGGTGCTTGCCCTCGATCAGCGACGCGAGCACCTCGGAGGTCGCCCGGTCCGGGTCCTTGCGGCTCCACAGGTCCGGCGCGACGCGGCTGAGTACGGGCTTGACCTCTCGATACCAGAAGGTCCGCACGTTGCCCTCGATCTCCGGGTCGTCGCCGCGGCGAATCCGCTGCCAGGAGCGGTGGACGAGGCACTTGATGAGCCGCGTGACCATCAACCGGCCTGTGCGCGCGCTGCTGAACGCGGCCAGCAGCTCGTCGCCCGTCATCGCTGCGGGGTCGCGGTCTGGTTGCAGCACTCCGGAGGCGCGGAGCCAGCGTGTGCGTTGGGCATCGTCCATGCGCGTCAGGTTGACATCCTCGGGTCCTGAACGCGAGCGGCAATTTTGTACAGGTACAAAATTGACGATCACGTTTGGCCGATTCTCAGAGCGTAGCGTTGGACGTCTCAGGTACGTCCCTTTTCCCCTTTCGGGAGAAACCGTGTGCCACGCGCAAATAATTTCAGTTAGTTGCGAGAGTAAAAGGAATAAGGACGTACCTGAGAACGCTACGCTTGATCGGCCAGCGGCACGTCCCAACTTGACGGCGACCCGGGCGTCATGTCACGACGTTCGACCTTCCCGCGACCGGAGACTGCTATGGCCGATCCCATCCGCACGTGCACGATTTGCGGCGCCGACACCTTCCTCGAAACCTGCCCGACCGACGGCTCCACGACGCGGGTCATCGAGATCGATCCCACCCTGCCGCCCGGCAAATCCGTTGGTGAAACCGTCGGCGGCCGCTACCGACTCGCGAGCCATAGCCGCGTCGGCCTGCATAGCCGCGTCTACATCGCCGAACACCTGCAGCTGGGCAATCGGGTCAGCCTCGACCTGATGATCGCCGATCCCGCGACGATGGACGCCCAGCACGTGCAGCGATTTGAGCGCTCGGCTCGGTTGACCGCCCAGCTGACCAGCCGCCACACCACCCGCGTTCTCGATTTCGGCCGCGACGACGACGGCCGTCCCTATGTCGTCACCGAATACATCCCCGGCCGCATGCTCAGCGACGTCGTTCAATGGCTCGGCATGCACGGCGAACGCATTGAGCTCGACGCCGTGTGCGAGATCGCCGGCGCCATCCTCCTGAGCCTCGCCGAAGTGCACGCGGTCGGCCTCGTGCACCGCAACGTCCAGCCCGGCCACGTGCTGCTTTGTCGCCCCGGCCTGCGCGAATTCGACATCAAGCTCACCGACTTCGGCCTCGTGCGGCCATCGGACAGCCAGCTCACCGCCCAGTCGACCGTGCTCGGAACCCCCGCATTCATGAGCCCCGAGCAGATCCGCAGCCAGGACGTCGACGGCCGCAGCGACCTCTACTCACTCGGCGTGATGCTGCACCTGCTCGCGACCGGCAAGCTGCCGTTCAACAACCCGGATCCGTTGACGCTCATCTTCCAGCACGTGCGCAACCCGGTGCCAAAGGTCGAGCTCCCCGTGCGCAGCCGGCAAGGCAAGTTCCTGGCCCACACCATCGAGCGGCTGCTGTCCAAAGATCCAAACGACCGGTTCTCCGACGCCGAAGCCACCTGGCGCGCGATGGAGTTCATTCACGGCCGCGGAGTAGGCGACTTCAAGGCGACGCGGCAGCTGCTCGACGACATGGAAGCCGACCTCGCCGACAAGAACGACCTGCCGGACTTTCAAAACCAAGCGCCCGCCGTCGATGACAGCCCCTACGGCGGCGCGACGGTCGGAGGGCAGGGCGTCACGACCACACCCCGCGGATCAGGCATCAACATGGACGGCGCTGCCCGAGTGAATCGCCCCGCAACCGTTCTGCCCGCACCCGCGCCCCTGCCTGCCGCCAAACCCGCCGCCGGTCAAAAGCGCCCCGGTGGCCTCGGCGGCCTGCTCGACAACCTCGACTGAGGCGACGTGCTTCGCCGTTTTTGCCGGGCGGTTTGGGCTCGTCCGCTCAGTCGGTGATCAGGTCGGGGGTCCCGAGCCCGCTCGCCGGTTTCGGCTTCGGCTTGGGCTTGGGCTTGCGGTGCGCTACCCGCGACGCCTTCTTGCGGGCAGCGGCGGCGCGCAGTTTGGCTTCGGCGTCCTTCTTGGCCTGCTCTTCGGCGAGCTTTCGCTGCTCATCCCGGCGCATGGCGGCGAGCTTGGCTTCGGTCTGCAACACGAGCTTGGCGTAGCGGGGCTCATCGGGCATCAGCTTGGCGGCCTTCTTGGCGAGCTGCAGCCGTGTCTCCATGTCCTTGCTGTCGGCGGCCATCTTCGCGGCGATCTCGGCCTGCATCTTGGCCCGCTGCGCCGTGCGGTCGACTTTCGGCTCGTCAGCTTTGGCGGCCGGCGGCGGTGCTTTGGGCGCCTCGGCCACGGGTTTGGCAGCTGCCTTGGCGGGGGGCTTGTTGCCACCGGACATCGCGACGAACGCGCCGACTCCGAGGATCACGACCGCGAGGCCGGCGATGATTGGCAGCCGCGACGCGCCGGACTTTGGCGATGCGGTGGCGTCTGCGATCTGCGTGGCCTGGTCGACAGGTTCTGCGATCTCGGTGGCCGATTCGGAGCCGGTGAGGGCAGGAACTTGCGTCCGTTTGGGGATCTTGCGGACCTGCGCCGCCGGCACGTCGGCGACGATCTCGTTCAGTGTCGCGTCCTTGGGACGGTCCAGGGTGTGCCGCTCGAGCGTCGACTCGTCGGCGTCTTCGGGCAGCGCTTCGCCCGGTCCAAGCGGCGTTCCCGCCCACGCGCCACCACGAGCGGCTTCGAGCGCATGCCGCATCGCTTTGGCGTCGTCGAATCGTTCGTCGGGCGCCTTGGCCATGGACTTGTGCAGGATGTCCACGAACGGATCGGACAACGGCTGGTCGGTCATTGTGCGCGGGTCGGGCACGGGCTCATGGTTGTGCATGAACATCAACGACAGCAGATCGTCGGCCTCGAACGGCAACCGCCCGGTGACACAGGCGTAGAGCATGACGCCAAGCGAATAGAGGTCGGCGCGTCCGTCCACGCCTTTGCCCCGGCTCTGTTCGGGGGCCATGTACTTGGGCGTGCCGAGCGCCGCACCCTCGGTGGTCAGCGACGAATCACGGGTCCGCGCGATACCGAAGTCGAGCACTTTGACGATCGGCTCTTCTTCGCCCTCGCGCTGCGCCAGGATCACGTTGGCCGGCTTGATGTCGCGGTGGACCAGGCCCTTTCCGTGCGCTTCGCCGAGGCTCTTGAGCATCGGCAACGCCAGGTCGATGGCCTGCGCTTCGGTCAGCGAGATGCCCTTCTTGAGCATCGACGCCAGGACCCTCTCGAGGCTCGGCCCACGCAGCATCTCCATCGCGATGTATAGCGGCCCGGCTTCGTCCTGGCCGACATCGAAAACGCGCACCGTGTTGGGCGCCTGCAGCCCCGCCGTGATCTGGGCTTCCTTGTAGAATCGTTTGATGAGGCGTTCGGCCCCTTCCGCCGCGGGATCGAACGTCAGGACCTTGATGGCGACCGCTTGCTGCGTGCCCGTGTGGACGCCGGCGTAGACCGCGCCATAGCCGCCGCGCCCGAGGATCCCGGTAATGCGGTAGCGGCGCGCGACGACGTCGCCTTCCTGGTAGGACAGGGCGTCCTTGGAGAAGCCGCCGCGCAGAATCGTCGTGGCACCGTCGGTGGGGCAAAAAGCCTCCGCGGTGCTCTCGCCGCATTGCGGGCAGTAGCGCGTCGCAGCCTGCGATTGGGACATGGCGCCTCGCGACCGAATTCGGTGCTTGGTAACGGCCGAATCGTGGCATGTGCGCCCCGCGGTCGCAACCGGGGCGGGCCCGCAAGTGACCGGTTGTAGAGGCGTTCAGCGGCCCGCCGAATGGGCGTCAACGGCCGCCTTTGTCGGGGCTGAGGCACCCGCTGCGCGTTTGATCTTCTCGTCGGCGAGGCGGTTGGCGTATTCGGTGTACGCGACGTTGCCGGGGTCGAGCCGCTGCGCATCGCGGGCAAAAGAAAGCCTCTCGTCGAGCGTCTTGGCGGTCTTGGCCATGTCGAACGCGATCTCGGCTTTGAGCTTCTTGGGGTCGAGCGGCTGTTCGGTTTTTGCGGGTTCGGGTGCCGCAGCGGCGGGCCCCGGGGTGTCCTTCACGGCGCTGGGTTCCTTTTCGACCGGGGCCAGGGATGATGGCGTTGTGTTGGCCTTGTCGCCTGCTCCACCGCGCGCAAACCACAACCCGCCGAGCCCCATCAGCACGACCGCGCCGGCCGCGACAAACGCGAGCTGATTGCTGCTCTTCGACGGTGGTGCAGCGGGCTTGCTCGCCGGCTCGGGCGCAACGTCGGGCGTCTTGGCGGCTGGGCTGGCAGCGGGCGTGTCCGGCATGAGCGCGATGGTTTCGTCGTTGGCAAAGGCGCTCGCTCCCGATTTGGCCTCGTCCGGATCGCTGTCCGGGGCCTCGTCCGCTGATGCCGCCTCGTCCGCTGATGCCGCCTCGTCCGCTGATGCCGCCTCGTCCGCTGATGCTGCCCGTGCCGCGCCCGCAAGGCCAACTCCGCGCATCGTCTTGGGCACCTTGGCCGGCGCCGTCTCCCGCGCATTGTTGGCTTCTTCGTCGATTGCGTCGTCGCTCGGCTGCGCCGCGCGCTCGGGCTCGGTGGTCGAAAACGTCGGCACATCGGCGACCTTGGAATGGCGGTATCGAATGACCTCGCTGTCCATCGTCGGCATGTCGTCGTCGTCAAACGCGTCGTCGTCGAGCGCATCGACGGCCTCGAGCTCGATGGGTTCGGCGCTGTCCCGGCAGGTGACCGTGTACGTGCCGGCCTGCTCGCGCGGCTGCTGGTCGGCGATGGCCTGCAACAGCTTGCGAAACTCGGTCGCGTCGCCAAACCGGTGGTCGGGGTTCTTGGCGAGGGCTTTATCGAGCGCGGCGATGAACTTATCGGACAGGTGCCCGGTCGTAACATCCTTGAGGTGCGGCGGCGACTCGGCCGTGTGCATGTACATCAGCTCGACCGAATCGCTGCTCGAAAACGGCAAGCGACCGGACACGCAGCGGTAGAGGATGACGGCCAACGAATACAGGTCTGAGCGCCCGTCGAGCTGCTTGCCCCGACATTGCTCCGGGCTCATGTAAGCGGGCGTGCCGAGCGCTTTGCCGGCGGCTGTCAACGACGAGTTGTGCGTTCGCGCGATGCCGAAATCGAGCACTTTGACTACCGGCTCCTCTTCGCCCACATCAGCCAGGAAGATATTCGCCGGCTTCATGTCCCGGTGCACGAGCTCGGATCGATGCGCTTCGGCGAGGCTCTTGAGCACCGCAACGGCGATTGTCGTGGCCTGCCGTTCGCTCATCACCGCGTTGTGGGTCTCGAGCTCGCGCAGCGCCGCGTCCAGCGGGACACCGTGCAGGAGCTCCATCGCGATGAAGAAGGGGCCGCCCGGATCCTGACCCACATCGATAACGCGCACCGTATTGGGATGGCGGAGCCGCGCCGTGACCTGGGCTTCCTTGTAGAACCGGCGGACGAGCACGTCGTCGAGTGTGGTCGGGTCGAACGCCAACATCTTCAGCGCGATCTCTTGTTTCGTGCCCGTGTGTTCGGCCGAGTAGACAGCGCCAAAGCCGCCGCGACCGACCGCCCCCACGATGCGATACCTGGTCGCGACGACATCGCCGGGACGGTACGACAGCGCGTCCTTGGTGATGCGGCTGCGAACGACCGTGGCGGTCCCGTCTTCAGGGCAAAACGCCTCTTCTGTGGGCGTCCCACACATCGGGCAATAGCGCTGGGAGGGGCCGGCGGCCATCGCATCCCTCGGGTTGAGCGGTCTGGGTTGGTTGTGGGGGTCACATTCTCACGGCGCGGGCGGCACCCGCAAGACGCCGGCGATGGCTCGATGCAGCTGGGCGGGATCGGCGACGCGGCACCCGCGGGGACGCACTTTCCCTGCAGTCTGTCAGTACCCCGAACCCGGGTTGAGGGCTTGCAGGCCGCGGGCTGGTGCGGCGTTCACCAGCACGTTCGGGCGACACTTGATCCGCACGTGCTCGAACGCGACCCCGGGCTTGTCGGCGCGCAGCGTGTAGTCGCCTGGCGGCACGTTGGTCCACACCACCCCGCCGTCGACAGATGTCTCGGTCACGCCGGGAGTCGGCAGCACAGCCTCGTTGAAGTAGACCGGCCCATGCGTGGCTGGCAGCGCCGGAGTGATGGTCGCGGTCGCGCCGGGCTCGCCGTGCACCTTGGGGACCTTGCCTTCGAAGAAGCGCGTGACCGTCGTCGACACCTGGCACCTGGTCGGGTCTGGATCGGCCTTCGCGAGAGAGGCGAATACGGCGAAGACCCCATCGGAGACCGCCTGGAAGTCCATCCCCTCCAGCGGCTCGCCAGCCAACGTGTGGGTGCCCAGCTGGTTTTCGTGAAACGTGTCGGCCACCATTACGAGCGTCACATCACCGGGCCGGACGCTGGCGAACTCGAAGCGGCCCTTCGCGTCGGTGACGGTGCGCATCTGCGGCCGCTCGAGCACATGCACCTCGGCCCCTGCCAACGGCCCCCCAGGCGGTCCGAAGATCCGCACCCTCCCGCGCACTGCCGCCGGCTTCGCTTCGACCACCGCGTCGTCGGTCGGCTCATCGCTCGCGCAACCAGCCACCAGTGACGACAACGCGACGAGGGCCAAGATGGCCAGTCGTTTGGCGTCGCCGTTCGCGCTTCGTCCGTTCTGCATTCGTCCGACCTCCGAACGCGAAGACCTCGGCCTCCGGCGTGATGTACGTGGGGACGAGGCTAGGCGAATCGGCCTGCAGGGCAACCGTCACGCCACCCGTCGGGGGGGTGAGCGCGGGATCACGTGGCGATGGCTGCGCGCGGCACACATCCGCTCGCAAACTGCTCGTCGGTGTCACCCGGAACTCACCGGGTCTGTTTGTCTCGGCTCCGAGCTTGTCTGTGGGGCCCGTGGAAAGGGCAATGAACACTGTCGGGTTTGGCCGGTCGGACATGGGTTTGCGCCGGGTTTCGAATCAAGATCGTTTCGTGGTCGACGACGTCGCTGGCGTGTACGCGGTGGCCGATGGGATCGGCGGCGTCAGACAGAGCACGACGGGCCAGGATGCTGAACCAGATCTCGACCTGATTGAGCC
>CAZLMW010000184.1:0-12032 GCA_964560875.1 uncultured Enterobacteriaceae bacterium
GCACGCAGGCCTGGGTTCACTGGCTGGAGGCGGACACGAAGAAGCTGGACAAGGGTGGTTGTCTGACCGGTGCTGGCCAGGGCGGAGTGATGCGGTTCGCGCTGCTGGACACGTCGAAGGCGACAAGCGGCCAGGTCTGGGCGAAGGCGAGCGGCAGTGTTTGCCTGAAATCCGCGCCGAACTTCCCGCTGTTCCTGACTCCGGCATTCGCACCCATTGATGGGGCGGCTGGGAGCGTTTCCTCGGTCGCCAAGCGTAGCTTCATGTCTGCGCGGCCCAATGGTTTCGGACTCAACTCCGCGCCGTTGTCTCAACTGGTCGGACTCGGGACTCCGACTTCCATGAAGTGGTCCACGGTGAACCCCAGTGGCGCGTTTTCGCAGGTTCGGCCCACGATTGTTGATACCGGTGCTGCTTCCCAGCGGTATTGGCTGCTTGCGATGTCCAAGGACGGCTCGCGGCGACGCCTGGAAGCGACACCGTTCGACAAGAGCGGCAAGAAGGGCTCTACGGAGACGTGGATCGACTCCCAGTCTGGCGCCGGCAAGACGGTGCTCGCAGGTGTTTCCTCCATCTGCGCGATTAGCTCGACGGCGATCAAGGGCGGGGGCGTGGCATTCACCATCGCAACTGTAGCCGGCACCAACCACCGCATTCACTACGGAACCCGCAGGAGTGGCAAAACCGTCGTGAAGCAGTTGTTCAGTGCCAATGTGTTCAGCAGCGATTGCCGAATCGGCTATTCGAACACGACTTCAACACTTCGCGCCGACGGTACCGTCGCCATCAGTCTGTTGGCGTCGGCTGGAGCGGGGCAGACGGGCGAGATCCATACGGCCGCGGCATCAGCCGCGAAACCAATCATCGCCAAGCTCACCGGAGTCTCAGCTCGCGACACCGACTCCCTCGGCGGGGCCCCATTGGCCAATCGCGGCATCACAGCGACAGCTCGGCCGGCAGGCGGCGCCGTCACAATTGGCTACGAGTCCAAAGACGGCACGAACCTCTCCATCAACGTCGTCACCGTCGCCCCGTAGCCCCTCCGCATGTAGGAATTCTCAACAGCGTGGCCAAAAACGCCACACCCTTGAGACCCCACCCGCGACGACCTCCCGTTCCACCGCTGTCGTCCCGCGTCCAACACAGCCCAAAACGGCCTGAGATCATTGCCCGTTTACGCCGCCCGGCTTTTCCGCGACGATTGGCACGCGTCTTGCTTCTCCAAGCAGCGTGAACAGATCGCCCCGCCACCGGGGCTGGAGACGACGATGCGAGCACTGCCCAAACCGATTCGCCACTTCGCGCTGATCGCTGCCCTCGCTGCGGCGCTTTGTGCCTGCAACACCGACGACACGGGAGGCGGCGGGGAAGCTGACGCGGGTTCGGCGCCAGACGGCGTAACCGCAGAGGTCAGCAGCGGCGGCTCGTCAGACGCAAGCACCGCGGCGCGCAACAACGCCCCCATCGACCTGGCGCCCGAGAAGAAGGCCTTTGTCGCCAAGCTCGAAAACGTCATCAAGGAAGCCGACTCCCTCACCATCGAGCAGATCATCGGCAAGTACCAACCGCAAGACGCCGCCAAACCCGTCGGCAAGCTCGGTTACGACCCGCTCAAGGCGCAGTGGATGGACGTCATCGACAAGAAGCTCGCGCTCAACAAGGACGAGACGGCCAAGCTCGCCAAGAACGGTTTTGTCGTGTCCGAGCGCTGGACCAAGCAGACGATGGCGCACGCCTTGTTGGACGTCTTCAAGAAGGACCTGCCGATCCTCGTCACGACCGACATGATCCTGCAGGCGTTGCATGCTTCGTATGACGACATCCTCAAGGGTCTGGAGCGCGAGGTTCTGTTCGGCAGCGTGCAGTCCGCCCTCGCCAAGGCCCACGGTCAGCTCGCCAAGGACGCCAAGAACGCGTCAGGCGACGCCAAGAAGGCCATCGACCATGCCGATTTCTTTGTGGCGGTGGCCCGCTCGTTGCTCGCCGGCAGCGCGGTCAACACAAATGCCGGCGCGACGCTTGACGACGAGGTCGCCAACTTCCTCGGCCACATCAAGGGCCTGCAGCTCAAGCAGGTCGTCATCTTCGGCACCAAGCGCAAGATGGACTTCTCGCAGTTCAAACCCCGCGGCCACTACGAAGGCGACCCGAAGCTCGAGAAGTACTTCCGCTGCATGATGTGGTTGGGACGCGCGGACCTTCGTTTCATGGAGTTCGATGCCCAGTCCGGCCAGTGGGTCTACCACCCCGCCCAGGTCGCAACGTCGATCGCCTTGTTCAACGCGACCACCAACGGCAAAGCGATGCCCCAATGGCACCAGGCCAACGACCTCATCACGCTGATGGTTGGCCCCGTCGACTACATCGATTTTTCGGGTGTCGAGGCGCTCGCCAAGGACTTCAAGCTCACCGCGCCCGCCGATGTCTTCGCAGCGGACAACGAGACCGAGGACGCCATCAAGAAGACGCTGCTCGGCGGCAAATACGGCACCCAACAAATCGCCTCCCACTGGCTCACGACCAACCCGCTTTCGTCCAAGCCCACCCCGCTCGCGCCGTCGTTTGCCTTCCTCGGCCAGCGCTTCGTCGTCGACTCCTACGTCTTCAGCAACGTCGTGTATGACCGCGTCGTCCACAACGGCGTCAAGGTGAAGCGCCGGATGCCCGATCCGCTCGACGCGATGTTCGTGCTCGGCAACAACCACGCGCTTATGCTGCTCAAAGACCAGCTGCAAAAACACCCCTACCAGGGCGCGCTGCACACGCTTCGGTTCCTCGTCGACAGCTACGACCCGACGTTCTGGGAAGACAACCTTTACAACCTCTGGCTGGCCGCGCTGCGCACGCTGAACAAGCCGACCACGACCAAGAATCACCCGACCGCGATGCACTCGACGGCGTGGGCCGACAAATCGACCCGCACACAGCTCGCGTCCTGGGCCCAGCTGCGCCACGACACAATCCTTTACGCCAAGCAGAGCTACACCGGCGGCGTGGCTTGTGAGCACCCCGACGGCTTCGTCGAGCCCTACCCCGAGTTCTACGGTGCGCTCGCCAAGATGGCCGACATCTCCGGTCAGTCCCTCGCCAACGCGCCGTTTGAGAACAAGTATTTCAAGACGCAGGTCGCCAAGTTCTTCGACAACTGGAAGATGCACATGCTGGCGCTGCAGGCCATCGCGAAAAAGGAGCTCAAGGGCGAGCAGCTGTCGGCCGACGACATCTCGTTTCTCAAGAAGACCATCGTCATCGAGAACATGTGCGGCGGCCCCATCTTCAACGGCTGGTACACGTCGCTGTACTTCCGCGCCGACAACTTCGACAAGTTCAAGCCGACCATCGCCGACGTGCACACCAACCCGAACACGCTGCCGCCGCTGGGCCCGCCCGGCGTGCTTCATGTGGCCACGAGCGACGTCAACTTGATGGTGTTCACGTCCGACAAGTGCGGCTCGCCCGAGGCGTTCGTTGGGCCGGTTTTCCGCTACCACGAGGTCGATCCCGGCGAGATCCAGCGCTACACCGACAGCGAGTGGGAAACGATGCTCAAAGACGGCAAGGCGCCCGGACAGCCGGCCTGGACGTCGAGCTTCATGGTGACGAAATAGTCGCTTGGCCGTGATGTTGCCCGTATGCTGGCGACATGATGCGGGTTCTCACAGTCCGTGGCTTTGGCGCGACGCTGCTCGCGATCGGCTTGCTGTGTCCTCCATCTTCCGACGCCAAGGTCGCTGAAAACGCCGTCCGCACGATCAAGGCGCCCAAGCGGGTGAGCATCAAGGCGGGCGCAGTATCCGTCTCGCGCGCTCCCACCGCCGCGCCGATCGGTCGCACGCAGGCGCCTACCGTCTGTCGCGGCAAGATGACGTCGGCGAAGGCCCGTAGGCTGCTCGCACAACCGTCCGGGTCGCTCAGCTACGGCAAGACCAGCCGAGGCCGTCTCGTGCGCGGCTCCCGAATCGCGTTGTCGGGCAACGGCTACCGCTTCTTCCCCCACATCCGCGAGCGCGGCACCCACTACGGCACCGACGAGATGAAGGCCTGGCTGCCCCGCCTCGGCCAGCGCGTCAAACAACGCGTGCGCAACTCCCCGGATCTCGCCATCGGCAACGTCTCCTTGCGCCACGGCGGCCGGTCGCAGTGGCACGTGAGTCACCAGGCTGGGCGCGATGTCGACCTGTGCATGTACGCCATCGACAAGGAGACCAAGAAGCCCGCGGTCCTCGACAACTTCGTCAAGTTCAACTGGCGCGGTGGCTCGTGGGACGGAAAGCTCAAGTTCGACGCACGCCGCAACATGGAGCTGGTCCGCGCCATGGTCGAAGACGAGCAGGTCAGCGTGCAGTGGGTGTTCGTCGCCCGCTGGTTGAAGCGCCGCATCCTGGCCGCCGCTCGCGCAAACACCGTGCCGGCGCCGATCATCGCGCGCATGGCCGAGGTGATGCGACAACCCTCCGACTCCGCGCCGCACAACGACCATTTCCATGTGCGCATTTACTGCAGCCACCAGGACCGCAAGTACGGCTGCGTCATGCGCGAGCCGCACCGCGAATGGGCCGATCTTGGCGAGGAGACGTTCCAGGAGCATGTGCAAGCGCTGACCCGCGTGCTGGACCTTTCAAACGCGCGCCTGCGCCGCCGAGCCGTGTCGATGCTCGGGATGATTCGCGCTGCGTCCGCCGTTGGCCCGCTGGCTGAGCGCCTCATCGATCCCGATACCGCCGTCCGCAAGGCCGCCATGAACGCCCTGCTGAACATCGCGGCCCCCGAATCCGGGGCGCCGATTCTCGCCCAGCTCGAGCACATCAAGAGCGCCGCCTGGGCCGTGTCCGTCTTCAACCTCTACCGCACTGTGCGGCCGCCAGATCTGACGCGCGTTGCCCACGTCGTCGTCAAAGCGCCCGGCACGCTGTTGCATGACAGTGTTCGCGCCACGGCTCTACCGCGATTCCACGTTGTCGCCGCCGAGATCTTCGAAGAGCATGGCCGCCAACACGCCGTGCCGACGCTTATCGGCCTGCTACGGAGCAAGACCCCGGCGGTGCGCAAGGCGGCCCACAAGGCGCTGCTTTACGTCACCAACCAGCGCACAGCGCCCCGCAACGCACGCTCCCGTTGGGCCAAGTTCTACAAGATCAACAAGGGTGGCACCTGGCTGTCGTGGATGCGGCGCGGCTTCTCGACGTGGGGTGTACGGCTCAAGGCCGGTCGCCTCGGCGACGCTGACGTGCCCAAGCTCATCCGCGCCTTGCGCCACCGCAGCAAGGTCGTCCGCCGCAACGCTGAACGGGTGCTGACCGCGCTCACGGGCCACGAAATCAGCGATGGCTACAGGCGCAAGCTCCGCAACCAGCGCAACGTCGCCCGCCACTGGCGCTACTGGTGGAAACGGCACCTGCGACGTTTGCGCCGGCAACGTAAGGGCTAGCGAGCCGTTTGAACGACCGCGTCTACTTCACGAGGGTCACGGTCTTGATGTAGTCGAGGTTGGGGAATTCCTTCTTCAGGTACTCGTTGCCGCGCTGCTGGAGCATGCCCTGCAACGGGCCCTTGCCACGCGGCTGACCTTCACCGTACTCCGTGTTGATCTTGTCGCAGACCTCGGTCATGCCGTTGCCGACAACCTTGCCAATCGGCGGAAAGCCCATGCCATCGAGGTTGGTGTTGTCGCTGAAGTTGATGAACATCTGTGTCGTTCGAGTGTTGGGGCCGCCCATCGCGAACGTGAGGTAGCCGCGCTTGTTGCTGGCCTTGGCGGAGTCGACCGGGTCGTCCTTGATCTGCGCGGGGCGCCAGGCGGCCATGACCTTCGGGTCGCCGTGGATGCCGAACTGGAACATGAAGCCTTGGATGGCGCGGAAGATGGCGATGTCCTTGAAGAAGCCCGCCTTGACCAGGTTGTAGAAGCGGTCTGCGCCGATCGGAGCCCAGGCGCGGGTCACCTCGACCTCGAACGCGCCCTTGGTGGTGTCGAACTTGACCTTGTAGGTGTCGGGTGCGCGCTCGGTGGCCTTCGACGGGTCCATCAGCGCGTTGCTCGCGTCGGCCTTGGCGACGGCGGCGGCGGCCTCGGCGCCTTCTTTCACGGTTGCGGCGACGCCTTCGGCCTTGGCTTTGGCCTGCTTGGCGGCGGCTTCGGCGGCGACGGCGGCTTCCTTGGCGGCGGCCCCGGCAGCTTCGCCGGCGGCTTTGGCGGCTTCACCAGCGGCTTGCGCGGCCTCGCCGGCTTTCTTGGCGGCCTCGCCAGCCTTTGCTTTGGCCTCGTCGACCTTGGCGGCGGACTTGCCTTCCTTCTTGCCGCACGCGACGCACAGCGCGGCGATGGCGATGGCGGCGGCGATCTTCGTTGCGAGATTCAGGGTCGCGGTGTTCATGACGCATTCTCCGGGGCGTGGCGCGGGCCAGCGGGGTGGATGAGGGCGCAGATCGGTAGCGCAAACCGGCGTTTGCGGCAAGTCGCTCGGTCTCAATGCAGGCGAGCGCCTCGATCAGTCGGACGGATCGCTGTCGCGTCGAGCGGGCACGGTGTTCTCGTTGCGCCGTTTGTCATGCGGTGTCGGGTCCGCGATATCGGGCAGACGAGCGTCACGCGTCTGGGCCATCGCTCGGCGCTCTTTTCGATGCGTGTCGGCCAGCTGCCGCGACTTGGAGCCGATTGTGGACGTCCTCCGGCGGTCACGCTGATCGAGCCATTCGGCGTCATAGACAGGTGACTGCAGAGTCATTCGGCCGTGCGCGACAACGGTATTCCGACCGGCCTGTTTGGCGGCGTACAGGCGCAGGTCGGCCGTCTGGATGAGGTGTTCGACGTTGTAGATGTCGTCTTCCTGGATACCGCTCACGCCCATGCTCACGGTGACATCGACCTCGCCGTCGCTGTGGCGGATCGGCACGACCTCGATGGCCTTGCGAATTCGCTCGGCCGTCAGCTCGGCGTCTCCGAGGGATGTGCCGCGCAGGATCACCGCAAACTCGTCGCCGCCGTAGCGCGCGAGGATGTCGTACTCGCGCAGCGCCCCGTCGATCCGTGTCGCGACGTTTCGCAGCACGTCGTCGCCGGCTCGATGGCCGAGCATGTCGTTGATCGCCTTGAACCGATCCACGTCGATCATGCACAGGGACAGCTCGATGCCCTGCCGAACAGCGAATGGACCCTCGCGCCGGATCTCGTCGTCGAAGTAGAGGCGGTTGTGTGCGCCGGTGAGGGTGTCGCGCGTCATCGCGGCGAACTGGCTGCGCTGAAACCGCGCGTCGAGCGCGTCGTGCAGGTCGTACCGCAATACAACCGAAGGCCCAAGCTGGATCTTGTCGCTGCTGCGCAATGGCCCGCGGTCGATCGGCTCACCGTTGAGCAGGACGCCGTTCATGCTGTCGAGGTCGACGAGGCTCGCGCTGCCATCGGCGTGCCGTTCGATACGCGCGTGGTTGCGCGACACCGCCAGGTCCATGAACGTCACATCGCAGTCGTCGCCGCGTCCGAGCAGCGTGTTTGTCGAGCGGACCCGGTGCATCCGTCCAGGCAGTTCGCCGGCGAGCACGGTGACATAAGCACGGCGTTCGCCGGGCTCGTCGCTCAAGACGGTTACCCCGGGTTCGGTGTTGAGCTGATGGACGTCTGGATTCATCGCGTCGGTCGCGCCGTGTCGGTCCAAAGTCGGTATTAACCTGACGAGTTAGTACAGGAGATTCGGCCACGCGTAAAGCGCGTTCACATCCCGACAAATCCCGGTCAGGACGTCATCCAGCCCTCTCGCGCATCCAGTCTGCTGCAACTTTCCATACGGCTTCGGGAGCGTGACGACCGGCGAAGACGCCCATGTGGCCGCCGGGCACGACTTCGAAGCGCGCGTCGGTCGACCCCGCCACCGCCAACAGCTCGCGCACCGCCTTGATCGGCACGACGTTGTCCGTTTGCCCGGCGAACGCGAGCAGCGGGCACGTGATCGTACGCAGATCGATCACGCGATCGCCGAGCTCCCAGCAGCCGTTCTTCAGCTTGTTGCCCTTCATGAACTCGCGGAGCAGCTCGCGGAACGCATCTTCGGGGTAGTCGATGAAGTTGTCGGTCCACGCGGTCAGGGCATCGAAACCGTCCACGTACTCGTCGTTGTAGAGGTTGAGGAAGAGATCGGTGTAACGCGTCACCGTCTTGACCGGATCCATCAACTTGAACGCGCGCGAGGACAGCTCGCCGGGCACGTTGCCCATCAGTCCAACGACCTGGTCGATCTGCTCGTGAGCGTTGCGCGCGATCCAGCCGATGACGCCCATCTTCGCGCTGTCGATCGGCGACGCGATCGCGACGATTCCAGCCACGCGGTCGTCCGCATTCGCCGCGGTTTGCATCAGCGCGAACATGCCGCCCTGGCAGTACCCAAGCAGGAACACGCGTTCGCTGCCCGACTCGCGGCACACGGCGTCGATCGCGTCCGGCAGCCAGTCGATCACGTAGCTGCTGACCGTGACGCGGCGATCGCTAGCGTCCGGTTCGCCCCAATCGACCAGATAGCTGTCGAGCCCGGCGCCGAGCATCGTCATCACGAGCGATCGATTCTCCGTCAGGTCGAAGATGAACGGCTGCACCATCAGCGGCGGCACGAGCAGCACCGGGATGGCGACCGGCTCGACCTCGGACACCCGGCCCATGCCCCAATCGACGGTGGTGTCCGGCCGCTCGTAACGGCGAACGGCGAGCTTGTCGCGTTGATGAACCAGCTCGTAGGGCGTGTGGCCCACCACATCGGTCGGATCGCGCAGCCACCAATCGAGGCCGTTGACGAAGGCGCTGGCCGTTCTTTCGGCGGACTTGCCGATGCGTTTGCGTGCGATGCGAATGGCGCGCTGCGCGGGGCTGCGGCGGCGGCGGGTCTTTGCGCGCGGTGGGCTATCGGGCTTGGAGGGATCGGCCATGCCGCAGTGTAGCGCGGTTTGTCCTCCAAGCAGACTACGGGGCAAGGCAAGCAGACTACGGGGCGAGGCGCGCAGCCAAAACGAGCGCGGGGCACACGAGCGATCGCATGCCCCGCGAAGACGAGAACCGAGCTTTCAGGCGGCGGCGCGGGCAGAGAAGCGCGTGGTCTGCACGGCGTTGCCGGGGCGGATGACCATGTACAGCAGCCAGCCGATCGAGCCTGTCGTGGCGGTCAGGGCGACCCATGGAGCGGGGTTGGCGCCGCGGCTCTTGGCGTCTTTCCAGATCCACGTGCACACGAAACCGATGGCAAGGGCGAGGTCGACCGCGACCTGGATGTTGATCGGGTTGGCGAACGCCTGCTCGATGATGGTCTCGAAGCCGCCCGCATACAGTGACCAGCCGGTGAGGGCGAGGAAATCAGCGAGGACGACGAGCAGGACGAGTTGCAGCTTGGACATTTGGGACTCCAGTTGGTGCGCCCACATTTGGTGCCTGTTGCCCAGGTTGCCGTGGCGAGCGCCGTTGACGTGCCCTCTTGGAGCAACGGTCGTGCCAAGACAGTAACTGGCTGAAATTATTGACCTCCACCCGAAGGTAGATGGTGCGCGAACGCAACGCACGTTGCAAAGCTGCAACGCTCAATCACGGCACATACGTCGCTTTTGCGTCTGGCGCGGTTGTTGCAGTGTTGTTGCGCTGTAGAGTCGAAGCGCCAGAGTCGAAGTGCCAGAGCCCAAGTGCCAGAGTCGAAGCATCGGAGCCCATCCATGACCCAGCCGCCCAACACCTCGTCCACCGATAAGGCGCGCGCCGACAAGTGGCCGATGATGGGTGCGCTCGCCGGTTTGCTTATCGGCGTGTTCGATACGGTGAGCCTCACGTGGATCGGCGTGGACATGCGCATCGATGGCGAGAGCGTGTTCGGGCCGGTCATGCTGCTGTTCGGCGCGTCGTTCGCGCTTTTCGGCTACGTCATTGGCGTCATGGCGCAGCTGCGGCGCAAGTCACGGCTCGACGCCGCCACCATCCGCGCGCAAATGGTCGAGCTCGAGCGCAACCGGCGGGAGCTCATCGAGTCCGAGAAGCTCGCCACGCTCGGGCGTATGGCCGCTGGTGTGGCCCACGAGGTGCGCAACCCGCTTGGCGTGATGCGCTCGTCCGCTTCGTTGCTCGCCGAAGAGCTCCCTGAGGACGCCGAAGAACAGCGTCGCGTCTGCCTTTTCATCCGCGAGGAGGTCGACCGGCTCGAGGCCTTCGTCAGCGCCATCTTGCAGTACGCGCGCCCCATCCAGGCCGACACCGAAAAGGTCCAGTTGGCCGAGATCGTCGCGTCCGCCAAGCGTCTTGGCCGCGAGCACCTCGGCGATCGGAAAGTGACGATGTCCGGCGACGGCATGGTCGAGGCGGACACCGACCTGCTCGTACCGCTCGTGCTTGGGCTGCTGGTCAACGCGGCCGAGGCTACCGAGGACGACGGCTGCGTGGACGTGGCGATCGCGCCGATGGCGGACCGCGTGGACCTGAGCGTCGCGGCCTGGATCACCGGCGCCTCAACCGCGAGAACAAGCACCTGCGCAGCCAGCTCGAACGCCACTGGGGAGTCACCGACGCCGTCGCCGAGTCCGACCAGATGCGCGCCGTCCTCGACCTCGCCAAACGCGCCGCGGCAAGCAACGCGACTGTGCTGCTGACCGGCGAGTCCGGCACCGGCAAGGAGGTCGTCGCCAAGGCCATTCACGCCCACTCGCGCCGCGTCGGTGGCCCGTTCGAAGCGGTCAACTGCAAGGCGTTCGCGCCGGGCGTGCTCGAATCCGAGCTCTTCGGCCACGAAAAAGGCGCGTACACGGGCGCCGAACGGTCACGGGCCGGCCTCTTCGAACGCGCCGATGGCGGCACCTTGCTGCTCGACGAGATCGGCGACATCGACGGCAGCTTTCAAGCCAAGCTCCTGCGCGTGCTGCAAGAAGGTGAGGTCCAGCGCGGAACGGCGCGCAGACGTGCGCCCCCTTGCTCGTCATTTTCTCGCGACCGCCAATGCCGCGCAGGGCCGCGCGATCTCCGGCTGGGACGACGAGGTCGATCGCTGGCTCATCAGCTACGACTGGCCCGGCAACGTGCGCGAGCTGCAAAACACGATCGAACGCGGCGTGGTACTGGCGCGCGGCGACGTCTTTGAACGCAGCGACCTGCTCCTGCCCGGCGCGAGCGAAGTCCCGGACGAGGCTCCAGGCGACGGGTTGCACGCGTACCTCGACCGCCAGGCCGCAGCCCGGATCGCCACAGCCCTACAAGATGCCGGCGGGGTGAAAATCGACGCGGCGCGTGCGCTCGGCATCGAACGCACAACGCTGTATCGGCTGATCAAGAAGTACAGGATCGAAGGTTAGCGAGTCGCCGCCGAATAGCGGGGGCGTCAGGTGCTAGCGGCAATGCCGGTCACTTAGCGGGGGCGCCCTTCCGTCCCGGCGCCGGCGGTGATGAACAGCGCCGTGCAGGGCTCTTGCACGTTGGCTGTGTGCCAGATCCCGGGCTCGTTGATGGCGTATTCGCCGTTGGTCAGCGTGGTCGCCACTTCCTCGCCATCGATCTCTTGCAGCAACGTGAGGCTCCCGGCGACGCAGACGACGACCTCGTGGCCGTTGGGGTGCATCTCCCAGTGGTTCCAATCGCCGCTGAACGTGTACATGGACACGAGGCGCCCCTCGGTCCCGTCCGCTTGGTGCCGAGCGGCGTAGCCCTCGTACCAGGTCATGTCGGTGAACTCGGGTTCGATGACGGCGCTGGCGCCAAGTCCGAGGTGGATCGGGTTCTTTTCAAGCAGATTCGGCATAACGAGGCGTCTCCAGCGGGTGTTTCAGCGGCCAGTCTCGCATTTTGCGTGGGAGCCCCAAATCGCGCCAGGGGCTCCTGGAGGCCGCGATCGGCCGCGAAGCTATATCAATAGCCTCAAGGCATCCAAACGCATCCTGGAGACCGCTAGCCGGCTCTACGTCGATTTTGGCCCTGGAAAACGGCCGAAATTCGCGTCGCCGGCGAACAAACCACTCAACTGCGCTCGTGGCCAGCAGACTGCGCCGCAAATCGTGCCGGTCATCGTGGGGGACGTAAATGCAGTCTG
>CAZLMW010000185.1:0-11971 GCA_964560875.1 uncultured Enterobacteriaceae bacterium
GGTCCTTCCCCCTTGGACCCCCATCCCCGTTTACCCCAACCGCCTGTTTTTGTGGATATTTTTGGATTGGCAGCGGGTTTGCGGTTCTTGCGGGACGGCAGCTACACCGAACAACCGGGGGTGTGATCTTTTACGGGTAAAAGATCACGCCCCCTGATCGAGGCGCCGTCTGCCAAGACAAAACGAAGGGCTCCTCAGACCTCAGAAACGGCAGCCATCACCGGGTTGGTGACGTCGCGCTGGTCGTCGACGGCGGTGTGAGCGTCTTCTTCAAGGCCGAGCGGCTTGCCCCCGGCGTGGTGCTTGGACGCAGACACCCGCAAGACGGCGCGGATTCCGAGCGAGCGGCGCACCTGGTCTTCCACCCACTGTCCGGACTGGCCTTCCCGCGGTCGTGGCACGCCCATGATGACGAGATCGGCGCGCTTGCTGCGTTTGCGCAGGACCTCAAGCGGGTCTTCGGACTCCTTGCTGCCGTCCATGACGATCACTTCGGCGCGCACCCGCCCGCGCGCGAGGAATCTCCGCAGCGCCTTGCGACGCCCTTCGACTTCGCTGGTTGAGTCGACCAACGTAACGATACGGACCCGAGCCTGGTTCCACGCCGGCGTGCTCTGGATGAAGTGCGCGAGCATGAGCATCAGCCCGCCGTTGATCTGGTTGCGCCCCCACCAGATGTCGAGCTTGCGGCGGTGGCGAAAGCCGATCTGGTCGTCCACTTCGAGCAGCAGCAGGTTGCGATCCCGCTCCATCAAGCCGCGGATCAACGTGCCGTAGGACGCGTATTTCGAGCTGCGTCGCGGCCAGCCGAGCATCACGGCGTTGGGCTCCAGGCCCACGAGTCCGAACCACTCCGACGCCATGTGGATGCCGTCGGGCACGGTCGGGCATTTGCGCGTGGTGTGAAACACGCTGTGCAGCTCGAAGCTGTCGTAGGATTCAATCGGCAGCGCGCGCTCGGGGTCGGTGCCCTCGGAGTCGCCCCGTGGTGTGCCGGTTACGAGGCTGAAGTGCCCACTGGCGCGCCTGCGTGTCGGTTCGAGCAGGAAATTCGTGAGCAAGCCGTGCTCCTGCACGATCCACTGTGCCATATGGAGCAGGTGCGGGCGGACTTCCGGGTGGCCGCCAAAGAGCAGCACGTTGGGCCGCCATGTCTCAGTTCGGTCGGCGACGCGGTGCAGCCGGAAGAGGCCTGCGCGGACCATTTGCTCCCAGATGACGGCCCAGATGCTGCTGCTTTCCAGCTCGAGTCGACGCTGTTTCACGAACAGGTAAAGGAGGACGAGCACGAGAATGGCGCCGGTCATGGCGGCCGCGTCGAGCTTGAACATCGTGCTCATGCACACAGCGGCGCCCGTGAAGCTGAGCCAGGCCGGCACGCGGAAGCGCGGTCGGAAGTCGGGGTTGGACCATCGCTCGAGACCGCAGGCGAGGTTCAGCATCCCGTACGTGGTCAGGAAGAACATGGTCAGCACGCGCGCGACGAGGTCGAGGTCGCCGACAAGGATGCCGATCTCGGCGATAACGAAAGTCGCGGCGACGGCCGCCCGTGGCTCATTTGTCTTGGCGCTGCCGGTGCCCAGGATGGCCGGTCCCACGCCATCGAGCGCGAGCGCCTGCAAGATTCGAGGCGCACCGAGCATGGAGCCGATCGCCGACGACAGCGTCGCGCCCCAGATACCGGCGATGACAAGCTCGGGCGAGATGGCCATATTCGACCAGATGTCCATGTCACCGCGCAGGGTTGCCCCGTCCACGCTCAGCCCCAGGAACACGGCCATGCCGATGTAGACAACCAGCCCGGTCCCGACCGCCCACATCGTGCCGAGCGGGATGTCTTTGCGCGGGTCTTTGAGGTCGCCCGACATCGCGACGCCGGCCGTAAAGCCCGTAACCGCAGGGAAATAGATGGCGAAAACAAGCGCGAGCGGCGTGCCGTCGGTCGCAGGAGCCCAGGCGATTTCGGTGGGTGGCGCCGGGCTTGTCCCAGCCAACACGGACACGATCGACAGGGCGATCGCCGCCATGATCACGTACTGGATCTTGATAGCGAGGCTGGCGCTGGCCATGGTCAGCGCGGTTAGAACCACGAGGGTTATGGAGCCGGTGATCCGCAGGTTCTCGACGCCTTCTTCGAGGCCGATAAGGGCGTTGACTGTCTGCGAGAACCCGATGATGTACAGGCTGGCCCCGAGCGCCGTCGCCAGGTAGAGGGCGACGCCGATCGACGCACCAACCGGCAGTCCGAGGCTGCGCGAGATGATGTAGTAGACGCCGCCGCCGCCGATCGCGCGGTTGGACGCCAGCGATGCGATGGACAGGCTGGTGGGCACCGAAATCACGTGCGCAAGCAAGATGATGACGATGGCGCCAATGATGCCGGCGTGACCGACGACCCAGCCGAGTCGCAGGTACATGATGACGCCCAGGATCGTCAGCAGAGACGGCGTGAAGACGCCGCTCATCGCGGTGAACCGGTTCGTGGAAGGGCGGGCTGGCATGCTTTGCCGGTTCAGATCTGGGCGAAGTGGGTGTCGAGGAAGTCGCTGATCCGCGTCACAACCTCGGTCGGGTATTCGAGCAGCGAATAGTGGGTTCCGCCGCGCACAATGTGGGTCTCAAGCCCGTCGAGGTGACGCTGAAACGTGCGGACCACCGACGGGGGCGTCATGCGGTCCTTGTCCCCGGCGATGAACAACGTGGGGATGTCGATTTGCTGCAGCGCGGGCTCACCGTCGTGGCTGTTGAGATGCCCCATGATGCGGTGATAGGTGTTGAAATCCAAGCGCTTGAAGCCGCTTGCGATCTCGACGAAGACCTCGCGATCGAGTTTCTTGTCAACCAGCCCGAACGCCGACATTGCGGGCATGAAGAGGCGCGAACGGGTCACTCTGCCGACGACGGGTGGCATCAAAGGGCCGGCGGCCATCGCGATGCGGTTGGCGACCGGCAGAACGACGCGGCTGCCCGGGGCCTGGAACGCGGTCTCGAAGACGCGGCCGTAGGTGCCGTTGATGAGCACGAGCCCTCGCACGCGGCCGGCGAGGTCCGCGGCGGCTTGCACAGACACCTGCACGCCCATGCTCCAGCCCGCGAGCACAAAATCGTCGACGTTCAACGCGTCGCAAACGGCGCGGAGATCCGCAACATGGTCGCGCACCTCCAAGCGGCTCCGGTCCGAGGGACGGTCACTGTCGTAGAGGCCGCGGTAGTCCCACGACACGAAGCGCACCCGTTTGGCCAGCGCACGGAGCAGCGGAGTCCACGCAATAAGGGTCCCGCCGAGCCCGTTTGCGATCGCGATGGTCAGGTCGCCTGAGCCGTACGATTGCACGGCAAGCGAGGTGCCATCGGCCGCCCGGACGCGGGTGTGTTCGAGCTGGGGCAGCGCCATGCGTCGTATTCCTCAACAGGATGGACCGCGGATTCTCGCCGAGACGTGCACGAGCCGCAACGCGTCGCATATCTTGGTACGCTCGCTGGGATGTCGGGACCCCGCTGCACCCTGTTCAAGCGTCTGCTCGGCGCGCTGTTCTGCGCCGCACTCGCCGCAACCTGGCCCGCGGAGGGCGCCGCCGCCGGTTTGCTCAAGCCGCACCTGCATAAGGCCGACGCGTACTCCGAGGTGTATTCGCTTGTTCTTGAGCTCGAGGACGGGGGTCACGCGCAGATCGAGCTCGCCGTCTCCAACATCGGCATCGGCGATAACAACGCGATGTGCCGCGCGTTCGTGGTCAACGGGCGCCGCTCATGGAAGTTCGCGTCGATCATCAAACCCAAGGACTGGCGTTACACGGCCCCTGACAACCTGCGCATCGGTCGTTGTTCGATCGACTACCGCGCCGGTGTGTTGCGCGTCGTCGGGCGCGGTCGGGGCGGAACACTGACAGCCACGGTGAAAACGAAGCTCTCGAGCCGGTCGTTCCCCGGCCACCGCATTGTCACAAAGGGCGGGTTCTTCGACGCCGAACGACTCCTGCACAACGCCGTCGCGAACGTGTCGATGTCGCCGTCCAAGGCCGGTGTCGGCGTGACGCAAGCGCAGGCGACCATGCACCGATTCTGGGTGACGGCACCGCCCAGTGAGTTGGCGTCGCGGTGGGTGCGCGTCTTCGGTCTCGGCAAGACGTCGACCCTGATCGTGCACGCCCGCGAGTTGCCGGGTCGAAAGGGCGCGCGCGGGGCGATTTCAGCGTCGCCGAACCATCGTTTTGTCGCCTTGAAGGGGCTGAAGCTGCGACGGGTGGGCACGCGCCGGATCCTGACGATTGGCGTGGGCAAGAGCCGTTACCACGTGCGCCTCGGCAAGCGCCTGTTTCGTCACGCACCGCTCGAAGACGCCGGCGTGATCGGTCGCATCATTCGGATGTTCGTTGGCAACCCGGTGACCGAGACGTTTCGCGCCACCCTGCTCGGCCGCGACAAACACCCCGAGTTGGCCGCCTTGCCCGAGCGCCTCATCGTCGAGCTATCGACAAACTGAGCAACCAAACGACCGCGAATCCCATCGCCGCCACGAAAGCACTGGCCGCCATCGCCACCACGCCGACGCGATTGTCGAGCGACGTCATGATGTCCGCCGCCGAGCGCAGCACGAGCGCCAGGCCAAGCAGCGCTACGGTGCGACGCAGCCAGCTCATTTTGCCCACCGCGTTGGTCGCCGCGAGCCACAGCAAAGGCCCCACGACAAAGCCGCCGATGAACACCAGGTGCAGCCCCGCCGTCCGCCAACGCGGCATCGTCGCGCCGACCATGTAGCCCAGCGGAATCGAACCGGTGGCGATGTGGGCCGGCGTCAGGCGATTTGCGAAGAAGCCCGCTGTGTGCAGACCGTAGAGCGTCGCAACCAGGCGAACCGACAGGCCAAGGCGCGTCGAGCTCCAAAGCTCGAGCGGGACGCTGGCAACAAGCGCGGCCATACACGCCAGGGCCCGCATTCGGGAGCGCTCCGCAGAGGTGTTGCGCAACAAGCCCGAAGCTTGTGCATGATCGTGCATCCATCCGATGATCAGCCCGAGAAACAGGCACTGCAGCAGCCATCCCCGGCCGATGAACTTGAGCCACTCCCGGTCGAGACCGTGCAGCGTCTCCTGCCCGAGCGAACCGAGCGTCGAGTACGCCGAAAGCAACACCGCGCCAGCAATCCCGGTCGCCGCCGCGAGCACATACCAGGTCACCGCGACCGATCGCCCGTTGGCCGCCCGAAATCGACGCAGCGCGAATGTCCCCGCGGAGACCAGCGCCAGCAGCCACGTCCCCTGCCCAACGCCCAGCAGGATGTCGTACGGCAGCAGGTGGCGCAGAAAAGACACCACAACCGTCGCCACGCACATCACCGCGATCATCGCTGTGAGCCACCACTTCGGCGGACGCCCGTCGGTAAGCGCTGGCACCCGCCACAAGAGCACACCGGCGAGCCCGCAAGTCAGACCGCCCTGCACCGTCCCAACCATATGAAAGACGTCGCGGTACAGCTCGGGCCACACGGGCCGCACAGCCCACGGCAGCACCGACGCCGCCAACAACAAAGCCGCCGTGATCAGCAACAGGATCGCTTGTCGGGACACCGGGGTGTCCGTTGCGGTCGCGTGTGTTTGCGCCGTGTTCAAAGGAGCCCGCTGACGTGGTCTGCGATGGCCAGGGCGCTCGTCAGCCCGGGCGAGTCGATGCCCACGAGTTGGATGAAATCGGGATGCCGTCGGTCCGCCTCGATGATGAAGTCGCTGCCGCCGGTCTTGCTGGCCATGATCCCGGTGTAGTCGCGGACCAGGTGCTCGGTTTTCAGCGCCGGCATTCCGATGCGTGCGCTGCCGCCGCGGTCGTGGTTCACAGAAGACATGATGCCCTAGATGGAAGGCATAAAGGCGCCCCCGACTACTTGTCGTCCCAAAGGAACGCCGAAACGCCCGAGAATGCGAGCGCCATGGACACCTGTCGGCAGCCTTCGGGGCCCTTGTCCATGTCGCCGGCGATCTTCGCGATGGGCGCGACGATGTCCGACACGCCCTTTTCGAACTTCTCCGCCTGCTTGGCGATGCCGATCATGTCCGACACCAGCAAACCGCCGCCGAAGACACCCTGGTCCGCGTCGCCGTCGCCGAGCAACCGGGCCCGAATTCGAGCGCCCTTGACGCTGAACGAGTAGTGCACGCCGAAAATGGTGAGCGGTAGCAGCGTGTCGAACGGCCCCGCATGCAGCATTCCGCCTTCGATTCGAGCGGTCTTGGCCAACGATTCGGGTGACTTTTCGTGCAGGTTGAAGGTCTGGCCGGACAGCACGACGCCGTCGGTGCCGAGCAACGGTTTGCCGGTCCCGGCGCGCACTCGCACGGTGACGGCGGGGTCATCGGTCGGGTCATCGATCCCGTCGACCTGGAGCATGATCAGCAGCCCGCCATCATCAACAGCGCCCTGCAGCAGCCCTTCGACCGCGCTGAGCCCGCCGGCTTCGATCAGGGGAACCAGGGTCGCGAACTGGTTGTCGATGCCCTTTTCGCCGCTCGGGTTGACGAAATCGGGCTTCTCGCAGGTCGTCTTGTCGTGTTTCGTGCTGGTCTTGCCGTCGAGGTTGAAGCCCGGGACCCGCCCGTCCTTGCCCATGCGCGTAAAACCCAGCGTCGACAGCACGAGGAGCTTGGAGCTCGCGACCGGATCGCCGCCCGAACCTGCGCTTCCATCCGCGCTACCGTTCGCGCCGCCGTCGTCGCCATTGCCCGAATCGCAGCCGCCTGCCGCCGCCGCGAGCACCGCCACAAGCATCCAGGCGCCCAGTTTCATCTCAGTACCGTCGCATCTCAGCACCATCGCATCTCAGCCCCGTCGCAATTCAGCCACGAATCTCAGGTCTCAATGGCCGACAGCCCGTCTTTGACGCTGCCGCCCTCGGCACCGAACGTCGCGAGGTTGAGCCCCATCGCCCGACAGATGCTCAGCAGCACCTTCGAGCTGTTCTCGCTGCTCGGCGACGTGTAGAGCATGTTCGTTTTCAGCTTCCCGCCACACGAGCCCGCCAGCACGATGGGCATCTGCTCGAGCGAATGGGTCTTGCCGAGGCTGACATCGCTGGTGCCCATGACCACGCAGCTGTCGAGCAGCGTCCCGGCGCCCTCTTTGACGTCTTTGAGCGCCTGCATCTGCGCCGCCATTGCCGACACGCACTGCAGAACGATTTTGTGCACTTCGGGCTGCGGGTTGGGTTCGTCGTGGGTCAGCTGGTGGTGGCCGGCCTTGGCGCCGGTGAAGAGCGTGTTGGTGACGGGGTAGGAGAACCAATTGCTGAAAACGCGGGTCTGGTCGCATGCAAGCGCCATCGCGCTCAGCTCGGCGAACGCGTTGTTCTTCTCTTGCAGCTGCGGTCGGCCCTCGATCTTCGGGTACGACGGCTTGGGTTTGGTCGGCAGCTTGCACGCCTTGAGGTTGGGCGGGTCCTCTTCGAGCTTGGCGAGCCGCTTTTCCAGCGAACGAATCGCCTCGAAGTGCTGGTCGAGCCGCTTGACGTCCTCGGCCCCGACCTTGCCCTTCAGCCCCTTGATATCGAGCAAAACCGCGTCGAGAACGCTGCGCCGCAAGCTCAGGGTCGGGTCCACGATCGGGGTGTCGCCGGGCAGCGTGAATCCCGTGCCGAAGATACGTTCGAACAGCTTGTGCGGCGATTGTTCGGGCGGATTGCGCGAGTTGGGGCCGTTGTAGCTCAAGCCCGACTTGGGTTCGGCGCCATACTCCAGCGACCGAAAACGCGTCAGCTTGCCGGCCTGCTTGGCGATGACCTGGTCGATGGATGGCAGCAGGAATGTCTCGTTGCCACCCTTGGTCAAGAGCGGCGCTCCACTGAGGATCCCGCCCGCGCCAGAATGATGAGGCACAGCGTTAGGAACGTTCAGCTTTGTCCCTGTGATTACTGTGATATCCGATTTGAGTTTCGCGAGCGGTGCCAGCTGATCAGACAGCTTCCAAGCGTCGCCGGTCAGCAGCGCCTTGCCGCCGTTGTCGGGGTTCCAGCGGTCGGGGAGGTTGCCGTTGCCCCAGAAGAACAGCCCGAATCGCCGTGGAAAACCGGCGGGTTCGTCTGCGTACGCGTCGCCGTTGCCGGTCAGGAACATCTCCAGCGGCGGCAGGCCGATCGTCACGACGGCGCCACCAAGCAGCCCCTTGAGAAGCGTCCGGCGACTGATGCGCGGTGCCTTCGCGTTCTTCATCGCGCTATTTCCCCGTCTTCTTGATGGGGCCCACGGAACGAAACGCCTCGCTCATCGCGAGGTCGACCAGCAGCGCCTTGACCTTGCGGCCGTTGTCGTTGAACCGGTCCACGATCGCGTCGACCGCGCCGTACTCGCCCTTGCCGACCACGCGTCCCGAGGCGTACGCGAACATCTTCTCCACGAAGCACATCGGCACGCGGTCACCGTTGGCGATCACCTCGACAAGCGACTTGAAGTCGGCGAAGTCCTGCTCGTCGAGTGTGCCGCCGTCGTCGATCACGGCGCCATGTTCGTGGGTTCGGTAGCGGCCGATGCCGTCGAACCGTTCAAAGCCGAGGCCGGGGATGTCGGTGAAGCGGTGGCAGCCCGCGCACGCCGGGTTGGCCATGTGCTGGACGAGCCGTTGACGCATCGTCTTGGCGTTGGCGTCGACCTCGGGGATCGCCGTGTTCAGGTCGCTGGGAGGCGGTGGCACCTTTTGGCAGAGGATGTGTTCGCGCAGATAGACGCCTCGCAGCACGGCGCTGGTCGACACCGGATGACTGTTGAGCGCCAGGAAAGCGACCTGGCCGAAGAACCCACGCCGTTGGCCAGATTCGGGGAACTCGAGCTTGCCGAAGCCCTCCTTCGCGGGCGCCTTGACGTTGTAGATGGCGGCGAGCCGGCGGTTCACGAACGTTGTCCGGCCGATGAAGAACTCGCGCAGGTCGGCGTCTTGTTCGAGGACAAGGTATTCGGCGACACGCAGCGTCTCTTCGCGGGCCATCGCGCCAAGCTCGGCGCTGTAGTGCTTGAAGACCTTGGGATCCTTGGTGAGTTCGTCGAGCTCGGCGAGGTTGAGCCACTGTGAGAAGAACGCGCGCACGCCGCGCTTCATGCGTCCGTCGGCGATCATGCGCTCGACCTGGACCTTGAGCGTGGCGTCGTCGATGAGCTCGTCCTTGGCGGCGGCATCGAGCAGCTTGTCGTCCGGCGGCCCGTTCCACAGGAAGAACGACAGCCGAGACGCCATCTCCCAGCTGGTGTAGCGGCGCGGTTCGGCGGCGTTCTTGGCCGCGCCAAACTCGGGTCGGTAGATGAAGTGGGGCGACTGCAGGATGGCGGCGAGCGCGTATCCAAACCCCTTGTAGAAGTGCTTGAGCGTCGCGGCGGCCGTGGTCGCGATCTTCACGAGCCGGTCCCGCTCGGTTGTTGTGAGCGGTCGGCGCCACGCCCGGCGTCCAAGCGTTTCGATCGTCTTGGTGACGCACGACGTGTCGGCATCGGTCACAGTGGCGGGCGCGCAGTTGAAGACCGCCTCGCGCACCTCTTTCTTGGTCGCAAGCTCGCCGGCGAGGGCAAGCGCAGACTCCTCGAACAGCTCCACGCCACGTTCGGAAACGGGCGTGATGCCGGCCCCGACCGAGAGCAGGCCGTGGATCGCCACGTCGGGTTCAAGCGCCGCCGGCACTGTCGCCTTGTCACCGAGCAGCTCGACCACAGCGTTGCGGTATTGGTCCTGGGTCAGCCGCACGAGCACGGGCGCATCCGACTTCAGGGCGGCATACGTCTTTTCAGGTTCGGCGGTCGGCTCCTCGCTGCAGCCCACACTGGCGACGACGAACCCAACCGCCGCGATGACGGGGACAAGGTCGAGCGAGGGGTAGCGGGCGGTGCGGACGTTCATCGCGGCGCCATGGTGTCCCAAACAAGCGAGCAAGTCACTGCCGATTCGCCGCCGTCGCTGTGGCCACAGTCGTCACTTACATTTGGCCGGATACAGGCCCGCGGCTTGCAGTTTTTCGGCGGTTTCACGGTTTGCGCCCGAGTTGTCGGGGTCATTTGCGGATGCGTCGTCGCTGCAGCCCGAAAACCCGGGCCAGATCAGCAGGCCCGTCGCAAGAACAGCGGCGATTCGCGACGTTTGGCGCATGGTCCCGCTTCTACTGCAGCCAGCTCTTCGCGCACTCGTCGGGCACGAGCGCCTGGCCGCCGATGTGGCAGATCTTGTAGGACACTTTGCCGTCGGCGTAATAGACCCACGTGCCCCAGCGGTCGCCCTCTTTGTATTCGCCCTCGACCGTCATCTGGCCCTTGTCGTCCCAGTTCTTCCAGTAGCCATGGCGGAGGCCTTCTTTGTACGTGATTTCGGTCTGTTTCTTGCCGTTGGACCACCAGGCCGTGCCCTTGCCCGAGCCGAGGATGTACGCGATCTTCTGCGCGAGCTGCCCGTTTTCGTAGTACCAGACCCACTCGCCGTGCTGCTTACCGTCGACGACCTTACCCTTCACGCTGGTCGAGCCGTTGTCGAACTTCAGGTGGATGTCGCCGTTGCCGTTGCTGAACGTGGACTGACCGCGCAGCTTGCCGGTTTCGCTCCACCACCGGTGCAGGCCGACCTCTTTGCCGTTCGCGTTTGACCCGATGAAGCTCTTGAGGCCGTTGTCGTGCCAGCCGCGGTCGAGACCGTGCAGCTCATCGTCCTTGAAGTAGCTGATCGCGCGTTTCTGGCCGTTGTCGTGCCACGTCTCGCCCTTGCCCTGCAGCTTGCCGCTGTTGTCGTACCAGGTCTTCAGCACCTGGATGCTCTGGTCGTTCCAGACCTCGCGCCAGCCGACGGGGTTGCCGCCGCTGTACATGCGGACCGTTTCCTTGCTGGCGTTGTCGTGAAACGTCTTGAGCGGGCCGTGGAGCATCCCGAGCGCGTCGTAGTAGGCCTTGTAGAGCGTGGTGCCCTTGGTCGAGATCACCTCGTACGGGCCGACGAGGACGTTGTTGTTCAAGCAGGCCTTGCGAACGACCTTGCTGTTGCTGGTCCACGTCATCGGTCCGTGCAGCTTCTCGACGCCGCCGACGCTGCTCACGTGGTAGTCACAGGTGAGCCCGCCGACCACCTTCTGCTTCTTGGTGCCGTTGCTGGGGCACGTGACCGTTGGCGGGTTCACGTTGGGGGTCGATCCCTGCAGCACGTCCGGGTTGGGAACGTCGGCCGGGCCCGCGTCCGCGCCGCTGCTGCTTGAGCTGCCCGACGATGACGACGAGCTGCCTGACGATGAGCCGCCGTCGGTGACATCGCCCACACCGCTTGAGCTCGACGCGCCGCTGCTCGAGCTGGCGTCCGCTCCCGACGAAGACGTGCTTCCCGAAGACGATGTGCTGCCCGACGACGATGTGCTGCCTGACGACGATGTACTGCCCGAAGACGATGTGCTGCCCGACGACGATGTGCTGCCTGACGACGACGTGCTGCCCGAAGACGATGTGCTTCCCGATGACGACGTGCTGCCCGACGACGACGTGCTGCCTGAAGACGACGTGCTGCCGGATGACGACGTGCTGCCTGAAGACGACGTGCTCCCAGATGACGACGTGCTGCCCGATGAAGCACCGCTGCTGGCACCGGCGTCCTGGACACCGCTGGAAGAGCCGCCGGACGAGGCAACGTCTGTCCCCCCGCTACCCGATCCGCTGCTTGTCGACGAACCGCCCGACGACGTTCCATCGCCTGTCGCGTCAGTGCCGCCACTGGTTCCGCCGCTCGTGCCGACGGGAGCAAACCCGCCTCCGGCCCCGCCGCCCACACAGCCGGGTGCAATAGCGGCAATCGCGAGCGCTGCCAGCGATGCAACGACGGGGTCAACACGCCACGTGGCGGGAGCAATGCGGAACATGACGGACTCCAATGCGAGCGCGGGAGATTACCCGATTCAGTCTTGGCGTGCATCGTTTGTGGGGTGCCGACCAGATCGGATCGGAGTTGTTCGGACGTGAGCGTCGCCGCACTCATCGGCAAT
>CAZLMW010000186.1:0-11479 GCA_964560875.1 uncultured Enterobacteriaceae bacterium
CCGCGCCAGATGATCTCCTGGTGCTGCTGGAAGCGGCGGTTGAGCAGGTAGATCTGCGTCGCGAAGCTATAGCGCGCGGTGTCTCGGTAGAAGTCGGCGAGGTATTCGTTGTCCGCTACCGGCTCGTAGTACACGTCCAAGGACATATGGCGGCCGAGCGCCGTGGCGAGCGTTGATTTCCCTGCACCGATCATGCCGGCCACGCCGATGAACAAGGTGTCGAGGCGACCGCTCATCCTTGCGTCTCCATTGCCACGCGCGCCACGAGGGATTGCAGCGCAGGGCTCTTCGTCGGCGTGTCGCTGACCAGGTCAAGCAGCCTCGCCGCGGCGCCGATCAGCGCCGAATGCAGATCAGTGCGTCGAACCGTCGCGGCGATGTCTTCATACTCGATATGCACGTCGATGTCGCCCACCCGGCCGATTTCACACTCGACACGGGTATCGGGAAAGACAGCCACCGCTTCGTCGGCCCCGTCGGCAATCGCGTCCAGTGCGGCGATCCACGAGGCCAACATGCCGTCCACGCGGTCCCACACGTCGGGCCAGCTGAGCACCTGGTCGCCGCACCGAATATCCAAGCCGCCATCAACGCCATCCTCGCCGGCATTAGCCAAGCAATCGCGGGCGATCGGGTTGGCCGCTACGGCAGATTCGTCGACAAGATCCGCGCCCGCACGGACGTAGATGATGACAGCGACGCTGTCGCTGGATGCCACCGGGTTGTCGCAGGTCGTCGCGCTAGCCACCGACGGAGTAGCGAACGGTGTGGCTCGCAGTCGCGCCGCCCGTGTGCGGGAAGGTGAGCTTCTTGACCGCGTTGCCGATGCACTTTCCGACCTCGTTCTTGCCGTACTTGCCGAGAACGCGCGCCTGTTGAACAGAGCCATTGCCCTGGACGCGAATCTTGACCTTGATCGTCTCGCTGGAGCCGTCGACGTCCGCGTGGAGCATGTAGCACTTCATGACCGAACCGCGCGCCTTGCCGGCGATGCGGCTCACGTCCGCCTGGGAGAGCTTGCCGCGCTTGGAACCGCTGCTGGACGGCGCCTTGGCCTTGGCCTTCTCGGCCTCCTTCTTGCGACGCTGCTCGGCGAGGATTCGGTCGATGTCGTCCATACCGCCCTTCGCCGCGGGCTTGGGCTTGGGCGCTGGCTTCGGTTTGGCCTTCTTCGCGGCCGCTTTTTTGCGCTGTTCGGCGAGCAGTCGGTCGATCTCGTCCATGCCGCCCTTTTCGGCGGTCGGTCTCTCGACGGGCTTGGGTGCTGGAGCGCTCCTGGCAGTCGTGGGCCCGCCGCCATCGTCGGAACGTTCGCGGCGCTTGCGCTTGCGTTCCTTGCGGTCGTCCGACTTGTCCGACTTCGTCCCGCCCGACTCCGGGCTGTCGGACTTCGCTGCTTCGGCGGCGGCCTTTTCCTTTTCGTCTGCGGCCTGTTCGGCGGCGAGGGCGGCGACCGCGGCCGATGCAGGTTTGCCCTCTTCGCCCGGCATGCCGGCGTCAACGGCTGCGGCGCCCGCATCTTGGCTCGCCTCTGGAACGGCCGGACCGGCGTCAACAGCGGGGGGCGGCGGCGGCGGCGGCGGAGGTGGAGGCGGCTGCGGCGGAGGGGGCTCGGGGGCTGCAGTGGGCGCTGGCGTTTCAGCGGCAGCCACGGCGGCTGGTGCGGCTTGTTCGGCTGGCTTGTTCGGCTTGCCCTTGTTGCGCGTCGCGAAAACCACGGCGCCGATCACGAGCACGGCGATACCGATGCCGAGGAACACAGCGACGCCACCTCCCTCGTCTTTCTTTTCGTCCTTCTTTGCCGCGCCCTTCTTCGCCGCGGCCTTCTTGCCAGCCGCCTTGGCCGCGGTGGCCTTGGCTGCGCTGGCTTTGGCGGCGCCGGACGCTCCGCGTTTGGCGGCCGGGCCGACCTTCTTTGTGCCGGACGCCTTCGTCTTGGCTGTTTTCCGATCCGTTCCGGAGCCGACGCTGGCGAGCTTGCCCGCCGCTGCCGTCTTGTGTGAGCTCGCGCGGCGTTGGGCCTCCGCCTTGCCTGGCAGCGATACCTTGGTCGCCGGCTTGCCCGCGTCCTTCTTCTTCGCTGCCGCCTTCGTGCCCGCGGCGGCGACTACTTTTGCCGGCTCGGGGGCCGCATCGGCCTTCCCGCGGCGGCGCTTGCCACGGCGGCTGCGGCGCTTCGATTTGCTGGATTCGACGGCCGGCTGCGCAGCTGCGGCCTCAGCGGCGGGCGCTTTCTCCGTCTTGGTTTCGACGGGCCCGGGCTCTGCCGCGATCGCGGGCGGCTCTTCCGCTTCGGCCGCTGCGGCGATCGCCGGTGGCTCGTCGGCCTGCTTCACGTCGGCCGCTTCCTGGTCGGCTTCGACCTTGCGGACATCCACGATCACCGTCTCGGGAGGCTCTTGCTTTGCGTGCGCAGCGTCGGCCGCTTCCTCGGCGGCAACCTCGTCCTCGGTCTGGACCTCGATGGAGCTTTCGGGGAGCGAAGGCGGCTCTGGCGCTGTTGCGCCGCCGGCGGCGGCACTTTGCTCGTCGAGTTTGACGAGCAGCTCGATCATCTGGGCGCTCAGTTCGAGCGTCTGCGCGCGACGTGGCGAGCGTTTTCGGCCCGCCGGCTTCACGGCCGGTTGCGCGGCCTTGCCTGTCACAGCTTCCTGGAAGGCGGGCACTTCGCGGGCTGGCGTCCACGCGCCGAAGCCCTTGCGCCAGACAAGGTCGTCACGTCCCAAGCGCCCAGCGCTGATGTGATCGAGGACTTCCTGCTCGGTCAGCGGCCCGACCTGTTTGCCGTCGATTCCGGCGAACCAGACCCGCTGCGGTGTCGCGGGCGTCGAATCCGGCAACGCCAGGTTGAAAGGCATCGTGGCGCGGCCTTGATCTTCATCGGTCGCGATTCCGCGCACGCGGATTTCGGCGCCGCACTTCTTGCAGCCGACGCGGAACACTTTGTTCTTTCCGCGAACGCGCGCATCCGGGATTCGGTACGCAGCGCTGCAAGCGGGGCACTTGATCTTCATTGCCGAACTCCACCCGCTCGGTCCTGCGGGCGCGGGAAATTACATCGAAAGCCCATGCAAGGCAACGCGCTATGCATGAGCACCTTTGTATACGACGCGCGCGACGACGGTTCGATCTTCAGCCACGCGTCGTCCCCGCAGATGCGCTGACGCCACATCGCTAGCTCAAGCGCTCGGCGCGGCTGTGAACCCAGCGAGCAACGAGTCCACCGCCCGCGTTCCGTGCGGCCACGGCAGAAAACGAAGCAATCCCTCGGCGAGCACATCAACGCCCAATCTCAGCATCCGCGGGGTCATGCCTCGCTGCGAGACGACAGCCGCGATCCAGCGGGCGTAGGTAACCATGGCGTCCGCGTCGTCCGATGCCAGGCTCGTCTGCAGGTGCGCCAAGTGAAACTCCAGGTCTTGCCGGCAGGCCAGCAGCCCTTTCTTGCCTCGATAGGACACAACATCGGGGTGCCGATTCACCAGCGCCTCGGCCGCCCATGCGGACACGTCGCGCTGCGTACGGGCAACCCATTGAGCTGCGGACTGACCGGATTCGTCGTCGCCGAGGAAGTCATTGTCGAGGTCGTCGAGGAACATGCCGCCTCATACCATGCGGAGCGAGAAGCGTGTGAGAACATGCCCTTCGTGCGCTTCGGAATGACGCAGCTTGTCCGTCGTTTGTGTCAAAATGAGACATATTCCCGCTGATTGGAGCGCACGAAACCGGACTCACGCAAGGCCCGCCGGTCGGCCACACCGATCACCTGCCCCGTTTTCGCGTTGATCCGCCGTTCACAGCATCGTATGGCACGAATCTTGCAGCTTCTGGCTATAACAAGGAGCAAGCAGAATCCCTATCGGATCGAACTCATCACACAACTCCATCCTCATCGAGCGCCCCACACGAGGCGCGTCGTCACCTGGCACGGAGGACACCGGTAGCATAGTCGTAGATTCATCGTTAGGGAGTGGATCGTCGATGGCCCCAGCTGGCCGCTAGCCGGAACAACCCGTGTCCCGCACAAAATGACTCTTGCTCTGAGATACCGGCGGCTGACCATCAGCCGCCGGTTCTCGTTTTGGCTCGTTGCGGGTTGCCGCCGAAAAAATCATCGATATCGGGCCGTCTTTTCTGGCTTCTCCAGCCGTTTGCGGTAGCTTCCGGGCAGCCAGATGGCACCCCCTGGAGAGCTCCGAACGATGTTTGAGCGCGTCGCGCCCGACCTGCGCCACGTCGTCGCCCATGCGGGCGATATGGCTGGTGCACTCGACGTCGAGTTGAACTCGGTTCACCTGTTGTTGGCGATGTTCGTCACCCCTTGCCGTGCCCGCGAGGTGCTCGCCGAGGTTGGCGTCGACGAAGCTCGCGTCATGGTCGCCTACAAGAAGATGCGCAACGCGACCGAGCCCAGCGCGGCCCTGGTCGCTGTCGAGAGAAGCGCCAGCCAACTCACCTCGTCGTCGCGCGCCGACACGGTCGATTCAATGGTGCTGCTCGCCAGTCTGCTCAAAGTGCGCAAGGCCATGGCGGCTCGCGTCCTTCGCGAAGCCGGCGTCAATGTTCCCGAGCTCCGGGCTCGCGTCATCGGGCAGGTCACACTCGGGGTCGATCGCGCCAGTTCGACGCGTCTGCGCGCCGTTCGCCGAGCCAGCGGAGAGTTCATCACCGGTCGTTCGCGCAGCAAGGAAGTCCCCAGTGCACGTGTCGCGCCGCCGGCAGCCGACAATGGCGAACTGGTGGTCCAGCCCCGCGACGAAGTGACCTCTCGGGTGCTCAAGGACAACAACATTCCCGCCGCCGACGCGCGAATCTCTCAACCTCTGCCGCCATCTCGCGAAACGACAGGCGCGCCACCACAACGAAACGCGCCGCCCGGCCGCCCTCGCCGCGACTCAGCGCCCCCGAAGACGCCGGCACAACACGCACCCGAACCGCCCGCTGCGCCCGAGCCGAAACTCTCGCCGTGGCAACTCGATCCCAACCGCTACCCCACGCTCATTGAGCTCGGGCGCAACCTCACCGCGCAGGCCGTCGCCGGGAAAGTACAACCGCTCATCGGCCGTGAGGACATCGTTGAGAACGTGATCGACGTCCTGATGATGCGTCGCGCGAACAACCCGTGCCTGGTCGGAGAGGCCGGCGTCGGCAAGACCGCGATCGTCGAAGGACTGGCTTCGCGGATCGTCGGCGACACCGAGCATTACGGGCAGCTGGGCCAGGCGATAATCGTCGAGCTTCATGTCTCGTCGTTGCTCGCTGGCACGTCGTACCGAGGTGCATTTGCCGAACGCATGACGCGGCTGCGCAACGAGGTCGACGCCGCCGACGGCCAAGTCATCGTGTTTGTCGACGAGATCCACACGCTGATGGGTGCCGGTGCCGGTGACGGCGCGCTCGACGCCGCCAACGACCTCAAGACGGCGCTCGCCCGCGGCCGGTTCCCGCTGATCGGTGCGACCACGCGCGACGAATACCGCCGCTACATCGAGAAGGACGCCGCGCTCGAGCGTCGCTTCCAGGTCGTCGAGGTGCCCGAACCCGACACCGAAGAGGCGCTGAAGATCCTCAGCGGAGTCGCGCCCGTGTACGCGGGCTACCACAAGGTGCCGTACAGCCACGAGGCGGTCGCGAGCGCCGTGCATCTCAGTCGTCGGTTCATCACGGATCGATGCCTCCCCGACAAGGCGATTGGCGTGCTCGATCGAGCCGGGACTCTGGCGCGTCGTCTCGGCAAGAAGATGGTCGAGGTCGACGACGTGGCGCGCGTCGTCCAGAAGCAAACGCGCGTCCCGATGGACCGTTTGCTGGCCGACGAACGCAGCCGCATTCGCGATCTCGCCGCTGATCTGCGGGGCAATATCGTGGGTCAGGATCGCGCGGTGGCCTCCATCTCGCGCCGAGTTCGCCGCAATTACGCGGGCTTTGGTGACGATCGGCCACTGGCCTCGTTTCTCTTTTGCGGCCCGCCGGGTGTCGGCAAGACAGAGACGGCTCGCGCGCTTTCCGAGGCTCTTTTTCTCGTCGACGACGCGCTGGTCACGTTCGACATGGCCGAATACGTCGAGGCCGCCAGCACCGCCCGTCTCGTCGGTTCGCCGCCCGGATACGTCGGTCACCAGCAGCCCGGTCTGCTCGCCGAGGCCATGCACAAGCGCCCATATCGCGTCCTGCTCTTCGAGAACATCGACCGAGCTTCGGGAGCGGTTCTTGGTTTGATCGTGCAGGTCCTCGCAACCGGCCGGATCACCGACAACCAGGGGCGGCTGCTCGACATGCGCAACTCGATCATCGTCTTGACAACGGCCGTCGGCACCGACGCGATCCTCGCGGGTGTGACCCGGCGGGTGGTCGGATTCCATACGCCACCACGCCCTGTTGGGCTGACGGAGGACGACGAGAGCACGTTGCTCGGACACGTTCGCCAGCAGATCGGGCCCGAGGTCTGCCACGCCGTCGACGATATGGTGCTCTTCCGGCCGCTGAGCGAAGACGCAGGCCGCGAGGTTGTGAAGAGGAAGCTGAGCCGCGTCTTGCAGCGCTTCTACGACAACCGGTTGATCCGCATTCGCGCGACCCCAAGCCTCATCGAGTTCGTCGTCGAGCGTGGCGGCATCGATCCGGCCACGGGCGCACGGTCGCTGGAGGCGGCTGTCGACGAGATTGTCGGCGACTTCCTGACCGACCAAACGTACGAGGGACGGTTGCGAACGGGCAGCGATATGCAGCTTTTCGCCACGCCGACCGGGCTTGAGTTGCGGGACACGCCGCGGGCCATGCTCGAGCAGACAGGTGACGTATCGCATCCGACGACCCGTCGGGGCGGTGTCTACAGGTCCCCGACAGCGCCGACAGCCAAGGAACCGCGCGGCTGACCATAGACGTCGAGCGCGGCGTCTTCGTTGTCGCTGGGGCAGCCAAGATCGCGCAGCTGGGTCGGGAATTCGGGCCGATAGCGCGGGGGTTCACGTCGCAAAGGCACGCTTTTTTCGACGACGGTGGCATCGACCTGGACGCCTTCGCTGACCGACTCGGCCATGGCCGCGATCGCGCAGTGACGCAGGCTCAGAGTGCCGCCTTCATGCACCGCCACGGCCAGTCCTTCCTGGCGGCTGCCGAACAGGCAATTCTTCGCTCGAATCGTGCCGCCGGTCCCTCCGCGGGCAGCGAGCAGCGCCGAACCGTGGTCGCCCCGGTTGCCGTCGAACGTGCAGCCTTCGAGCAGAGCCGTTCCGCCGCGATTCGCGAAGATGGCGCCGCCACCTTGTCCTTCGGCGACGTTTTCGGAGAAGACGCTCGAAGAGGCCTCGACCAAAGCAGGTCCGGCCACGCGAACGGCGCCGCCCTGAAGCGCAGCGGATTCGGTCACGCGGCAACGCACGATGGCGATTCGGCCGGCTTGGATGTCGATCGCCCCGCCGCCTTCACCTTCGCCGCGACCAGCGTTGAGCAAACAATCTTCGATCCTGGTTTGCGCCGGATTCCATGCCGCGATGACCGCCCCGAATCCGCGGGTCGGACCCTTGAGCACGAGGCGCCGCAGGATGACGTTGCTCGCGCCTTCCATGCGCACGGTCGGACCACCGGTCGATGTGATAACGACGCTCCCAACGTCCCCGGCCGCTTCGATCGTGATGTCGTTGATGAGCGCGATAGGGCCGCGATACTGCCCGGCATCGAGCTTCAGCACCGAGCCTTCCGGCAACGTCGAGATGCGTTCATGCAGCGGTCCGTCGTCGGGACCGTGCACGTATTCTGAAGCCGTCATGGTGAGCCTGGTTGGGAGCACCGAAAAGCAATGTTTCTCGGTGAATGATTGCTAGATGGTTGGCGGACTATGAGCGTCCCCACGCCCCGAAAAGTGTCATTTTCGTGGCGTTCCCCATCCCAGGGCGCCGATTCCTGATCAGCGCTCTAGCGGCGATAATCAGTTCAAGTTGCTGATGTTTACCGAGCTGTAGAACTTCATGAAGTCTTCCAGCGTGAGCTCGAAGATGCCGTCGTCCTTGCCGTCTTCACCCGGCTCGACACGTCCCCAGGGGTTGCGCAACTTCACGTAACGCTTGCGGTTCTTGCCGCGGCCCTTCTCTCGGCATCCCAGCACGGTGTAGGCGTGCCACGCGTACAGGCGCGTTCCCTCGTAGATATCGTCGCGATCCTTGCCGTGGGTGCCGGCGCTCATGGGATTGCCCGCTTCGGTTGCGGCCTTGATCTTGGTCCACATCGTGTCTGCTGGCGTGTACTCGGTTGACCGGTACTCGGTCGGCGCGCCCGATAACGCCTCGAGAGCTGCTGAAGAAGAGCCGCCTTCGCCCATCTCGTTGTAGCCGCCCTTCCACTGCGCGTAGGCCTTCTCGTAGATGCCGGGCCATAGCTCGCGTCCGCCGGTACGCGTCTTCTGCCCCTTGGCGTAGCGCAGTGTGTCGTTGTATGCCGGCAGGTCGCCGTCGACCGTGACCCAGTGCTCGTCGTAGTTGCGGGACCAGTAGTCCTTCTTCGAGAAAAAGCGCACGCGGTACGTGCCATCACCGTTGTCGATGATGCCTTCGCGGATGAGGTTGGGGTTTTTCGACGCGACCGCCGAGAGCGCTGCCACGAGGTAGCAGTCCGCGACCGAGCCCTGGTAGACGTCGGTCGCTTTGACGCCGTAGTAGAACAGCTTGTTGCGGTCGTCCTGACCGGCCTTGTTGTAGCCCCAGCCTTCCGCGTCTTTGTGCTTGTCGCGCAGCCGCGGATCTTGCAGATCGCGCTGTTGCTTCTTCTTCTTGTCCCCGGCCTGGGGTCTGGCGCTCAGCTCAGGCATGACGTTTGTTCGCGCAAAAAGACAGCGCTTGCTCCACCTTCAAACTACGCCGCACCCCGGGCTACAACAAGGCAACAGAGCGATCGCCGGGGCCGGATCTGGGGCCGTGACACCCCCGCGGCGCGTGGCAGGGCGCGCCGGGTTCGGCTATGTTTCGGCCTCGGCTGAGAACCAGCCCACGGGAGGCCCGGTGTTCAACGGTCAACGCATCGCGACAGAGTCCATCTCGCCCGGCCGGTCGCTGCATTCGGGCGCTGTCTGGATCGTCGTTTGCGCGATGACAGCACTGGTGGCCTGCGGCGATCCGGACGCCCAAGAGCCCAACGACAAAGATGACGCGGGCGTGGTGAAGGACGCGGGCGCCGATACCGGAGGCGCCGATGACGCGGTGGTGGATGCCGGCAAGCCCGGAATTCAGCGGTGGCAGACGTATTCGCCCGATCACGGCGAGAAGCTGCGATCGATCGCCAAGGTTGCCGGCAAACCGGGCCACTATGTGGTTGTTGGCGACGCTGGAACAGTCGTTCGACTCGAGGGCGACAAGTGGGTCGATCTCACCCCGGACAACATCGGAAAGGCCGATCTCTCCGGCGTCTACGTCGATTCGAAGGGGCGCGTCGTCGTGGCCGGCGACAAGAGCGCGCTCGCCATCCGCGACAAGGACAGTTGGCTCGTCGCCGGCGAAGTCCCGCCCGCACCGGCCGTGCAGTTTCTCGATGTGGATGGCGTGGACGAGACCTACTGGGCCGTCGGCATCGCTGGTGCGGCCTGGCGGCACGAAAAGGGCGCGTGGATGGCCGAAGCGGTGACCGTCACCGAAGGCGAAGGGATCGGCAAAGGAGCACAGTTTGTCGCGGTCGCCGTCACGAAGTCGGACGTGTGGATTGCGTGTGATATTGGCGCGAAGTCGGCGGGACTTGCGCTGCAAAAGACCGCGAAAGGCTGGAAGTCGTACCCCCTGGCAACCGCGCCTCGCGACATATGGGCAGCTGGCGACGGGGGCACAGGCGTCTACGTTGTCGGTGGTACAGCGAGCGAGTTCGTCGCCCGTTTCGATGGCAAGGCGTTCGTCGCGGAGACGGGCGTGAAGTGGAAACAGGGCTTTGGCGCGGTCGATGGGTTGAGCAAGGACGACGTCTGGGCGAGCGCTTTCAAAGGTCAGCTGCGTCGCCGTGATGCAAAGGGGTGGCAGGTCCTCACGATCGCTGCGCCCCCCGGTACGCCCAATCCGTTCCCGTCGCCTACGCACGACTTGGTTGGCGTTGCCGTGGAAAACGCCGACGAGCTCGCGGTGATCAGCCAGTTTCGCCTGTACCGGTTCGGCAAACAATAGATGCGTACCCTCGCGCGGCTCGCGGCGCCCTCGTGGACCGCCCTCATCTTGGCCCTCGTGCTGACCGCATGCGCCGGGCCGGCCGACGACGGCAACGAAGACGGCGTGGTCAACCCGCCGCTATGCAGCAAGGTCGGCGCATTCGGAAACGGACAGGTCTGTTCGAGCGACGACCCCACGTTGGCGGCGTGTGGTGGGTCCGAAGACCGCATGTGCGCAAGCGGGTGGCTATGTTTCGACAGCGCGGATGTGGCGTTTTGCGGGTGTATCGACGATGCGGATTGTCAGTCGCGCTCGGACTACATCAACAAGGCGCGGGCGTTGAAGAAGATCGCGCCGATGGCAGCCAAGTGCGTGTACGGACGATGCGCTGAGGCGCCATAGCGCCGATCGGGGCTCGGTCTGGGCGGACTAGACGACGGCCCGAATAGGAATCACCGCTGGCGATCGGACCTCGACAATGCCCGTTGGGCCGGGGCCGATCGCACTGAAAACGGCGTCGTCCAATCCAGCGTCTGCGAGCAAAGTCACAACCTCGGCGCCTTGACCCGGCGAGCCAAGCTCCACCGCAAGGACGCCGCCGGGAAGGAGCGCATCAGCGGCGTTTTCGGCGATCTCGCGGAGTACGTCGAGCCCGTCTGGGCCGCCGTCCAACGCCAGCTTGGGTTCATGGTCGCGCACGTCGCGGTCGAGCGTCGCAATCACGTCGGCCAGCACGTAAGGCGGGTTGCTCAGGATCATCGCGAAGCGGCCGTGCGCGATGCATTCGGCCAAGCCGGCGGCTGCGATGAAATGGACACGTTCTGTGAGGCCGAGCCGGTCGGCGTTCCGCCGCGCATAGGCGAGCGCTTTCGGCGAAACGTCGGACGCCACGATGGCGGGAGCGTCTTCGATGTCGCGCCATGCATGGGCGATGGCGAGGGCGATTGCGCCGCTGCCCGTGCACAAGTCCAGGATCGGTCCGCGCGGGAGTTCAGAAGCGACTTCGAGCGCTCGATCGACGAGGAATTCGGTCTCCGGTCGGGGGACAAGCACGCCCGGCCCGACCTCGAGCTCGATGGCGTGAAAGCCTTTGCTACCGAGGATGTAGGCGACCGGCTCGGCTTTGGCGCGGCGGAGCACTCGGCCTTTGAACGCGGCGAGCTCCGTGGCGTCGCACGGGCGATCAAACTGCAGGTAGAGGTCGAGGCGATCCACGGATAGCGCGTCTGCCAAGAGCAACTCGGCGTCCAGCCTTGGCGAAGCGCTGCCTTGCTGACCGAGCCAATCGGTCGCCCAGGTGAGGAGTTTGGCGATCGTCCAGGTGGCCGGTTTGCTCACGATGCCCTCTTGGCCGCGGTCCA
>CAZLMW010000187.1:0-11205 GCA_964560875.1 uncultured Enterobacteriaceae bacterium
GCACCCCGTGAGGGTGTGAGTTCGGGTTCGGGTTCGGGTTCGGGTGGCCCGGACCGGGCCTATCGCTCAGTCAGCGACTTCCAATCGGGCCCGCTTGCGCTTACTCGAACGTGTAGCGCAACACCGGCGTTCCGTTCGAGCCGATCAAGAACGTGTTGTCGGTCGTCCAGTCCGGCGCGATCGAGTTGGTCAGCTGGCCTTCGGGTGCATCGATATCCACCGGCAGCCACGTCCGCTTGGCGGTGTCGAATCGCCACATCCCAGGCCCGCCACCGGGGTAGACAAGGCTGCCGTGTGGGATCGCCGCGGTGAGCAGATGTGCCCCTGTGCGGTCGGCCGAAACCATCCAGAGCCGCGATCCCGGATACGGCCCGTCGATAACGTCGAAATTCAAGCCGCCATCGGTGCTGTACGAAAGCCACGAGCCGGTGTAGCGATTGACGAGGATCCACAGCTTCTTGCCGTCCTTGGGGTGCGCCGCGAGCTCGAGTCGTTCGGTCTGGTTAGCCTTGTACTTGACGATCTTGCCGCCCTGCCGCGTGAGCACGGGCATTTCGGCCCAGGACTTGCCGCCGTTGCTGCTCCGCCAGGCGCCGTCGCGGAACATCGACAGGTAGGCGCGCTCACCGCGGATCTCGAGGGTCACGGGCGTCGTCGTGCGCAGGAAGTTGTTGTGTTCGACCTTCTTGGCCAGGCCACCGGTGCGCCGCTGCCAGGTCTTGCCGCCGTCGACGGTCATCCACACGCCGCCGACCGGCTTACCCTTGTCGTTTGTGCCGGACCGGCACACCAGTCCGAGGCGCTTGGCGTCGTTGGGATCGGCGCTGAGCGTGTTGATGAACGGCCCGGGTTTGAACAGCACCTGCCAATCGCCGGCGTCAAGCGTGTTGCGGGCGATGACCAGTCCGTGGTTTTTCTTGTGCTGGTTCCAGTAGGCGCTGTCGATCGCGGCGACAAAGCGTTTGGGCTTGTTGGCAGGCAGCGGCAAGAGGGCCCGAACCGTCGTTGCGAATTTGCGGTCGTCGGGTTTGGCCATGGGCAGCTTCAGCAGCGACACGGGCTTCCCCTGCTGGTCCCAGATGCCCAAATCACGTCCGAAAACGCCGGCAACCACGTGCGCCTTGCCTTTTCCGTCCAGGAAGCGGCTGACGCGAACGGCTGTCGTGGCGCCCGGGACGCCGTGTTGGATGCGTGTGAGCGACTTGCCAAGGTCGGTCGACCGCCAGACACCGACGGGGGCTGCGACGAACAGGGTTCCGACCTTCGAGCGGGCAAATGCGCCGACGAAGAACCCGGCGTTGTTGGGCTCGAACCAATTGCTGGCCCACGCCTTGTCGGCGGTCGCTGTCTTCTGGGGCAGGAACGTGACGCCACCGTTGGTGCTCCGAAACACGCCGCTGCGCTGCAAGGGGCTCTGACACCCCCCCCATCCGCCATGTCGGCCGCTGCCGAAGATAACGTTGCTGTCCTCGGCCCAGATAGCGGTGACCTTGGGCCGCGGTGTCTTGTTTTTCCACGCGTTGTTCGGTTTGGGGCAGCCGACGTTGTCGAGCAATCGCTCCGGCTTGTCCTTGCCCGCGGCCAGCTTCCACAAGCCATCCCAGCCGCCGAGATAGACCGTCCCGTCCTTGACCGCGGCGACGGTCGAAAAGTTCCCGGCCACAACCTTCGACCATGTCGTTTCGCCTTTCTTCCGGCGCCAGAGCCCGCCACCAGCGCCGGTCGCTGGGTTGGTGCGCGCGGCGGCGTAGACGTTTCCGTTCGCTGCGCTTGCTGCGGCGAAGAAGAAGCCGGTCAAGCCGGGCGCCTTGCTGAAGGTCCATTCGCCGTCACCGGCGGCGTTTTGTGTCGGGGGCCGCGCGACCAGCAGGCCGCAACCTGGCATCGCGACGATGAGCTCGGGCGCGTTTGCCACGGTGGTCCACGCCATCACGCGGCCGCTCGCCCGGTTGCCGCTGTGTGCGTAAGCGCAGGTCGGGACCTGGAGCCGGCGCCAGTTCTTGCCGCTGTCTTCGCTGTGATAGAGCCGGCTTGTTGTGGTCGGGTAGCGGCCCTGCAGCACCGTGACGCGGCCGGCTTTGGTTGGGTCGGTCGCGATGCTCGAAACGGCGTGGTCACCGCCTTGCCAAAAGCCGTTGTTGCGCGGTTTCCACGTCTTGCCGTCGTCCGTCGAAACGATGACCCCTGCCCAATCGCCGCCCGCATATAGCGTCTTGCCATCGCCGTCCGCGGCCACGCTGTTGAGGTAGACCTGCCCGCTCCATGGGTACGACTCTGGCGCGATCGATCGGTGTTTGCGGCACAGACCGTCGTAGCAGAACGCATCGGCCGCGCAGCCCTTTTGCTTGACCCACCCGCCACATGGACCGTCCTGTTTGGCGGTACAGAGCTCGGGCACACCGTCGACACAGCGCGAGGTCCCGACGATGCACGCGCCAACACATGCCGGAACGCACTTGCCGTCCTTGAGCACGGTGCCTTTGCCGCAGGGGATCGGCACGCACATGCCGAACTTGAGCACCAGCCCGGGTCCGCAGCTGATCGGCACGCATTTATCGCCTTTCCATATGGTGCCTTCACCGCATGAGATCGGCTTGCAGCCCCCGTCCAGGCAGCGTTCGTCGTCGGCGCACTTGTCGAGCAGCACCCACGCGACACAGCCGTCCCCGGTGTCATCGGCGCAGATCGAAGGTTGGTTGTTCTTGCAGGACGTCGCGGCAGGCGCGCAGGTGTTCACGCAAACCGGACCGGTGTCGATTGCAGAATCAGTATCGGCAACGGTGTCGGCCGTCGATTCAGCGTCGGCGACGGATTCGGTGTCGGCGACTGCGTCTGTTCCGGTCTCGGCGTCAGCTGTCGTGTCGACGACGGCTCCAGCGTCGGTGTTGGAACTCGACGACGGCTCGCCGCAACCCGCGAAAGCGACAACGACAGCGAAGGAAACGGCGATGGTCCAGCGGCGCATCACAACAGCCTCACCCAGCTCGGCACGCAGTGTCGGCCGTACGCGATGAAGTCCCCGCCCGGCAACGCCTTGAGCATCGAACACGCGCCGTGAACCGGCTGCCGACTGACCGGATTCCACTGCTCGCCGCCCTTCTTCAACGCGAAGTACGTCGCTGCCGAGGTCTTCGTCGCCGCCACAATCGCCAGCATCGTCGAGGCCTTGGCATCCATCGCCAGCGCCGTGATGCGCCTGTCTTGTGCCGGCACCGGAGTCTTCTTCCAGCTCGCGCTCGGCGCCCAACGCACGATCAGGTGCGCATTGCCGAGATGCCATCCCGAGACGGCCAAAGGCGCCGTGCTGAGCTTCGCAGACCACCGGAACCGAGCCGCTCCTTCAGGCATGCCCGCCTTGTGCAGGTTCTTGGTCGCGTCGGTGATGGTCTTGGCCGCAAGGGTCTGCCATGTGTTGCCGCTGAGAACGTGAGCGGTGACGGTTTGCCAGTCGAAGGTAGAAAGCACCGGATCGCCCAGCGGCAGTGTCTTCACGTCCAGCGCGGGGCCGCTCACGACGGGCTTTGCAAGGACCCCGACGAATCCGCTCTTTCCGTTGGCGCCATGACTGAAAATGGCGGTGGGCGCTGTCTTCTGGCTCGGCTTCGCGCTGTGCGTGACCGAGCCCAGGAGCGCACGAATGGGTCCTGTCGACGTGAACACGACCGCGTAGCCCTTCTTCTCGTTGCGCAGGATAGCGTTGCATCCCGGGCCGGTGCCCGCCACGGCGACATGGTTACCGGCCACCGCGGTGACATGAAGATCCGGGCACCCCGACAGGTTGGCGGCAACCGAATCGGAACTGAGCGTATGCACGTTGGGCGCGGCGCGTGAACACACCATGCATCCCTGGGTCGCGGTCGGGCTGATATCGTTGTAGTGCCTGTCGCGGCGCAGCTGGGTGAAATCTTCGCCGGCCGTTCCGTAGTCATTGGGCTCGTTGTTGAGCCACGGGGCCCAGGCGTTGTCCGACCCGTCTGTCCAGACGAATTCGCCCTCTTTCTTGGCGTCGTTCAGGCCGATCCACAGGTCGATGTTGCCGCAAACGGACGTCGCGTAACTGCGCAAGGCGGCCACTTCCGAGGCTCCGCGCGGCGAGACCAGGTGCCCGCCCCACGCCTTGCAGGTCGCTTCGGCCGCCGTGAAGGTCGCCGTGGACTTCAGCGCCTTGTGACACCGCCCAGCCAACACAATCCCATCACAGGGTTTGCCCCCCGAAACGCTCTTGGTGCCGACGGTCGTGACGGCCCCGGAACCGCCACCGCCGCGCAGCTTGCCGCCCGTTGTGTCCACCGCCAGCCAATTGGACGACGTGCCAGCGCCGAGTTTCCACGTGCCGTTGTCGCGCCGCCAAACGCCGTTGTCCGTAGCCGCCAGCGCCGTCTTCCCGTGGGCGACGACGTGATGCACGGACGCGGCCTGGAGCAAGCTCGCTGACGCGCCGATCTTGAAGATGCCGCCGGTCACACCACCGGTGACGCAGGATGTAGCCTTTGCGGGCAATGCAGCGGCGCCGACCAGCAGCCCGTCCCACTCGACCGCGATCGAGCGAACATCGGGCGAAAACGCGTTCTTGCCGACGCACGGCTTGGCGGGCCAGAACGGCTTGGCCTGCCATTTGTCGTCGAGGATCTCGATGCCGCGCGAGCTGCCGGCATACCAGGCGCCCTTCCACCAACCCAAAGCGCGCACTGACAACCCGCTACGCTTGGTCCACTTGTTGTTGATCCCGGTCCAGATGCCGCCCTTGGCCCCCGTGTTGGGATCGTCGAGCACCGCCGCGACGAAGCTGCCTTTCTTGTTCGGGTCAGGCACGACGGAAGCCACGAGACGACCGACAAACCCCATGACGCCCCAGCTCGAGCCACCGTTGGTCGACCGCAGCACGCCGCACCGCGACGCGGCGAGGTAAACGAGGTTCGGGTTGGCCGGATCGCGCGCAAAAAGAGCGCCGGCGACGCGGTCGGGTCCGGAAGCTTGGAAACACGACAGGCCGCTGGTTTTCGCCCAGGTGAGCCCGCCGTTGTACGTGCGGTAGGTCGCCCCGGCTTCGTCGCTGGTGCCGCCGACGGCCGCCAACGCGTGGCGCGGATTCTTGGGATGCACATCGAGGGCCGCGACAGCTTGCGAGCCGCCGCGCCAGAGTCCTTCGTTGGCCGCATGCCACGTGGCGCCACCGTCGCCCGTTGTGGAGACGCCTGCCAAATCGCTGCCGGCGTATGCGACGCGCGGATCAGCGGTTGAAAGCGCGATTCCGGTCGCGGAAACAACGCCGTTGCCCGGCACAGGCTCGAAAAGCGCCTGGTCTCCCGTGATGCAGGCGCCCGCGTGGCAGAACGACCAGAATCCACAGCCGCTGCCGGTCACCCAACCGGCGCACGAATCGGCGCCGATCGCCTGGCATGTCTGCGGCCACCCGTTTTCGCAACGTTTGGCCCCTACAGTGCATCCCTTGGGACAAGGCGCCCGACACTTGCCATCGCGCCACTTCGTTCCGTCGCCGCACGGGTTGTCGACGCACTTGCCATCGATGCGAATCTGCTTGTTGGGACAGCCGACGGCGACGCACACACCGTCGACCAGCTCGGTTCCAGGACCGCAGTGCAGGGCCGTGCATACGCCGTTTTCGCAGACCTGGCCGACCTTGCAGACGGGCTTGGCGGTCCACTCTTTGCAGCCATCGGCGTCGGTGTCTTCGCAAGCATGCGGCCGACCATTGACGCAGCGGGGCGCGGTTTCGGTGCAGGCAGTCGGACAAGCAACGGCGATATCTTGGCTGCTCGTTGCGCTGTCCGCTGTCCCCCCGTCTTCGCTGGCGGAACTGTCTGCGGCTGCAGAGCTGTCGACGGCGGTTCCCAAGTCGCTCGGCTGCGCATCCAAACCCGCGTCGATCGCGCCGCTGTCCGCTTGGTCGGAAGGTTCTTCGGCCTGCCCACACGCGGCAATAGCAGCCGCTGCTGACAGGATCACAACCGGCGATAGGAAGACGCGACAAGGCATGGAGCGGCGGATGGTAGCAGCACAACCTATGCGCCTTGAAGGCTGTTACCCTCGTTGCAACACCGACCTTCATGTTTGTAGGTGCTGTTTCACTTGACACAAATGCGACATCAGACCGACTTTGATGGCCCTACAGGATGCCGCCGTGACCAAGACCACGCCTCTCCGCGCTCCCGCCGCGATCGCTATCGCGTCCCTTCTGTCCTTTGTTTTTGGTGCTTGCGCCGCACCGCCCCCCGAAAACGCTGCGCCGGTCGACGACCTCGTAAAGCCGGCTGATAACAAGCCGGATGACAAGAAGCCGGACGATAACAAACCGGATGACAAGAAGCCGGACGACAAGAAGCCGGACGACAAGAAGCCGGACGACAAGAAGCCGGGCGACGTCAAACCCGATCCGAAGCCGAAAACACCGCCGTTCGTGCTGCCGGACAAGGGCAACACGGCGCCGTGCCTGACGATCGAGGATATCTACGTCAAGCGCGTCTGGGCCCCCTTCATGTCGACGACGTGCGGAAAGTGCCACCAGCCGATCGGCATGGCGAAGGACACCAAGTTCGTGCTGCGACCGGCGTCCGAGTCCGACGCGATCGAGCGCAACATCGAGATGCTGACCAAGCTCGCCAAATTCGACGTCGACGGCGTGCCGGTGCTGCTGCTCAAGCCGACCAACGCCATCGACCACGCGGGCGGCAAGGTGCTCGAAAAGGACAGCGAAGAGTACAAGGCGCTGCAGCTCTTCATCGACCGCATCGAAAACCCCGTCGCATGCGTCAAGCCGCCTTCCGAGACATTTTTCAACGGCGTTGAGCTCACTGGGCCCCAGGCCACGCTGCGCAAAGCGTCGCTGAACCTCGTTGGTCGCGTGCCGACCGAGTCGGAGATGGAGACGGTCGAAGACAGCGGCCTCAAGGGTGTGGGCCTCGTGGTCGACCAGCTGATGACCACCGATGCGTTCATCCGTCGCGTCAAGGAGCTGTACGCGGACATCTTCCTGCAGGGCCGCTACGACCGCTACAACAACGCGGTCAACCTCGTGGACGGCGCCAAGTTCAAGGACCGCATGTGGTATGAGCTCGCGCGCTACAACAACCCGCAGATCTACGGTTCGCTCGTCGCCGGCGTGAACCGAGGCGTCGCGCGTCAGGCCACCGAGCTCGTTGGCCACATCGTCAAAAACAACCGCCCGTTCTCCGAGGTGTTGACCGCCGACTACACGATGACAAACGCCTATGCGGCGCGCAGCTACGGCCTCTACGGCATCGGCTACAAGGACGGCCAGGACCCCAAGAAGGTCGACGCCAACGCGTTTTTCCCAGTGAAACTGCCCGGCCTGCCCCACGCTGGCGTCCTGACCACCCCTGCTTGGCTGGCGCGCTTCCCAACCACGCCGACCAACCGCAACCGTCACCGAGCGCTGAAGATCTACGAACAGTTCCTCGCGACCGACGTGCTGGCCCAAGAGGACCGACCGACCGACGTGACCTCGATCAGCGGCTTCAACCCGACGATGTACAACCCGCAGTGCGCCATCTGCCACAGCATCGTCGACCCGATCGCCGGCACGATGCAGAACTGGGACTCGGCCGGACGCTACATGCCGCCGAAGAAGGGCTGGCACCAGGACATGCGGCCGCCGGGGTTCTCGCAGACGACGATGCCGTTCACGCAGAGCCACCAGGCCGCGCGCTGGCTCGGCAAGCAGATCGCCAGCGATCCGCGCTTCGCCCTGTCGACCATCCACACCGCGTACAAGCTGCTGACCGGCAACGAGCCGCTGAAGATGCCCACCGACACCGAGGCGAAGGACTTCGGCCCCCGGCTGCGGGCGTACGACGCGCAACATGACGACTTCCAGGCCATCGCCAAGTCCTTCATCAAGCAGAACGGCAACTTCAAGGTGGCCATCAAGGGTGTCGTGCTCAGTCGCTGGTTCCGCGCCCGCAACGTCGCCAAGTCCGAGCAGCCGCGCATCGAAGAACTCAAGCACGTCGGCACCGCGGAGCTCCTCACGCCCGAGCAGCTGGATCGCAAAATCACGGCGTTGCTCGGTTTCTCGTGGCAGAAATCCGCCAAGAGCGCCCACCTGCTTCGCCCCAACGGATCGTTCTACATGCTGTATGGCGGCATGGACGGCGACGCGGTCGAATCGCGGGTTCGTGTCCCGAGCGGCATTATGACGGCCCTGGTCGAGCGCATGGCCAACGAGATGGCCTGCCGCGTGGTTCCGCGCGAGATGAAGATGGCCGCGGGCTCCCGCAAGCTGCTACCGGTCGTCACTTTGAACACGGTGCCGGAGACCGAAGACGGCAAGGTCGACGCGCAAGCCGAGGCGCTCATCCGCGCGAACATCCAGCACCTTCACGCGCACTTGCTCGGCGAGTCGCTCGACGCCTCCAGCCCCGAAATCGACGCGACCTGGCAGCTCTTCCGCGACACGTGGCTGGAGACGAGCGCCGATCCCAAGGGCACCCTGCCCGGCGCGTGTCACGTGACAAAGGACTTTGCGACCAATGCGAACCTGCCCAAGGCGCAGCGGTTGACCAACGATGACAACGGCACGGTGCGCGCGTGGATGGCGGTTGTCAGCTACCTGCTCACCGACTACCGCTTCACGCACCAATAGGAGGCAACATCATGGCGCTTTCCAGACGTGATTTCCTGACGTTGTGCGGCCTGAGCGGCGTCGCCGTGTCGCTCCCTTCCCTGCCTCGCTGGGCCGATGCCGCCCCGAAAAAGCCCGCGAACATGGGCCCGCTTTGGGTGCTCGTGCACGCCGGCGGTGGCTGGGATCCGACAAGCTTCTGTGACCCGAAAGGGCGCAAGAACGAGCTGCAGCCCAACCCGATCAACAAGTACATGACCGGGGACATCCAGACGGCCGGCAACATCGCGTATGCCCCGTCGGCGGCGAACAAGGCGTTCTTCGACAAGTGGTACAAACACCTGCTGGTCATCAACGGCATCGACATGCAGACCAATGGCCACCGGTCGGGCACGCGGCACACGTGGTCCGGTGATCTCAAGGACGGCGGCGCGACGCTCGGCGCGTTGATCGCTGGCACCCGCGACCCGTCTCTGCCGATGGCGTTCGTCTCCAACGGTGGCTACAGCGCCACCGGCGGATTGGTTGCGTTGACCCGCGCCGGCTCGCCCGAATCCCTGGTCGAGATCAGCAAGCCCAACTACGTCTCGGCCTCGGGTACGGATATGTATCACTCCGCGGCGACGGCGACGCGGATTCGCAACGCACGTGCCGCCCGAATGGCCCGTCAACAAGGCCGCCTGCGCCTGCCCACCGACCAGGGCGCGCTCGGTATGTTGCATCTCGCGAGGCTGCGGCAAGAAGACCTGACGAAGCTGCAGGACCATCTGCCCAAGAAGATCGACGCGAGCAACAACCGCCTCAAGCGCCAGGCCCAGATCGCCGTTGCGTCGTACAAAGCGGGGCTCTGCGCGGCAGCGAACCTCACGGTCGGTGGATTCGATACCCACAGCAACCACGATGTCGCCCAGGGCAACGCGCTTAAGCGCTTGTTCGAAGGCGTCACGTTCCTGATGAACGAGGCCGAAAAGCAGGGCGTCGCCGACAACATGATCGTCGTGATGGGCAGCGATTTCGGTCGCACGCCCCGCTACAACGCCGGCAACGGCAAGGATCACTGGTCGGTCGGCAGCATGATGCTGATGGGCAAAGGCATCGCGGGCAACAAGGTCATCGGCCACAGCACGGACAACTTCCGCTGCGGCACGGTGGACCCGAAATCGCTCAAGCCCGATGAGTACGGCATCCGCATTCGGCCCGGGCATGTGCACCGCGCGCTGCGGTCGCTCGCGGGGATCGACGGCCACGACATGGCCAAGAAGACGCCGGTCAAGGGCGACCTGCTGCCGCTGCTCAAGTCGTAATGGACGCGCGTCCTCTTTTCGTCGCCGCCGCGCTGGCGGCCGTTTTCGCGTCATGCGGCGCCGAGTCGGGGTCGGCGGACGGCAAGGACGATCCCGTGGACTCGGGCTCGAAAGCGACCGACACCGCCGCAGACGCCGGAGATCCGGGCGATTCCACAACTGCCGCCGACGTTGGCCCCGCAGATTCGGGCTCTGCGGTGGTCGATGCTGCAAATGGCCCCGAAGATTCGGCCTCTGTGACCGATGCCGGCGCTTCCGCCGTGGAAGCTGGCAGTCTCGACACCGGCGCCCAGGACGTGCCCGACCCGCTGCTGCTTTCCGACACCGGCGCAAGCGCCAAGCCAACGTGCAAGGCGTACTGCAACGTCTTTGACGCCAACTGCAAGGACACCAAGGTCAACCTGCTGACCGGCGCGCTCGCGTCCGCGATGGCGACCCCGACCGCGTGCGTGAAATGGTGCGGCAAGCAGGCCAAGATCCCACTGGGTGACCCGGGTATCGGCGTGGGCAACACTGTCGGCTGCCGTCTGCACCACGCCGAGCTCGCTGCCAAGTCACCAACCTCCGCCCAAAACCACTGCCCGGCCGCAGGGCCAACCGGCGGCGGCGCGTGCGGAACGGCGTGCGAAAACTACTGCCACCTCGCCGACACCCTCTGTGGCGGGCTCCACAAGGACACGAAGACGTGCTTGCTCGAGTGCGCCGGTGTGCAGGGCGAGTGGAACGGCAAAATCGACTGCCTCATCACCAAGATCGCCAGCGCTGCCATCGATCCCGGCCAGGGCAAAGCCCACTGCGCGGCGGCCAAGATTCACAACGCGAAGACGAGCATCTGCAAAAAAGACCTGCCCAGCTTCGCGGCGACCATCAAGACGCAAGGTGGGACGTTCGTGCCCAAACAAGTCACCGTGACGGTCGGCCAATCGGTGTATTTCACGCTCCCGCAAAACCACAACGCCGCGCAGGTGCTGCCCGAGGTGTGGAAGAAGAACGGCAAGAAGGCCCTCGCCACCGGGTTCCTGCTGCCTTTTGGCGCCAAGCAGGCGGTCAAGCTCGACCAGGCCGGCTGGGTGCACTACGTCTGCCAAGCGCACAGCCAAAACGGCATGAAAGGCCGCATCCACGTGATCAAGAAGTAGGGCACTTCATCAAGAAATAGGGCACTTCATCAAGAAATAGGGCACGTCTCAAGAAATCGCGCGGCTTTTCGGGGCGTGGCGACGCTCATAGTCCCCCAACCAAACAACAATCATGCACCGAGAAGCATTGCTGTTCGGTACTTTAATGGACCTCGCCGTC
>CAZLMW010000188.1:0-2056 GCA_964560875.1 uncultured Enterobacteriaceae bacterium
TGTTCGGCGATGACCTTGGCGAGCTCCGGACCGATGCCGTTGACCGCGCTCAGCTGCTCCACGGACGCTGTTCGCATCCCCTTGACCGAGCCAAAGGCCTGCAGGAGCGCTTTTCTTCGCGCTGGACCGACGCCTGGGATGTCATCGAGCGCCGATTTCAGGGTTCTCTTGGCCCGGCGCTTGCGGTGAAACGTGATCGCGAAGCGGTGGGCTTCGTCGCGCAGGCGGGTCAGCAGGAACACTTCGTCGGACGTTTGCGACATCACGACGGGATGCTGTTTACCGGGCTGGAAGACGCGTTCTGGGCTGCGTTTGCGCTTGGCTGAATCGTCGGACGACTGGGTTCGGGCCTTGGCGAGACCGACCACATCCACGTCGTGAACGCCGAGGTCTTGCAGCGCCGCCACCGCCATCTTGAGCTGGCCGATTCCGCCGTCGACAACAACGAGGTCTGGCAGCGCGGTGCGTTCTTTGAGTCCGCGCGAGAAGCGGCGGTTGAGCACTTCGTACATCATCGCGAAGTCGTTCGGGGTGTCTCCGTAGCGGATCTTGTAGCTGCGGTACTCCTTGCGCGCGGGCTCGCCGCCTTCGAAAACGACCATCGACGCGACCGGATCGGTGCCCTGGATGTTGCTGATGTCGTAGCACTCGATGCGTTCGGGTACGGCGCGGAGCTCGAGTTTGCTCCGGAGGCTCTGGAGCACCGCCCTTGCGCCGCCTGCACGGAGGCGGTCTTCGAAGACCTGGGCGGCGTTGTCGTTGGCCGCTTGGACGAGGCGCTTCTTGGAGCCCCGGCTGGGCACGGCGATCTTGACCAGGCGTTCCGCGGCGCCACGGTCTCGGCGGGTATCGGTCAGCCACTCCGCGAGCACATCGGGGTTGTCGATCGCGTCGGGCAGCAGCACGTCGTCGGGGATCTCGTGGCCGCGGTTGTAGAAGTCCTGCACAAAGCCCGCGAGCACCTCTTCATCCGGGAATTCCTGGCCCTGCAGCGCGTAACCGTGTGACCCGAGCAGCGTTCCGGTGCGGAAGCGAAGGACGGCGATGGCCAGGCGCGCGCCCTCGCGAAAGATGCCGATCGCGTCGATGTCCCGGCGGCTTCCGAGCAGGACCGTGTGTTGTCGCTCAAGGCTTCTTTGCACCGATCGCCATTGGTCGCGCAGCATCGCGGCGTGCTCGAATTCCTCGTTGCCGGCGGCGCGGAACATCCGGTCCTTCAGTTCACCCACGAGCTCCGCGCGGCGGCCGTCGAGGAACATGGCGACGTCTTCGATGTGGCGGGCGTACTCGTCCGATTCGACCGGCAGCACGCAAGGCGCGGGGCATCGCTTGATTTGGTATTCGAGGCACGGGCGGCTGCGGTTGCGATAGACCTGGTCGCTGCAGGTGCGCAGCTTGAAGTAGCGGTTGACCTGCCGGAGCGTCGCGCGGGCCGATGATGCTGACGCGTAGGGACCGAAGTAGCGGGCGCCATCGCGGGCCGGTTTGCGCACGACCTGCAGGCGTGGAAATGCGTGTTTGCGCCCGATCCGCAGGTGAATGAACCGCTTATCGTCCTTGAGCTTGACGTTGTAGCGAGGCTGGAACTTCTTGATGAGCTCGTTTTCGAGCAGCAGCGCGTCCTTGGCGGTGTTGGTCAGCAGCAGCTCGATGTCGCCGAGCTCGCTGGCCAGCAGGTGCACGAAGAAGCGGTCGTCCTGCCGCAGCAGGTATTGGCGCAGGCGCGCGCGGAGGCTCTTGGCCTTGCCGACGTAGATGACTTCGCCGGCCCGATCTTTCATCAGGTAGACGCCAGCGTGGTCAGGCGCCTGGTCGACCCGCTCCTTGAAGTCAAAAGCCTGCAGGTCACCGCTGCCAGCGGCGTCGTCGTCGCTGAGCGCACCGGGTCGGGCCACGGGTCTGTTCCGCGAGGTGTCGAAGCGGTCGGCCGTTGAGCCGGCCGATACGAAAGCTTATTCGGGCTTGACGGGTTCGGGGGCGGCGGGCGCCTTGGGAGCTTCGGGAGCGGCGGGCGCCTTGGGAGCTTCGGGAGCGGCCTTGCCACCTTCGGGTGCGG
>CAZLMW010000188.1:2156-10969 GCA_964560875.1 uncultured Enterobacteriaceae bacterium
GGAGCGGCGGGCGCCTTGGGAGCTTCGGGAGCGGCCTTGCCACCTTCGGGTGCGGGGGCCGGCGCGGGCTCGGGCTTGGGCTCGCCAAACGTCGGGTTGCCCACTTTGACGTTGAACGGGTTGGCCGCGGGTGCCGCCTTCTTCGCCGCGACCTTCTTGGCGGCGTCGGCGTAGCGCTTGCGGTCGCCCTGCTTGATCTGCAGCCAGGCGTCGGTCCGCTCGATCTCTTCATCCTTGTCAGCCGCGGTCATCAGCGCCTTGACGTAGGTCTGCCACGCGGCCGTACGACGCATGCTCTGAATCGTGCTGCGAAGGCTGTCGCGCTCTTCCTTCTCGACCTTCTTGCGGTCTTCGGCGGACGCATCACCGGACGGCTTCACCTCGGCCCAGCGGACCACGTAGCGAATCTTGCCATCGGCGCTCTTGAACACCTTGTCGGCGAGCGGCGCGTCCTTGTTGAGCTTCCAGGCGACGGCCTCGACCTCGGGCAGGTTGCCCATGCCGGGGATATCGCCGGGCTTGGTTTCGCGGGCGGGCAGGCCGAGCAGCGCTTCGAGGCTGCCGGTCATCGCGCGGGTCGGCGCAGTGCCGATCTGGCCGCTGGTCGACGCGATAAGCGGGCTGTCTTCTTTGCCAGTGGCCTTCTTGTTCCAGCCTTTGACGACCTCGGACAGCTTCTTGTCCTTGGCTGCCGTTGCGGCGGCGAGCACCGACTTGGCGACCTCGTCCAGTTTGCCCGCCGCGCGCTCTTCGGCGACCAGGCCCTTGGCGAGCTTGACCTCCACGGCGGCGAGCGGCGTGACCTTGGCGTCGATCTTGCCCTCGACGCGGATGACCCACCAACCGTGGCTGCCTTCGACCGGTCCGACCACGTCGCCGACCTGCGCGGCCTGCACGGCGGTCGCGACGGCGGGACCAAACGGCGAGCGACCGAGCGCTTCGACGGACTTGTCATCGGGGAACAGGCCACCGACGTCTTTGGTCAGGTCGTGCTCGGTCTTTTCACCGGCGACGCGCGCGACGTGCTCCTTGATCCAGCGGGCGCGGTCGGCTTCGGGGACGTCGGTGATCTTCTTGGATTCGCCGGCGTCCTTGGCCTCTTTCTTGTCTTCGTCGTCGCCACCGCTCGTTGCGGGAGGAGCCGCGATGGCGATCTTGCCGGCGATGGCGTCGTCGAGCTCCTTCTTGAGCCCGGCGGCGGCGGTCTTCTTGGTGCTCCACTCGGCCTCAGCTTCCTTGAGCGCGTCGCCCGAGAGCCCTTCCTTGTTGGGCGCCTTGAAGAGGATGCCGCGAACGCTCCATTTGCCCGGCTTGTTGTATTGCTCGCCGGCCGCTTCGTAGGCGGCTTTGACCTTGTCGGCGTTCTTCTTGGCCCACGCGGCGGCGTCTTCGTCGGTCACTTCGACGGTCACCTTGGCGGCGTTGGCGTCGATGCTGACGTACTCGAGCTGCGGGCGTTTCTTCTCGGCGACCTGCACGGCGTCGAGCTCTTTGTCGCTGACCTTGATACCCGTGGTCGCGATCTGCGCCATCTTGTCGCGCAGGATCTCGCGGCGCAGGAAGTTTTCGAACATCGTCTTGGTGGTGCCGAGCTGGTAGCGCACGAAGATGTCGTACTTGCGCGGCTCGAAGTTGCCGTTGTCGTCGGTCCACGTGGTGCCGAAGATCGCCTGGAGCCTGAGCACGCGGGCGGTCAGCTCCTTGTCGCTGACACTGAGGCCACGTTCACGGGCGTCGCGGCCCACCAACACGGACTCGATGAGCTCGGTCATCACCTTTTCGCGCTTGATCGGCGGCACGGGACCGTCGAATGGCACGAGACCGAACAGCTCGTTGGGCACGCCCGAGAAAAGCAGACGCGTCTTCTCGTAGCGGTTGGCGGCCTGCAGGCGGTCGACACCGGATGCGCCCAGGGGCGGGGGATCGGCGGACACGCGCATCGCCAACTCGACATCGGCCGAGGTGATCGGCTCGCCGTAGACCTCGACGAGAACACCCTGCTGTTCGGCGCCCGGACGGCCGGTGATCGGCCCGCCAGACGTGTTGAACGTGAAGATGAACGCCAAGATGATGATGCTGAGCAGGGTCCAGATGACCCACGAGCCGGATTGTTGGCGAAATGTCTCGAGCATGGCGGTTGCTCCGGGAATAGCGGCGTACACGAAAACTGTGTAAGCCCGCGCAGTTGGCGGCGGCTTGCGGATAGCAGCAAGACGCGATCATCAAGCCGCACGCGCGCGAGGGTCGCGCATATTGGCCGCACACTGCCCACAGGTCAATGATCGATGACAGGTCTCGGTGAGATGAGAGGCTTCGGTGAGTTGGGTCGGCCGCCGGTTACCTTGCAGCGGCTCGGTCAGCCCGTGGTGCGGCGCATTTTCCAGCCAACGAGGCCCGCGATGGCGAGCACGGTGGCGTCCGCAGCGACCAGCACCGGCGTGATGTGCGTGCCGAGCCCGATCGCGACGACGAAATGCAGCAACGGCACGACAAACAGGCCGAGGGTCAGGCCAACGGCGCCGAGCTCGAGCGGTGGACGGTCCGGTAAGGCCGCCATGGCCAGCGCGATTCCGGGGAGCGCGGTCGCGTACAGGAAGAGCAGCGTGTCGATCGCGATTGTGCCGAGCATGGACCGATGCTATGGCAGCGGCCCGCAAACCGCGAGAGGGCCCGTGAGCGTCGTATCCGCCAGTCCGCAAACCGATGTCCCCGACGGGCAGGGTCGAGACACCGCAAGGACCCGGCCCGAGGTCAGCGTGGTCATCGCCGCGCACAACGAAGTCGACGCCATCGCGGACGTGGTCAACGGTGTCCGTGCCGTTTTGCCGGCCGCTGAGCTCATCGTCGTCGATGACGGCTCGATCGATCCGACGGGCGCTCGTGCGCGCGAAGCCGGGGCCAAAGTCATCTCGTTGTGGCCCAACCGCGGCAAGGGCGTCGCGCTGCGCGAAGGCATCGCGGCGTCAAAGGGGCGCTGGTTGCTGTTCATCGACGGGGATGGCCAGGACGATCCCGCCGACATCCCGCGTTTGCTCGAACATGCAGCAGACGGTGTCGGGCTTATCAACGGGTCGCGTTTCCTCGGCACGATGCACAGGGGCGCGATCAGCGGGCCCAACCTCATCGGCAACATCGCGATGACCGGCACACTGGACCTGCTTTTCGGCGCAAAGGTCACCGATAGCCAGGCGGGTTTTCGTATCTTTGACGGCGATCTGGCGCGTCGAATGCCGTTGCGGTCACGCGAATATGAGATCGAGACCGAGATGCTTGCCAAAGTCCTGCGCAGCGGCATGCGCGTGGTGGAAGTGCCGGTCGATCGCTATCAGCGCAGCAGCGGCGTAACGGACTTCCGCCGCGTCCGCAACGGCCTGCGCATCCTCGCCACCATTATCCGCGAGCGCCTTGAGCCGCCTGTCCGGTGAGCCGCGCAAACAGCGCCGCCTGTCCAGTGAGCCCTGCAAATGGCGTCGATGACCGAGAGGATATGGCATCATTCGCGGCGCCTACGACGATGACCCGGTCCGGGACAACCTCATGAACAACGAATTCTCTCTCGCGCGTCCCGTGGCTGGCGTGCTCGTGTCCATCTTGGCGGGTTTCGGTCTCGCTGGCTGCGTGGGTGGCAGCGGCGGTGGCGGTGGTGGCTTCGTCGCGCAACCGGTGCAGACCTACGACGTGAGCGACGGATCAAGCAGCGGCGCGGTCGATGTAAACGGCACCTCGGACGGGGCAAGCTCGGGCGGGGCAAGCTCGGGCGGGGCAAGCTCCGGCGGCGCGAGCTCGGGTGCAAGCAGCGGCGGCGCGGACGGCGGCTCATCGACATCGGGTTCGAGCGGGTCATCTGGCGGGTCGTCGGGGAGCGTGGACGCCGGTGGTCCGATCGATGCTGGCCCCTGCGATCCCCCGACCTGTTGCGTGAACGCGGCGCAGTGTCATGACGGCAACCCCTGCACCGACGACAGCTGCACCGGCGGCAAGTGCAAGAACACCGCGATCGCTGGATGCGCCGGGTCCAAGGCCCCGTGTTCGGCCGTCACCGGGTGCGCGACCGGCGTGTGCGATCCGGCTTCGAACGCGTGCGTGGCCTGCCTGGAATCCAAGCACTGCGGGGCCGGCAAGCTCTGCCGTCTCGGAGTCTGCAAAGCCGCGACCGCCTGCGATTCGGACGTCAAGTGCAAGGCGACCAAGCAGGTGTGTGCCAAGTCCGAGGGCGTGTGCGTCGACTGCATCAGCGACGCCGATTGCGGCGACAAGAAGCGATGTGTGGCGCACGGTTGCCTGCCGAAAGTCGCGTGCCAGAGCTCCAAGCAGTGCGCCAAGGTCTGCGACACCAAGGCCGGCGTGTGCGTCGATTGCACCAGCCACGCCGATTGTGGCGGCGGCAAGATGTGCGACGGGCAGACCGGTACCTGCGTCGCCGCTTTGTGCAAGGCGAGCGCGTGCGGCAAGGGCGAGCACTTCGCCTGCAAGCCCGACGGCAGCGGCTACAACAAGGCGGTGCCGTGCGTCGACAACAAGCTCTGCACCGACGACAGCTGCAACAGCAAAAGCGGGTGTGTCTACGCGCCCAACACCGCCGGCTGCGACGACAACGACAAGTGCACGACGTCGGACAAGTGCAGTGGCGGCAGCTGCAAACCCGGCGGCAAGCTCAACTGCGACGACAACAACACCTGCACATCCGACAGCTGCTCGCCCGCTTCCGGCTGCAAACACGCCAACCTGACCAGCGCTTGCAACGATGGCGACAAGTGCACGCTCGAGGACACGTGCAGCGGCGGCAAGTGCGTCGGCGGCGCGGCCAAGGAATGTGGCGATGGCAACGTCTGCACCGACGACCAGTGCGACAAGAATTCGGGCGCGTGCAAGTACCCGCACAACACCGCCGCCTGTGACGATGGCGACGGCTGCACGAGCGGCGACAAGTGCAGCGCGGGCGCCTGCAAATCCGGCGGCGCCAAGGACTGCGACGACGGCAACAAGTGCACGACCGACACCTGCGACGCCAAGACTGGCAAGTGCGAATCCAAGACCAAACCTGACACCTGCGACGACGGCAATCCGTGCACAACAGATGGCTGTCAGCCCAAGATCGGCTGCGCGCACCCCAACGCGCCCGACGGAACCGGCTGCGGGGCCGGGACATGCGGCGGCGGCTTATGCATCGCGGCGGCGCCCGCCCTCGGAACCGGCTTCACCTGCGCGATCAAGAGCGGCGGCGTGCGCTGCTGGGGGCGCGGATCCAACTACCAGCTCGGCAACGGCAAGGGTGTGACGTACGGCGTCTTCGATGTGCCCGGCGTCAAGGAAACCGTGCAGCTGGTGGCCGGACGCCAACATGTCTGCGCGCGCGACAAGAACGGCAGCGTCCTGTGCTGGGGCAGCGACAGCTACGGGTCGACGGGCACCGGCAAGTACTCGGTCTCGGTTCCCACTGCTCCCAAGGGCCTCGGCAAGATGCTCGGAATCTCGGCGCGCGAGGTGAACACGTGCACCTGGGACGCCGCCGGCACCGCATGGTGTTTCGGCCGCGGCAGCTACGGGCAGATCGGCAACGGCACAAAGCTGTCGAGCAACAAGACGCCCACCAAGGTCTCGCTCACCGACAAAGTGCAGCAGGTCGCCGTCGGTTACCGGCACGCGTGCGCCGTGGTGGCGGGCGGCAAGGTCTTTTGCTGGGGCTACAACTACTACAACGGCGTCGACGGCGTTTCGGGCAGCAGCGTGCTCAAGCCGGTCGAGGTCAAGGGCGTCAGCGACGTGGTCCAGGTCGGCGCCGGCTACTATCACAGCTGCGCGCTCAAGAAGGATGGCACCGTCTGGTGCTGGGGCTACAACTCGAGCTACCAGGTCGCGGGCAAGTACGTGTCGGGCAGCAAGGTTAAATCGCCGCTGCAGGTCGTGGGCGTGAGCAACGTCAAGCGCATCGTGGTCGGCCACAACACCAACTGCGCGATGCTCATGGACGGCAAAGTCGTGTGCTGGGGCAGCAACTCCTCGGGCGTGGCGGCGACCGGCACCGGGTCCAGCTCGTCGACCAAGCCGACCGAGATTCCGGCGCTCAAGGGCACGACGGCGATGACGATCGATACCCAGCATGGCTGCGCGTTTCTCGGGGCGAAGCTGAAATGCTGGGGCCACAACGGCGAAGGCCAGCTGGGCTTGGGCCAAAAGGTCGGCATCAACAAGGTCACCGAAGTTGGCGCGGTTCAGTCTGTGAGCCTCGGCGAGAGCCACGCGTGCGCGGTCGACTCAGCCGGCGCCGGATGGTGTTGGGGGCAGGGCACCAGCGGTCAGGTCGGCAACGGCAAGAGCGTCAACCAGACCACGCCGCAGAAGGTCGCCACCGTCGCCAAGTTCAAGTCCATCAACGCCGGTTACCAGGCGAGCTACGGGATCGATGACAAGGGTCAAGGCTGGGCGTGGGGCCGCGGCAGCTACGGGGCGTTGGGCAACGGCAAGTCATGGTCGAGCCAGAACAAGCCGGGGCCGATCAAGAACCTCGCGGGCGTGACCAAGGTCGTCGGCGGCCGGGAATTTGCCTGCGCATTGGTCGGCACCAAGCCGAGCTGCTGGGGCCGCAACAGCTACGGGCAGATCGGCGACGGCAGCAAGACCACACGGACATCGCCAACCGCGGTCACGGCGGTCACGTCGGCCATCGACATCGCGGTCGGCAACTACCACACCTGCACCGTCGCCTCTGACGGCAAGGCGTGGTGCTGGGGATACAACTATCGCGGCCAGCTCGGCGACGGCACGACGACCCACTCGCTCAAGGCCGTGCAGGTCAAGACGCTGACCGACGTCGCGTCCATCAGCGCTGAAGACGACAACACGTGCGCGTTGCTGAAGTCCGGCAAGCTGTACTGCTGGGGTTCCAATTCGTCGCGCAAGCTCAACCCCAAGGCCAGCTCGAGCTCGTCGCCGCTCAAGGAGCCGTTCGAGATGGTCGGTTTCGGCACGCCCGTTGACGCCAGCGTGGCTCGCTACCATGTGTGCGTCGTCGCCAAGGACGGCTCGTTGTCGTGCCAGGGCTCCAACAGCTACGGCGCGTTGATGACCGGCCCGCCGCCATGGAGTCACGGCAACAAACCGCTGAAGTCGCCCCTGACCAACGTCGTAGCTGTCCAAGCCGGGCCGTACTTCAGCTGCGCGATCAAGAGCGACAAGTCGTTGTCGTGCGCGGGCCGGGATTCAAGCGGCCAGCTGGGAACAGGCATGGCGTGGCGTCTCAACCCGACCACGTCAACCGTCTATTGAGGCACTTCAGGTGGTGGGACTGACCTCGCGCGACGTCCACAGCCAGGCGGCGAGCACGGGTCCGGCAAAGTTCGCCAGGCCCATGATGTACCAGGCCCACGGCTGCCAAACAGCGGCGAGCACGGCGGCGGCGAAGAAGATCACGGCGGATGGCAGCAGCCGCTTGTCGACCGTCATCGCCATCGTCATGAACCACAGCCCGATGGTCTGCGTGTGCAGGATCACCACGTGCATCGGATCGGCGCCGACCAGCGCGCCGGTGCAGGCGTAGGCGACGTCGGCGACTCCCAGCCCGATGACGGCGTTCGAGATGCGCAGGTTCACGGCGGTTCGCTGCAACACCTCGCGTCCAAACCACCGTGTGCCGACCCCGAAAACGACGAAGAGCACCGCCAGCACCAGGTTGTGGCCGTGGTCCCAGCGCAGCCATCCCGAATTGACGCCGACCGCGACACCCACGAGCCCGGCGCCATAGACCAGGGCGAGGATTCCGGCTGCGACCGCTCGTGTTCGCGCGCCGGTGGTGAGGTTCAGGCTCGCTTTGAGCTCCTTGAGTTGCGCCAATTCGCCCGCCTGGGCTGCCTTTTCGGCGACCAACTGTTCATAGGCGGCGACGAGGTCCGGATCGGGCATCTGGATCTCGAGCAGCAGCGACCGGGCCATCGCTGCACGCCTTTCGCGCAATTCGTAGCGGCAAGCGGCGGTCAGGGCACGGCGCAACCCTTCGTAGGGACCGTCCAACGTCGGCGCATCGCGGATCGCGACCTGGAAACCGAACCGACATTCCGCGAGCAGTCCGGCGATCTCGGTGCGGCCCACCTCGTCGACGTCCGCTGACTCGCACAACGCCACCAGCTGCTCGAGTCGATCCTGAGCCTTCGCCGCCATTTCGAGCGCGTGGCGTTGCCGGACGAAGCGCTGCAAGGTCTCGCAGAATTCCGTCGCGTCCTTGTACCGGCGGGCAGGATCGCGGTCGGTGGCCTTGTTGGCGATCTCGGCGAGCTCTCTGGGCACTTGCGATGCGTATGCGAACGGTTTGACGCCGCGTGCGGAGCGGAGCATCTCCACCACCGTTTCGCCCTGGTTGCGCCGCTGACCGGTGATGACCTCGTGCAGGGTCGCGCCGAGCAGGAAGACGTCGCTGGCTCGACCGATATTTGCCGATGTCGCCGCCACCATCTCGGGTGCCATGTACGGCGGTGTGCCGGCGATGACGTTGATATCGCGGACGTGTGGGATGCTCTTTTTGGCGTCGGGATCCACGCTGACAGCGAGCCCCCAATCGAGCACGTAGACCTCTCCGAAGGGGCCGAGCATCACGTTTTCTGGCTTCACGTCGCGGTGGATGATGCCGCGGCTGTGCGCGAACGCGAGGGCCTGGCTGACGGCGACGAGGATCTCGAGGTCGCGTCCCAGCGAATCGACGGCATGGCGGCCGATGAGGCGGTTCCAGCTGGTGCCCTCGATGCGCTTCATGACCAGCAACGGCTCACCGTTGGCGTCGCGGCCGAGGGTGTGGACCGGCACCACGTTGGGGTGTTCCAGGG
>CAZLMW010000189.1:0-10901 GCA_964560875.1 uncultured Enterobacteriaceae bacterium
TCTCGGCTGATGGCTTTGTGTGCAGCGGCGGCGGCTGTGCGGAGAAGGCCGCGTGTGAAAAGGGGACGTGCGTGCCGAAAGGTCAGCAGCGGTTGTGGGCGCGGCGGCTTGAGCCAATCGGCGGCTTCGCGAGGCGCGGACTTGCTCTTATCGATGCGGGCAACGGAGCCGCGCTCCTTCTTCATAGCACCGGCAACAACAGCGCTGCGGTCTTTTCAACGGATCCCTTCGGTTCGCTGAAGCCGGGCCCAAACGTCCACACGCACGTCCGAGGGGTCGCGATCGCCGGCAAAGGTGAGCTCGTCGTCTGTCAGCGTGGCAAGAACAGCCAGTTCGACTGGACGATGATGCGCATGCCCCAGGCGCAGGGCGGTGCGAAATGGGTCACTACCTTCAGCGCCAAGCAGCCTGTGTACGGATTGCGCGCGTACGCGTTAGCGGATGGAACGTTCGGTGGATTGGGCGTGCTGGCGCCTCCCAGTGGCGGGTGGCGGATCGCTTGGATCCGTGTCCACAGCACCGGCGCAAAGATCATGTCTCGCGAGCTCGCGGTTGCTCCAGGTTGGTCCGACTATCCGTATGACGCTGCGCTGTTCGCCGACACATCAGTCATCATTGCGGGGGTTTCTACCGGAAGCGCCAAGCGCGGGTTGGCGATTCGGCTCAACAACAAGGGTTCGCAGGTCTGGCGCCGTCAGATCGCTCTCGCAGGTGCGTTCTGGTCGGCTGTCGATGTCGACGGCGGGGCCATGCTCGGTGGCTGGGCCGTCAATCCCAAAGAGCCAGTCCCCGTGCTTGCCAGCGTCACCCATGAAGGTCATGTCCGTTGGGTGAAGAAGCCGAAGGTCACCGGCAACGCCACAGTCGTTTCTCTCGTGCGACGCGGCGCCGAAATCACAGCGCTCCTATCCGAACGGGTCGGCTTCAAGGCCCTCGGATCCTTGCGCAGTTTCAATGGCGCGGGTGTGCAGCAGTGGTCTCGTACCATCGAGGTCGGCCCGTTCTTCGAACCGAGGAGCCTGGGCGTCAGCACGGACGGCGCGTTGTTGTTGGCGGGCGATGCCGGCGACCCAAATAAACCCGCGGCTTACTTCGCCAAACTCAGCCCGTGGGGCGACCGGTCGTGCACCGAAGCTGGCAAATGCTTCTCGACCACGGCGACGAAGTGCGACGATGGCGACGCGTGCACGGCCAACACCTGCGACGGGCAAAAAGGCTGCGGCTTCACAAAGACCGGCTGCGACGACGCCAACGCTTGCACCACCGACGCCTGCGACAAGAAAGCCGGGTGCACGCACAAAGCGACCTCCGCGCTATGTGATGACGGCGACCAATGCACCGAGAAGGACGCCTGCGCCGGCGGTTTCTGCGTGGGCAAAGCGCGCAATTGCGACGACGGCAACCCGTGCACCGATGACAGCTGCGACGGCTCGAAGGGCTGCGTGGCCAAGGCGAAAAAGGACGGCAGCACGTGCCCGGTCTCCAACGGCTGCAGCCTCTCGGCGGCCTGCAAAGCTGGGGTCTGCGCGCATTCGGAGAAGGGCAAGCTCTGGGCGACCGACCACGATCTCTACAAGACAACCAAACCCAGCCAGGTCTTCATCAACATCGCGTCCACCAAGGGCGGCTGGGTCGGCATCTTCTCGCAGCGACCGTTCGGCTATGCGTTCAACCTCATGGGTGGACGTATCGATAGCGCAGGCGGCTTCAAGCTCGCTGGCAACCTCGGCGGCGGCACCTACCAAAAAGCGGTCGATTCGTCGCTGACTCTCCCCGTGGCGTCCGGCGGCTTCCTGCTCACGTGGGGCGAGGGCGGCGCCGATCGTGTGCTCCGCGCTCGCCTTGTGGATGACAAGCTCAAGGCCATTGGCTTGGTCGCGTCGTATCCGCTCAGCGCCAGCGTCGTCGGCAAGTATCCCCGCACGTACCCACGCGCAATCTCACGCCTCGCGGACGGTTCGATCGCCATCGCCGGGGACCTCTGGGGCTCGTCCGGCGGCCCGCGCATGGACGTTCAGCTCATCCAGGCCGACCTCAAGAGCGTATGGCGACGTCAGTTCCCCGGTAACGCCGCGAGCGTCTACACCCGCGCAGCTGTCGCAACGTCCGACGGCGGCTTCATCGCCGGCGGCTGGCAGAAGGGCGCAAAGCTCTCCGAAGCGGCGCTGCTGCAGAAGGTCTCCAAGTCGGGCACCTCCGTCTTCCGGCGCGTGCATCACAGCGCTGGTGCCACGGCCATCGAACGCCTGGTTCGCGACGGCTCGGACCTCATGGCCGCGGGTCGGTTCGTCGTCGGAAAGAAGACATCGCCGTGGCTCGCCCGCTTCGACGACGAGGGCAAGAAGCTTTGGTCGCGCGTCGTTCCGCAGCCGAGCAGCGCCGGGCTGTCGTTGCTCGCCAAACGGGCTGATGGTGGCTATCTGCTGGCGGGCAACCGCACGATCGGCCTTGGTACGGCGATTTGGCTGCAACACGTCGATTCGCTCGGCAACCCGACCTGGCGGCGCGACCTGCAGCATGGGTCCTCGCACTGGATGAGCCGCGAGGGTGCCATCGCGCTTGCCGACGGCGGGCTGCTTCTCGGCGGCGGAACCATCGTCAACGGCAACGCGCGCGGCGTCGTGATCCGGACCGACGCCTGGGGCAACATCGCATGCAAAGACGGCGGAGTTTGCCCATCGAAGGCGCCCGGGGCGTCGATTCCCAAGGGTTGCGACGACGCGAAGACCTGCACAGCGGATCGCTGCGACCCCGCCAAGGGCTGTGTCCACACCGCGCGCAGCTGCGACGACGCAAACCCGTGCACGACCGACAGCTGTGACGCGACCAAGGGGTGCCAGCACAAGGCCGCGTCTGGGCCCTGCAACGACGGCTCCATCTGCACCATCGGCGAGTCCTGCCAGGCCGGTGCGTGCGCTTCAGCCAAGGTGCTCGATTGCGACGACGCCAACGCCTGCACGCAAGACGCGTGTCATCCGGTGTCCGGCTGCGAGAATGTCGCGCTCGACAGCGGCACCTGTGACGACGGCAGCAAGTGCTCCGAAAAGACCGTGTGCGCCAAGGGCGTCTGCATGTACTCGGGGCCTGCGCTGCTCCGCGCGGTCGCGTACGACAACTCGACCGACAGCAACAAGTATCCGGTCGTCTCCGCGGGCATCGCCTACAAGGGCAGTGTCATCTACGCGATGCCACGTCGCTTCTACCACTGGAAATGGAAGAAGACTGACAACTACGAGCTGCGCTGGGGACGGATGGGGCCGCGCGGCAAGTACTATCACCTGGTCAGCAACCAGCCGCGTTGGACCGAGGGCAAAGCGCTGTTCACCAGCCAACTGAGCCTCGGCGGCGATCAGAACCAGGGAGTCGTCGCTGCGCGGTCGTTCCGCCACGTCTCGGGGAGCAAATTCGTCGCGCTGCGCCGGGACCGAAATCACTGGCGGTATCGCGACCGGATCCGCATCGAATTCCTCGACGCCGACTTGTTCAAGCACAGCCGCCAGGGTCGCACGATCGACCCGCCCTACGACGCGAGCGCGCTCAAGTACACGCACCACTACTACGGTGACGATATTCGCGTGGTCATCGACGGCTCGTTCGCCATCGCCGGGTTCCGTTCGACAGCCGCGACCGGTCGCATCGAGCTGCTCTACATCCGCACTGACGGCACGGGTCTGCCCAAATACACCCGCGCTAGCGGTCGCAACGATGGCGACGACTACGGGCACGCGCTTGTGACGTTCAAGACCGGCCACGCGGTGATTGCAGGCGCCACGCGCAAGTCGAAGGGGCCGATGGATCCCCTCCTCACGCGCTTCGACAACGCGGGCAAGCTCGTGTGGCGCAAGTCATCGGCGGTGTCCGGCAAGTCCGTCACCTACGAACGCATCGAATCATCCGGCGGGCAACTCATCACCGCTGGGCGCTACATCGTTGGGACCGACAAGCGCTACGTGATCGCGGCTCATGGCGAGGACGGCGCGCTGAAGTGGCGTAAGCATCCCAAGCTCGCGACGCCCGTCGACTTCCGCGGATTGGGTGTCAGCCCGGACGGAAGCTTCCTGGTGGCGGGGGACCGCGACGACGGCATCGTGAAGAAGGCCTGGTTGACGCGCCTCGACGCCGCCGGCAAGCCCGTTTGGTATCGCGAATACCAGGTCGGAAAGACCACCATGCTCGGCCGCCAGGGGCTCGTGGTGATGGACGACGGTGGTGCCGCGCTGCTGGGTGGAACCGTGGCGTTTTCGCGTGAAAACCCGGCGATCATCCGCGTCGACGCCTGGGGCAACGCGGGCTGCCAGGCCGCCGGTCAGTGTCGGACCACTGTGTTCAACGATTGCGCCAAGAAGTGCGCCGGCAAGTTGGCGATGTGCGACGCCAAGAAAGGCTGCGTCTGCAAGTAGTCGAAGAGTTGAAGTCTAGCGGCAACGGAATCGCGGATCAGATCGAGACACCGATGCGAAGGCTGGCGGTTGTTGTCGAGCCGACGTCGGTCTGCGCCGTGAAGTTGACCGGGCCGAACTCGTAGCGCGCGCCCGCGATGCCGTAGCTGGCCGCCTGGTATTCGCCGTCGGCCGTGCAGCAGTCATGCACAAACCGCGTGCCCATTCCGGTGTAGAGCGTGCCGCCGAAGATCGAGTAGCCGATGATGGCGGAGGTATCGAAGATCTCGACGTCGCCGTTGCGTAGCCCCTCGGTTCGCGTAAACGAGCTCGTGAGCAGGATCCCGGGAACCGGCCCGCGCTGGTGCAACAGGGCCCAGGAGACTTCGCCCGCTACCGTGCGCGCATCGGTCTGCGGATCGACGGAGACAGACGCGCCGACGTCGATGCTCTTGGTCAGGCCGAGCCGCGCGTGGAGCCTTCCGATCGATCCTTCGCCCTCAGCGTCGGCAAGACGGATGGTCGCGTACCCGACATCGACGCCGAGACGACCGAGGGTCTCCGGACCGGCCAAGCGACGGTAGGTGACGAGGTGGCCGAGGTTGCGGGCGCGGCTTTCGCGGGCGATGCGGGAAGCGCCACCGCTGGAAACCGAGGACACGCCCGAAGCGTCGGCCGTTGCGAGCAGACCGTCAGCGAATACCGAGGGGGCGGCGAAGACGACGCACAACAGCGCCGCGAAGAACGCGATGTGAGATCGGGTTTTCGGGGCGGGTCGGGTCAGGTGCGGGGTCGGCATGGGTGCTCCTCGTGGTTGGCGCCCGCGTTTGGAAACGACGTCGTCGGGCCGCTACAGATTCAACACCGCAGCTCGTCAGACCTGTCACCTCGCCCTCGAGATCGGGCATGATGGGCGGACGTGCTCGCTCTCAGTCCGCCCCGCATCGCTCGTGTCGGTGCGTTCGCCGTGGTCCTCGCTGGAGCCCTCATCGGCTTCTGCAGCGCGGCTCTCGCTGACGGATACAACGACTGGCCAGGCGAGCTTGTCCCTTCCGGCGAGATCGACGTCGTCCCGTCCATCGGCGGCAAGGCCCACCCCAACCTTTCGGCGTACTGGCAGCTGCAGTTGGAAATCGGCCTCCCGGCGGGTTTTGAGCTGTCCGTCATCGCGGCGATGTGGAACCACGGCAGCGAGTGGCAGGGCGACGGCCTCTACCTGCAGCCTCGCGTCGCGCTGACGACGCTGTTCAGCGCAACCGCGGGCTTCTACGTGCCGTTTGACTCCCTCAACGGCGAGCTCGGGTTGATCGCGGGCCTCACGCACACCGTCTGGCTGCAAAAGGACGCGTGGAAGTTCAACTGGAACGTCTTCGGCACGACCAACCTGAGGTTGCAGAGCCCGGAAATATACGGCGTCGGCGTGCTGGAGCGCCGCATCAACGACGACTTCGGGATCTACGCAGAGCTCGACGTCACGTACCCCTCCGATGGTGTCGGACCGACCGTTTTCGACACGTTCGCCGGGGTCGAATGGGTGCTCGACGACGATGCGCTCAACATCGCCTTGATGTGGACCGCCGCGCCCGACGGGGATCCACGTGCCATCGGCGTAGGTTTCTGGTATTCGCGCCGACTCGTTGTCGGTGGCTGGATGGGCGGACCCAAGCGCGAACTCACGAACGGATTGGGACGTTGACGCGGACGGCGGCGCTGTATTGGCGGCCGCTGCACCGCCAAACGAAGGAACGAAACGATGCGCCTGCGGGTGACCTTGCTGCATGACGGGAGCAACGCCGATGTCGAGGCGTCGCTGACCTATTTGTGGCGCGCCATTCCGGCCCAGGACGTCGACGTCAACCTCGTGACCCTGGACCGATTCGGAGCCCTCCCCGGCCTGCGGACCTTGCGTGGCCTGCGCGATATCGAACCCTTCCTCAACCGCGATCGCGCCGACGTCATCCACGCATGGCTCGCTCGTCCCGCCTTGCTGTGTGGCCTGCTGCGCCTCGTTCCCGATCGCCCGGTCGTCATCACCGGTGTCCCCGGCACCGTCAGCCGACTCGAAAACGAACCGCTCGCCGCCGCGGCCCATATCTCCGGCGCGTTCTTGTCCGATCTCGTCACGGTGTGGCGTCCGGCGACCCGCGACTGGCTGGTTCGAAACGGCGTGCCATCCGACGCGATCGAGATCTTGCCCGACCTCTCCGTCGCCGACGATCCCGACGCGTTGGCCCGCCGCGCCGTCCGCCTGTACGACGAAGCGGTCGCCCGCCGCCGCCCGATCTGGCGCCGTTTTGTGGGCCTGCCCAGGCTGTAATCGAGCAACCCGAGGATATCCCCTTGACATGCAAGGCGGATTTCCCAAATCTCCGCGCCCCAAAAAGTTGCGGAGCCCGCCATGAATCGCCTGATTGCCAACCACACATCCACGAGCCTCACGTCCACAAGCCTGAGTCTCGTGCTTGCCGCCACCCTCGCGCTCGCCTCGGCGTGCACGGACGACACCAGCGACGACAAGAAAGCCACACCCACCGACGCGGCTGCCGACGGCTCAACGGACGCGGGCTCCAGCGACGACACCGGCGGTGCATCCGGTAACGACGCCGGCGGCACCACCGCCAAGGACACCGGCTCAACCGCAAGCAAGGACGCGGGTTCGACCGGAAGCGTCGACGCCGGCAAGCCCGCGCTCAGCAAACACAACTCGTTCGACACCGCGCTGCCGATCACCATCGGCGCCGATGCAACCGACGAAGAGCTCGCGCCCACCGGCGAGGTCGACTACTTCACGTTCGAGGGCAAGAAGGGCGACGCCGTGCTCATCGACATCTTCGCGCAGGAAAAGGCGTTCGAGAAAACCGCCATCGACACGGTGATGACGCTGTTCGACAAGGACCAAAAGCAGATCGCCGAAAACGACGACCCGACCCCGCGGACCACCAACGACAGCGCGATCTTCACGATCCTGCCCGCCGACGGCACCTACTACATCACGGTGCAGGAGTGCTCACATGGGTCGCCGCCAAGAAGATCAACGCGTCGTGCGCCGAGCCCAAGGACAAGACCCTGACCAAGTACAAGATCTTCGTCGGCAAGCTCAACGACGCCGCGCCGCAGATCGTCAAGGACGCCGAGAAGGGCGACACCCCCGCCGACTTCACCGCCGGCGCGTACGCGAAGATCAACAACCCGAATGTCTCGGCGTACAACGTCACCCGCATCTACGGCACGTTCAAAGACAACAAGGACACCGACTGGTTCCGCTTCGTGCCGCCGACCGACGTCGACGCCGCCAAGAACACGCACCTGACCGTCGCATTTGAGCCCCACGTCGCTGGCAAGGGCGGTTCGGGTTCGACCACCGACATCGGCGTCGCGACCGTCTCACTCGCCAGCGCTCCGACCCAGATCATCGCCAAGGCCGACCTCACCCACAAAGGCGCCGAGCTGTGGGTCCCCGCCAAGCCCGGCGAACCCCTCCTTGTCGCGTTCAAGCACCCGGGAACCACCGCTGGCAGCAACGACTTCTACTTCGTCAGCCACCGCGCGACCGGGGATAACCCGCTCGAGAAGAAGGACAAGGACAACGACGACGTCAAGACGGCCGAAGTGCTCAAGCAATCGCAGACCACGTCCGGCGCGCCCGGCTTTTTCATCGCCGGCACCATCGGCAACGACGGCAAGGACGTCGATCACTACTCCATCGCCGTCCCGTCTGGCTTCGAGAAGGGCAAGATCACCGCGACGTGCGCCGCTCGACGCGCCGGTTCAGGTCTGCGCGGCATGACCATCAAGCTGCTCAAAGCTGACGGCAGCGATTACCCCGGCGCCAAGTGGGTCGAGGACGAGACCGCCAACGCGACCGTCAAGGACATCCCAGTCGGCGGCGAAACGACGTTCATCCTGCAGATCTCGGCGACCAGCCAGGCCAAGGACGTCAGCAGCAACTTCTACCGTTGCGGCATGTACATCGCTGACAAGTAGTCTCTACATCGCTGGCAAGTAGCCGCCGCTATTTCGGCGCGCCCTTCTTGATCCAGTCGTAGACGATCTTGGCCGCCGCGTCGGTCACGCCGTCGGTGCCAACGGGCATCTTCTCGCCGCAGGCCTTCATCCACGGCTTGATTTTGGTGTAGAGCACGCTGTTTTCCGGCTTGCCGGGCAGCACGATCGGCAGGAACTTGCAGTCTTTGACCTGCGACGCCTTGTTGACGAGCAAGCCGTACGCCTTGGCCTTGTCGGCGAGAAACGCCATCTCCTTGGCCTTGGCCCCGTGGCACAGCGATGCCGTGCAGCCGAACTTCTTGAAGACCTCGTCGTAGACATACGAGAAGTTGAGCGGAGGCGGTCCGGCGTCGACCGCGATGTCCTTTGGCCCCGTGCCTGCGTCCGGCGTGCTGGTTGCGTCGGCTTGTCCGCCCGTATCCGTTGAGCCACCAGCGTCTACGGTCGCAGTGCCGGCATCCTTGGCGCCGCCGGCATCGGTCAGCGACCCCGCGTCAACGCTCGCCCCAGAGTCCTTTGACGCGACGTCCTGGGCCGTCGAGCCGGCATCGACCTTGTCGGTTGTCGGCACGTCCGCGGCGGTCTTGGCGGTGTCCTTGGCGTCGTGGTCGATGCAGGGCGGGATGTCGTAGCCCTGGTAGCCGATCGGGTTGTAGCCGCCGGGCTGGGCGCCCGTTGTCGGTTCCGCCGCGCAACCGGCCGCAATGCTCAGGGTGCCAAGCGCGACCACAAGGCGTCGAAGCGCGCGTCCAGTCCCGGAAAATGATGCTGCCATCGGCGTCCTCCCAACGAACCGAGAGGATAGCAGCGGCCGCCCTGGGCTCGAAGAAACAGGCGATGAGGCCCTCGCGGAACTACTGGCAGCGCACGCCGAACTTGGTGTTCGCGCAGCTCATTCCGATCGACTTGCAGTCGAGGGCAACCGGCCAGCCACCCTCGCAGTAGTGGGCGATATGACCCTTGCAAAACGGCGGCGCGGAGCAGGTGCCACCCTCGGAACAGCCGGTCTGCTTGCAGTCAATGCCGATCGGACAGTGGCTGGCGAAATGGCCGAGGTGGTCGAGGAACTTGCACGACTGGCCGAGCCCGCAAACCCGCTTCATCTTGACGCCCGACACGCAATTGGTCGCCCCGGTCGCGTCGCACGTCGGCTTGAATTGGGTCGTGCACTTGAGCGGCTGGTCGCAGCCCGCGGTGTCCGTGGCCAGGTCGTGTTTGCAGGTCTTGCCGATCAACGCGCAGTCGCTCACCACCCCGACCGTGGAGCCCTCCGCATCCTTGATGCAGTCCTTGGCAACCAGCCCGGTGCATGAGGCCTTGGGCGCCTTGCACGCCAGCGACTTGGCGCAGGTAGCCTTGCCGCCAAAGACATGACAGGTCATGCCGAGCGCGCCACACGACGCGGCGACCGGTTTGCCATGACCCTTGCAGGCCCACGCGACCTGGGCGTCGCAGCCCGCGTTCGTGGCCTTGCCGCACTTGTCGACGGGGAACCAGTGCAGGCATTGGGCGAGGTCGTTGCACGTCTTGGTTTGGTCGATGCACTTGAGCGCGTCGAGCAGCTGGTACACCGCGACATTGTGGACTTCGCGCACCTGGCCGGCGGGGATGCTGGCGCCGAGCTTCTTGCCGTGCAGATTGAGGCGCACGCAGTCTTCCAGTGACATCGGCGGGTTGTAGCACTTGAGGTAGCGGCTGCAGGCTCTCGCGAGCGCCTTGTGCTTGACCTTGGGCACGAAGCACTCGCTGAGCACCGCGCCTCCGGCCGATTTGAAGCGCTTGCACGCCCCGAAACCGCAGTGTTGTAGCGACGTCCACGCCCCGTTGACGCACATCACGCGGTGTTTCCAGTCGTTGGAGCACGTGACGGTCCCGGACAGCCCTTTGCATTGACCACCCACCGGTCCGCCGTACGGCAGCCCGTCACCTGCGTCCGCGGCGGGGCCGCCGTCTGCGCCCAAACCGTCGCTGGCCGCGCCGTCGCCGCTTGCGCCCGTATCGTTGCCCGTACCCGCATCGTCGCCGGCGCCCGAATCGCCGGTGGAGGGAGCGTCGGTGGAGGGAGTGTCGGGTAATGATCCCGAATCTGCGGCGGGAGAGCCCGAATCGGTCAGCGCGCCATCGCCGCCGGCGGACACGTCCCCGAGTACGACACCCGCATCAGTGCCGAGCACGTCCACATCCGGCTGCGCGACGTCCACGGCTGCGATGTCCACGGCCCTGCTTGATCCGTCGTCGTTGGATGCTGCGTCGTGTCCGGCTGTCGACGTGTCGCCGCTGGGCGCGTCGCCGAAGGTGGCGTCGTTGACGAGCGCGACATCGTAGAGGTTGGCGCCGCTTCCACCAGCGCGCCCCGTCGAACATCCCAGGGCGAACAGCAGCGTCGCTGCAACGCAGCAAACGACCCGTGTCGTGGTCCCGGTGCGGGGATGTCCAGGGGATGCTGTCGTCACAGGTTCCGCAGTCGCAAAGTGTCCGCAGTCGCAAAGTGTCCGCAGTCGCAAAGTGTCCGCAGTC
>CAZLMW010000190.1:0-10857 GCA_964560875.1 uncultured Enterobacteriaceae bacterium
CGCATCGACGGCGACGGAACCCGCATCGACGGCGACGGAACCCGCATCGACGGCGGCGAAACCCGCATCGACGCCGATGGAACCCGCATCTACGCCGACGGACCCCGCTTCGACGGCAACGGAACCCGCATCGACGGCGACGGAACCCGCATCGACGCCGACGGAACCAGCATCAACGGCGACGGAACCAGCATCAACGGCGGCGGAACCAGCATCAACGGCGGCGGAACCAGCATCAACGGCGGCGGAACCCGCATCGGCGGCGACGGAGCCCGCGTCGGCGGCGGAACCCGCATCGGCGGCGACGGAGCCCGCATCGACGACAGAACCCGCGTCGGCGGCGGAACCGGCATCAGCGGCGGAACCGGCATCGGCCACAGAACCCGTATCGGCCACCGAACCCGCATCGGCCACGGAACCGACGTCAGCGACCGCACCGGAATCAGCGACTGAACCCGAGTCCGCGACGGCGCCCGCATCCGCACCGGCGAATGAGCCGCTGTCCTCGGTATCCTCGGGACAGCCGGTCAGCAGGATCGACGCCAGCCCGTAAGCCAGGCCAAACGTGTGTAGTTGGCGGTGGTTCATGGCTGCATCGTCGGCATCAAGGGGCAGGACTGCAAGACCTGTGGCGGCCGCAACCGAAACACAGGCCCGATTGGAAGTCGCTGACTGAGCGATAGGCCGGTTCCGGGCCACCCGAACCCGAACCCGAACGCGAACCCGAACTCACACCCTCACGGGGTGCCGCTGTGCTTGCGGATGAGGCCGGTGAGCATGGCCGCGACCTTGTCGGCCGGCACGCTTCCCCCCCGAAACCTACGGCACGATGGTCTTGCTCGTGACCACGCGGCCGGGGGTGTAGAACTTGCCGCCGGACGTGATCGCGTTGCCGAGCAGGCCCCACGAGTTGCTGCCCCAACACCACACCGACTTGTCCGAGCGGATCAAGCAGCCGTGGAAGACCGAGGCGCGCGCGAGGGTCGCTTTGCCGAGCTTGGTCAGCTGCGTCGGCGGGTAGATTTTGCCGGTGCTCGACCCCTGCGCCATGTTGCCCGAGTTGTCCTTGCCCCAACCCCACACGTCGCCTTCCTTGGTCACGGCGTATGCGAGGAAGTACGACACGTCCATCGATGCAATGGGGGGAAGCTTCACCGCGACAGGCGTGACGGCATAGTTGCCGCTGCCGGTGGCGCCCGATCCCATCACGCCGTAGTAGTTGCTGCCGGCGCAGGCCACGCCGCCGTTGGTGTCGAGCGCGCAGGCGGCCGAACTCCCCATGTGCATGGAGGCGACCGCGGCGCCAAACCCGCTCTTTTCGAACGCGGCATACCTCGAGACCTTGCCGATGCCAAACAGGAAGGAGGTGTTCTGGCCCCAACAGTAGCCTTGGCCTTTCTTGCTACCACAACCGCTCAACTGATCCATGTCCGCGCCCTTGACGTCGGTGAGGTTGGCGACCTGGACCGGCTTGGTCAGTGTCGCCGTGCTCTTGTTGCCGAGCACGCCCGCCGAGCCGCGTCCCCAACACCAGACCGTCGCGTTCTTGAGGGTGGCGCAGCTCGATTCCCAGCCCAGGTGCAGGCTGACAACGTCGGTCAACGCGACCTTCTGCGGCGTCGTGAAGCTGCCCGAACCGCTCGGCGAGACCTGCCTGTAGTTGTTGGCCCCCCAGCACCACGGGACCCCGTTGCCGTCGACGGCGCAGGAATGCCGGTAGCCCGCGTCGACGTAGATGGCCCCCTTGACGCTGTCGACCGGCTTGTCGGCGATGTAGCGGTCCTTGTTGCTCAGGTCACCGCATTCGCCCGACGAGTTGCGGCCCCAGCAGCGCACTTGACCCTTGGTGTCGATGGCGCACGTGTGCAGGTAGCCGGGATCGAGGGCAGTGGCGCTGAGGTAGGTTTTCACCTCGCACTTGGCGTACGCGCAGACGCCCTTGCCGGCGGCGCAGACCGTGCCGTTCTTGGACGCCTGGCTGTAGCACTTGCCGCCGCTGAGGCAGAAGTCGTCGGTGCAGGATTTGCCGTCGCTGCAGTCCTTCGGCTTGCCCTTTTGGCACTTACCCGAGCCGCATTTGTCGCCGACGGTGCACGCGTTGCCATCGCTGCACGCCGCCGTGTTGTTGACGAACACGCAGCCCTTGGTCGCGTTGCAGCTGTCTGTTGTGCAGACCTTGTTGTCGTTGCAGCTCCGCTTGCCGCTGCCGATGCATTTGCCGGAGCCACAGCGGTCGGTCAGCGTGCAGACGTTGCCGTCGTTGCAGGCGTTGCTGTTGTTGACGTGTTTGCAGCCACCGGTGCCCGCGTCGCAGTAGTCGTTCGTGCAGACGTTGCCGTCGCTGCAGTTCTTGGCGCCACCGCCGATGCAAGTGCCGGCTTTGCAGCGGTCGCCCACGGTGCACTTCTTGCCGTCGCTGCAGGTCAGCGTGTTGTTAGCGAACGCGCATTTGCCGCCGGTGCACGCGTCGGTCGTGCAGACGTTGTTGTCGTTGCAGTCCTTGACGGTCTTGCAGTTGCCGCCACAGCCGATGATCGGTGATGCGCTGCAGGCGCCGGTCGAGGGGGCGCAGCGGTCGGTCGTGCACTTATCGCCGTCGTTGCAGAGCTTGGCGACGCCGGGCTTGCATTTGCCGGCGCTGCACGTGTCGCTGAGGGTGCAAGCGTTGCCGTCGCTGCACTTGGCAGTGTTGTTGCTGTAGACGCAGCCGCCGGTCTTGGTGTTGCAGCTGTCGGTGGTGCAGAGCTTGCCGTCGTTGCAGACCCGCTTCTTGCCGGCCTTGCAGTTTGTCGCGTAGCAGCGGTCGCCGATGGTGCAGGCGTTGCCGTCGCTGCAGACAAGGGTGTTGGCGACGAACTTGCACGCGCCGGACTTGGGATCGCACAGGTCCGATGTGCAGACCTTGCCGTCGTCGCAGACCTGTTTGACACCCGGCTGGCACGCGCCGCCGCCGCACTTGTCGCCGATGGTGCACCCGTTGCCGTCGCTGCACTTGAGCGAGTTGGCCACGTTTTCGCAGTCGCCCGAAAAAGCGTTGCAGGTGTCGGTGGTGCAGAGTTTGCCGTCGTTGCAGTTGGTCTTCTTGCCCGAGATGCATTTGCCGCTGCCGCACTTGTCGCCAACTGTGCACACGTTGTCGTCGGTGCACTTGGCGGTGTTGTTGGCGTTGGTGCATTTGCCGGTCACCGCGTTGCAACTGTCGGTCGTGCACGGGTTGAAGTCGTCGCAGGTTTTCTTGACGCCCTTGCCACACTTGCCGGCCTGGCAGGTGTCGTTGACAGTGCACGCGTTGCCGTCGCTGCACCCCAGCGTGTTGGGCGGAAACGCGCACTTGCCGCCCTTGCATGTGTCGTTGGTGCAGACGTTGCTGTCCTTGCAGTCCTTGGCGGTCTTGCAGTTACCGCCACAGCCGAAGATCGGCTTGGACGAGCAGGCGCCGGTGTTCACGTTGCAGCTATCAGCGGTGCACGCGTCCTTGTCGTTGCACACCTTGGCAGCGCCCGACTCGCAATTGCCGGCGACACAGGTGTCCTTGAGTGTGCACGCGTTGCCATCGCCGCACGGACCGTCTTGGGGAGCGTTGTTGCAGGCGCCGTTGATCTTGCTGCACACGTCGCCGGTGCAGGGGTTGCCGTCGTTGCAGTTCTTGAGCTTGCCGCCCTTGCATTTGGCCTTCGCGCAGACATCGCCGAGCGTGCAGGCGTTGCCGTCGCTGCATGGCGCGGTGTTGGGCACGTGCACGCAGGCGCCGGTCTTGGGGTTGCACGAATCGTTGGTGCAGCCGTTGCTGTCGTTGCAGTCGCGCGGGCCGCCGGGCGCACATTTACCGCCCTTGCAGACGTCCCCGACGGTGCAGCCGTTGCCGTCGTTGCACTTGAGCGAGTTGGCCAGGTGCAAGCAGTCGCCGGTCTTGGCGTTGCAGGCGTCGGTGGTGCACAGCTTCTTGTCGTCGCAGCTCTTCTTGCCGCCGGGCGCGCACTTTCCGCCTTTGCAGGTGTCCTTCAGGGTGCAGGCGTTGCCGTCGTTGCACGGCGCGGTCTTGGGCGCGTTGACGCATTTGCCGGTCTTGCCGTCGCAGGAGTCAGCGGTGCAAACCTCGCCATCATCGCAGTTTTTGCCGGCGCCGGACTTGCACGCCCCGTCCTTGCAGAGATCGCCGATGGTGCACTTCTTGCCGTCGTTGCAGGGCGCCGTGTTGGCCGGGAACGAGCACTTCTTGCCGACGCAGGTGTTGGCGGTGCACGCGTTTTTGTCCTCGCAGTCCTTCGCGGTCACGCAATTGCCGCCGCAGCCGTTGATGGGCTTGAAGGTGCATTTGCCGGTCTTGCCGTCGCACGCATCGGTGGTGCAGCCGTCCTTGTCGGCGCACACGCGAGCGGGCCCCGACGCGCACTGCTTGGCCTTGCACGTGTCCTTGAGCGTGCAGGGATCACCGTCGTCGCAGGGTTTGTCGTTGGCGACGTTGTTGCAGCTGCCGTCGGCCGCGTCGCAGCTGTCGGTGGTGCAGGCGTTGTTGTCATCGCACGACTTGGCGCCGCCGGGCGCACATTTGCCGTTCTTGCACCCATCCCCGACGGTGCACGCGTTGTCATCGGAACACGACGCGGTGTTGGGCGTTGTCGTGCACTTGCCGGTCTTGGCGTCACACTTGTCCGCAGTGCAGGGGTTGACATCGTCACATTCAAGCGCTTTGCCGCCGGCGCAAGCCGACGCTTTGCAGACGTCCCCGGCGGTGCACTTGTCGCCGTCGTCGCAAGGCGCGTTGTTGGGCGTGAAAAGGCAGCCCTTGACCGGATCGCATTTATCATCGGTGCACGCGTTGGCGTCGTCGCAGGTGAACACCGCACCCTTGCAGGACCCGCTCTTGCACGCGTCCTTCTTGGTGCAGACCGTCCCGTCGTCGCACTGCAGGCCGTCCGGCTGATTCTCGAACTTGCACTTGCCGGTGACGAGGTTGCACTTGGCCGCCACACAATCGTCGCTGGACACGCAGACCTTGGGTTTGCCGGCCGAACACGACCCCGCTTGGCAGACATCGCCGATCGTGCACGGGTTTTCGTCGTCGCAGGGGTTGCCATCGTCGTCGGTCTGCACGCAGCCCTTCTTGGCGTCGCATTGGTCGATCGTGCACGGGTTCTTGTCGTCGCAAGGCTTCTTCTTGCCGGGCGTGCACACGCCGTCTTCGCACTTGTCGTCGGTCGTGCAGATGTTGTCATCGGCGTTGCAGCCGGTGTCGATCTTCTTGTGGGAGCACTGTTTGCCCTTCTCCTTGGACGGCTCGCATGCATCGGCCGTACACGGGTTCTTGTCGTCGCAGGTGCCCTCATCGGTGTCGCCATCGCAGTCGTTGTCGACGCCATCGCATTCTTCGGACTTCGCTTCGGGTGCGACGCATTTGCTCAAGCCGCTCGCGAGACACTTGCGCTGGCCGACGCACTTGCCGATGACGCCGCCCTTGTCGTCCTTGACCTCGATCCCACAGGTGGTCGACAGCTGCTCGGTCTTGGCCGACTCGCTGCAGGTGCATTCGTCGCTGGCGGACACGCACTGTTTGACCGAGACGCCCTCGACGCTCTTGACGTCCTGGCACTTGTATCCCGTCGGGCAGTCGCTGGCGCTCGCGCACGACGAGCCGCAGAAGTTGCCCTTGTCGCCGCCGCTGACACACGTGGCCTTCTTGACCCCGACCGACTCGCACGCCTTCGTCTCGGAGCACGGGTTGCACAGCTTGCCCCAGCGCGGCACGCAGATCTGAACGACGTCACCGCCGGGGCTGTTGACCTGCGCGCAAACCATAGAAGCATCGGGGCAGCTATCGACGCAATTGCGCGCACACCGCTTGCCCTTGGGCGTGTCCAGGCAGATGGCGTTGTCGCACTCCGCGTTGGTCTTGCACGGACAATCGGGACCACCGGGACAATCCTCGTTGGGCCCCGTGTCCGCCGCCACGGAATCGACGCTGCCTACGTCTTTGTCGCCGACGTCAGCACCACCGGTGTCGTCGCCGGTCGAGCCGCTGTCGACCACCGCGTCCACCTCGGCGTCCGGATCGTCGCCGGTCGTGTCCTGCGCACAGCCCGCCGCCAACAGGGAGCCCACCAGCAAAGCGCCGAGCACGAGTTGCCCGAGACGGGCCGATGGGATGACCGAAAAAACGCGCATATGCCGCTCCAAACGTCGATTGAGGTCCGTTGTAACTGAACCACGGAGTGGCCGTAGGCGCGACTTTTTGTGACACCCACCCTTGCCTCGATTCATAGGGCTACAGCGCCCCGCATATGGCGCAAATGGATCCAACACCTTCACGCAGGAGGATTTGACGAATTCAACGCCGCACGGACGGGCCCCATGCCGCGGACAGATCGAGCGTTGGCGGTGTTTCGCTTGTCAGCGGCAGGACGTTCGCGGTGATGCCACGCTCGGCAAGCCCCTCGTTGAACCAAGCCAGCGGCGATTGTCGCAGGCGACGACTGAAGACCAGGGGGTGGAGGTCCTTTGCGAGCAGCCACCCATCGAGACGCTCGGTACCGGCGATTCGGCCAAGCGCCACGCCCTCACCCTCGATGCGACCGTGCGTGCCGATCGGTGCGGCGACATGACGCAGCAACCACGCGTAGCAGATCAGCTCGGGAACGATGCCGACCAACCTATTCCGGGCGACCTTCAGCTCGAAGATGTGGGCGACAGCACCATCGCGCGAGGTGGTCCACAAGTCCGCCTGGCTGCCACCGCCGGGCGTCCACGCCGTCGCCGCGGAGACTTCGCCGTCGAACAAACCCAGGGGCAGCTGCCGCTCGAGCGGGTCAATCTCGCCAGCGATCGAGGCAAACTGGGCCGCAAATTCGCCGGACCGCGTGATCGCAACTTCGAGGTGGTGTTCCGAATCGGCGCTGTGACGCTGCGACGCCACGATCGCGCGCTCGACCAGGGCGTGGTTGAGCCTGGGTTCGGTGGGCCATGACCAGGCGCAGCGCGGCACGACCGAGAACCTGTCGCCCAAAACCTCGCTGTAGATGTGGAGCAGCAGCTGCGAGCGTTGCCAATGGAGCCAACGGGTCGTCGGTTTCTTGCGACGCTCCCCGCGCCCGAACGTCGGTGGCTTGGGCGGATCGCCGGCGATATGAACCTCGACGCGACAAGGCCGGGCCGTGGCCTGGGTCAGCCAATAGGCGAGGCACACCGCGAAGGACGGCGCGGCGGCCACGTTTTGCTGCATGTTCCGACCCAGGTCGCGGTGATCGAGCGCGACGACGATCGCGTCGGAGGCCTCGTCGGACCGAAATCTCCAACGCACGCCCGACGGCACCCGAATCCGCGCGTGGCCCAGGTATTGGCGCACCGGCGCGAGCACACCGTTTTCGAAGCGCGCTTGGTCGGGATCGGGATGTTCCGCGGCCGCGTCGATTGCGTACTTGCGCGCGAACTCCTCGATCCAATCGCCGTGCCGCCCGGTCTGGCGGATCGCGGCGACGACCGATTGGATGGTTACGTAGTGCAGGCGCGGCCGAAACGACGCGGGGACAGTCGCGCGCAGCATCGGCCAAAGACCGCGCGGTTGGCCCTTTTCATCGCGATGCAGAAAGCGCGGATTGCGGGCATCCACGAGCAGCACGAGGTGGCCGTCGCGCGCATGGGCAAACGCCACCTGCCGGTAGAACTGGTAGTGGTGTGCCATCGGACAAACGTCGCCGCCGAAGACACCAGCCCAATCCTCGCCGACCGCTCGGAGCCGCCGCCAATACGTGCGCCCAAGCTTGTGCAGCGGGCAGGCGTCGAGGCCGTTGCTCACGTCTTGCAGGGGATTGCCGCCGTCGCAATTGCCTCGCTTGAACTGCGAACATGCGCCGAATTCGCGCTCGACGAACTTCGCCTCGACGTACAAAGCGCCGGGCTTGGCAGGCTCCCCGATGACCAGGTCGATGCTCGTCGGTTGGCTTTGCCGCTCGTTGAAAACCGCGCGATCTTCGTACTCAAACGCCTCGACGGCCCGCTCCCTGGGCAAGCGGTGTTGGGGCCATGGCGCTCCCGCCGCGTCAAAGGCTGCCCGCATCGCGTCGATGTCACCGTCTTTGACGAGGCGTCCGACGAGGTTGAACAACATCGCCTGGCTGGACAGACCGTTGTGGGCGTGACCGTGCAGCGCGAAGGGTTGGCTCCTGGCGCGCTCCTCGAGCACGGAAACGACGCTTGGGTTGAGCATGTTCGCGCGCACAGCGCCGTCGATCGGTGCGTCCTTGCGACGTTTGCGGCCGGCCGGGATGTAAGGATGCTGCTGCGTACAGGTGGTGCCGTTATTCTCGAACCAAGCGCTGGCGGCCTGCTCGGCGTCGCGCCGGAACGCGTCATAAGTTGTCGTTTTTGCGGTCATGCGGCGATCCTCAACCACTTAAGCGACAACTTATGTCGTTAACAGCGAAATGCGTACGTGTCCGATCCATGTTCGCGCCGAGAACATCCAGCATCCCGCTGCCCGTCACAGCAGCCGGTCAACGGCATCGTCGGGCGCGAGGTTGGTCAGCGCCAGCTCGTTGATCGGTCCCTGCACACGGATGGTGATCGTCGGCGCTGCGACGTGGAGGTCGCGAATCTTGCCGTCGGCGACACGGATCGCAGCCAACCCATGGTCAACATCGACGCGCACCGCACCGGCAGCGAAGTGGCCGACCTTCTTGTCGTTTGCCGCGCGGGTTTCGGCGTCGATCTCGCAGCCAAGCACCGCGAGCGCCGTCAGCACCATCACCCCGGTTCGCCAGCTCATAGCTCCACCTCGATGGAAGCCTCGACCAGCGTGTGCGACCCGCGGTCGACGAGCAATCCAGCCGCGAATCCCGGCATGAACACCCGGGGAGCGACAAAGAAATCCGCCTGGCGCACGTGAACCTGCAGGCGTGTGACGGCGCCAACGCCCTCGTAGGCATCAAGAAGCGGGCCGGCGCTCAATCGCAACCTGGCGCCCACCGGTTGGAGTCCCGCCCCGGGTGCCTCTGCGAATGCCATGCGCTCACCGCGTCGCGCGGTTCCGACGACATCCGCCAGCCACGATGCAGTGAACGGAAACAACCGCGCGAACCCGACCGCCACGAAGAGTCCCGCTGTCTGTCGAGCAGCGCCCGTCGCTGCGAGGCCGCCAAAGCCAACCGCGGACGCCCCCAGCCCCATCCCCTGCCACGCGAGCAGCCGCCAACCTGTGTCGCTGTCACCAGCGGCGAAATGGCCGGACCCATGCACGAGGAGGCCCGGGACGACGCTCAAAGCGGTGGGTAGCGGTTCGGGTTTGTCGTCGGCTGCGTGGGCGGGGTCCGCAGCGGTTGCCGTGATGGCGATGGCAACGCACGCGACAAAGGCCGTCCGGAGACGCAACGGGGAGCTGGTTGCCGCGCGGCCAATTCGCATATGAGCAAGTCTCCCGCTGCATTGTTGTCGTGTTTCGAGCGCGATCCAGCGAGACGGTCAGCTCACACCGTCGCCCAGAGTGTAGCAAGACCGACGGACGTGGTGAGAAAGGCGGGCTAAAAAGCGGCGCGTTACAACGTCATCTTCGGCGTTGGGGCGAAATCGAGCTGGACCGGGTCACGTTCCGCGGCAACGAGGCCGTCAATCGCGGCGGCGGCATGCACACCTCGACCAAGACGACGATCCGCGACTGCCTGTTCGACAAGAACTGCGCCTAAAACAGAACTTGTTGCGAAAAGACGCGTGGTTCGTGTACGGTCCGCCGCCCTGTTGGCACGGGCCCCCTTCTTCCACGCGTGCGCAAGCACCAAAAGCACACTGCACAAGACCAATGAACACGTACACTTCCAACAAGGTCACCCTGACCTTGACGGGCGCACTCATCGCCCTGCTCGCCGCCTGCGGTGGTGAGACGACTACCACGCCAACCGCCACCACCGGCGACACGGGCGCGACATCCAGCAGCGGCGGCGACGCCGGTTCCAGCAGCGGCAGTGACGCGGCGTCGAGCAGCGGCGGCGACACCGCAGCCTCGAGCAGCGGCGGCGGCGTTGATGCGGGCAGCAGCAGCGGAAGCAGCGGCAGCAGTGGCAGCAGCGGAAGCAGCGGCGGCACGACCAAGAAGAAGTGCGCGCCCAACGACCAGGTTTGCCTCGACGCCTGCGGCAAGAAGGAATGCGCCAAGGAATACGGCGCATGCTCGACCGACCCGAAGTGCGTCGGCCTCATCCAGTGCGCCACCGACTGCGCCAACGGCAAAGAGCCCCCGGGTAACCCGAAGGGCAACACCTGCGCCGAGAAGTGCGCGAGCATCGCCGGCGACGCGGCGGTCAAGTCGTACCAGGGCTTCACGCAGTGCACGCTCAGCAACTGCGTCGACATCAAGAAGTGCCAGTCCACCGATAACCAGTGCCTGCAGATCTGCGCCGCCGGTAAGTGCGGCACCAACAGCACCGCGTGCCAGAACGACGCCGGCTGCACCGCGCTCAACACATGCGTCCTTGGCTGCCAGCAGGGCAAGACCGCACCGTGGCCGCCCGCCAACTACAAGCAGGACGTCGCGCTGCTCCCCGCGGGCACCACGCCGACCAGCTGCCAGGGCAAGTGCTTCAACAGCGTCGCGCCCAAGTCCGTCGCCATCCTCATGGGCAACATCAACTGCCTGCAGGGCCATTGCGTGATTCAGCAGTACACAGCGCCGTGTCCCCAGACCAACGCCCAGTGCATCAACCGCTGCGCGTACGACAAGTGCGCCAACGCGCTGACGGCCTGCGGTGACGAGGAAGGCTGCTCGATGTTCATGACGTGCCTGTCGGTCATCCAGGGCTGCACGGGCCAGGGTTGCGCCACGGCGTGCAGCCAGTGGGTCCTCAAGAAGTGGGGCGCCGCCGCCGCGCAGGCCGC
>CAZLMW010000191.1:0-10621 GCA_964560875.1 uncultured Enterobacteriaceae bacterium
GTCCGCTTGCCCAGACCCCTGATGGCGGTCGTGACCGGGTAATGAATCACGCCCTTTGCAAGGGGCCTCGCGGCGGAGGCCCCTCGCCCGAAAAGCGTCTTTTTCGTGCCTCACCCCAACCTCCGCTGCGCGGCTGTTCCGCGTTGCCGTCAACTGATCGTTTCCTCTGCAACCAGACACTGAGAGATCAGACCAGTTGTCTCAACCAACTGAACTCAAACCATAATCACGAACGGCCGCGTCTGGCAGCGATCGGTTTGACCAGCTTCTCGATGTAGTTGCGGAACTCGACCTGGCGCACATCGGCATCGAGCACGTCGTCGTCGATCGCCAGCTGCCAACGCAGGTCCTTGCGCTGCGGCTCCTTGGCCAGAGCTTCCATCTTGGCGACCAGGTCATCGATCTCGGCCTTGTCCGAGGCGAAGTTCTCGTTGAGCAGCCGCTGGGTTCGCGCAACCGTCAGCCGCGCCATCTCGTTAAGATCGTATTCGGGGTGGTATTGGACAGCCCAGAAGGTGCCGCCGTTGTGCTCAACCGCCATCGCCTGGATACCTGTGAAGTCGTTTCCAGCCAGCACGGTGCCGCCCTCGGGGACCTCGACCACCTCGTCGTAGTGGCTGATGAAAGCGTCGAAGACCGCTGGCTTGTCGGCCATGAATGGGTGTTCGACCCCTTCGCTGGTCAGCTTGATCTTGCGCGCGATGCCCATTTCACGCCCGCGCGGGTTCTTGGCGACCTTGCCACCGGCCGCTACCGCCGCCATTTGCAGGCCCCAGCACGTCCCGAACGCGGGTGTGCCCGACGCGAAGCCGTCCACGCCGATCTTGCGCATCCGCATCACCGCGGCGTCGTCCGTGTGGTAGATGGTCGAGCTCGTTCCCGTCCACAAGATGCCGTCGTAGTCGCTGAGCTCACGCTGCAGTTCGCTGTCGTCGTCCTGCGGCAGCAGCACATCGTATTCCGCGTCAGGGAGCACCGTCGTCAGCATGTCGCGATACAGCTCCCACGCGAGGCGCATTCGCGCTTCACGCAGCTTGTCTCGGGCCGGCTTCGTGTACCCGTCGATGATGAGAAAACGCAGGGCCATGGTGGGCTCCAGGTACAGGCGGGCAGGGCAGCGCGCCAAGTGGTATGATCATCTGATCTGACGAATGGACGGCCCGGTGCGGCCGCCAAACTCGGGTTAGCTTGCGAGGCTGTCGATGACGCGGACGAGGTCAGCGTAGTCGTGAACGGTGGCGTCGGGCGCGTCGCCTTCCTCGTTGCGCGTCTTGACCACGGTGGTCAACACGCCACGCGCGCCGACCGTGTGAGGACCGTCGATGTCCTTGGTGAGTCGATCGCCGATGTGGACGATGCTTTCGATTGGAGCGCCCGTTTGCGCGGCGATAGCTTCGAACATGCCCGCGGCTGGCTTGCTGCAGCCGACCTCGTCCGAGAACGCGAAGGCCGAGAAGCAATCGAGAATTCCGTAATTGCCGAGGACCTGTCGCAGCGCCCGCCCCGGCGAGAAGATGGTGTCCGAGACGACTCCCAGCGTGTACTTGCGGGCCAGCTCGCGGATGGGTTCGACGATTCCTGCGGCCAGGCGCGGCGGCAGGTGCAATTCCATGTCTTCGTGGTCTTGGACAAGCTTGGCGAACGCGGCGGGGGGAAGTTCGCGGCCGACTCCTGCGAGCACGAGCTCCAGGCGCGCTGGGACCGTCCACGTGACGGCGTGATCGTGCCACACGCGGTTGTACGCGGTGTCGGCGGTCCGATAGGCGATGTCGACGGCTTCGCGCGAGACTGGGCCGCGATCGCCGGCATGCTCATTGAGCGCCGCGTGGACAAGCTGCCGGCGGGCCTCGAACTTGGTTGGCATCCCGCGTTCGGCGCGAATCGCCTCATCGGAGTCGTCGATGAATACGGTGTCCCACAGGTCGAACGTAACGATGATGTTGGTCATGGCGGCCTCCTGCGCGGCCCGATAGCACGAGCCATCGCATGCCACAAGACGGACGCCGCTAGATTCAAGTCCGGGGCTTCCGAAAGCCCCCGGTGACCCGACTACTTGCCCGGACCTTCGAGCTGCAGCAGGTACTGGACCAGGTCGCTTCGGTCGTCGCTGCTCAGGTGGCTCGTCTTGCCGTGTTTGTCCGGTTGCGCGGCACCGGTGAACACATCGTCCAGCGTCTTGGCCGACCCGTCGTGCAAGTACGGCGCCGTGTCCCAGAGCCCGTGCAAAGTCGGCGTATCGAACCCGGCCAATGCGCTACCGCCCGCCTTGCCGCTGTTCTTGCCCGCTGTCCCCACGTCGTGAAGCACCGCTTTACCGCCGTGCACGTCGCTGTCGGTCAGGTTGGCGCCTTTGTGGCAGTTCGTGCAGCCGGTCGTCGCGCTCTCGAAGAGCTTCTTGCCGCGCAGGGCGGCCTTGGTGAACGAGCCGTCGGCGTTGCGGAACGGGCTGCGCGGGTGCCGATCCAGGCTGCCGAGATAGGCCGCCAGCGCGTCCAGGTCCTTGCTCTTGCCCGCCTTCTTGGCGCCCAGGGCGGCCTTTCGCGCGGCGAAATCGGCGTCGGACATCAAACCCTTGGCGCCCAGGTGACCGCGAATGACCGACTCGACGTCCTGCACCTCATCGGCCGAGCCGGTCCAAAACAGGGCGCCGTGTCCTGTGCCCGAGCGTCCGAGCAGCTCGGGCGTATTGCGGAGACCCTCACCGACCGCGTTGCGATCGAAGCTGCGCCGGTCCGTCCTTCCGTCGAGGTGGCAGTGAGCGCATGCGCGTGCACCTTCCGCGCCCGCTGCCGCCGTCGTCCCGGCGAAGACGCGCTGGCCGTGAAGGACAGACGCTGTGAACGGTTCCTTGGATTGCAGCGGGAGTTGCACCAATGGTTGCTGCGGCAGTCCAGCGTAACCAAGCAGCCGATATGCCATGACTCTGCGCTGGGCGCGCGCCAGGACCATCAGCCATCGACCGTCCCTCGTCGCGATTACCGCGTCGGGCTGGGCCCCGACATCGCCGATGGACGCGTCCTTTTCGCCGGTCGAGAGATCGAACCGGACAACACTGCGGTTGCCAGGAATTGTCGTGTAGATCCATGCGCCGTCGGACGAGAACGTCCCCGACCCGGCCAGTCCGCTGGGCGTCAACCATCGCGATCCGGGCTTTCCGTCGCCGACATTGAAGGCAGCGAGCGTGCCGCGCAGTTGAGGCGTCGCATCCTTGGCGCCGTTCGCGATCACCTGGCCGGGGATGAACGCTCGTTTGCCGTCGGGGGTGACCAGGGGTGCAGCGAGCCAGGTCAGCGCGCCGTTGGCCGCATCCTTGGGCCCGCGCGGAATCGATACCGTGGTGACTTCTCCGGTCTTCTCCGGTTCGAACAGCGCAACTTTCGCCGCAAGCCCATCGGAACGCCACTGCGCTACAGCGATGCGTCCATCGGGCAGCTTGGCGAGCTCGCGCGGGTCATCCACGACGGTCACGGCGCCGGCCAATTTCACTTTGCCACCGCCCTTGTGCGTCAACCGCGCGAGCGAGTTCTTGCCCTGCAGCGCGACCCACAAGTCGCCTTCTTCGGAGCCACCGGTGCGCGGCCAAATCACGCCAAACGGTGCCGCGCCGTGTTCGAAGGAGACCTCACTTCGGAAGTCGCCGCTGTTGACCTTGTAGATCTGGACCTTGTCTTCCGACGGGCAGGAGACCGCGACGTAGTTGCCCAGCGCGGCTGCCGACCTCGGCCCCTTGCAGACCTTGACGTGGCGGTCGAGCCGCCAGGCCTGCGAAGTGGACCGACTGAACACGCTGATTTCGTCCGAATCTGTGCTCACCGCGACCAGGAACGGCGGCGTCAACGTCAGCGACCGCGAGTGAACCGATTCGTGCATCGGCACGGGCAAGACCGAAACCGAGGCTTGCGCCGTCTTGGTGGTGCCCAGTCCGTCGACCACCTCGGCGGAGACCTTCACGACCCCGACAGTTCCGTAGATGTGACTCGTCGCGAAGACGCGGCAGCCCGGCTTGCTGGTGGGCAGGTCGATGATCGCGAGATCGAGCGTGTCGCGGTAGCCATCGCCCCAATCGATCGTCAGCTTCCCATCCGGGCTGCACACATCGACACGGAACCGTCCGACCCAGTCGATTCGGATGTACTTCGGCGCCTGCAAAGTGATTGCCGTCGGCACACGCACGCCCACATCAACCGTTGCGTCTGCCGCGGCCGCGGCGTCGGTGGCTGTCTCGTCCGAGCAGCCGTGGATCGAGCAGATAACGGCCACGGCCGCGAGCACGGCGAAACGGCGCTGTCGGGTTGAATTGATCATGCGATCCATTAGTCGAACGGCGATCACCTTGCGAGCGCAGCGATAACTTCGCGCGCCGCTCGTTCTCCCGACTGCAGCGCGCCTTCCATGTAACCGCACCATTGGCTCGCTGTCTCGGTTCCGGCCCAATGAATCGGACCGACAGGTTGCCGAAGTGCCGGCCCCGTCGATGTCAGCAAGCCGGGAGCGGCCAAACCGACGGGACAGCCTCCCGACCACGTTTCGGCGCTCCAATCGAACGCGATGAACTCGCGCGGGTGGCGGGCGCCGGGACCGATCAGCCCAGTCAGGTCGTCCACAACGGCGGCCTGGATCGCGCTGTCACCCCGGCCGGAGAGATTGCGCGCGCGGTCTCCTGTCACGAAGGCGACGAGGCACGGCTGCGTGCCGTCCGTCGACGTGTTGTCGTACACGAACGACACGACCCCATCGTGGCTCAACGCCTCTCCGCTCAAGCCATCGGCCCGCCAAAACGGTGTGTCATACGTCGCCAGGCACTTGATCGTGGCCCCCATCGGCATGCGTTGGGTGAGCTGATCCCGCGCCACCGGCAGGCCCGGTTCGTAGGCGATGCGTCCGGCGAGGACCGGCGGAATCGCGACGACCAGCCGCGAAGCTTGGTAGGTCGCTGCCTCGGTGGATACCGACACCGCGTGGTCGCTGTACGCGATCTTTCGGACGGGTTCTTCGAGTCGGATCGTCCCTCCGAACGCCTCTGCGAGCCCTTCACTCAGCTGCTGAGCGCCGCCCACGAATACGGCCTGTTGAGCGCCGTCGTCGACCTGGAAGAGCCGTTCCAATCCGCCAGCGGACTGGGCGTAGTGCAGAAGGTAAAGCATCGACAGTTCGCCGGGTTCCGCTGACCACACGGACCGGATCAGCAGATCCACCATCGCTCGTGCAGATTTACCGAACACTGTTCGCTGTTTCCACGATTCCACTGTCGCGGCGTCGAGAGTCGCGGCGTTGCCCGTCTTCCACGGCCGCTTCGGATCGACCTGCGCTGCGAGGCGTTCAATCCGCTTGAGCATCAGCTGGAGTTCGACAAGGTTGGGCAACGAAATCGATGGAATATCAGCGCCGTACGTCGATCTTTTGCCGGCGATTCGAATCACTTTTCTGCCGTGGTGCCAGGTCGGATGCGTCGCGACCCCCAACTTGGCTGCAAGCGCGGCCAGCCGAGGCTGACTGGGACCGATCCATTGCCCGCCAACATCAAATGTCGACCCGGCCACGTCGCGTGTATGCGTGCGGCCGCCGACCCGATCTCGGGCCTCGAGGACCAGCACATTCAACCCGTGGTCTGCAAGGAGCCACGCCGTGTTCATGCCAGCGAGACCCGCTCCAACGACGACGACATCATACGACAGTTGACCGAGCACACGTCCTCCCGTGTATAATTGGTATGATGATCATGCCTGTGGTTGGCGTCGCTGTTCAGACCGCCACACAGCGTGATTCGTCCTGCAACTGCGCCTGTGCGAACGCCAAGTCTGCGTGATTTGGTCGAATGCTGCGACCCATCTTGGATCGCCACGGGGGCCATGGTAACAGGGCGCCCATGCGGCGACAGCACTTCAGCAAGGGCGACCTCATATTCGCGGCCGGCGACCCAAGCGCGTACGCGTACATTCTCGAGGAAGGTCGGGTGGAGATCTTCCGCGGCGATGGGACCGAACGCTTCGTGCTCGGTGAGCTTGGAATCGGCGAGATCTTTGGCGAGATGGGCCTGGTCGACGAACGCCCGCGCTCGGCGTCCGCACGCGTTCTCGAAGATGCGACCGTGGCCGCCATTACGGCCGACGAATTCGTCCCGTTGCTGTTCGATGATCCGGACAGCGGCTTGCGCTACCTCAAGGCGTTGTTCGAGCGCCTCCGCGTCATGAACGACCGGGCGGACAGGCAGGAGATTCGGCCGAGCCAGGTCCAGCCGGCGCCGGTGACCAACGAATCGGACGTGCGCATCTTTGCTGCGACGCAGCGCGCGGGGCGGGACGTGCCTGACGACGGACATCCGGTCGACAGGTTGCCGTTTCGCGTCGGTCGAAAGGCGGGCGGCGTGCTGAGCGACAACCATCTCGAGCTCGACGATCGGCAGCCGTACAACGTCTCGCGCAACCATTTCCTCATCGATGTCCAAGACGACGCGTACGTGGTGCGCGATCGCGGCTCTTTCCTCGGCACCATCGTCAACGGCGAAAAGATAGGCGGGCGGCGTCACAATGGGGAAGCGCCCCTGCAACCCGGTGATAACGTCGTCATCGCCGGCGAGCCTCATTCGCCTTGGCGCTTCCGCATCTATGTCAAGGCGTGACGCTCAATACCCCACTGCCACCTCCGGTCGCCGCTGACAGCGGTTATCTGCGAGCGTCCGCGACCGAGATGGTGGCCGCGTACCGCACACGGCGATGGTCCTGCCGCGACGTCGTCGAAGCCCACATTCGGCGCATCCTGCAGGTGAATCCTGCGATCAACGCCGTCGTCGAGTGCTGCTTTGAAGACGCTCGCAACCAGGCCCGGGCGGCCGACGCCCGCTACGAGGACGATGATCCGGACCTGCCCCCGCTGTTGGGCGTCCCTTGCACCATCAAGGAGAGCTTCTCGGTCATCGGAATGCGCCGCACGTCGGGCCTCCTGGTCCGCAAGGACTATGTCTCCGATACAGACGCAACGGCTGTCGCACGGCTCAAGGCCGCCGGCACGATTATCCTCGGCACCACAAACGTCTCCGAGCTGCTGATGTGGATGGAGAGCAGCAACCGCGTCTACGGGCGCACGAACAACCCGTACAACCCGAAGCGAATTGTCGGCGGGAGCTCCGGTGGTGAAGGCGCGGTCGTTGGTGCCGGCGCTTCTCCAATCGGACTCGGCGCGGACATCGGTGGGTCGATCCGGTTGCCAGCGTTCTTCAACGGCGTTTTCGGACACAAGCCAACCGGTGGACTGGTGCCGGCCACGGGCCAGTACCCGATCGCGGAAAACGACGCGCTAAGGTACCTCGCCTCGGGGCCGATCGCGCGGCGCGCCACGGACTTGATGCCGATGGTTCGCGTGCTCGCCGGACCCGATGGCGTGGACCCGAGCACCCGGGACCGCGCGCTCGGTGACCCCCCAAGCGTCGATATTGCGGACCTCGAAGTCACAGTTGTTCGCGGCAACGGGCTGCGCAACGTGTCGGCGGACCTGCTCAGAGCGCAATCGGCGGCCGCTGCTGCGTTGGCCAGGCGAGGCGCAGCTGTGCGCTACACGACGATCCCGGAGTTCAAGCACTCGCTGGATATCTGGTCACAGATGCTATCGGCAGCGGAAGAGACAACTTTCCGCGACATGTTGCGCGAGGGACGCTCCGAATCGCTCACCGGGGCGTACGCGAAGCTTTTGCTGAAACGCTCGCCGCACATGCTGCCGGCCATGGTCCTGGCGTCGGCGGAGAAGCTCCCGTTGGTCGTGCCGGCAGACACCACACCAATGGTCGATTACGGCCGACGACTGCGCGATCGACTGGCTCGGAAGTTGGGCAGCAACGGCGTGCTGCTCTTCCCGCCGTACACGCGCACAGCGCCACGACATCGTATGCCCGTGTTGACCCCGCTGGACTTCACGTACACGGCGATCTTCAACGCGCTGGAGCTGCCCGTGACCATGGTGCCGCTTGGGCTGGACCGACATGGGCTCCCATTGGGTGTGCAAGTGGTCGCGGCACATTGGTATGACCACAACGCCATCGCGTGCGCAGTCGCCCTTGAGACCGCGCTGGGCGGATGGGTTCCCCCATGGCGGGAGCCACGTGAGGCAGCATGGGCATGAACGAACCGGGTCCGGACGTCGCCGATCTCTTCCTTCTCGATCCGGACGTCACCTTCCTCAATCACGGCTCTTTCGGCGCATGTCCCAAGCCGGTCCTGGCAGCCCAGTCCGCGTGGAGGGAGCTGTTGGAGAGGCAGCCGCTCGACTTCTACATGCGCGAGTTCGAGCCGCGATTGGATCATGTGCGGGAACGTCTTGGCGCCTTCATCGGAGCCGATCCAGCTGGCATTGCCTTCGTCCCCAACGCGACCACTGCCGTCAACAGTGTTGTGACGAGCTCGCAATTCCAGGCCGGCGACGAGCTTCTGGTCCTCGACCACGTTTACAACGCTTGCGGCAACGTCCTCGAGCGCGCTGCAGCCCGTTTCGGCGCACGCGTCGTACGAGCTCCGACACCGCTTTCTGCCTCATCCGCCGATGAGCTCCACGCGGCCGTGATGTCCGCCGTAACGGACCGAACAGTGTTCGCTCTTTTGGATCACATCACGAGTCTGTCCGCCTTGAAGCTTCCGATCCAGAGCCTGGTGGCCGATTTGGAGGAACGCGGAGTCGCAACCATGATCGACGGTGCCCACGCGCCCGGGCAGCTGCCTCTCAACCTCGATGCGCTCGGAGTACGCTGGTACACGGGCAACTGTCACAAGTGGCTGTATACGCCCAAGGGTGCCGCTTTTCTGTACACGCGTGCGGACGAGCGGCCCAACACCATTCCCGCCATCACAAGTCACGCCTACAACGGGCTGCGAGCGGACCGGAGCCGCTATCTCGCGGCGTTCGATTGGCCAGGTACGTGGGATCCCACAGCGGTGTTGTCGATTCCGACGGCCATGGACGTCCTGGACAGCTTCGTAGCCGGCGGGATCACCGGACTGATGGCACGCAACCACGAACTGTGTGTGCAAGCCGTCTCTGTCGTGGAGAGGGCCACCGGATTGCGTGCGATCGGCACACCATCACTCTGGGGCTCCATGTGCGCGTTTGAGGTTCCGGCCTCTCGCGTTGCTGACATCCCGCGGCGCTCCCCGCTGCTGCCACCCTTGCAAGAGGAGCTGCGGCACAGGCACGCGATCGAGGTGCCCGTCACAGCGATCCCGGGGGACGAGGCGACAACGTTGCGGTTTTCGGTTGCGGCCTACAACAAACTCGCTGATTACGAACGGCTCGCCGAAGCGTTGGGTGCCGTGCTCACAGAGTCTTAGGAGGTCTTAGGAGGTCTTGGGCGAGCATCCACCGCCTGCGGCGACCACGGTGAACGAAACTGACGTCAGTATTCGGCAGAAGGAGGCGGCCTGAGGTGGTGAGTTTCTACTTAGACTTGGGACTGCGCCGAGGTCAGGTGCGTGCGGGGCGATCAATGGGGGTGTGAACCGTCGCCGTCGAAGCACGAATTGCTTCCCACGGGTAGCTCATCCTTGAGGTAGTTCGCGCCGGGCGTCAGGTCCACGTGGAAGTGGTTGGCGTGCGCATTGTTGAACTCGGGCGTCAGGATGATGTTGAAGATCTTCTTGGCAAACACGGTGTCGGCGAACCAGCGCAAGAACGTGCCAGCGGCGGTCTTCGGATTCTTCGCGCCCTTTTCCCAGTGCTTGAGCACGGTCCAATACGCGCCGGTCTTGAATTTGAATCCGGCGATGTCCAAGGCGTTGGCCATGCCGTGTTCCGACAACGTCTTTGTTCCTGAAATCACGCGGCAATTGTAGGTTCCGTAGTGGATGATCTCAGTCACGTTCTTGCCCTTGAGGGCGTCGACCATGTCCGCCATCGCCAGCGCGAACGGGCACTTGACCCACAGCTTCTTCGCCGAGCCGGTCGGTGAGCTGGCGCGGAACGTGATGCCGCCAATAGTCGGGCTGATGTAGACGAGATCAGGGATGTTGCAGGCCGGGTAGTTGAGGCCCTTCGGGGTGGCCATGGGATTGTTGGCGGGCGACCAGCTGACCCCGCGCTTGGTGAGTTGATCGTGGCACCAGGTGCCTTTGAACCCGCCCGAACCGGGCACGCACACGAACTTGCTCGTCTTGGGATCGTTGTAGCGCGCCAGCTTCACGCACTTGTAGCCGCTGCGGCAGCCCGTCTTGCTTTGGGCATAGTCACATTGGGCCGTGCAGAGCCCGCCGGTGGTGCCCCCCAGGTGTTTGGCTGCGACGCAGAACGTGGTCGCTTTGCCCGCCTTGTCCGGACAGAACTTGGTGCATGTCTGTGAGCAACTGCCGTTCGGTGGCTTCTTCATGCAGACGGCCTTGGTGTACGTGCACTGGCTGGTTGATGTGCAGGCGCCGCCGATGAACCCGGCGTTGAAGCTGCTTGCGCCGGACGATGAGCCGCTGCCGGACGATGAGCCGCTGCCGGACGATGAGCCGCTGCCGGATGATGAGCCGCTGCCCGACGACGAGCCGCTGCCGGATGATGAGCCGCTGCCGGACGATGAGCCGCTGCCGGACGATGACGCGCCCGATGCCGACGTGCTCCCCGACGAAGACGCTCCGGAGGACGATGTGCTTCCCGACGA
>CAZLMW010000192.1:0-10555 GCA_964560875.1 uncultured Enterobacteriaceae bacterium
AGCTTCACGCGCGCATCGCGGAAGTTGAACGTCGGCTCGACCTGCGCGCAGTCGCTGGGTGAGTGACAGTCCGTCGGCGCATTGGTTGGCGGAAGGCGTACAAACACATACACTACGTGTTCCTGTCGATACGGAATGTCCCTGTGACGTCCCAGTGATGACGCACTGCCGCTGGAGCGAGTGCGCTCTCAGTGGGCGTCAATCAGGCGATCTGCACGGATAAAAAGTTTATACAAACTGGTCGGTTAACGTCTTTTGCGGCGCGTGGCACGGGCTTTGCTCTGTGTCATGGCAAACGGACGACGATGATGCGCGACGACACACAACCTGAACACCTTTGGCTGGGGACCACCGCCTTGGACCTTGCCCGACCTGTCGCGGCCTGGCTCGGCCAGCCCGGTGTCGCCGTCGCGTGCTTGGACGACCGCTCCCGGCCCTACCATCTTTTCGAATTGAGCGGCGGCGAGACGCTGCTGCAACAACCCGGTGGCGCCCGAGCCGCATGGTCCATCGTCGGCGGCGCGCTGTCGGTGGCGGCGAACTCGATCGTAGTTTTCGTGCGGCGGCCTGCCGACTCCGATTGTAAGCCAAGTGCTGGGACGATTCGTGTCTGCCGCGTTGTCTCGGAGGCCGCCGCCATGCTCGGCTGTCCACTCGTTGATTTCGTGCTGGTCGGCGGCGATCAAGTCGTGTCGATGGCGTCGATGGGCGTCGGGATTAGCGAATGATCCCCCTGCACCGCGACCTGCTGCTCGGTGCGCGACGCAGTTTGCGTCGACGCCACGGTGGCCATGGCGTCGTCGTGCGCGCGGAGCGTGGCGCGAACCAACTCAACCACAGCTCGCGCAACATCGTGCGGACGCCCTCGCAGCATTCGTGCCAGCTCCATGGTCTCGCGCGTGATGCCGCCGCCTGGTTCCGCAGGTTGTGGGCCGGCCAGCAACGCTTGCAGCAGCTCGTCGGCGGGGGCCTGCAACGCGAGCGCCAACGCCTCGATACTGCGCTCGCGTGGAAAGCGTTCGCCGCGCTCGAACAGTCCCACGGCGTTGGTGCTCAAACCTGCGCGCTCCGCGAGTTCTCGCTGGCTGTATCCGCGCAGCCGTCGAAGTCGTCTCAGGCGCTTTCCGAACGCGGCACTCAAATCGCTCATGCGGCAAATATGCGTCTTCCGTGCGCCAGTTGCGACACACATAACGTGTCTGACTTCACGAAGAGACATACACAATATCGAGTTCTAATCCTCATAGATCAGCGACCCGGTCTGCACTTGGACCCCGACGCTGGGACGTCGCCGTGAGCGCGGGACACCATCCACCGGAGGGAGACGTGAGCGTTGCTGCCGAGCAAGTCGTCGCCGATCGCCAATGTCCGATGTGCGGGACGATGACGGCGGACCGTCACTGCCCAGAGCATGGCGTCGAGACAGTCGCCCTGTCCGAGTTCGCCCGCGACGCCCTGTCGTACACTCCCGGGGACACGATCAGCGGTCGTTATCGGATCACCGGGACACTCGGAAAAGGCGGGTTTGGCGCCGTGTACGCCGCCGAGCATGTCAGCACGCTGCAGGAGATCGCGGTCAAGATCCTCTCGCTCGATCCGACGAGCAGCGACGACGACGTTGTCAAACGCTTCTTCAAGGAAGCTCAGATCACCGCTCGCTTGAGTCACCCCAACACAGTTCGCGTGTTCGACGTTGGTCAGGCCGAAGACGGACCGCTGTTTCTGGCGATGGAGATGCTGCGCGGGCCGACGCTCGAACAGGTGCTCAAGCATCTCAGCAAGAACGGCCGCCCGATGAGCGACAAGCAAGCGCTCGACGTCGCGATCCCAGTGCTCAAGAGCATGACCGAAGCGCACAAGGCGGGGCTGGTCCATCGCGACCTCAAGCCCGCCAACATCATGATGGCGCAGATGGGCGGCGACGAGCCGGTCGTCAAGGTTCTCGATTTCGGCTGCGCGCGGACTCAGGACTCGTCGCTGACAGCGGCCGGCACTGCGCTTGGCACGCCCCAGTACATGAGCCCCGAGCAGTGTATGGGCGAGCAGCTCGACGGACGCTCCGACCTCTATTCGCTTGGCGTCATTATGTACCGCTGCGTAGTCGGCAAGCTGCCGTTTACCGACAAGAACCCCTTGTCGTTGATGTACATGCACACCCACCTTGAGCCGCCTGATCCAGCGACGGCCGGCATTCGACGCGTGCATCCCGGGCTGGCTGAGGCGATTCGCAAGACGTTGAGCAAGAGTCGCGACGATCGGTACGCCGACGCCAAAGCGATGCGAACCGCGCTCGAGGAGATTCGCAAGGAGGTGGTCAACACCCCGGCCGCCGAGCTCTCGATCGCCGTCGGGCCGATGCAGGTCAACGAGGACGGCGAAACCGTCGCAGTCGACACAACCGAGGCCTATGGCGCGGCGGCTGATGGCGACACGGATGATGTGGGAACCCAGCTGATCGAGACCGGCTTCGACCCCACCGAGGAGCTGACGACCCTGGTCAACACCGTGTCGCAGGCTTTGCCCAAGAAAGCGCAGATGGACGCCGAGCTGCGCAAGTCCACAGGCACGTCATCGGCGCGGCGCCGGGTTGCGGCATCCAACTCGGCGGCCACGATGGCGCTGGACACCGAGGCCGTCGCGCCGCCTCCGAAGAAAAGCAACATGGGCCTGGTCGCAGCGATCGGCGCGGTGTTGGTCGCGGCGGGGATTGGGTTTGTTGCACTCGATGCAGGACAGGCCAAGCCGGCGGCCAAAGCCGTCGCAGCCGCACCGGCGCACAGCGATGAGGATAAAGCCAAGGCACGCATGCTCGCGGAGATGGCCGCCGCCGAGGCGGACCTGGCGCGCCGAATTGAGCTTGTTGCACAGGCCGCCGCGCTGCACCCCGAGAAGAAGTCGTATGGCTTGCTGCTCGCCAAGTTGAACAAACAAAAAGCAGGCAAGGCCGCCGAAGAGAAGAAGCGCGCCGCCGAGCATGCCGCTCGTGAAAAGGCCGCCGCCGACAAGGCCGCGGCGGACAAGGCTGCCGCCGACAAGATCGCCGCTGAGAAGGCCGCGGCTGAAAAAGCGGCTCAGGTTCGCGCGGCCAGCAGGCGCGCGGCCAGAAAAGCACCCAAGGCACCGAAGAAGGCCGCGATCAAAGCGCGTTTCCTCGACGACGACGAGCCGGCGCCCAAGAAGAAGAAAGCCAAGAGCGCGGTCAACGCGCAGTTCATGGATTGATCGATGATGCCCAGCCCCACGAGCACTATTTGCGCCGTTGTCGCCGCCGTGATGGTCGTCGCTGGTGCGAGCGCGCCGTTTGCCGCCGTCGCGGCCGTGCCCGCCGCCAAGAAGACTGAGGCTGCGGCGCTCTCTACCGTCGCGATCAGCAAAGCCAAAGCCAAGAAGTTCGCGGTCGCGGCGTCCATGTTTCACGAGGCGTACAAGATCGACCCGGAGACCCACGGTTACCTGTACAGCGCCGCGCGCGCCGCCCACAAAGCAAAGGACTGGGCCGCCGCGGAGAAGGACTACCGGAAGTTCATCGCCAATGCGCCCGGTGATCACCCGTTTATGGCCAACGCCAACCGTCACCTCGGCACTGTCGTCGCGGCGCGGCAGGCTCATGCCAAAGAGAAGAAGGCCGAGGAGGCCGTGGCGCGCGAGAAGGCGGCAGATAAGGCCAAAGCAGCGCCGGTTGTTGCGAAGAAGAGCGCGCCTGCAGGCGGTGGACCGGGGGCCGCGTCGTATGCCGCACTTGGCGGCGGCGCTCTGCTCGCGATCGGCGGCGCGGTCGTGCTTGTCATGCGCAGCGGTGACGCAGACCAGCTCAACAGCGATCTGGACGCTGGTTCGATCGCCGAGAAAGACGCGCAAGAACAACTGGATTCAATCAACACACGAGGAACGCTCGGATACGGGCTGATCGGCGCAGGAGTTGTGGCGGCCGGGGTGGGGGCATATTTGCTGATGTCCGCACCCGACAAGACCGCTTCGGCTCTGGGCGTCGATCCGCTCAACCGGCGTCTTCTGGTTACCCTGCGGTTCTAGCTCAGGTATTTCCTGAGCTCGTTCCGGGCTCCACAGCTTTGTGGCTCTTTGCGTACGCCTTGCCGTGCGCGGGAGTCGACGTGTGCACGCGAGAGGAAGAGATGAAGATGATCGCCCGCATCTGCGAAACGACGCTGCTGGCCTGTATTTCCGTCGCCCTGGTGGCGTCATCGGGCTGCGTCGATACCGTCAATATTGAGAACAAAATCCAGAAGATCGCCGAGGACACCGGCAGCGGTGAGGACGGCAAGCTAAGCGATGACACGGTCGCCGACGTCGCCGGCGACACCGGCCAAACCGACACGAGCGTCGCTGATACGGGTCCCATCGACACCTTCCAGCCCGAGTGCAGCAAGGCCGACGACTGCAAAGACAAGGTCAAGGACCTCGGCGCCTGCGAGCAAGCAACGTGCAATGCCGGCACCTGCGAAAAGGCCGCCAAAGCCAAGGACGCGACCTGTGACGACGGCGACAAGTGCACCGACTCCGATAAGTGCGACGCTGCCGGAAAGTGCGGCGGCACAGCGAAAGACTGCTCGACCGGCAACCCGTGCAAGATCGGCACGTGCAGCAAGGCGAGCGGACAATGCACCGAGTCCAACGCCGATCCTGGCGTCAAGTGCGACGACAAGAACAAGTGCACAAAGGACGACGCATGCGGCGGCGGCGATTGCGTGGGCGACAGCGTGCAATGCGATGACAACAACGTCTGCACCGACGACAGCTGCAACGCGGCGAAGGGCTGTGTGAATGCAGCAAACAGCGCCCAGTGCGTCGACGGTGACGAGTGCACCACCAAGGACGCGTGCAAAGCCGGCAAGTGCACCGGCGCCAAGCAGGACTGCGACGACAAGAACCTGTGCACGACCGATGCGTGTGACCCCAAGAGCGGCTGCAGTAACAAGCACAACACCGAAAAGTGCGACGACGGCAACGCATGCACGCTGACCGACACCTGCGCCGCCGGCCAATGCGCCGGCAAGAAGAAGGACTGCGACGACAACACCGCCTGTACGACCGACGCGTGCGCCGCTGGCAAGTGCACCCACAAGCACAAGGACGGCGCGTGCGACGACGGCGACAAGTGCACGTCGGGCGACAAGTGCACCAAGGGGAAGTGCGGCGGCGACAAGGTCGATTGCGACGACAACAACGTCTGCACCGACGACAGCTGCGATGCCAAGACCGGGTGCAAGAAGACCAACAACACGGCCAAGTGCTCCGACGGCGAGCCCTGCACGAACGAAGACACGTGCAAGGCTGGCAAATGCGAGGGCGGCAAGGCGCCGAGCTGCGACGACGGCAACGGCTGCACCAAAGACAGCTGTGAAAAGGGCAGAGGTTGCAAACACACCAAGCTCGCCGATGCGGCTAAGTGTGACGATGGCAATGGCTGCACCAAGGAAGACAAGTGCGGCGCCGGCAAGTGCGCGGGCGTCGGAAAGCAGTGCGACGACGGCGATCCGTGCACGAAGAACGGCTGCCAGGCCAACAAGTGCCAGTTCAGCAAGCACACCGGGGCGTGCGATGACGGCAACGCCTGCACGGTCGGGGCGACCTGCAAGACCGGCAAGTGCGTCGGCAAGAAGAAGGACTGCGACGACGCCAACCCGTGCACCAACGACAGCTGCGACGCCAAGACCGGCTGCAAGTACGCCAACAACACCGACACGTGCGGCGACGGCGACGTCTGTACAGGGACCAAAGCCAGCCCCGACGTCTGCAAAGCCGGAAAATGCGCGCCCGGCGCTGGGGTCAAGTGCGACGACGGCAACGCCTGCACAGCCGATGTGTGCGTCAAGGCCAAGGGCTGCGAGTCCAAGGCGGTCAAGGACGGCGGCACGTGCTCAGACGGCGACGCGTGCACCGAGAAGGACGCCTGCAAGGCCGGCAAGTGCGGCGGGACGACGGTCAACTGCGACGACAACAACGTGTGCACGGCCGACTCGTGCGACGCCAAGAGCGGCTGCAAGAATACCGCGGTCAAGGACGGCGCTGGCTGCACCGACGGCAACGCGTGCACCGAGAAGGACGCCTGCAAGTCGGGCGCGTGTAGCGCTGTGAGCCGGATCTGCAAGGACGGCAATCCGTGCACCGACGACGGCTGCGACAAGAAGACCGGCTGCACGTTCACCAACAACGACAAGAACGCGTGCAGCGACAACACGGTCTGCACAGGCATCAAGGCCGCGCCCGACGCGTGCAAGGCTGGCAAGTGCGTGCCCGGCAAGACCCTGGTGTGCAACGACGGCAAGGTCTGCACGACCGACACCTGCGACGCCAAGACCGGCTGCAAGTTCACCAACATCAAGACCGGGACGAGCTGCAACGACGGCAACAGCTGCACGGTCAGCGACGTGTGCAACGGCAAGGGCGGCTGCACCGGCAAGGGCAAGAACTGCGACGACAAAAACCCGTGTACCACCGACAGCTGCGCCAACGACAAGTGCGCCTATGCCAACAACAGTGGGCCGTGCAGCGACGGCAGCGTGTGCACCCAGACCGATAAGTGCGACGGCAAGGGCAAGTGCGTCGGCGCCAACCCGCTGCCCTGTGATGACAAGAACGTCTGCACGGACGACAGCTGCGACGCCAAGATCGGCTGCAAGAAGACGCCCAACACCAAGCCGTGCAGCGACGGCAACAAGTGCACGGGCAAGGCCGGGGTAGACAGCTGCAAGGCCGGCAAGTGCGTGGCGGGCGCTGCCGTGACCTGCCCCGATGACAAGAACGAGTGCACCAACGAGGCGTGCGACAAGGTCAAGGGCTGCGTGACGACGCCCAACGCCAAGAGCTGCGAGGACGGCAGCAAGTGCACCAAGAACGACACCTGCAAGGCCGGCAAGTGCGCGGCGGGGCCCAAGGTGGACTGCGGCGACGGGATCTCGTGCACGGTCGACGGCTGCGACGCCAAGACGGGCTGCACGAACAAGGCCGACGCCAAGCAGTGCGACGACGCCAACGCATGCACGACGGATAGTTGTGACGGCAAGAACGGGTGCACGAAGACGAACGTGGCGGACGGGACGGCGTGCTCGATCGGTAGCGTGAAAGGCGCCTGCAAGACCGGCGTCTGTAAGAGCCTGGCGGTCGATTACGACCACGATGGGTTGATCGGCGGCGCGGACAAGTGCCCGACGACCTGGAGCCCTGCGAACGGTGCGGTTTGTCCGGCGTGGACGGGGACGGGCTACGGCAAGAGCCGGGCGTTGAACGTGGGGCAGCCCGACGCGAGCGGCAAGACCGGCGCGTCGACGTGGGCCCGGAGCAATGAGCCGGTGGAGATCCCGCTGGTCAACGGGATCTTGGATTCGAGCGTGGTCGGCTACTGGCCGCTGAACGGCAACGGAAACGACGCGTCTGCGGCGAGCAACAACACGACCAGCGGCTCGGTCAAAGCGATCGATGGACCATTGGGCAAATCAACGGCGAGCACGTTCGACGGCTCTGCAGGTAACGTGCTGAAAACGCCCGCTTCCAGCTCCCTTGAGATCAACTCCAAGAGCTACAGCTTCTCGTTGTGGATGCGCCACGACAAGCTCACCGTCGCAACGGGCGGCGCAGCTGAGCAGTACCCGATCGGCCTGCGTCACTCCGGCGGCGGGTTGAACATCGTCCTTTACGCGCTCAAGAACCATCTGGGCAAAGTCGCGTGGTCGCAGGATGGTTGCGGGCACACCACCGCGGCGGAAACGAAGACGCGGGTCGACGACGGCAAGTGGCACAACCTGGTGTTCGTCAACGACAAGGGTCGGTCGTCGATCTTCGTCGACGGTCGTTTGGATGTCTCTGTGCCGCTGAAAGAGTGCGTCATCGCCCCCAACAAGCCGGTGCTCACCATCGGGGCCGGCAGTGCGACGTCCGATCGCCGGTGGAAGGGTGACCTGTCTGACCTGGTGGTGTTGCGTCGTGTACTCACCCCGAGCGAGATCGCCATTTACGCCAACAGCAAAGCGCCTTACGGCTCCCACTACGCGCCCGGCGCGCAGGCCGACTTCGACGACGTGCGCGTGACCGAGACGACGCCGTGGCAGAAGGCGCACGGCACGCACCAGGAGATCATTGGCTGGCGGCCGCACAGCGACACGGACCTCAAGGACGTCGTGGCGTATTGGAAGCTGGATGGGGATGGCAAGGACGTCGTTTCGGGCGCGGGTGGGATACCAAAGTCGACCAAGCCGACGTTGGGACGCTTTGGTGATCCCGATGGCGCGTTGGCCTTCGCGGGTAACGCAAGCGTCGAGATCGACACGACCAAGCTCAGCGACCAGCTGTTGCCGGCCGTGGGGACCATCGAGGCGTGGTTCAAGACGTCGACACCGTGCAAAAGTGGCATTCATCAGACCATCTTCAACTCACCACCTGCCGGCGGTGTCGGCGCCAGCTTGCTGGTGCTTGAATCGGGCAATGGTGAGAACCCGTGCGGGATCGCGTTTTCCAGCAGCAGCGGCATGATCTGGGCACCCGGCAAGCTCGCCGCCGATCGTTGGTACCACGTCGCTGTCACTTGGAATGGGGCACGTTCGCAGCTGTATCTCGATGGTGTGCTTCGCGGGGACTCCAACGGCAACATCAGCACGAAGGAGTCGCCGGGCAAGTTTGCTGGCAGCAAGCCGCCAATCGCGCAGATTGGACAGAGCTACAACAAGTACTATCTGAGCGGCGCCATTGACGAGGTCATCATCCACAAGGTCGCCAAGAGCGCCGACTATCTCGCCAAGCGCGCACGAGGCCTGCCGCGCGTTCGGTTCTTCGCTGCCACCGATGCCAAGAAGAACAGCGCGGGCAAGTTCAGCTACCACGGCTACAAGCTGCGCTGGGGCAACCCGGCGGCCAAGGCGCTGCCGACGTGGGTCATGTCGCTCGACAAGAAGACCAAGTGCGACGCGTTGTTGTCATCGTGCCTCGGGTACGCCGGCTGGTGGCGCTTGGACGATATCAGCGGCAAATGGGCGATCGACGAGACCGTCTACCGGCACCACGCGACCCTGAAGAACGCGCCTGAGCGCATCGCAGGTCGGCACCTGACCGGCTTACGATTCAAGTTGGCGGCAAAGCAGGAATTGGTGATCCCCTCCGCCAAACAGTTCGACTTCGGCGCCGCCGACCGATTCAGCTCAGAAGGCAGCTTCTCAACCACCGCCGGCGATGCCGTGATCCTGAACACCACCGGTTCGAGCAATGTCGCGAAGCACCTGTTCGCGTCCAAGGTGGTCTATTTCCAGAGCCGGGGCGCCAAGAACGGTGGCAGCGCGAGCACCATCAAGTCGAAGGCGAATTTCAACGACGGCAAGTGGCACCACGCAGCCGGCGTGCGTCACTTCGCTGGCGATGAGAACGCGCTCTTCGTCGACGGCGTCGAGGCCGGACCTCGGGTGACCGACAAGCAGCCCGGTGGCTTCGCCGGTGTGCCATACAACTCGGGAATGAGCGACACGGACGTCGACGACCTGCGGATCATGCATCGCGCGCTCGCCGCGGACGAGCTGCTCCATTACCCGCTGAGTTCCTGGCACATGCCGTGCAGCGATGGCTCGTGCAAGCCGCCTACCCCGCCACCACCTGGTGACCTCGACCACGACGGTCTCGCGGGCAGTCAAGATGACTGTCCGACTGTCTGGAGCCCCGCCAACGGCGCGGTGTGCCCGGCGTGGACAGCGAATGGTTGGGCGTCGATGGACGCGAACATCGGCGCGCCGGACGCGAGCGGCAAGCCGGGGGCGTCGACTGCGCGGCGGACGAATGAGCCGGTTGAAATCCCGTTGGTCAACGGGATTTCAGATAGCAGCGTGAGACACTATCTCAAGTTCGACGGTACACCGCAGGACGAAATCACCGGCGCGGCCGCAACTGCTGGACAAGCCGTTGGGTTCGCGGCCGGTTCGACTGGGCTTGGCCAGGCGCTCAATGTCGATGGACTGAAGAAAGCACCGAAGCTTTCCACGCCAATACTCGGGACCGCAAAACAATTCACGATGATGATGTGGTTCAAGGCGCCGAAGCCCAGCGGCGCCGATCGCCCGATGGTTACCTTTAGTTACGGCGGCGGGAACACATGGGCCATCGAGCACCAGCCGAAAAACAACAAGAACCCTGGCGTAAATCCGGGCCTCGGAGTGTTCGCTGGCCACTACAACACGAAGATGTACGCCGATGCGGGAGCCGCCGACACTTGGCACCACGTGGCGCTCGTCGTCGACCGGGACCGCATCGCGATGCTGTATGTGGACGGCAAGCTAGCTGCACAGCATGTGTATAGTGGCAACGAGACGTGGAGTTTCCCCAACAACACCTTGTATTTGGGAGCTTATGACCCCAACAAGTACACGCTCGCAACCAACCAATTCGGTGGGCTGATCGACGAATTCATCGTCCATTCGCGGATGCTCAGCCCCACAGAAATCGCCACCTACGTCCACAGCAAGGCGCCTTACGGGACCCGCTACACGCCGAAAGCCCAGCCCGACTACGACGACCTGCGTGTGACCGAGACGACGCCGTGGCAACCCGCGCACGGCACGCA
>CAZLMW010000193.1:0-10247 GCA_964560875.1 uncultured Enterobacteriaceae bacterium
GCTTCAACGGGTCCCGCCCCCTAAGAGGCGGGTAAGAGCCGGCGGCAAAAACGCAGGCAGCGTGGCGAGTTGTAGCGCCGCTTTCGAAGGCTGGCAAGCAGCTCTCTGGTTCGCGCCGCCTGCAGTCGCGACGAGGCTCCATGCAACAGGCCGGTTCCGTACTAAAGTCAACCTCATACGGTGTTTTCGAAAGGTCGCGGGGTGTTGGCGATCACACACAGTGTTCGATCTGTTCACGGCCGATCTACGCATCCAAGTCGCCATCGTACGATGCGTATGACCGCCTACAGGATACGAGCCTGCAGCTGCGGTTGCTCGATTCCCCGACCGATCGCGCTGACAGCCTCCGCGCCCCGGCCGTCGATTGGACCGAGGCTTGCGAACAGCACCTGGTCGTCGCCGGGTTTGATCACGCGCTCCAATGCAGCCTGTAGTTCCACCCGCTCGCGCCTGCCGAGCACACACCGAAATACGGAATACTGCAGTCGATCTCCGTAGCCTCGCAGAGTCTTGAACACCTTCGCGCGGCGCTTCGAGTCCGCGATGTCGTAGCTGACCAGCCATGCCTTGCGCACTATCGCACCTCGAACCGCGGAAATGACTCGAGTTCACCGAGCAGAACCCGGGCGAACAGGCGCGTCTGCACTTCGAGTACCCGGCGATATGAGATTCGGTAGCCGAACACCGGGTGCGTCACCAACTGGTCCATCCGGCGCTCCCACGCCTTGATGAACGCTTTTCGGCCTGACGCTGTCAGGTTGCAGGCACCGCCTCGGGTGATGAAGTGGCGCGGCGTCAGTTCGCCGTTGTTCAAGCAGAGCAGCGCCACTGAGTCGCCGAGGATCGGTCGGAATCCTTCCATCAGGTCCAACGCAAGCGCAGGTCTGCCGTGGCGAGGTTCGTGTAAGAACCCAAGGAGCGGTTCGAGGCCCACGCGGACGCACACATGGGTGAGTTCTCGAGAGAGCATCGCGTACGCGAACGACAAGGTTGCGTTGACCGGGTCCCTCGGTGGGCGTCGATTTCGCTGCTCAAGCTTGAAGCCCAGAAGCCGCGCCTCCGCGGTCAACATCACGTCGAAAGTGCCGAAGTAGTGTCTCGCCGCGTTGCCCTCAAAGCCACGAAGCTCGTCCAGATCGCGCGCGCTGGCTACGCGTCGCCTCGCGGCGGCCATAGCTCGCAGCGCCTTGTCCACAGTTTTGCGCTGCTCCGGGTCATCTGCGCTCCGCCGCCGACCGTGCCTTCTCAACAATGTGCGCTGGTTCGCGATCTTCTCGGCGACAAAACATCGCGCATGTTTGAGCTTGGTGGGGAGGTCGGCGGCAGCGCGATGTTGCGCGACGCGGACGACAACATTGCCGTGCGGCATTCCCTGAACGAAGCCGTTGAACCAGCCGCCCGACGAGAAGAACGCCGTTGGGATCCCCAGCCGCATAAGTCGTGCCAACGCCTGTGTGGACACCTGCACGCGACCGTACAGACTGACTTGGCTGGTCAACGGCAGCGGAGCTCGGCCCAACTCCTCCCCGGAGCGGCGCACCAGCAGTTCGTCGCCGCGCAGCCCGACATACGCACCCGGAGTGACCACATGCAGTGGCTCGCCGTCGTCGCGTGCCGGCACGAGGCGACGGGAAAGGCGCTCTTCTTCAGCGCCCAGCGGATCACCGCTGTCCCCGCCGAGCAACCCCAATTCGTCGGGCATGCAGATCGGCGCCAGCGAACACCCCACGCAGCGAGGAGAGTCGACCAGCGGTGGCGGCGTTGTGCCGGCATCGATCGTGGCGCGGAACTCGCGAACAGCACCGTGAGTTTCCGCGAGTAGTTTGTCGTCAAGCTCGACGCGCACTCGCTTGCGTGACGCCGCGAACCACAGCGCGCCTTCACGCACCTGGTAGCCGTTCGCTCGCAGCACGACGGCCTGTGCGCAGACCTGGACCCGCTCTGGAAGCCACGCGCCATGTTCCACGTCGGGTGCGGCTGATCGCTTGTAGTCCACAGGGCGTACCGTGCCGTCGGCGAGCGCCTCCACGAGGTCGATGCGTGCCGTGATCCCGTCCGCTTCGGACGTGAGCCACAGCGACCGCGCGACCTCACGGCCTTCCAGCGCGTCCTGTTCGGGCCACTCCCCCTGCTCCTTGTCGACGCGTCGATGGACTCTGCGACCGTCGACGGTCTCTGGACTGTCGGCCCACTCGCGCTGCACGTGCTCCAACACAGCCAAACGTGGGCAGTAGACCCACTCATTGAGCATCCGCGCCGGGATGGGGTCGGGGGGCGCGGTCGCAGCCGGTTTGGCGCAATCAGACATCAGCTATCGGCACAAACACACCCAGCCCGAAATGAGCCCCATAGCCCAGGCAAATGGGGCCGCGCACTGGCTCCGCAAACTCCAACACAAAGCCATAGCCCCGGTCGGGACCACGTCTGCCGCCGGCGCGTCGGGCGCGGCCACGGTGCCGATCAAGCGCAAACCCCAGCCAGGAGATCTCTCGCCCATCGACGTTTCCACGTGCCATCGACTCGACGTGGACGAGGGGCGGCAGTTCACCCAACGCGCAGAGTCGACGAAGGTCGTGTTCCGGGCTTCCGATCACCAGCCCGGACGCGTCGACGCGACGTTTGCCGTTGCGACGCACCTTCGGCAACCGCGTCGGTACGAAGGGAGTCATCGAGCGCCAGTGGCGTGAGCGGCCGAACACCGCGCCATCGGGCGTGTCGCCGGTGAGTTCGCTCGGGTCTCCCACGGCTTCGACGAATAGCCGCCAGTCGTGGCCGTCGCGCCGGGCAAGGACAGTCGTGCGGTCAATGGCGGCCAGCTCGCGGGGGCCAAAGCCATCGGCGGCGAACAGGACAACTGAACCAATGGACCCCGGCGGTCGGCGGGAGTCTCTGCGCGACGGGACGGGAATGACGTGCAGGTGTCGGTGCCCTTTTCGTGGGGCCCCGGTTTCGTCGCGACCGCTAAGTACACGGGTCCGTCCCGCGTTCGCGAGCAGCGCTCGATGGATTCGGTCCGCCACGGTGACCACCTTAAAGCAGCTCGGCGCGACAGTCGTCTGCAGGCCAAGGCGAATCGCAGTGGGCCTTGGTCCCGAAGGGCGCGTCTTGCTTGCTCGAACAGCAGGGGCGAGCAATGTTGGTGGTGTGCGCCAGGCCGCCCATCGGGCACCGGGCGGGACGCTCCAGCCCGCCTTGTGAAGCGACGCAGTATCGGCCTCTAGAACATCCAGGCAGTCCACAGGCAGGACCTTCAGCAGCTTCCTCCCCGCCGCCTTCACGGCCTTCTCCACCAACTTGTCGTCGCCCCTGACATCCCTCCGCGTCGCGACCCGCGTCGCTTCGAGCGTGCTCGTGCGCCACGATTGAAATGCGGCGGCCGGTAGCGGAACCAGCAGGTCGATGCGCTCGTCCATGCCCAGGCTGTCGCCGTCACCAAGCGGTGCCACGACGTGAACGGCGCTTACCAAGTCGGCCTCGTCACCGCGCATCAACCGCGCGTCGACCCAACTCTCGCGGCGACCAAGATAGCTGAGCCGCGCAAGCAGCTCATCGAGGGCAGCGCGTTCGTCGCTGCCGAGCTGGAGGTCGGGCCACCAGATGCGGAGCGCGCCGGCCGGCCCGGCGCCGTCACCAACATGAACGAATGCGTCGAGAACCTTCGAAGTGTTGCCTTTGTACGGCGGCATATAGTGACGCGTGTGCGCGACGGACGCGTGCGGCAATCTGTACGTAGGCAAGGTGAGCGAAAGTTGGTCAAACACGGCGCGCAGAAGCGTTTCCGGCACGATGGCGTCGCGGCCGTGGCGATGCCACACCGACAGCAGTGCGCGAAGCAATCGCCATGGCGACGGCGGCCACTCCACAGCGCCCTCGTTCACGCCGCGACCCCACGGTGTGGCGTGATAGCGCCGCGCTGGGAACCGAAGCTCAATCGTCGTCATGATCACCTCAATACACATGGGTGGCCGCAGAGTCCTGCTTTCGCTGGCAGGTCGCTTACTTGCCGGATTTGTAGGTGACCGTCGTGATCACCTGCTCAGCGAATTGCGCACTCACCGCTGAAATCAAGCCGCCAATGCCGGCTTCGAGCTCCGGTCGGTTCGGCAACACGAAGCCTTCGGGAGACTTGATGTTGACCGGTCCGGCGACCTCGAAATCGCATGCGGTTCGCAGGCGAAGGCCGTCGTCCAGAAAGCGGACAATCTTGTACAGCGCCAGCGCGATCAGCAGCTCCGTCGCGGCCTCTCCCAGCCCGTAGGCGCGCAGTTGAGCGAGGTCGAGGTTGAAGTAGGCAGTGACCCGGCCAGTGTACTCGTCGCGCTGAAACGGCACGTGACCAAAGCCCTTCTTTGTGTTGCCCGTAGGGTCCACCTCGTCCTTCTTGACGCCGCCGCTTGCTGCGAGGCCGACGTCTCTCGCTTCGATGAACGCCGATAACGCGCGTTGCAGGCGCAGGCGACCGCCGGCGATCTCCTTCTTTGCGAGAAACACCCCGTGCAGCAGGCAATTGACGTCGTATTTGAAAAGCACGCCCACAAAGTTCGCGTAGTTCACGCGACCCTTCTGCAGCACGTCCAGCTCGGCACGCAGAGTCTCAAAGAACGACCTGTCGGCTGACTCGAGAATGTAGGGGCTATTGAGTCGGTGGCTCTCAAGGATTGAATTTGTCAACGCCACACCGTCCTCGTCGACAACAGCGACGTACGGAAGGCCGCGCAGCGGTGTGACCAGGTCGTCGGCTGCTGCATCCCAGCAAACCTCCTCAAGTCGGTTCGCCATCGACTGCGGCGATTCCACCAGCAACAGCTTCTCGCCGTCGGGGCCGTCGTACGTCGCTGCACCGATATCCGGAAAACCGGTGGGCTGAAAGCGGCTTCCCTGCACGGGGCGCAGCGGCGCCTGTACCAAGAGGCGCGTGCTTTGCTTGAGGTTGCTGAGATCCATCGTATTCTCCACTTTGTGGGCCGCGCGGACCCGGGTAGGATTGGTCCTGGGGCACGTCGCACCAAGACTGTCGGCAGCTTTACGCCGACGATTGATTCGCTTGTGCTCTGTCCTGATGCTTTGCCCCTGCGCGCAACGCGAGCTGTCGCAGCGCTGCTGGGCCAAGGCCGAATAGCAGCGCTGCTGCCATTCGACGGCCGACGGCTGTGTCCACGACAGGGTGCAGCGCCGGGGCGGCAACACCCAAGGCGCGAAGTCTGCGGCGAGCAGCGCGGGCGGCGTCATCGACGCGGCCAGCTGCTAGCAGCCCAACAACCTGCCGGTCACGCACGCCGCTGCTCGATTGCGCAAAGACGCCATTCGCACCGGCTCGGTCCAGCAAGCACAACCGCACCTGCGCGAAATCTGCGCCCGGCAACGGCCCACTCGCAGCCGGGTTGTCGGGTTCCCACGCTCGGCCGCCGTACAGCTCCACACGGGCAAGGGCGCGGACGAGAACCCAGAATCGCTCAAAGTCCAGGTCGCCCACGATGAAGCGTCGCACGTCGGAGAGTCGCGCCCATCGTGTCGCCTGCTCTGGCCACTGGGTGCCGCCGGCGTTCTCCGCATGGAGTAGCTTGCGCGCCAGCACCGCCAGCATCGCTGGGACCGGTTGTCGACCCGGGACCAGATCTCGCAAATCGGCGGTGCGCCAGCCCTTCGACCAGCGGCCAGGCTGGACGGGCGCGAGGTGATAGCGCAGCGGGCGCTCAGACCGCGGTCCTCCCTCTCCGCCGGAAACAGACCGAGTCGCGGCCAAGCTCAGCGCGAGCCGCCACTCCGCGGTCTTGTCGTCGGCGAGACGCAACCACTCGGGTGTGAGCCGGGGGAGAGGTTTGAGTCTTCGAACATCGGTGCGCATCGTGCTGCGCCAGTACGCATCTTCTGCGTCGGCGAGCGCAATGAGCAACGCCTGCGCGTCGCTCGGGCGAACGCGTTGCGGCGCCACGGGCCGGCATAGCTCGACAATCGAGTCCTCGACACGCCGCCACGCCTGGGCGAGCGACGCCGGCCCAGACGTAGATTCTCGGCGCAGCCCCTGTAGCCACCCGTCGATGCGGTCAATGAGTCGGGCTCCGTCGTTCGTCCCGACCAGCCTGCGGCCGAGCGGCACGGCAAAATACGACAGACCATTTCGCAGGTGCAGCCCGGTGCGCTCGAACGCTTCAATGCCTCGATCCGTTCCGAGCGTCGCGACCGCTCTCGCAAAGTCCACGCCGTCTCTTGCGCTCCGCCCGCCGACGCGCGCGCGGCCCTCGGCGAATACCGCTCTGGTCTCCGCGAGAGTCGCCGGTTGCGACCACACAGGCAGCCAGAGTTCGCCACGCGAATCCCCACCGGCGCTCTCGTTAAGTGTCGCGGTCGTCGCGCCGCCTGCCGAAGCCACAGTAAACGGAGACGCAGCGGCAGAGGGGCCGCGCACATCGCCCATTCGCCGCGAAACACCGCCAGGAAAGAGCAGGGCGCCCTCCAGCATGAGCACGAACATCCACGGGTTGAGCAGACTCTTTCCGTCGAATCCTGACGTCTGGTTGGCGCCGCCGGCGGCGCCAGGGGCGAACTGACCCACGGCCTTGCCGGTCGCGAGACCCGCGGCGGCGCTGCCATGCAGCATTGCCGCCAGCAAACCTCTGGTGCGGGGCATCGCCTTGCCGCTGCGCCCATCAAACAATTCGGTGAGTCGCTGCATGAAGTTGTTGGTGAAGTCGAGTCGGCCATCGTTGCCGCCGGTGCCAAGAAGCGGCGGGAACACGAGCCGCTCGCCCGCGATCGCGACGGCGGCGTCGATAAACGGCAACGCTTCGTCCGGCAATGTCGCGCGAGACAGGCGCAACAACTTGTCCTTGGCCGCGCCCACTTTCCCGGCGGCCTTGTCCTCGCCCTTGTCCACCGTCAGTCCGAGGCGACGACGGGCCGCGACGGCGACAGCGATGGCACTTCGATACACCGCAAAACGCTCCGCGTCGGTATTGCGAAGCACCTCAAACCCGGCCTTGTTGTCACCTGGAGCAAAACCACTGCCGCCGTTCCACGGGGCAACGAGGGGGCTCGGCGCGTACTGGTTCAGCAGGAAATCAGTCAGCTCGTCTGAGTTGAGCGACGTGCTGAGCACAAATCGATCATTGCGCCAACAGCCGCGAGCGGCCGTGTCCGTTTGCTCCACGACGATTCGAAGGACGCCAAGGCCGGATAGGTAGCTGGCGAGCGGACGTGGGGCGATGCCTTTGAGACAGTGTTCGTGGCGTACGCTCATTGGACACCCCCTCGGTCGTCTTGAGCAGGTGTCGGGCTCTCATCTTCGGCTGCGGCACGGCGCGACGCTCGCCAGTCGGCCACTCGGACCAGCGTCTCCAGCCAGGTGAGCCGAAACGGTCCCCATTGCTCGAGCAGCTCTGCGATCCGAGTCGCCCAACTGCGACCAGCCGACCACGAGTGCTGGATGCCACCGCCGCCAAGCTCCATGACCGCGAGGTCGAGCGTGATGGCTGCGCTTGCATCAGCGCGACCGAGCTGCACAGTCGGCAAGTGGTCACCGTCCCAAACGCCGCGGGCAGCGCGCGTGCCATCCGGTGGCGTGGATTCGCGTGGCAGCGAGCGGATGGATGCGCGCACCTTGCCGTGGTGCGCTGCGACCAAGAATCCGACCAAATCGCTGTGAGCTACTTCGGGATGTTGGGCCAACCAGGCGAGCGCCGAGGCCAGTTCGTGTCGAAAGCCGGCGCGCGGCACAGCCGTCTCCCCATCCTCGGCGAGCACGCTGTAGTGCCCGCCGCGGCCGTGTGCTGACTTCGCCCAGAGACCGGCGGCGGGCGGTGCGCCCAGCATGCGCTGGAACGCTGGATGCGCCTTGCCGACGTCGTGCCAATGAGCGGCGACACAGATCGCTCTGGCCAACTCGTGGTCGATGCCGAGAGGCGCAGCGAGTCGCTCAACCAAGTGACGTGCTTCGTTGGCGGCGTCCGCCGAGTGTTGGCGCAATGAAACCCATCGGCCGACGGCGCTTCTCGGATCATCGCCCAGCCGCTGACCGTCGCCTGACGGACCCGACGTGACAGTTTTCACATGCAGTACTGGATGCTTGGCAGCTGGTCCGAGCCATCCCAGGTGTGGGTCATACCCACCTGCTTCCGCATCGACCAGGTAGAGCCGGCCAGGCACGATCCTGGTTGCGCGCTCCCATTGTCGGTCGCGGCGCCGTCCGCCTGGGATGAATGCAGGCTGCCAAACCTGCAACCGGCGCTTGCCGGACTTCTTGAGCCACGCTGCCACTGCGCCGATCGGGGCCCGGCACAGCTCATCGCGCGCGGGTTCTGGCTCGTCGTCTGCTGGTCGTAGCGAGTCGCTGTCCGCAGTGAGCGGCCGCCAGTACAGCTGCACGTCGTTGTCGTCGCCGTCGCGTATGAACCGGGATACGTCGAGGTCGTCGCCGCTGAGGTCGGAGGTGGTGTCGAAGAGGCCGAGCAAGTCGCGGGCGCGAGGCAACGCGTAAATCTCATCGTTCATCGGCAGCGATATGTCCCGCAACGACGCGGGGCCGGCGTCGCGACCACCCTCTGGCAGTTCGGCAAGCTGTCCGATGCGGTCGAGACAGGCACACAACTCAACGGCCTTGTAGGGCGCCGCCGCCTTATCCGCCAACGGCACGCGCACAACGAAGGCGCGGGCGGAAGCTCCGTCGCTTGACGTTGTCGAGGCAAACTCACCGTATCGGTGCAACCGACCGAGTCGCTGCACCAACGAGGGCCACGGGCATAGTTCAGTCCACAAGGTGCGCGCGGACATATCCACACCTGCTTCGATGGTTTGCGTCGAGACGACCACCCGGTCACCGCCGGCGCCGCCGCGCAATCCAGCGACGTGTTCGTGGCGGCGGCGGTCGAGGGGTCGGAAGCGCCCGTGGATGAGCGCCGTGTTGTCGACGGTTCGCCCAGCCGCAAGCAGCGCTCGATACACTTCCTGAGCGCGTGCGACGCGGTTGAGGACGACCAGCGTGAGGCTGCCGTCGACGTGCTGCTCAAGCACTGCTGCTGCAAGTTGTCGAGGCGGAACGACCGCGTCCGCTGCCTCGCCAACGGGCCACAACTTCAGTGACTTCGCGGCGTCGAGCCGGCGGCGCACGACCGGATGCCTCTCGTCCTCTGCACCAAGTTGATGTAGTCGCCAGCCACCATTCGGTGTCGGGTGGTCCACCGTGTTCAAACCGCCACCGGTGACCGTGGCGCTGGCCCACACACTTTGCCGCGGACCGAATGTGCGCCAGCGGTCGGCCAAACCTTGAAGTTGTGCAGAAGTTCCCAGCCCCGCCCCCATGAGCTGGACCTCGTCAAACACCCAGCGTGCGTCGTTGTTGACGAGCCCGCAAGCCATGGGCCACAGGTAGCGGCTCATGCCGTATCCGCGGTTGAGCGCGCGGGACAGCAGCATGTCCTGAGTGCCGATCAGCACCGAGTCGGCCTCCGGTTTGTCCAGCCACCTATCGTCCAGATCACCGCCCAACAATGTGTGCGCGCCAACGCCATCAGCGCCATCGAGGCCGGCCCGACTCACCCATTGGCGAACAGCCGTCGCGGTCTGCTCTACAAGCACCCGCATCGGCAAGCAGAAGACCAATCGGCGAGGCGTCTGGGCCCGGATCGCGGACGGAGCGAATCGTCGTTGCCACAGCCATGCCATGACGACACCGGCGGTCTTGCCCAGGCCCGTTGGAATGTCGACTACGTCAACGGCACTACCACGCTCAGCGAGCCGGCGTTGCCAGGGCATTGGCACAAATCCGGTGGCGCGCTCGAATACGGCGGCGAAATCCATCGCGAATGCTCCCGCGCTGATATTTGAATGGTCATGTATCATTGACACAGCCAAGAAGGCATCGCAATGCGACATTCGGTGTCGCTTATCGACATGCTTCGGCGCGCGGCGATGCGCGGCGATGCGCAGCGTGGCTGAGTAGTAGAGCGCACATGCCACAGTACGACGCGAAAACCCTGATTTTCCGAGAATATGCGCATCTGATCGCAACCGCAGCCATGGGCCCGCGGCCCGTGCGAGGCGCGGCGAGGAGGGCCAACCGACTCAGCGCAGGCGAGAAGCAGCAGCGCTTCAACGAGGCGCGGGGCGAGGCGTGCGAGGCGGCGGTGGCGGTGGAGCTGGCCGCGGCGCCTGGTCTGGTGCCTGCCGTCGAAGCCGAACCGCTGCTGGCGGCGGCCGACAAGGTTGCGGCCATGCTCACCGGCCTCATCCGCAAGCACAGCGTCACCCCGTGA
>CAZLMW010000194.1:0-10097 GCA_964560875.1 uncultured Enterobacteriaceae bacterium
AACCTGCAGCGCTTCTTGCAGCAGTGACCGAGCGCCGTCGATGTCGCCGCGGGCAAGGCGCGACTCGACAAGCCAGCACCACGCCTTTGCACCACGCGGCTTGTCAGCTTCCAGGGCAAGGTAGCGGCGGCACCACTGTGCAGCCTCGGACAGCTCTCCAAGGACACGATAGCTCTTGGCAGCATAGAAGGCGTAGTGCGGCTCCCCCGGCTCCTTCTCGGCGTGTCGCAACAGGGTCTTCATCCTGCGGCGGGTGATGCCTTCCAGGTCGGCGTCGTAGGTGGCCACGACGCGAGCCGGGCACAAGACGGCGTCCTCGATTCCCGTGAGCTGGTTGTGGATGGCGTACCGCCAGGTCCCAACCCTACGGTCGTAGGCGCGCATCGATACGAACGACTCGCCCACGGATGGCGTCGCGCCGGCGATGGGGCCGTGCTTTTCGGTCTCCGCGACGCAGTCGACCTGCACGGCCACGCCCGAGACCCCCGTGTGTCGCGAAGGATCGCCGAAGAACGCGTCCATCTCGCCGGCGTCCGCGAGTTCTTCGTCCCCGTCCAGCACGAACAGCCAGTCGTTTCGGCACAGTTCGGCGACCCGGTTGCGAGCCCATGCGAAGTCGTCGCGCCACGGCTCCTCGTGCACGACGCAACCGAGCTCCCGGGCCAGTCCGACCGTGCCGTCCGTGCTGCCGGTATCGAGCACCACGACTTCGTCGATGGCGCCGAGCTTGCGCAGCGATGCGACGGCCCGCGCGAGTCCGGCGGCCTCGTTCTTGACGATCATCGCCGCCGAGACCCGCAGGCCGTCGCGCGATGTGGTCACAGCAGCACCACGTACAGCTCGCCGCCGAACTCCATCGGCACGATGTTGCGGATGAAGATGCCGTCGTCGTAGACCGCCTTCTCCAGCACCTCTTGCATCTTGTCGGGCGTGCCGACGCGGATGGTCTTCGGCACCGTGAGCGGCTGCGGGTCCACCAGCTGCATCCGCTGGCCGAAGATGGCCTCGACCTGGAAGGGCATGAGCTGGGTGATGGCCGCACGCAGCCGGCCGGCGCAGGAGGCGCACATGGCCTTGCCCGCGGTGGCGGCCTCGGCGAGGTCCTGTCGGAGCTCGGGCTTGAAGTCCGCGAGCTTGCTGCGGGCGTTGGGGTCCTCGGCGAGGCGCAGGACAAGGTCGCTGACCAGCGCGCGGGGTGGGGTGGTCGTCATGGCGTGTCCGGTCAGCGGGTGCGGTGGGTGAAGGCGAAGAAGGCGACAGCGATTGCGTGAGCGAGGACGCCGTCGAGGAAGGCGGCGAGCGTGGCGATGGCCGCGGGGTGTCCGAGGCGGGCGGCGAGGGACGACGCGTTCGATTGCAGGATGGGGGTTGTCGGCGAGAGGACGAGGATGGAGACCGCGGCTCCGGTCCAGAAGGACGTACAAGCTGCGCAGGCCGTGAGCTTGCGGAGGAGGCGGAGCGGTGTCGGGATATCGGCGGCGTTGTAGGCGAGCAGCCTGGCGTCGATGCGGCTGCGGATGGGATCGAGGATGCCTTCGTGCACGAGGATGTTGGCGAGGCCGATGGCGATGAGGGCGTGGATGGCGAGCGCAGTCATGGCGCCTTCGCTTCGCATGAGGCCACTTCGCCCTTGGATCCGGTCCGAACGACGACGCTGCGCATGAACGGAAACTCCTCTCGGACGCCAAACGCCGTGATACGGCCCTTGCTGTCCATGTGAAAGCGCCTGACGTAGCGGTCCTTGCCGATCGCGGCGTGCAGTGGCTTGAAATCGAAGGAGTCGGATGAACCGCGGAAAGTCATCGTGCCCCCGGTCCACGTCTTGTTGGGTGACCAATTGTAGGGCTTGGGCTTGTCGTATTGGACGTTGCCTTCCATGACCGCCCACTGCGTTGGGGACGCAGCGGCTACGATTCGCTGGCGCCAGTGGTTCTTCTCGTCGGTCGAGATCGTCTTCTTTGACTTCACCGTTCCGTCCGCCGTGATATGCCAGATCGAGATGCCTTCAATTTCGCCTGGATCCAATCCAAGCTGGCTGTCATTTCGCACCGCCAACATCAATCCGCCCGATGGGAGTCGATAGCAGGAGTCGACGAACTGGGGCTCCACGTCCTTGGGACCATCGGGCAATTTGCGGCCCTTGTAGTGGCCAAACAGGCTGACCCACGTCCGCCACCTGAGCGCGTTCGTCGGGGAGCGTCGCTCGACGTACCGCCTGTGCACAAAGTACCAATCGCCATTCGGCGCGGGCTTGATTGCGCTGAATTCGTACCAGTCGGGCGTGTGCGGCGTGACAGCTCCGGGCGGATACACTGCAAGACTCTGGTCGACCGAGCCAGCGGCCGTGACGAAGTGAAATGTGCCTCCCCAACCGTCACACCATTCGCAGGGAAAGCCCACGCCCCCGAGCATCCACCTGTCTGCGACGACCTTCACAAGATCGACGCCGTGGTGCCGCGACGTATGCGGAGGCTCGCGGAACGGTCCAACGGAGAACTCCCCAGTACGTCTGCCGTGCCGGTCGTATCTCGCGATGCGTGCATTGCCGTGATCTGCCACGGGGTCGGTAGCGGCCTCCCACGCCATCGCGCCGCCATCGGTTCCGTCCGCCAGGGAAAGAACGGGACGTTTCGCACGGCGGCGGAACACCACCGACCCGTCCTCCGCCAGCAACCACAGCCAATCTCCACCGACAAGGGTCCGGTGGGATTCGCGGGAGAGGATGTCGCTTGCCCGTGCGTCGGGTTTAAAGATCCAGCCTGGCGTCACCTTCGCAGGCGCGCATGCGCCATCGTTGCATGTTCCAGCGGCGGCGATGCACGCGTTGTCGGTCGTGCATGAGCCCTTCGTGGGCGTGTGAGCGCAACGGCCGTCCTTGCCGCACGAGTCCAATGTGCACGGGCTCTTGTCATCGCAGTTGTGCGGCTTGCAGGAGGGCAGCTTGCAAAGCGGTAAGTCTTCGCGGACGCATGAACCGGCGATCTTGTCGCACATGTGCTTGGTGCAGTCGACGCCGTCACATTCGCTGTCGCTGGAGCATTCGTCGCACAGCAGCGAGAGCCGGCGATTCAGGAAGAAAACTCCGAATTGTCGAGCCTCTGGAGTCAAGTGGTTCGGATTCCGTACCGGGAAATCAATGGCGGCAACCCGGGTGTCCGGAAGGACGGCCACGGCCGGAGCGCACGTGTTCCAGCCGTGGGCCACAGCATTGCCCTGCAAGAGTGACTCCCACGAGACCAGCCCGCCGTTGTTGATGACCAGGCCCGCGGCGCCGGGCAGAAGGAACTCGCGGGTCGGCGGCCATTTTTGGCAGTGTGGGTGGAACTCCGGCAGCGCGGTGCGACTGAGCTCCTTGCCGGTGGCGCTGATATGAACGATACCGGCCGACACATGTTTGGGATCGGGCCACTTGGAGAGCTCGATGAGCTTGTCATTGACGATGTCGACCATCATCGCCGCGAGGTAGCCCGACTTCCACACCGCGACATCGCGAACAGGCGCCTGGTCATTTGTTAGCCACTGCCATGTGATCCCGCCTTTCGCGTCCGTTTGCGCCACGAATGCCCCGGCTAGCAGGTCCGGATGGGGGCGCCCGGCGATGATCGCCGATCCCGGCGTGGCCTTGGCCACTGGCGCGCCGACGTGGATGATGCTCCGATTGTTGAACACCGTTGACGCCACCGGGTCGCCAGCCTCGTTCAGCCACTTGAGGCTGCTCTCACATCCTTTCGCTGCGTGCGCCGAGCAGCTGCTGTTGTACGCGACCGCGAACACGGCGCCTTTGGGGCCTGCGACACGTGCAATTCGCGACGGGTAGCCCCCATGAGGTAGACGCCGTCCTCGCACAATGTCACCGGTCGCGGCATCGACAACGATGGCGGCTCCCGGCAGTGGCGTGAGCAAGTCCTCGGAAACGCCGTTGTAGTGCAGCAGCAGCTTCGTGCCGGAGTCGACCATGGCCATCGCGAAAGACCCGGAGAGCTGGTGGGGGATGAAACGTCGCGCCCACTTCACCTCCCCCGCCGCAGACACCCTCATGAGTACGTAGCGTGCGGAGCTGTCGTCGGCATCGCGGTACCGCGCGTGCACCAATACACCGTTCGCTGTCGTGGCGACGATCGGACCAAGGTCATAGACCAGGCCGGGCATCTCGTACACGCGCCCGCCGCAACCCTTCGCGTCGATGCGGTTGGTCTGTGGCGCCACGGTGAAGGACTCGTAGCACAAGCCCTTGGTGAGTTCCTGCGCTGTTGCGCTCTTCCACCCGGTCGGCATTGAAGGCTTGCACGTTGGCGGCCGTTGAATGTCTGCAATGTCGTCCGCGCCTGCGTCGGTGGCGATGTCGTTGCTGTCGCTGGCGTCGCCGACCGGAGCGTCCTCCGACGCGTCGGGTTCGGGCTTCGGAGGATCGGAGGCACATGCGGCCAGGTGCAGCGCGCAGGCGAGGGCAAGCAAGTCTGCGACGCCGCTGGTCCGCCGTCGTCGGCGAACAGGCGCGCTAGCCACGCGGTCCCCGCTTGCAGCCGACGCTTGGAATCGTCTTTCCGTCGACGTCCTTGTAGTGCGGTGATGCGATGTATGCGCGGACGTCTTCGTACCAGCGCCAGCCGGCGTGCTGCTGGCGTTCCTTGCACATCGCCACGCACCCGTAGACGTGTTCTTGGATGGCAGCGGCAACGCTCGTCGAAGGTTGCTCCCAGTAGCCGCCATACTGCGGTACGCACGTGCGTTCAAAGACGCCCGAGTCACCCTCGGGGCAGACCGGCGCTCCCGACAAAGGCGAGCTGGCGTTGTTGCAGCCGACCGGCGTTGCGCATGGGCTATACCGAGTTTGGTTGACGTAGCGAAGCTTGGCAGCGCCGGCGGGATCGGTGCTCCGTTTCCTCTTCGGGGGCCACACGCCGTCTTGCGTCACCGTTTGTGACTCGCCCACTCGCATGAAGTTGTTGAGATTCTTCGCCGCTCCCCAAACTGGCCCGAACGCGGCTCCGTTTTGTTGTTGCGATTGCAGCGTCCACGGCCACCGGACCGCCCACTCGCATGGACCCTCCAGTGCCTGCCCCCAGCGGGTCCTGTCGCTTGGGCAACTGGCCTGCCTGTCCCCGCTCGACGAGGGGGAACTGGAAACGAGATTGCCAACGAACTGGATCTCGTCGGCGCCGGTCCACAGGCAGCCCCGTCCGCCCAACACGTTCACCGCGCCGCGCGCGCGCCCTGCGTCTTCCTGGGCAAACGACTTCGCCTGTAGTTGTTGCAGCAAACCGTTGGACAGGAACTCGTTGTTGAAAACGACGACCTGGCGGATGCCCGGGCCACAGGTGTCCGAATGCAGCACCAGGTCGCCCTTGCGCACGTTCTTCACGCGATTATTGAAGATTGCGACCCGCCCTGATGCTCCGAAGTTGGCCCACAGCTCCGGGAAGGGCGCCGGTTGGAAGCCGACAAGGGCCCTGAGCATCGCATCGCGCCCTTTCGAGGCGTTGCTGGTCGTGTCGGTCGACTTGTCCCCAGGGGGTGTCGGGCAGAAACTGGCCGCTTCGCCCGTGCCCCAGCCCATGATGTGCGGGTTGCTCGCACACCAGTCGAGCTCCGCTTGGCCCTTGGCGCCGAGCGGGCCCGTGCGGTGCTCATGACCGCAGCAATAGACACGATCGACGAGATACCAAAGAAGCTGAAACGCGGTCTGTTGCCCTGGGTACTCACGGATGCAGATGGGCACGGTGTTGCGGTCATCACACGTCGGTCTTGAGCCGTCTTCGCAACAGGGCTCAGCCGCGAAGCCGGGATTGCCGCGCGCGACCTCCACGCCGCCGCTGCAACACGCCAGGGAGGGCGAGGGATTTGCATTGCAGCAGTGGCTTGTGCTCGCGGCGCCACCAATCGGACAGCCCGGGTTGAACGCCTCCAACCCGTGCGCGGCGGCAAACTGGCCGAGGGCACCCTGCCAGCTCTTCCAAGAGGACAGAGCTGGGAAGAACTTGTTGGTGTTGGTCTCGACGAGCCAGGGAGCGACCTGCAACGCCGACCTGGGTACACATGCCTTGCGATGGCCGGTCGGACAGGGCCCCACAGCGCTCGAGACGATGGAAATCCCGACGTCGTTGGCACGTGCGCGCAAGGGGTTGGCCACGATCTCGTTGTGTTCGATGTAGATATCCCGAACCGTAGTCCGCGGTCCGATCTGGATATAGGCGTCCGAGCCAGCCTGGGTGACACAGGCCAGGGTCGAGCCGGCAGCGAGGAACGCGTTGCGCCGCACCACGACCCGTGCGCTCCGCGCGATACCGAGGTTGGTGTGCCAGCGGTTGGCAAAATCGCATTCTTCGACGAGAACGTTCGAGCAGCCATTGAGCACCAGGTTGCCGTGCGACGAGGTTCCGAAGACGCAGTCCTGGACGGCCACGTTGCGGGCAAACCGCAGCTCGACGACCTCGGAGTTGCTGTAGCAATTCTCTCCACCGGAGATTGGGAATGCTGGGTCAAACGGCAACGCCTGGGCATTTCGTTGTGCCGTGGTCGCATGGTTCGCAATCGTGTTCAGCAGGCCTTCGTCCACGAACGGTCCGCCATACCACTTGGCGCCGAACAAGGGCGGCGTTGCGAGGTTGTTCGGAACCTTCGCGTACCGCAGGTTGTATTGTCCGTTGCACGGGGGATCGCCGCTCTTGAGGACACAGCCGGGGTCCTTGGTCGCCGCCGGATCGAGTTCCCAGCCCCATTGCTGCCAAAGCGGCACCGCCGAGAAGGTGCTGTCGACAATGCGGGCGGAATTGACGCCAAACAAGTAGACCGTCCTGCCGCGTAACTCTGCGGTGGGCTTCAGCGGCTGCTTGTAGAAGATGTCGTCGCTGCCCTCGACGAGGCACTTGCGAATCGTGACGTGACCGAAACGGTACGCGGCCAGCAGGTCCACGAACCGCGGCGAGAACACGACGTACTCGTTGGGGGCGTTGGCGCCGTGCACAAGGCCTTCTGTGCCACCTGCGGGTGGAAAGTACCGACCGTCGATCCACAGGTTCTCCAATACGATGCCGGTCTTGGCCCAATCGCGATCGGTTGGCTTGTTGAGTTGTTTGTCCTCCAGGTAGCTGCCACCGGTGCGGCCGACGAAGCGGAGCCCTTGCGGAACGACCACGTGTACGCCGGGATTGGACGGACCCGGGAGTTGCAGGGCCTTGTCAGGTGTGAGGTCCTTGAACTCTTCTGGGGTGGGCGCCTTGGCGATGCCGCGGATCGTGACTGGGCAGCCGTTGCCGACGCCGACCCAGATGTGCGCGGGGGTCGGCTTGACATCAAACTTTGCGTCTGTCGCGATCTGCTCGTTCCACACAGTGGTTTGGGGCCACGCTGCGGTGACGTGTGGGTGGTTCAAGTTGCCGTCCTGCACGACGAGCACGACATCGCCACCCTGTATCGTTGGCACCCACTGCACGACGCCCTGCACATTTTCGAGGTGGGGCCGCAGCGCGTTCCAGCCTTGCCACGCGACCCGGACGCTTGATCCAGACGCAAAGTCCTTGAAGTCGACGGCTTGGGGAAACGGCCGACTGTTGTCGATCAGGATGATCTTCGGTTTGTATGCGGACATCGGTCCCTTTCCGCTCCCGACGCACAACGGGTCATCGGGCAACGTAGGAAACGGATCGAGGCTGCCTTTGCGCGGTTTGCCGATATCGTCCCACCAAGGCGGCAGGTCATCGTCGTCATCGCTGGTTCCGCGGAACTTGAACAGCCCCCCGCCCCTTCCGATGTGTCGCCCGATTCCCGCGCGCGGCTTTCCCTTGCCGCTGCGGTTGGGAACGAAGGGAACGATCTTGTCACCAATCCCGGCCTTCGCATCGTTGATTGCTGATTCGCGGTCGTTCCGCTCGAAGTCCCAGAGTAGTGCCTCGGTGACGCCTCGGACTTCGGCCGCTTCCACGGCGATCTCTCGTTGTCGCTCCCAGAAAGCTGCGATTCCGCCACTCTCACCCTGCTCCGTGACAACGGTCTTCTTGCGCCCCGACTTTGGCCATTGAGAAAGCGTGTTCTTGCCGATCCGCCCGGCTGAACTCTTCTTCACAGCGCCTTTGCAGCCGCCGCACGAACATTCCCCCGTCGACTCCACCGACCCGCCTGCCAACGTCGACCCGCACTTGCCGCAGTCACAGCCCTGCGACGTCGCCTTGCCGTTGGCCACAGTGCCGCGCTTGGTCTTCGACCCACAACTTGTGCATTGCCCTGCCGTCTTTGGGGGTTGCCTTTGCGTCGGGTGGACGGTGCCGAGGTCCTTGATCTTTCCGCTCCTGGTCGAGGTGGCGCGCCAGGAGCCGCCCGCGACGGCGTTCGAGGTCTTCGACATGCGACCACGGCCACCGCCCGACGGGAGCGCTGTAACGGCCGTCACCGGAGCCGACTGCTGTCGCGACCCCGCGTGGAAGCCGCCGATCATCGACGCCTGGACTCTACCACCACCAACGCGCAGATCGCGGACCGTACCGCTTTGAACCGAGCCGGCACCGCGCCCTGCATTCCGCTTTGATCCGCCCGATGAGACAACGCTACCGGCGCGGGCCCTGGTGTCCTTTGGATACTCGCGGGGCTGAACTGGCATGGCGCAAACCTCAGGTCGAATCTTCGTCGATTGTATTCGTTGGTGGTCCCACGGGCGAAGGAAGTTCAGGCGGATACCACTGCGTCACGACGAGGTGGGCTCCCGGTGTCGTGATTTCCTGGTACACCTCGAGCACAACGTCGAGCTGGTGCCACGCCTCGACATGGAGCCAAGCGGCGTCAACCTCGCCCGGACACCCGTCTCCGCCGGTGTCGTCGCTCATGCTGGCGTCTTCAGGATACACGTCACCTTGAAGCTGACGCGCCAGGCGCCGCCGGTGCCGTTGTTCTTCAGCGCCCAGAACACGAACCGCTCCATCGGGTTGGCGTTGTCCGAGTGGCTGTAGATGGCCTTCTTGTCGACTGTGCCGCTGCTGATGCTCGTCTTCTCCCAGATCGACGTGGCGAGGCCGCCGCTGGCGGTCAACTGCGGGTTGGTCTGCTCGGTGAGCGTGCGCAGGTCGAAATCGATCGTGTCCGAGCTACTGGTCGTCACGTTATAGACCTGCAGCGTGAAGATGCCGTTGTCCCAGTTTGCGGCGTCGATCCAGTCGGCGGATGGCTGCACCATCGTGGAATTGAAGCCCGACGACGAGTCGCCTTCCACGGTGATCAGCCGCTGGAGGTTGGCGTACATGCCCATGATCTCTCTCCTTTTCTCGCGCAGGCCTAGGCCGGCGTCTTGAGGATTCCGGTGACCTTGAAGGTGACGCGCCACGCACCCGCGGTGCCGTTGATGTCGAGCGCCCAGAAGACGAATCGCTCCATCGGCTTGGTGTTGTCGGGGTGCAGGTAGATGGCCTTCTTGTCGATGGAGCCGCTCGACATGGTACCGACGGTCCACATCGTGGTCGCCAAGCCGCCGTTTGCGGTCGTCTGCGGGTTGCTCTCCTCGGTTGCGGTGCGCAGCTCGAAGGACACGGTGTCGCTGCCCGCGGTGGTAACGGAGTAGGTCTGCAGCGTGACAACGCCGTCGGCCCAGTTGGAGACGTCGGCCCACTCCGCGACGGGCTGGGTCATCGAGGTTCCCGACGAGGTGGAGCTGTCCCCTTCGACCGTCACCAAGGCCTGGAATTGTGCAAAGGCACCCACGTTCACCCCCCAGTGGTGAATGCTTGGCTCTCGGTGGAGCCGGTGTGCGACACGGTCACGGGCCGCTGTCGGAACCGACTTGCTTGACGTGCGCTTGGATTGATGCGTCATGGTGACGGGTAATTGTGGATGGGGGCAACTCCGAAATCAAAGAACGCTTTTTTTAGCCCGCATAGGTCATCAGTTTGAGGTGCATCGGAGTGAAGTCCCTGTTAAAACAGGGGTAATCACTCCAATGACTCCACCCCGATGCAACCAGACTGTAAATCCAGACAAATCGAGTTCCAAGGCCTGAAATCCCGCCGCGTGGTGGGCAAGTTCGACGCGGGCCGTGTTTCCACCGACGGCGGCGCGCTGCCCGCGACGACCTGGCCGAAGCGCTTGTCGACGCCCCCGCCAAGGCACGCAAGCAG
>CAZLMW010000195.1:0-10057 GCA_964560875.1 uncultured Enterobacteriaceae bacterium
GACGTGGTTTGAGCCCAAGCTCCGCAGCGGGCTGATCGTCCGCACACTGGACTAGGACCAATGCCGGTCACTTAGGGTGTAAAGGTTTGATTTTTCCAATCAAATTACTCATCCGAGCGGTCGAAGCCCCGGGCCTGAAGGTCCGGGCTCAGTTGAGCAAGCCCGCCGCCGCGGGCTCCGCCGCGAACTCCACCAGCAGCGGCTGCCTTACCCACGTCTGTCGGCATCTGGTGCACCCACATGCGCCGCACCGAATCCGCCATGCGGACCGCAACGCCGAGCCCTCGAAGGAGGGCTTGCTCAACTGAGACCCCGGCTTCAGCCGGGGTCGTTAAGTGACCGGCACTGGGACCAAGACGGACCAGGACTGGACCGAGAATCGTCCGCAGCCGCGAATGAACGAGCTCCCCCTTGTTACGCAGGGGGCAAGTGCCTACCTTGCCGCCGCCGTTGGCCCTGATGCCGTGCGCAATGCCGCGCCGGGAGGCCGACACGGAGCCCCAGCATGACCGAAACGCTGCTGCACGCCGCCGATGACACCTGGACCCTCGGAGACCGCACTTTCCACTCGCGCCTGCTCGTCGGGACCGGCAAATACGCCGATGTCGAGCAAACCCGGGCCGCGATCGCCGAGTCGGGCGCCGAGATCGTCACGGTCGCCGTGCGCCGCGTGGACCTTGCCTCCAACGAACCGACCGTGCTCGACGCGCTCGACCGGGATCGCCACACACTGCTGCCCAACACGGCCGCCTGTTTCACCGTCGACGACGCCGTCCGCACCGCGCACCTGGGCCGCGAGGCCGGCATGGGCAACCTCGTCAAGCTCGAGGTGATCGGCGACAAGAAGACCCTCTTTCCCGACAACCAGGGCCTGCTCGAAGCCACGAAAGTCCTCGTCGCTGACGGCTTTGATGTGATGCCTTACTGCTCGGACGACCTCGTCCTCTGCCGCACGCTCGCCGACCTCGGCTGCGTCGCGGTGATGCCGCTGGGCGCTCCGATCGGCAGCGGGCTCGGCATTCGCAACCCGCACAATATCCGCCTGATCCTTGAGCATTCGACCGTTCCCGTGCTCGTCGACGCCGGTGTCGGCACCGCATCGGACGCCGCGATCGCCATGGAGTTGGGCTGCACCGCTGTCTTGATGAACACCGCGATCGCCGGCGCGCAGGACCCCGTCGCGATGGCGCGGGCGATGCGACTTGGCGTCGAAGCCGGGCGGCTCGCGTATCGAGCCGGGCGCATCCCGTGCAAGGCCTACGCCACAGCCTCCAGCCCAATGACCGGTGTTGTCGGCTCCTGATCGGCCGCCGGCCGCGCCGCTTGTCCTTTGTATATGCCCGCCGCAGATCTCCGCTGACTCGCTCATCGAGGCCGTTGACGCGCTGGCCGGTCGCCTGCCTCACGCCGCGCTACCGCCGGATTGGTGCGTCTTGCTGCGCCGTCCAGCGACCTCGTTGTCCGATTTCATCGCGTTTTCGACCGCCGTCGCACCGTCCGTCGTGAAATCCGGTCTGCAGCTCGGTCTGAACGCATCCCAGTTCGCGCCGGGCGAGCTCAGCGCGGCGATCTCGTCCCTGCCGGTTGCCTGGCTGCAGCTACCGGAACGCGCGGCTTCTGTGCCCGCGTGGCGCGAGGCGATGGCTGCCGTTGGCTTGCGGCCGACAATCGCGCGTTCGGTGCACGATCGAGATGGTCTGCGTCGCGCCGTCGATGAACGAGCGGACGCGGCGGTTCTTTCGCCCCTCTTTGCAACGACGAGCAAGCCCGGGGTCGCGCCGTTGGGGGTGCACCGTTTCCACGATTGGACCGAAGCATCCGGCCTCCCCGTGTGGGCGCTTGGCGGGATCGACGCGGCGAGCTCGGGCGACGCCATCGACACCGGAGCAGCCGGTTTGGCGGCGATCAGCGCGGCATGGAGCGACGGCCCTCAGGGCCTGCATTGCGTCTCAGGGGCGCGATGGGACCGTCTTCGTCGCCGCCGAGAGCGTGCGAACGGGCCGTAGTGATAGCGCTCAGTTGCGCGGTTTTGAGGCGGAACAGGGCGTCTTGACCTTCCCGCTCTGAGGCGCGACGATAGCCACCCATTTCGCTGCTTTCGCCTGCCATGGGCGTGCCTGTCTTCCCTGTGCTTGTCCTCCCTGTCGTTACCTGCGGAAAACCCTTGCGGACTCATTCCTTGCAGTCGCTCATCGGGCGAACGAAGAACCAAGCCGGGCGGGGGGACGTGTGATGTTCAGCGTCACCATCCGCGAGAAAAGTGGCCAGGTTTATACCTTCCACTTCGACAAGCCCGAGATCATGATCGGGCGCGTCAAGGGCAACGACGTCATTCTGCCCAAGCAGAACATCTCCAAACGTCATTCCCTCGTCCGCGTGCAAAGTGAGCGCTTCGTTATCGAGGACCTCGGCTCGACCAACGGTACCTACGTCAACGGGCATCGCATCGCCAGCCCGGTCGAAATCACCAGCGACGACAAGGTCTACCTCGGCGACTTCGTGATGCAGTTCTTCGACCTCGGGGAGCATCTCGAGGCGTCTGAACCAGCCGCGGCCCCTGAACCCGACATCGCTCCGCCGCCCGCCCCCGGCGAGGTGTTTGACGACTCCTTTGGTGCATCGAGCGAGCGCGGACAGCCCGTCCCCTACGAGGCGGATGTGAACTCGGTCGCCGGCTCCCAACTGCTCGACGGGTCGTCCGAAAAGACGTCGGCCGAGCTCGACAGCATGGCCGCCGTCGCGCGGCTGATGGCCGAACGCAAGAAGCAGGGGTCGTTCGTCCCGGCCGATGACGACAACGTGGTCGCGCCCGACCCGCTCGCGGCGCTTGAGAAGGTCGATGAACGCATGACCGGCCCGATGGACGGCCTCTCCGCCGCCATCCCCGACCGCGTTGCGTCGGACATGGACTCGATGCAGTTCGAGGCCGATGACTTCCTGCCCGAACCCTTCGCGCCGCCGCCACCCGCTCCGGAGCCCGAGCCGATCGCGCTGGGTTCGTCCGTCGCGCCGCCACCGGCACCTGCACATCAACCGGAACCATTCGTTGCGCCACCCGCGCCCGCCCCCGCCGTGCCGGTCGCCCCAGCTGCCCCCGTCGAGCCGATGCCGATCGATCTCGATGGCGACCACCAGTCCGTAGCCGCGGCGCTGTACGACCAGGCGATTCGTATCCTCGACGGCCAGCTGCCGACGGACGCGTCTCTTCTCAGCGATGAGCAGTGGACGCAGATGGAAAACCGCGTCGTCGAGTTCGTCGATGCGACCCTCGCTCTGAGCGGCGGCGCCAACGGCCTCGAGGCCGGCCGTCTCAAGCGCGAGTTGATCTACGAAATCGTCGGTGTGGGTCCGCTCGAAGCGATGCTCGACGACGCGTCGATCGAGGCGATCGAGGTCAACGGTGCCAACCCGATCTTCGTCATCCGCGAGGGCGAACGCGCCGAGACCGAGTCGGTGTTTTCCGGCCAGGCTGCTTTGACCGCCGCCGTCAACCGGATGATCCGCGCGACCGGCCTGCGGCTGCCTGAAGGCGCGACGGTCGCCGAAGGTGCCCTCGCCGATGGCACGTCCTTGCGTGTCGCCCTGCCGCCGCTTTGCCCCAACGGCCCTGTCGTGTTGCTCCGCAAGCCGACCCGCGCCGCGCACGAACTCGAAGAGCTTGTCGGTCGCGGCATGGTCACCAGCGCCGCCGCCAAGAAGTTGGTCGAGGCCATCGAAGAGCGCCGCTCGGTCGCCGTTTGTGGTCCGGCCAGCAGCGGTCGCCGCACCGTCGTCAACGCCCTCGGGCTTCGGATCGCGGACTCGGAACGTGTCGCCGTCGCCGAACGTGGCGTGCGCATTCAGCTGCCTCACAGCCACGTGATCCGCATCGACACCGGCGTCTCGCACAACGGCAATTCGCCGCTCGCGGTCGCCCGCGCGCTACGACCCGACCGCCTGCTCTTCTGCGCCGATGGCAGCGACGACCTGGGCGAGCTGGTTCGTGTCGCGGGCGATGGCCTGCCCGCGTGGATCGGAGGCTTCTTTGCCCGCGACGCCGACGACCTGCTCAGCCGCGCCGAAACCGCGCTCGAATTGCGGCATCCTGGCTTGCGCCCCGACATCGCGCGGCGCTGCGTGGCATCTGCATTCGACGTCATCGCGAGTTTCCATGTCACCGACGACGGACGCGCCGTCTTGGCCAGCGTCCATTCGGTCTACGAACACGAGGGCAAGTTGGGCGCCGCTTCCGAGCTGGCCGCCAACGACAGCGACCTCAAGCCGCAGACCGAGAGCCCGAGCTAACCCGCCGCTTCCACGAGACGGCACCTTCCCCACGGCGAGCACCCCTTGTTCACGCTAATCATCGAGGACAAGTACGGCGCGATCGTCGACGAGTATTCGTTCGAGGACGGCGAATTCGTCATCGGGCGCAGCCAATCGTGCGACATCGTCCTCGCCGCCGATAACGTGTCGCGCCGCCACGCGCGCTTGTTCACGGTCGAGGGCCGCTGCTACATCGAAGACCTCAAGGCCGCCAACGGCCTGTGGCTCAACGGCAAGCGCATCTACAACGTCACCGAGCTGCCGCGTTCGGCGCAGGTTCGCATCGGCGACTTCTTCCTGCACATCGAGGGCGCCGCGTTCGACCGACCGATGGGCGCGATGCCGTTTGCGCGGTTGGTGCCTGTCGCCGGAAGCGTCGGCCAGATGGCGGAGTTGACGCGGCCCACCACGCTCGTTGGCCGCGGCAAGGACTGCACGGTGGTCGTCAACGATCCCTCGGTTTCGCGCATCCACGCCAAGATCACCCATGACGCGGAGGGCCGCATTCTCGTCGAGGATCTGCGCAGCTCCAACGGCGTCTACATCAACGAGCGCCGCGTCGACGTCCAGGAGCTCCGCAACGGCGATCGGGTTCGGTTCGGCACGGTGGGGTTCGTGCTGCAGCTCGAGGGCGAAGAATTCGTCGAGGCGGCCGAAGCCGAAGAGCAGTACACACCGCAACCCGCCGCCCGACCCGTGTCCGGCCAATTCCGCGCCCAGGCACCGATCTCGTCTTACGGCAGCGACTATCCGGGCTACTACCAGGAGGGCGACCCCTACGCCGGCCGCCCGCAGCGCTCCCTGCTTCCCCAGGTGGCGATGATCGCCGTGATCGCGCTCGCCGCGACCGGCCTGATGGTGCTGGCGTTCTTCACCTTCCAGCGCTTCGTCAAACCCTCGATCGACGAAAGCAAGCTGCGCAGCAAGGCCGCGGCCGAAGCGAAAGTGCAAAAAGAGCGCGACAAGGAACGCGAAAAGGTCGAGGTCGAAGAGGCCAAGCAACGCAAGAAGATGCAATCGCTGATGTCGCGCGGCAAACAGGCCGTGGCGCGCCGCAAGTGGGAGGAGGCCAAGGAGGTCTACACCCAGGCGCGCAAGCTCGACCCGATCAGCACCGAACCGACCCGGGCGCTCAACCTGATCTCGGCTGAAAAGCGGGCCAAGGAGCGCTTCGATCGCTCCGAAAAAGCTTTCAAAGAAAAGCGCTACGACGACGCCATCGCCCTGCATCGCCGCATTCCGGAGACATCGGTGTACCGCGCGGACGCGGACGAAGCGCTCAAGGCGATCGCCAAGCTGCTCGAGATCCACGGCGACAAGGCTTGTGGGCGCAGCGAGTGGGACGACTGCAAGCTCAACTACAGCCTCGCGATGAAGACCACCTTCGCCAGCGCTGAGCTCGAAGAGAAGTACGCCAAGGTCCTCAAGAAGACCAAGAGCAAACGGCGTCGGCGCCGCTGAGTCGCCCGTCGCCCCGTCCAGCCAAACGATCCAAACAGCCGGTCCCTGAACAACGGAGGCCCCCATGAGTCACGCATCCAACGACAGCGCATCCGTCCGCGAAGACATCGAATCCTTGCTGCAGGAGGGCCGCACTTTCGCGCCTCCCGCCGGTTTTGGGGCCAATTCGATCCTCGGAGACGTCGCCGAAGTTGCCGCCATGCGCGCAGCGGCCGAAGCTGATCCCGAAGCGTGGTGGTCGCAGGTCGCCCGCGAAGACGTGCGCTGGATGAAGCCGTTTACCCGCGGTCTCGACCAGGCCAGGGCGCCGTTTTTCACCTGGTTTGAAGACGGCACCCTCAACCTGACCGACAACTGCCTCGACCGGCACTGCGAGACCTGGCGCGCCAACAAGGCCGCGATCATCTGGGAAGGCGAACCTGTCGGGACCGGCGGACCCGAGATTCGCACGCTCACGTACGCCCAGCTGCGCTACGAGGTGAACCGTTTTTGCCACGGCTTGACCAAGATCGGGGTCGGCAAGGGCGATCGGGTCGCGTTCTACATGCCCATGGTGCCCGAAGCGGCCATCGCGATGCTCGCCTGCGCGCGGATCGGGGCGATTCACAGCATCGTCTTCGCCGGCTTCTCGGCCGAGAGCCTGCGCGACCGCATCAACGACTCCGAGTGCAAGTGCGTCATCACCGCCGACGGTGGCTGGCGCAAAGGCAAGGTCCTCGCGCTGAAGAAGGTCGTCGACGAAGCCTGCGTCGGCGCGCCCAGCATCGAGTCTGTCGTCGTCCTGCGCCGCACCGAAAACGACGTCGCCTGGACCGAAGGCCGCGATCATTGGTGGCACGACATGGTCGATGGCCAGTTGGGCGAGTTCGCGCCGGTCGAACTGCCCGCCGAGCACCCGTTGTTCATCCTCTACACCAGCGGCACGACCGGCAAACCCAAGGGCGTTGTCCACACAACCGGCGGCTACACGACCTATGTAAGCCGCACGACCAAGTGGGTTTTCGACCTGCAGGAGCACGACGTCTACTGGTGCACGGCCGACATCGGCTGGATCACCGGTCACAGCTACGTGGTGTACGGCGTCTTGAGCAACGGCGGCACGACCTTGATGTACGAAGGCGCCCCCGCGGCGCCCGACTTCGACCGCTTCTGGGACATCATCGAGCGCCACAAGGTCACGATCTTCTACACCGCTCCTACAGCTATTCGGACGTTCATTCGCTGGGGCGATGAGCACGTCGAGAAGCACGACTTGTCGTCTCTGCGGCTGCTCGGAACGGTCGGTGAGCCGATCAACCCGGCCGCCTGGATCTGGTACCACAAGGTCATCGGTGGCGGTCGCTGTCCGATCGTGGACACCTGGTGGCAGACCGAAACCGGCGGGATCATGATCAGCGCGCTCCCTGGCGTGCAGACGTGCGTTCCCGGCTCAGCGACACGACCGCTGCCCGGCATCCTCGCCGACATCGTCGACCACGAAGGCAACAGTCAGCCCGACAACACCGGCGGTTTGCTGGTGATCCGCCACCCCTGGCCCGGCATGACCCGCGGCGTGTGGGGCGATCCCGATCGCTTCGTGCAGACCTACTGGTCCAAGATCGACGGCTGCTACTTCCCCGGAGACGGCGCGCGCCGCGATGAGAAGGGCAACTTCTGGATCATGGGCCGTGTCGATGACGTCGTGAACATCTCGGGCCACCGGCTCGGGACCATGGAAGTCGAATCGGCGCTCGTCTCCCACGATACGGTCGCTGAGGCCGCTGTTGTCGCCCGCCCCGACCCGATCACCGGACAGGCCATCGTCGCGTTTGTGACCTCGCAAAAGGGCATCGACGCCAACGACGCCTTGGCCAAGATCCTCTGCGGGCACGTCGCCAAGGAGATCGGCAAGCTCGCCGTGCCGGCCGAGATTCGATTTGCCGCCGCCGTTCCCAAGACGCGTTCGGGCAAAATCATGCGCCGCCTGCTACGCGAATTGGCCACCAGCGGGACCGTGACCGGGGATACGACAACGCTCGAGGATTACGGCGTCATCGAGAGCCTGCGCGAAGGCGACGAATAGGCCGTCGGGGAAGTGAAAACAGAGCGCGCCGAGAACGGCCAGCACGCCGAACGTCATCGAACAGAGCGCGGCGATGCGCCCTGTGCCACGCTACAGTGGGACCTCTTCGAAGCTGCCGCGACGGCCGGGTTGGTCAGGCATGGCGCAAATCTACCAGCGCGAAAGCAGGAAATCGCTGTCGTGGGGCGCGATTGTTGATCGATCGAAGAACTGTGCGAATCAGCCGAAGAACATGCGCACCTCGTCGGCGCGTGCGTGCAGGTCGCGGCGGCCCATGTCGATCAGGGCCTCGGCGAAGTCGCCATCGAACAAGAGAAACGACGCCCAGTCCGCTTCCCAGTCCTCTTCGCCCTTGTCGATGCGCTCGAGGAGCATGGAAAACGCCCACGAAAACGCGCCGGATTCGCGCAGACGTCGCACGTGCTCGCCCGCGATGCGTCCGATGTCGGCAGAAGGGCGGACGACCAGGCTGTCGACGTGGCGATAAGCGACACCCCGGACCTTGCGCATCACGTCGTCGATGCGGAGGCGTTCTTGCGGCGTCAGCACCTCGTCGAGCGTGGCGAGCAGCTTGTTGAAGCGCTCCAGGACCTGCAGGTCATAGCCGACGGGGTCGAGCAGCAGCGCGGTGAGCATCTTGCCGGCGAGAAAGACGGCGTCGGGGTAGGGCGACTCGGCGTGCAGGTCGCTCGATGAGGGTGGGTGCTGGGTGATTAGGTTGACCACCACGAGCCGGTCCGCGCCGCTGCGCAGGGCGGGTGCGATCGGGGTGTTGAAGCGCAGCGATCCGTCGACGAAGTGCCGCGCGCCGACCTTGCGACCCGGAAAGAGGAACGGGATGGCTGCCGACGCGAGGATCTCGTCGGGTCCGACCGGCCCATCGACGGCGCGGCGACGCGGGTCACGACTCGGCTCGAACGGCACATTGGGCGCGGTGTGGGCGAACATCGTGGTGACGCCGTCAGCGACGTCGAGGGCGGTGACGACGAGCGCATGGACGGTCGACGCGTCGATGTTGCGGCCGATCCGGTCCCACTCGATCGCGTCGCGGATGTGCAGTGACAAGGGCACCGGATCGAGCAGGCGTGGGCCGTATTCGCGGCTGCCGGGTGTGGGGTCTTTGGGCGGTTTCCACAGGTTCTTCGGCGCGACGGAGAGATGCGTGCCGATATCCAGCGAACGCCACACGTCCTTGAGCCGGTCGATGCCGAGGTCGCCGCGGTGGCCCATACTCGCGAAGAACGCCGAATTGACCGCGCCGACCGAGCTCCCGCAGAAGATTGAAAACGGCGCCTGGTCGGCGTCGGTCAGCCCGAGCACCTCGATGATGCCCGCGACGACACCAACCTCGTAGGCCCCGCGCGCGCCGCCACCGGACAGGACGAGACCGGTTCGTGGAGAGGCGTCGCCGGAGACGGTTCGCCAGACTTTGGCCATGCCGCATCGTAGCACTGTGCGCGTTTTATCGCCGCCGGTTCAATCGTCGCGATGCGCGGCCCGTTGCCACTTCATAAAGACAGGCGCGCCGGTCAGCTGCGGCCACCACCGTCCAGGGCGCTGCCGAAACACGACCAGCGCCTTGCGAACAAGGATGCGCAGCGGCAATTCCCACTGGGAGAACCTTGAAAACCCGAACTTCTCGAAGTACGCGGGCTTCTCGGTCGATAGCCAGAGCACCCGCGGCTGCAAGACCAAGGCTGCGTCCACCGCGGCCCGCATCAACGCGCCCCCGACACCGAGGCCTTGCGCGCGCGGATGAATCGAGACGGCCAGGATCTCGACATAGCCCGGCAAATACTCCCGCACCTGGGCGGATCCAAGCACCCCGCCGCGCCCGTCTCGCACCACGAGAAAGCCGGCAATGTAGCCGCACAAATAGGCCTCGGACTGCTGGGCGAGGGACCGTTCATCAGCGTTGGCGCGCATCGCCGCCACAATGCCCGGCACGTCGCGCAACTCAGCCCGACAAACTTCGTGCTCCCGACTCACCACCAACTCCAACCCGTGCTAAACGCAATGCTGGTCACCTAGAATGTAAAGGTTTGATTTTCCCATCAAATTCATGCGATCGAGCGAAGCCCCGGGCCTGAAGGCCCGGGCTCAGTTGAGCAAGCCCGCCTCCGCGGGCTCTGCCGCGAACTCCACCAGCAGCGGCTGCCTTAACCCACACCCCAACCCGGGGGTGTGATCTTTTACCCGGTCAGCTGTCGCTGTCCGGGCCGATCACAC
>CAZLMW010000196.1:0-9999 GCA_964560875.1 uncultured Enterobacteriaceae bacterium
GGACGCAAGGACAAACGGGTCAATATTCGGCTCGACAGTCGCACGCTCACGCGGCTTCGCGCTATCGCACTGCGCGAGGGGTTGCCCTATCAGACGCTGATCAGCTCGGTGCTGCACAAGTACGCGACAGGGCAATTCGTCGGTCGCTCGGACGACCGCAAGGTGGGCTAAGCCGTCGTTTCCAACACGTCAGAAGGGCTGCGTCTTGGCGACGTCGATGTCCAAGATCAACCACAATCGATATCAATTCGGCGACAAACCAGAATTCTCAAAGGCCATTGGAGGATAGATGTCGGTCCGAAGAACCAGTGTCGCCGTCGACGAGCAGCTGCTCGAACAAGTTCGCGTCGTCCTGGGCACCACAACTGTCCGCGAAACCATCGACGCAGCGCTGCGCGAGGTGTTGCGCGCTCGGGCCAGGCAGCAAGAAGTTGCGGCGCTCGCGGCGATGGACGGAATGGACCTCGATGACGATGCGCTGATGGCGAACGTGTGGCGCGGTTGATCGCCGGGGCGTACGAACCCCACTCACTTTTGCCAAACATGGATCTCTACCGAGCATGCGCTAGGTTGTTCGTACCGCCGCAATGAGGTGCCCCAATGCCAGCTCTCGCCAACAAACCCGCCGCCGAACAACGCGGCGGTGCACCGGTTCAAGCCAAGGCCGCTCCCGGCGGCGGTGCTTCCGCTCTACGCAGCATGAACTACCAGGAAGGTCGCGAGGCTGTTGCGCCCGGGCCCGTGCAGATGAAGCGCGGTGGTGGGCTCAAGGGGCTGTGGAACCGCTTTTTCGGCGGCGACAAGGACGAGGAAAAGGACGGCGGCAAGAAGGACGCGTCGAAGGAAAAAGAGCAGGAGGCCGTGCCTGATCTCTACTTCGCGCCGCGGCTCGACCAGGAAGTTCGCTCCCAGACCAAGCTGCAGGAGACCACGCAGCGGAAGCTGGCGCGGGTGGCGCTCGAAGAGGGACGTATGCCGGGCAGCGCGACGCTCGACGGCGGCATCTGGGTCGGCGACCACGCGGTGACGATGCCTGACTGTGAGCTCCAAGCCAGCGGCGAAGCGTGGCTGGATGGCTACCCGGACTTCAGCTCCGCGAAAGCGCCACGCGGTACCGAACAAGCGGACCAGCAACGCTACGAATTCTACAAGGGCAGCATTTCGGCCACCGTCAACGTCAAGGTCGGCTCGACCAACCTCACCTATCAGGTCACCGGCAATGGCACCATCGCAGACGTCGGCGGCCACGCGCAGGACAGCGGTATGAGCTGGAACTGGATCCTCGTGCAGTAGCGCGCCCCCTACTGGTGCCTGCGCTATGACAACCGTCTCTCCATCGCATTCGAGTTGGCCGCTAGCAGTCTTGCTGGGGCTGCTGATCGTCGTTTCGGCTGGATGTTCAACCGATTCGGATGCCGATTCCGGCTCAGACCCAGCCGCTGACGCCGGGTCTGCCGATTCGAGCGTCGCCACGGACGGGGAAGCCGCTGCTGATGCCGCTGCCGCCTATACCGCGCCGACCACCTGGGGCCCTCACGCCGTCGGTACACGCCGTTACGAGTGGGTCGACGCCAAGCGCAAGCGTTCCGTGCCTGTGCGTGTTTGGTATCCGGCGGAAGCCAAGGGCGATGGCAAGGCGACGTACATCATCCTGCTCAAGGGGCGTGCGCACGAAGGGGCCAAACCCGTCGCCGGCTTGAAGAGCCCACTGGTCCTGTTTTCGCACGGTTTTCGCGGCGCCGCCGAGCAGTCGTTCGGCATCATGGAGCACGTCGCCAGCCACGGATACGTCGTCGCTGCGCCCGATCACGTCACCAATACGCTGATGGACTTTTCGGCCAGCGACGAAGACGCCGCCAAGGTCGCCGCGCAACGCCCCGCCGACATTCATTACACCCACAAGCGCCTCGTCGAGCCGGGCTACGAGCTCGCCAGCGCCATCGACGCCAAGCGCACCGCCGTGATGGGCCATTCGTTTGGCGGGTGGACGACCCTCGTGCTCTCCGGAGCGTCTGTTTCGGTGGCCACAGCCAACAAGGCGTGCGCCGCCGGATCCAAGTCCAACATCATGTGCAAGTACACCAAGCTGCTGCCCAATGACGCCGCGATCGAGGGGCTGAAGCCGATCGCCGGATTGAAGGCCGCCGTCGCGCTGACACCAGGAGGGTTTTCGTCGTTTGGCGACTCGCTCGGCAAGGTCAGCGTGCCCGTTCTCGTGGTGGGCGGCGAAAAGGACAGCACGACGACGCTCGAGGCCGAAATCGACCCGATCTACACCGCCCTCGCCGCGCCCAAGGCCAAGCTCGTCGTCGCCGGCGCGGGCCACATGAGCTTTACGGACGTGTGCACGCTGTCGATCGCCAAGAGCTTCCTCAAGGACATGTGCGTGGTGCCCGGCCTGATCAAGCAAGACCGCGGAACGACCATCACCGCAACGTTCGTCACCGCGTGGCTCGACCGCTGGGTCAAGGCGACGAAATCCGCCGCAAAGGTGCTGTCGCCCCAAGCCGCCAAGGCCCTGTTCCCCGAGGCGTCGCTATCAAACGACGGGGGTGTGATCTTTTAGCCGGTCCGCTGTCGCTGTCCGGCCGGATCACACCCGGGGGCGTTGTTTCGTTTCTCCGTGGTGCAAGCACCACTGCACCTTGCTCGGTGACCTGCCGGACACCTCCGCGAGGGTCGTACCTCCCCCAGGACAGCCTGCGGCATGTCCGCTTGCCCAGACCCCGCAAGGCGGTCGTGACCGGGTGATGAATCACACCCAGCGACGGGGTCTGACCCTTACATATTACACTTTAGTGATGGCGGTCGCGAAACGGTCCGAGTTCTCGCTGCCGAGCAGTCCATCGAATAGCCAGTCCGATGTAAGCGCTGATTACATTACACTTTATCAGCAAAAACCGGCTAACATACTGAAATTAAAGGGACGAAAAGTGTAATATGTAAGGGTCAGACCCCGGGCAAGGGCCCCGGCAGCGGAAGCGCGCCGCGTGCCGTCCCGCAAGATCGCCGTTCTGATCAAAAAGAACCACAAAAACAGGCGGTTGGGGTAAACGGGGAGAGGGGTCCAAGGGGAGAGGACCGATCAGGGGAAGGCAGTCTGTCGTCGCCCGAAGACGCAAACGCGGCGACACCAGGTGCCTCGCAGATCATAAAATGCCTTCCCCTGTTGGGTCCTTTCCCCTTGATCGAGGCGCCGTCTGCCAAGACAAAGACCAATGCACGTTTGCTCGAGGCGCCGTCTGCGAAGACAAGACCAATGCACGCTTAATCGCGGCGCCGTCTGCCAAGACAAGACCATGCCCCCTTGATCGCGGCGCCGTCTGCCAAGACCAAGACCATGCCCCCTTCATCGAGGCGCCGTCTGCCAAGACAGAACCCCAATGATCCTACTTGCGGGCGGCGGGCGGCGCCGGGATGCCCTTGCAGGTGCCGGTCGACATGCAGGGGTCGAGCCGGAACTCCTTGCCGCCGCTGCGCAGGTACACGGCCATCGACTCGACGACCATCGCGCCGTGATCGAACCAGGGCTGCTGCTCGCAGGACTTGGCGTCGTCGATCTTCTTCTGCGCGCCTTGCTTGCACCACGCGATGAGGCGGTCGGTGTGCTGGCCGGGTTCCCAGAAGCCGTGTTTGCCGCCGGGTTCGATGTACGGGAAGAAGGTGCCGGAGATGCCGCCCTGCGTGTCTTTGCCGACCGCGTGTTTGTGAAGTGGGGGCTGCAGGCGGGGGGCGTGGAAGCCGTCGTTGCCGCGTGCGGCGGGTTTGTCCCAGCGCACGATCTGGCCGACTGCGGGCAGGGGTGAACCGCCGGCGGAGGTGGGTGTGGCGCTTTGGCTCAGGTCTTCGGGGTCGAACAGGATGCCGGCGCCGTTGGGTTGGACGTAGCGCGGGATCTTGTCGACCGATTCGATGACGAAGGTGTCGAGCAGGACCTGGTTGACGGTGCGGCCGCCCCACTCCTTGACCGGCGTCTTGAAGTCGATGAGACCTGCGGCGCGACCGATTGCGGCGCCGGTGTTCACGGGCACGTTCATGTCGCCGACGGTGTTGAGGACGATGGCGTGTGTCTTGACCTCGTCGCCGTTGCCGTAGGTGAGCTGGCCGCCCTTGAAGTTGACGGCCCAGACGGCGGGATCAGCGGGGTCGAGAACCATCTGCGCGAATCCGAGGAAACGGCGCATGGCTGGGCGGGCGCGGTGCAGCCCGAGGCCCTCCGCGATGGGCGACAGGTGCGTGTCTTTCTTGAAATCGAGGGCCGCGGATTGGAAGTGGAATTTCACGTCGACGCCGAACTTGTTGACCACGTGCACGGGGTCACCGGCGTCGGCTTTGAGCTTGCAGGCCCGGTGCATCTTCGGGTCGATGACGCCCATCTGGAACGCGTCGCCCTTGTAGAACGCGAGCTCGTGTTTTTGCGGTTTGTCGCGGCTGATGTCGCTGGCGATGGCCACGCGGAACGTCACGCAGCGCTTCTTGCACGCGTCGTCTTTCTTGCAGGCGTTGACGCAGCCCTGTTCGGGAATGAGGCGCGCGCAGTCGTATTCGCCGTTGGACAGGTTGCGGGCCAGCAGCGAATCGCCCACTGCAAGCTTGTCGGCCACGGCCTTGGGGATGGTCGCGACGTGCACCATCGCGGTCTTGTTGAGGTTGGGCACGACGGTTCGCACGCGGATATCGCCGCTCTTGGCGTCGGGTTGACCGACGTACAGCGGACCCATGAGCCGCAGGGTGACCGCCTCTTTCACGCCGCCCTGGATGGAGCGCACGCCGACATCGATGAGACCGCCGCCACCAGCGACCGGCAACACGGCTTCGAGGTGCGGTTCGAGCCCGCCCATGACCGCGGCCATGATCCCGCCGAGCGAGCCACCGGTCATCGTCACGGGCATGTTGGGACCACCGAGGTCGACCTTGCCGTCGCCGTCGAAGTCGCCCGCGAGATCGCCGCCCGCCTTGCTGCCGTTGACGTCGAAGCTCCAGCGCTTGGTCCCGTCCCAGGAGCGCAGGATGCGGATGAGCTGCACGTAATCGACCGCGGTCTGGCGCACGACGTCGCGCGTGTGGAAGGTGTATGCGGTCCAGAAGTCGGCCCCGGAGTCGCCAACCTCATCGACGTTTTGGTCCCACGAACGGTTGCGGGTGAGCGCGTCGCCGAGCTTCTTCATGCCGCGTGAAGCGAGCAGCAGGTCGAGCAGGATCTTGTCGTCGGCCTTCAGGTCGAGGCCGTGGCTGACGTTGTCGATGGCGACGACCGCGAGGCCCATGCGCGAAAAGTGGGAGTGAAAGCCCATCAGCTCGGCTTTGTTGGACGTGTAGCCGTGGCCGAGGATGACGACTCCGAGCGGTTTGCCGTCCTTGGTCGCTTCTTTGCGGGGCACGGTCATCCAGAAGGTGACCTCTTCGGCGTCGGCCATCGCCTTCTTGCTGTCCATATCGGCCGGCCACGACATCTGGTTGTAATTCAAGTAGTTGCCCTCGGCGTCGGTGCGCCGGAACATGCGCGGTGACTTGTATGTGCCGAAGATGTGGTGGCCGACGTACTGCAGGCCGATTTGGTCGCGCTCTTTTTGCACGGGGCCCTGTTTGCCGAGCAGCCCGTCGCGCGCCTGGTCAACGATCGGCTTGAACGATTCGCCCGACACGATGTGCAGGTTCTCAAAGCCGTACTTGGGCTTCTTGTCCCAGAGCTTGTTGATATCGGAGAGGTCGGCCGGGAACTCGTCGGCGAGGTGTTTCTGCGCGCCATGGCCGTACAACCCGTCGCGAACGGCGGTCAGGTCGGCGTAGACATCGGCGGTGGTGAAGGTCCACGCGAAGGCGACGTCCTTGATGGCGAGGCCGCCGAACGTGTCTTTTCCGGCCGCGAGGATGTCGGGCAGCTTGGCCAGCGCGTCTTTTTGGCCGAGGTGGTGGATGAAATCGAAGGGTGAACCGACCTTTTCGCCGTCCGCGTCCAGCAGGCGCTCGGTCACGATGACGGCATAGGTGGTCTTGGCGCGCAGCGGGATGAGCGGCCGGGCGATAAGCGTGTTGGTCTCGCGCTCGTAGAACGTCATCAGCGCGTCGGCGCGTTGGGCGAGGTCCATCTTGCGGAAGTCTTTGTGCTTGGCGGGATCGAAGCGGCCGTGCGCGAAGGGAAACCAGTTGGGTTTGTCGAGGTGGCCGTCGAGGTCGGTGTCTTCGCCTGGGTCGAGCTTGCCGTTGCCGTTGAGGTCTTCATCGTGCTCTTCGAAGAGTATCGAGTTGGTGTCGCGGCGGATGTCCGATGGCCAATAGTGGTCGATCTTTTCGAGCACGACCGGGAAGTTGCCGTTGCCGATGTCGAGCACGGCGGGTTGGCCGTAGGTCGGCGAGCCCTCGGTCACGTCGATTACGTACATCACGTCGTCTTTGAAGTCGTAGTCGTCGCCGTGGTGGCGGTCGACGATGCTCTTGATATCCAGCGGGCCTGAAAACGGCACCGAGATCGGCGAGTACGTGCCCCAGCCCGAGAGCGTGTCGACCAGCTGCCGGGTCGTCTTTTCGAACACTGTCGGCGCGACCTGGGAGGCGTTTATGCGCATCTTGCCGCTGGCCGAGTCGTAGCGCGTCGCCAGGTCGTTGGGCAGCGGGATCTTGGGCAGCGGCCGGTAGAAGAAGTCGAAAACGACGGTGGTGTCCGCGCCGTTGCCGGGCGCGATGCCTTCCACCTCGTCGAGGCAGCCAGATAGCGGCAACGTGCTCGCGAGGAGCAGGGCGGCGATGGTCTTGAACGTGTATCGCTTGCTCATGGTGTGCTCCTATTTCGCGGTCGGGTTGGGGCCCCAGGACAGGACAAAGCGGCCACCGGTGATGGTGCCGAGCTCGTCGCCGTTGGGTCCCTGCAAGGCGCCACCAGCCATCAACGCACCGTACTCGATTCCGGCCGCGAGCAGCCCGCCCGCGACGTTGTGCTGGTAGCGGACCCCGACGTCGAGCTCGATGCCGTACATCGAATCGGCGGGCTTGGCGTCGAGGTAGTTGCGCGCCGTGCCGCCGCCCTTGGTGCGGGTGTGGAAGGGATCGAGCGGGTCGGCCAGCGCCCAGGCGAGCAGCGCGCCGCCGTAGATGGACAGGCCGTCGGTCACCTCGTAGCCGATCTTGGGGAAGATGCTGAGCGTGTTGGTGACGGAGCCGGCGGTGGCGAGGCGCTCGAGGTCTTCGTTGGGTTCGCCGACGTAGAGGGGATCGGACGCGGTCAGGCGCGCGCGGGCCGACTGCCAGGCGAGCACCCGGCGGAAGAGCACCAGGCCCATCTGCGCGTTGGGGTCGTTCTTGAAGTTGCGGATGGTCTTGTCGTCGGTTGTGGCGTCGCCGGTCGCGAAGTTGAGGTCGAGCTCGGCGCGGAGTTTGCCGCTGTCGTAGCGGGCGAGGGCCGTAAATCCGGTCTGGTTGACGTCGTGTTCGGGGTATTCGGGGGACGGGGCCAGCGTCGTCGTGCCGCTGAGCAGCACGTACTCGGCGCGCAGCCACAGGCCATCGCCGTAGCCGTCCCGGGTCTTCGGGCGCATATCGAGGTCGGCGGCGGCGTCGAAGGCGTGCACGTCGAGCTTTTTGCCGTCGGCGTGATTTTGCGTGCGGTAGACGTAGTAGAGGCCGACCCACTGCTCCTTGGCGAGGTACATGCGCGCGGCGCCGATGACCTGTTCGGCCTTGTCGATCGTGTTGGGCGACCAGGCGGCGCGGATGCTGTCGGTTTGCGGCCACTGCACGTCGTCTTGCACGACACGATCGGCGGCGCCCATGACGACAAGACCGCGGAGGTTGGACGAGGTGCCTGCCCAGGGGCGCACGAAGAAGAGCGCGCGGTTGACCCGGTCGCCGGTGCCGGGGAGCGTGAACCACGCGTCGTAGCGCTTGTCGAAGGCTTGCATGCCGTCGTTGGCGAGCATGCCCGTGCCCCAGTTGCTGGTCATCTGCCCGACGCGCAGGCCGATTTTGCCCTTGTAGTCGGCGGCGGCGTACATGGCGAGCGGGGCTACAGCGTCAAAAGAATCGGACGGGCGCCGGTCCCCGGCGAGATCGCCATCGCCGTAACGACCAACGACCGTCCCGCTCGCGACGTCCGTGGCCAGATGCAGCCCCCAGGAGAGCGACTCGGACGCAGAGGCTTTGCCCACCAGGTCGAGCTTGATTGTTGCCCGGGTGCCGACCTCCATCCCATCGGGCGACTGTGCGCCGCCGGCATCCACCTGGAAAGCGCTGTACTGCGCCCCATGCGCGCGGACGAAGCCAGCGACACCGATCGAGATCTTGCCCGCTTTCAGGTCGCCGGCTTGGGGCGAATCGTCAGCCTTGGGCGAATCGTCCGCGTTGTGCTGGGCGGGTTTTGCGGTCGGGGTTGCGGCGCCGGCCATCGGCGCTGCGTGGGCGAACACGGGGGCGCTTGCGAGCATGGCTGCGATCACGACAACGGCGGCTGATGCAGGGCGAGCGAAGGGGATGCGACGCGGCATAACGGCTCCAACTGAAGGCGAGCACGCTCCTTAGCGCAGATCTGCCGCCGATTGAAGGGATTTGCGACGGCGTACCGGTGGTCAAAGAAGTCTCAGTATGTAGGATGAAGGGGAAGACACCTTCCAACCCCGCTCCAGGTGAATGGCCGATAACACCTTCCGTCGCGTCAATCGATTCGCCGCCGCCTCCTGGCAAGGCAGCCACGCCCGCTGGCGCCTGCATGTTCTGCGCGCGGCCGATCCGGAACGCTGCAACACGGTGATGACGCTGCCAGCCGGCGCGACGCTGATCGGACGGGACCCCGAAGGCACAGGCGAAAAGCTCGTCGTCGACGACCGCGCCATGTCGCGAACCCACGCCACGCTGATCGTGCGCGGGCCGGCCAAACGCGTCGAAGTCATCGATCACAACAGCATCAACGGCACCTGGGTCAGCGGCGTGCGCGTGTCCGAGTCCGTGTGGGCGAGCGACGGCGATGTCTTGCGTTTTGGCGGCATGGTCGCGGTGCTCGAAGCCGACGGCGGCCTGCTGATCGACGCACCTGACGCGACCGAATCGATCCCGGGACTAAGCGAAGTGGCGCGCCGCGTCCGCAGCCAGCTCGAGATGGCCTCGGGCGACGATCTCCCCGTCATGATCCTCGGCGAGGCCGACACCGGCAAAGAACGCGCCGGCGTCATGCTGCACAAGATCGGGATGCGCTGGGGCGAATTCGTTCACGTCGACATCGCCGAATTCTCCGAAGATCAGCTCGGGCCAGAGCTCTTCGGTGAGGTTGCCGACCCATCGACCGGCGAACCCGAACGACCCGGAGCGTTTCGGCGCGCCCACAACGGCACACTGCTGATCGAGGGCATCGAACACCTCACGCCGCTGCACCAGGTCTGGCTGCTTCGCGCGGTCGATGAGCGCCTCGTACAACCGCTGGGTGGTGACGACTACGTGGCGGTGGACGTTCGCGTTATCACCGCATCCACGGCCGACATCCGTCGTCTCGTGCAAGGCCGCTTCCACCAGGGCTTGCTGCGCCTGCTGCGGAGCCACGAGATCCACATGTCGCCGGTCCATCACCGGCGCCCCGATCTCATCGCGCTGGCCGACATCGTGTGCCCACCAGACGGCGTCTCCACCTGGGCGGAGCTCCTCGACGGCGACGCGACCGAGATTCTGCTCCTCCACGACTGGCCGACCAACCTGCGCGAGCTGGCCGAGGTCATGACGTGGATCAAAGAACACATGCAGGGCTCGGTAGCCACCATCGAGTCGCTGCCCCGGCCGCTTGTCGAGGGCGTCGAAGCGCGCCTCGGAGATGACGACAGCGACCTGCCACCCGCGATCGCACCACCGGTCAAGGTCAGCCGCGCCGAAAGCCGCCCCGATGGCGATGTCCTGCGCGACCTGATGCGCCGCCACCGCGGCAACCTCGGCGCCGTGGCCCGCGAGCTCGGCGCCCACCGAAGGCAGGTCTACCGCTGGCTCGACTACGCCGGCGTCCCCCGCGACTTCGGGGCGGAACCGTAG
>CAZLMW010000197.1:0-9718 GCA_964560875.1 uncultured Enterobacteriaceae bacterium
CGGGTGGCCCGGACCCGGGTTATCGCTCAGTCAGCGACTTCCAATCGGGCCTGGATGACGGACCGGATGACGGACTGGGCGCGGCTGGGCACACTCGCCGGGATGGCCAACGACGCACACCGCTCCCGGACCCTGCGACAACCCCGAACCCTGCGTGAACGGCTCGATGAAGGCCCGGTCGACAACCCGCTGGAGCTCATTGCCGAGATCGTGGCGACCATCGCCGCTGCGCACCGGGACAGCCGCACCCATGGTCGGCTAAACCCGTCGCTCGTCGTCATCTCGGGCGAAAAAGGCGTGCGGATCGAAGGGTGGAACGCGCGCGGCTTGGCGGCGATTGGGTACGCGGCTCCCGAGCAGGTGGCGGGCCAGGACGGCGGTGCGCGGGCAGACGTCTTCGCTCTTGGCGCGATGGCGTACGAGATCCTGGCGGGGTATCCGCCGTTTCGAGGCGCCACACCGGCCGATGTCGCTATCGCCACCGCAGCCGACGCGCCCGATCCGCTCGAAGTGCAAGGTTTGCCCTCGGGCGTGGCCGAGCTGGTTTTTTCATGCCTGGCGAAGCGTTCCGACGCGCGTCCGATGGATGCGATCGACGTGGCCGAAGCGCTGCAGGAGCTGCTCGCCGAGCCCGAGCAAGCGCCGACAGAGGACGTCGCCCAGGCCGCTGGTCAACAACCACTTGCAATGGCGACAGACGAAGAAGCTCCCGGAGCACCTGCGGATGAGGTGAAAATCGCAGCACCCCGCGACGAGACGCGTTCGACGCCGGAGGCGGAACAGCCGGCTGCCCCCGCGCCCAAAACCGTGACCGCTAAACCGGTCGCCCGCGGCAGTTGGGGTCTCGCCATCGCAGGCGGCGTCGTCGTGGTGGCGGCCATCGCGCTGCTGTTTTGGCCAACGAGTCCCCAACCCGTGCCCGACGAGCCCGCGGAACCAACACCGGCGATCCCCGCGACGCCGCCACCGACCGCGCTACCCGCGGCAGTGACCGCGGTGTCGCCGCCAGACGCGCCCACACCGACCGCGCTGCCGCAAGCGCAGAGCCCGGTGGACCTGGCCGCCGACGCCACCGAGACGAGCCAATCCACGACGCTGCCCGGTGCCGCTTCGGAGCTCGCAGATCCGACCGCGCTCGGCGCACCAAGCACGCCGACGATGCTATGATATCGTTGTAACCACCCTCGCGGATCCCAAATGCCACTGAACTTGACGCTGCGCCGTCGCCCGGCCCTGTTTGCATGGCGCTGCCGCGGGCCAGCGGTGGCGCTGATTGTCTGCCTGGCCGCGTGTTCGTCGCCCGATGAGACCGACGACACATCGACCGATACAGGCTCCATCGACGTCGGAAGCAACGACATCGCGGGTTCGATCGACGCAGCCGGCTCGATCGACACAGTCAACCCGCTCGACACTGCGGCGATCACCGACAGCGGCGCCGCGGACGTGACGCCTTCCGATGTCGGTCCCGCCAAGCCACCGCGCTGGGCCAACCAATGCCAGACGACGGCCGATTGCGCGTCGTACGAAGACGGCAACGCCTGCAACGGAACGCTATTCTGCAACAAATCGCAGCTGCCGCACCGCTGCGCGCTCAAGCCGAGCACCGTCGTCTCGTGCCCAGCGGTGAACGACCACGCGTGCGCGACCAATCAATGCGATCCCACTACCGGCGAGTGCGCAATCGAAGAGCACGCCGAAAGACACCCCATGCGTCGACGCCGATCCGTGCACACCCGATTCAGCATGCGACGGCAAAGGCACCTGCATCGGCAGCAAGGCCACGATGTGCAACTGCAAGAAGAGCTCGGATTGCGCCGCGATCGCGTCCGCCAACCTGTGTTCGGGCTCGTGGTATTGCGATCTTTCGGTGTTTCCGTGGACGTGTCGTGCCAACCCGACAACCGCGGTGAAGTGCGACGACAAGAAGAGCCACGCCTGCGCGACGAACCTATGCGACCCGAAGACCGGCAAATGCGCCATGAAGCCGACGCCGAAGGGCACGCCATGCGACGACGGTGAAAAGGCGACGCTGGGCGACGCTTGCGACAACGGAACGTGCAAACCAGGCGTCAAAGCCGCGTGCAAGGTCAACCTGGACTGCGACGTGCAGGAGGACGGGGACGCCTGCAACGGAACGCTCTACTGCGACAAGACCGACGGCGCGTGCAAGCTCAATCCAGCCACGGTCATCGCGTGCGCCAAGGGCGGCGACAGCGCCTGCACCAAGAACACGTGCGACCCGGCATCGGGGGTGTGCTCACTCAAGGCGCTGAAGAACGGCAGCAGCTGCAACGACAACGACAAGTGCACGCAAAACGAGTTCTGCCTGCAGGGCAAATGCGGGGGCGGCGAGGATCAATGCCCGTGCACCGACGACAAGAGCTGCTTGGCGCTCGACGACGGCAACCTCTGCAACGGCACGCTGTTCTGCAACAAGAAGACAAAGAAGTGCGAGCTCAACCCGGCGTCGCTGGTGGTGTGCAAGTCGCTCAACGACACCCAATGCAGCAAGAACGCGTGCGCGCCGGCGACCGGCACATGTGCCATGACGGACACCGAACGGGCGTCGCTGCTGCCCTGCCCGCAGGCTGTTGGCGCGCCGAAGAAAGACTGCCGCTGGGAAGTGAAGCCGAAGGCCGCCAAGTCCGACGAGGTCAGCTGCGATGACGGTGACAAGTGCACGGCGAATTCCTCCTGCGCCAAGGGGCAATGCACCGGCGAAAACACGCTCTGCGTCTGCAAGTCGACCGCCGATTGCGCCAAGCAGGAAGACGGTGATGCCTGCAACGGGACGCTGTACTGCAACCCGAAGACAAAGCTCTGCGAGCTCAACAAGGCGACTGTGGTCAGCTGTCCGAAGCCCAAAGCCGGGGCCTGTATCGGTCATAAATGCGCGCCGAAGACGGGCCAATGCCTCGTGCAGCCGATCGCGACCGGCACCCCCTGCGACGACGGCGAAAAGTGCACCAAGGCCGAATACTGCGTGCTCGGCGAGTGCAAGGGCGGTCTGAAGGCCTGCGAGTGCCTCGACAACGGCGACTGCGCATCCAAGGACGACGGGGATGCGTGCAACGGCGTGTTCTTCTGCGACAAGTCGGGGCTCAAGGCGACGTGCAAGTTCGCCCCGGGGAGCGCTGTTGTGTGCCCGCCGGCAGCGGGGCCTTGCCTGACCAACACCTGCGTCAAGGCGACCGGCAAGTGCGCGACCAAGCTCAAGGCCGACGGGCAAAAGTGCGACGATGGCGAGCCGTGCTCGATCGCTGACACCTGCGCGAAGGGCAAGTGCGCGGGCAAAGCGAACCCGTGCAACGACGGCAACTTCTGCACGCTCGACAAGTGCGCCAAGGGCGTCGGCTGCCAACACACCAAGAACCTGTGCGACGACGGCAACGACTGCACAGCCGATACCTGCGACGCAAAGAACGGCAAATGCGGGTTCGACAGCGCGCCGCGGGACGCCAAGGGCTGCAACGACGGCAACGGTTGCTCGGTCGGTGATGTCTGCAAGAAAGGCAGCTGCGTGGCCGGGGCCGCGATCGTCTGCAATCAGCCATCGGGCGCGTGCACCGAACCCAAGTGCGTGTCGGTCGCCAAGGGCCAGAACTTCAGCTGCGTGGTGGTCGCCAGGAAAGACGGCGCGACCTGCGACGATGGCGACGCGTGCTCGCTCGGCTCAAGCTGCGTCAAGGGCGCGTGCAAAGCCGGCACGAAGCTGGCGCTGTGGACGGAGAAGACGTCGCTGCTCGTCCAGGACAGCAGCTCCCAGCTGCGTGCGGTGGCCGTGGCCAAGACGGGAATTTACGTCGGAGGAGTCGTGCAGGAGCCGGCAACCGGCAAGCCGACCAAGTCCACGCTCTGGTACGTGCGCGTTCTGCCCGACGGCAGCCGCGATTGGCATCAGCCCGTAGTGAGCAAGAAGCCGCACGTCCAGGCGGGAATCAACGCGGTTGTGGCCGACCCGGCGGGCGGGGTTTGGGCGCTTGGCACATCGTTCGACGCGGGCTTGGACGGGCGGGTGATCCGGCGCACCGATGCCAAGAAGACGCTTTTTGACAAGACGCTTGGCGAGCCCGGCACCAAGAACGACGCGATCGAAGACGGAATCGCCAATGTGGGCGGCGGTCTGCTCGCGGCGGGTTGGCAGAACGTCGGGACTGGGCCTGCGCAGGGATGGCTCACGGCGTTATCTGCCAACGGGATCGTCGGGTGGAAACTCGCTGTGGGTGGCGCTGGCGATGACAGGCTCCACGCCGTGACGCTTCGCAGCACCGGCGACGTCGCGGCCGCGGGGCGCGAGGGTTCCAGCAAGTCGGGCAGCCAACTGGGGTGGATCGTCGCCGCTTCGGCCACCGGCTCATTGTCCTGGCAGCGCGGTTACGGAGCGCACGCCAAGCAGGCGCTAAACGGCGTCGTGGGCATGAAAAACGGCGACCTGTTCGCGGCTGGCACGGCCGAGATCGGTGGCAAGAGCAACCGCTGGCTGCTTCGCGTGCGCAAGACTGGCCAGCAGCTGTGGAGCGTTACCCGAAGTGGCCATTTCGCCGTGACGTCGCTGCGATGGCTGGCCCCCGAACGCGTGGTCATCACGGGTCAGTCCAACCCGGGCAGCGCGGATCCGGATGGCTGGGTGGCGGCGCTCGACGCCACTGGCAACACGACCTGGGAGACCACGTACTCCAGCAAGTATGTCGACGGGCTCGCAGCCGTTGCGGTGCTTCCCAAGGGAGGTCTCTTGGCGGTTGGATCAACGCCCACGCTGGAGTCCGGCGGCAAGCGGATGGTCGGGTTGATGATGCGTATGGATGCGTGGGGCAACAGGACCTGCGCGGCCTCCGGCGGATGCATCGGCAAGGCCGCTGGTTTCTGCGACGACAACACACCGTGCACCCGGGATCGCTGCGTCTCTGCCAACGGCAAGGACACCTGTGACCACGCGACAGTGCCCGGCATGAACTGCGACACCAAGGACGGCTGCTCGTTCATCGGGACGTGCTCGGGCAAGACCTGCGAAGCGGGCGATGCGGGGCGCTTGTTCTCGCGCGACTACACGAACCAGCCGCTGTTCGACATCGCGTCGGTCGCTGCGGGCGTCAACGGCGGCTTCGAGGTGACCGGGCGCAATGGCTCGAGCATCGTGACCGAGCGTTTTGACGACTATGGGCAGCCCAACGGCCGGCGGCTTGTGCCTGACAAGAGCGCGCTCAGCAATTACCACCACGTCGGCGGCAGCCTGCCTACAGCCGACGGCGGGGCGGTTATCAGCTACGCGCGGTCCACGCTGGGGTCCAAGACCGTGCCTTCCACGGCCTATCTGCAGAAGATCCCGGGCGGCACGCACCTGCTGTATCAGACACTGTGGTCGTCGAATACGCCGTCCGGTTCGTGCTCCTACGTCACGATCGGCGGCAGCAAGAACGCCGCCCGAAACTGGTACAACGCCTACCGCCCGCCCGTCTACATGCGCGGGCTGTTGCACAGCATCGACGGCAACCACATCATCGCGGTGGCCCTCACGGCCGGCGACAGCCCCGAGTGTGCGCTTGGCTACAAGGGCAAGATCGGCCGCCTCATCACCAAGCGTTGCGTGATCGTGCGCCGGGCACCGAGCGGCGCGAACAAGCTCGAGTGGACGGGCGCAAACATCTGCGACGGCTTTGCCCACGATGGCGGCGCCGGCTACGGCGGCATCCCGTACGTCTACGGCCAGCGGACGATCGATGATATCTCGGCGGCACCGATGGCCGATGGCGGCGTCGCCCTCGCCGGCGCCGAGCGCATCGTGGCGACCGGCGCGCGCTATTCCAACGCCCGCCCCTACTACGTGGTCGACAGCCTGCAACCGCTGCTCGCCCGGCTGAGCAACACGGGCAGCCTCGCATGGCGCAAGTCGTTCGTCGTCACGCGCACCGCCGCTTTCACCCGAACAGTGCAGACCAACGACGCGGGCTTGCTCGCCGGCGGCTGGCTCGAGGATGCCAAGGGTACCCGCAAGGTGCTCTTGCTCTCGACATTCGCCAACGGAACCGAGCGCTGGCGCAAGTCTCACCTCGTCCTGGGAGCGCCCAAGATTGCTGGCCTCGCCCGGCTCGTGGGCGGCGACCTGCTCATCGGTGGATCGATCGTCGAGGGTAGCGTGCGCAAGCCCTGGACCGCGCGCATCGACACTCTCGGCAACTTCCTTCACCAGCGAACGCACAACATCGGCAAGGGCACCGCAACGCCGGCGACTAAAGAGGCGCTGCTACTGACCGGGGACGGCGGCTTCATCCTCGCGGGCAAGGTGACGGCGGGCTCCGATCGCGTGTTTGCGGTGCGCGGCAACGCGTTCGGCCACGCGACGTGCAAGGGCGCAGGTAAGTGCTCGTCGCAGTCGCCGACCGACTGCTCCGACGGCGACCCCTGCACCCTCGACCACTGCGATCCGAAGAAAGGCTGCGTGCACCCCAAGCGAACCTGCGCCGACGACAAACCCTGCACCCTCGACAAGTGCCACAAAGACGGCACCTGCAAACACACCACGAACACCTGCGACGACGGCGACGCGTGCACGCTCGACACCTGCAACAAGGGCGTCGACCCGGTGCTTGGCGACGGCTGTGAGCACCAGAAGAACGCCTGCGACGACGGCAACGCGTGCACGGTCGACAGCTGCGACAAGACCGCGGGCTGCAAACACGTCCCGGGCAACGCGGGCAAGACCTGTTTCGACGCGCAATGCCACGTCGGAAGCTGTTCGAGCGGCAGCTGCTCGGTGACATCGCAGGTCGTGCCTGGCTGCAACAAGAGCGTTCCCGGCATCTCCTGCAAAGTCACCAAGAGCAAGTACAAGGCCGCGCCCGACGGCGATTACTGGCTGGATTGGGGCGCCGCCGATCCGGTGACCAAGGCCAAGTGGGGGCCCCGCAAATTCCGCTGCGATATGAGCGGCGGAGGCTGGACGCGGATCGTCAACGAGGACTTCGAGACAGCCACCGGAAGCTGGGCCAAACAGCTGCAGTGCAACGCCAGCAAGGTCGGTTGTGGCGCGCTCAAGCGACGCTTTGCATCCCCGATCCACTCCAACGTCCGCGTGAGCTCATCGTTCCTCGGCAAACAGGGCGATAGCGGCTGCCGGTACATCAGCACCAAGTACCTCAGCCACACGGTGAAGCTCGACTACTGCCCGTCCAAGGGCGAGAGCAAGGACGTCTGCAGCAAACACATGAAGAGCGCGGCGGTGCTGAAGAAGGCCACTGCGGCGGGCAAACACAGCGGCTACTCGGTCGAGCTCGACTTCAACAACGGCGCCAGCAGCGACACCGATCCGCTCAGCTTCTGCTACGACGACCTCGAAGTCTGGGTGTTGTAGCAAACAGCCGACAAAGCTCAGTTTTGCATCCGCTCAGTTTTCCATGCGCTCAGTTTTCCATGCGCTCAGTCTTCCGTCCGCTCAGTTTTCCATGCGTCTGGCGTGTTCGGGGACGCGGGGCAGGATGAAGTCGAGCACCTTCTGCGGCTCCTTGAGGCGCTCGCAGGGCAACTCCCACTTTCCCTTGTCGAGCTCGAACGTGAATTTGTGGACAACCGTTCCGCTCACGTTGGTCGTCACATGGACGAACCGCTGGATGCGCGTCCATGGGATATGCGTGCCGTTTTTCAAGACGACGCCCGCGTTGTCCGCGTACACCGGCCACTTGCGCATCGTCAGCCAGATCATCAGGGGCGCGACGCCGACGGTCATGACGCCGAGAAAAAAGCCCATGCAGCCGCCGAGCTTGACGTATTCGATGACGATGGACTCCGCCGCCTGCGCGACGGGCCGCTCGGTCGGGCGTTCGGTAGCCGCCTTGGCCTCCAGCTCCGCAAGGAACGCTTCCTCGTCTTCGTCGAACTCGTCGGGCGGCTGGTAGTCATCGCCGAAATACTCCTGCAGGGCACCTTCGACGGCCTGGCGGTATTGCATTCGCTCGGCTGCTGAGGCGGCGACTTGCTCGGGCGACATCCACTCGGCGCCCGCGTTGTTGCACTCCGGGCAGGCGTTGAGGTTGCGCCAATCGCACGCGTCGCAGACCGAACAGCGGCTCGTGATGTTGCGGGGATCGTCGTAGAGGCCCGACGGGCTGTTGCACCCGTTGCAGGTCATCCACAGCTGGTTTTTCGCCGATTCCGGGTTGTAGGGCTGGACGCCGACGGGACCGAAAGCAAAGCCGCATTGGTTGCAGTGGAAGACTTGGACGAGGCTCATGGGGGGCTCCAGGCGTCAGTTCGCTCCGGCGACGGCGTCGAGATGGGCGATCAGCGCCGCGTTTACGGCAGCTGGGTTTTCGATCGTGCTCAGGTGACCGGCGCGCGGGATGACGACAAGCGTTGAGCCGGGCATGGCCCTATGGATGCGGCGGGCACAGACGGGCGGCGTTGCAGCGTCGTGTTCGCCGACCATGACCAGCGTGGGTGCCGCGATGTCGGACAGGCGGTCGAGGATGACATCGCGCCCGAAGATGCCCCGCCCAAACGCGATCACGGCGGCGGGCTCATTGGCGGCCAGCCGTTTAGACCAGAGGTCCCGTTCCGCCTTTCGCGCCGGGTCCCGCATGAACTCGCGCCCGAACATGATCTTCATCGACGGCGCAATGAGCGGCTTCATGCCCACGATTCGCAGGGCGGCGAACATCGCCTCGTACTTGATGCGCTTGAGCGGCGGTTCGCCCTCGGCCGACGTGTCCATCAGCGTCAGGCTCTGCAGCAGGTCGGGTCGACGCAGCGCGATTCGCATACCGACAAAGCCGCCGGTCGACAGCCCTACCCAGTGCACGGGGCCGCCGCCCATCGCCTCGATGAAGCCGATGCCGTCGTCGGTGAGTTGATCGATGCCGTAGCCGCTCGTGGGTTTGTCGCTTTGTCCGTGCCCGCGATGGTCGTAGGCAAGCACGCGGAAGCGGTCGCCGAGGGCCTCGATCTGCGGGTCGAAGTGACGGTGATCGCAGAGATAGCTGTGAGAGAAGACGACGGTTTGGTCGCCGGCTCCGACTTCGCGGTAGTGAATGCCGACGTCGCCGACCTGGATGCGGCTCATGGGGTCCTCGCGCTGGGCAGCGACAAGAGCTCAGTGGCCTGCCAGTCGATCGGCTCCGCGCGTCGCCACGTCGCTTGCCAGCCGTTCATCCGTTGTCCGGGGACGCCGCGACGCAACATCACAAGCTCCCCGTGACCGGCCCCGAGGCCCTCAGCCAAGACGTCGTGCGCGAGCTTCGGGTCACAGGTGCCGCAGGTGTAGAAGTCGATCGCGGCGTAGCTCTGCTCGGGCCATGTATGCACCGATAGGTGGGATTCCTGGATGACGACAACGCCGGAGACCCCGGTGGGCGAGAACCGATGAAACGCCGTACTGACAACCGTAGCCCCGGCCGCGACCGCCGCGCGCTGCATGAGCGACGTGATGGCGTCGATGTCGTTGAGCACGGCCGGATCGCAGTCGCGATATTCGGCGACGAGGTGTCTGCCGGCTGTTGCGCCGCGCGCGAGGTGGGTGTCCGACGCCATGTGTCGCGCTCGTGTGCTGACCGCAACGCGGTTTGGGTGAGTTGGGAACGGTCCCGGCGGCACGAGCATCGACCGTGGGACGTCAAGGTTCAACCCGGCCGGTGGATGCGGGGCTGCAGCGCCGGATAGCTCAGGACAAGCGGCGCGCCCAGCAGGACTCGAACCTGCGACCGTCGGTTTAGAAGACCGATGCTCT
>CAZLMW010000198.1:0-9276 GCA_964560875.1 uncultured Enterobacteriaceae bacterium
GGGGTCCATCCCCGCGTGCGCGGGGCAGTCCCTGTCTCAGCCTGAGACAGAGACACCGATTTGACACTACATCATCAAGCGCGAGATTCAGTTGTCAACGGGCGTGGCACCCGACGCCGGATCGAGTGCGGCGCGCTCCGCCGCCGTCAGCGGTGCTTTCAGTAAGGCGATTCCGTCGCAGTCTATCAAGCTGCGACGCGGCACTCCAAGAGCCAGAATCCGCTGACCGCACAGCGCTTCCCTATCGGCCCAGGTCATGACGACGACCGTGTCCACCAACTGCCAGTCAACCAAGACCTTCCATACCCTCTCACGAACACGGGCCGTCATCCTTGGTGCAGTGTAGACCCCCGGCGCGATCTCCAAGGCGCACGATGCAAGGAAGCCTCGTGTGCGATCCGGTGCGTTATGGGTCACGATGACCGTCATCGGCACGCAGCACCTCCTTGATCTTCCCGATCATCCCGGCGATGAGTTTGCGACGACGAAACTCGCGGCCAGCCTGCAAACGCACCGTTCGCTCAAGATCCTTGTTGCCCTTTTGGGCGTCAACAACGGCACCGAATGCAATCGGTAGGGTAACGGACTCGCGGTAGAGATCAGCGATGTCGAGGGCGAATGCGCGACCTGACGCCTCGTGAATGAAGCCTAGTTGGGGAAGCGCGCCTACCGACACGACCGCCAACATCGCCGCAGCCTGCACGGCCGTGGCTGCATGATTCAGCGCTTGGTTGGGCATGTCGGCGCCCGTGGGATCACTTCGGTCATAACGCCGGCCACGCCAGGTCACGCGGAACTTCTGCGCACACAGACGATACGACTCCTTGACGCGCGCACCCTCGATGCCGCGAAGGACCGCGATGTCGTCGCTCGGGAGGATCTCGCCCAAGCGCCAAGCGTACATCCGCCTGGCGACGGCCCGCCGCGACGACTCATCCGCCCACAACAAGCACTGGTTACGAGCGATATGGGAGGAATCGGGTCCGAATGGCATGGCCGAATAGAGCCGTACCCCGTCATTGCCGGTCGCCACGATGCCTGTTCCGTGTCGAGCACAGAGGCGGAGCGCGTCGTGCGAAACCGTAGTGCCGGGCTGCAAGAAGATGCAGTGCAACGATTGAAACGGGATGTCGTAGGCCCCCTCGGCGAGCTCTGCGCCACCTGCGGTGATGAAGCGCAGCGTTCCGCGCCGCGCAACAAGGCGGCCCTTGCTCAACCAAAGCATACCGTGCCGGTCCGCGTGTGGGACACGCGCGGTTTCCAGGCCGAGTCGTCCTTTCAGCACCCGATCAACCCGCTGGTCGCAACAACAGCATCCCAAAGCCAAAAGCGCGGTGGCGCCCTACACCGCGGGTCAACAACTCGTGGAACCGACGCGGTTCGCCAACGGTGAGCTGCCCGGCCAGCGTCGCGTCGGGCCGTTCGATGCGGCGCCGCTTTCGACGCCCGTTTCCGTCCGGGGCGCCACGGCGGGCGAAGCGCCTACGCTGGAAGCGGACCAGACGTGCAGAATCCAGATGTGCGTCCCCGTGCCGTGTCAACTGCGCGGAGAGCCAGTCGGCGTACACCGCTTCACGGCTCGACTCAATCGGCGTCCCGCTCTCTTCGGCCCGCAACCTGTCGACCACGTACACGTCGATCTCGGCGCCTTTGCCGAAACGCGTACGTCTTGCGCCGCCCAGGACGACATCGCCGGAACGATTTGCGCGGCGGACAGGGCACACACGGACCTCGTAGCGAAGCCTCTGACCTCGCGCGAACACTGTCGGGAGGGGCCGGAACCACGGGTCACCAGCAGCGAACGTCGGCAACAGATCGTCGCGCGTGGCCGAATCCATCGCGTTGAGCAACTCAACCTCGCTAGCGGCGGTGTACGCCAGCACACGAACACGACCAAGCTGCGCGGCGCTCGATGGGTCCAGCGAAAACGGCTTCGGCGCAAGCTCACCAAACAACGCCCGCAACGCCGCATGAAGCGCGTATCCCTCGTCGGCCACGCCGCGCATGCCGTGGACTTGCGCAAGCCGCGCGACTTCGCGCGCATCCAGCTCCAGCGCCAGCATCGAGATCTGTTCAACCATCTTCTGCACCCGATTGCGCCCATCGCACCATGCCGGTGCGGATGGCGCGCTCACCACCGTGAAGCTGCGTCGCCCAACGCCGCTCGTCGGTGACCCGCATCAACTCGACAGCAGCTATGTCGGCGCCGTCCCCAGCGCCGCTCCACTCCTCTGCCGGCCACCACGCCTGAAAGCGACCATCCACGGGCTGACTGCGTTCTTGCACCGGCACCGACCGCAGGGCGCTGATCGCGTTGGCGCCGCGACACAAACCCATCGCGAGCGGCGCTGAGGGAAGGCAACACTTCCTGCCAAGGAACAAAGGGCGGCGTGGATACCGGAGCGCTCGGTGCAAATCCTCAGCGGAGAGGTCCGGATGGCCGTTGAGCCCAACAACGAGGGTGTAGCACGCGTCGGTCAGGAAATGCCGAAGCCGAATATGGGTTCCTTTGCTCGCGGTTCCACCGCGCCGTTTTTCGGTCCGGGCCCGGGTGGTCCAACCCGGTCGCACGAGGTGCTGCTGTCCAAGATCGACTGTTTGGTAGTCGATGAGCCTCTCGCCAGGCCGATCGCAGCGAACCGCGAATCGAAGCCTCGACTGCAGGGTTTCCAGTTGCTCCGTGTCCGAATGGTCCCAGCCCAGCGCATTGGCAAGAAGCCCGGTAAGCATCGACGCAGCGGGAAACGGGTTGGTCGGTCCGTTTTCATCGACTTGGACGCCGCCGAAACTCAGCATTGTGCCCTCAAGGCGGATGATGACGAAGCTGTCCATCTCAAGCTCCCGCAACCTGTTGCGCGGCGAACGCTGCCACCGCGTCAAGCGGCTGTATCGCAAGCCCGTCGCACGATCCCGTGAGGCGCTCGACAGGGCCCATCGCCGCGCACGCGCGCACACCTGAGTTTCCGTACATGGCGTCGAAGTCGGCGATGTGCTTGCCGAGCGCCTCGAACGTGCTCGCCAACAGATCGGGCCGTTGCGACACGGGCCTCAAGAAAGCGTTCGCGAGTGTGCGCGGCTGGGATTCTCCGCCTTCCACAAGGATGAGTTGACTCCAGGCATGTGGTGCGGTCGAGCCGAGTTTGGCGCCTGGCGATACCGTTGCGATCATCTTCACGAGGCGCTCGATCACGCGCGAAGCCAGATCTCGATCGGCCGCGAGCCAATCGCTTGGCGACGCGCCGGTAAGATTGGCGACAAGCGTCGGCACATCGACGACGACGTAGCCGTAGTACAAGCCGGTATCCAACTCGGTCGAATCAATGTGTCCGCTTCCGGCGTCCGCGGTCGCGTCGAGCGCCTTCAACTCGTCGACTGCCGAGAAGTAATCTTGCTCCGCATTCTCACCATGAACGGTGAAGGAGTGCGCCACGTGAATCGCCGCATCGACACGGGCTCGTAGGACGTCGCTGGTCACCATCCGACCGAACAGAGCGCCATCCAGTCCGACGCCGGCGGCGCTGTCGCCGAGTTGTCGCAGGTTCTGCTTGAGGTTCTTTCCGCGCGCCTTCAATGCCGCGTCGACGACCGCCTTCAGTTGTTTCTTCTCGGCCTTCGTCAAGCCGTCGGCAGCGCCAATGGATGCTTCGCCGACAGCATCCTCCGCAAGCACTTCGGTAGCGAGCTGGCGCAGGTAAGCGACCTCTTTGTGCCCGAGAATCGTTACCTGTCCGGTCTGCGCTTCCTTGTCGGGCTTGAGGCCCACGGCGTCCATCAACGCCTGCGTCACGATGAGTGCGGCGTCGTCATTGGTGGTTTCGCTCAGCGGTTCACGAATCAGCCGCTCAAATGTTAGCCGCGAACGGATCGACATCGGCACGTCGAGCCCGCGCAGCGAGTGCGCCCCCTCGTGGCTGCGCCAATGTTTCTTCAAGCACTGGGAGGAGACGCGAGTGCGGCTTGATCCGCCGAAGACAATGCGCTTGGCGAGCCCAGCATCGTCGCGGTTGAGCAGGGTTGCGGGGTAGCTTGTGAGACTGTGAATCTGCAGGAATCGAATGGCCATGACTTGGCTCCTCTCTTGCGGGTTATGCGTCTTCGGCGGGCGCTGTGGTGTTGGGGTTGTCGCGACGATAGACCGCTCTGTAGTAGTCACGCGCGATGGTCTGGCGCACGGTCTGGCGCCAGTCGGCCTCATCGCTGTCAATCAGCCGAGCGAGGTCGAGTGGATCGACGCGCTGGCGTTTGCTTGCGAGATGTCTGGCGACCGTTCTGACGGTGTCCAGCAGCGTCGGGCCGCGTTCGCGAAGCAGCCTGGAAACGCGTAACTCGGTGACCGACGCCGCGGCGAGCGCCTCGCCAAGTGGCACTTCCGTCGCAAGGAGACCACGGAGGATCGCCATCGCCTGCAAGATGGCGCCCCATCGCGTTTCCGATTCCACGCGTGCTTGCCCCGAACGGTGGGGTAGCAAATTGCGGGGCTCAAGCTCCCCCACGACGATCCGCCAGAACGCGGGCGCGCTGAGCGAGGCGTTGTCGAGACGGCGCAGCTCGGCCAGTTCGCCCGAATCAAGCGAAGAATGCCCTGCAGTGCCCTCAATCAACTCCGCGATTCGTCGAACCGCACCAAACATGCGGTTGCCGTGACTCGTAGTCATCTGCCCTCCCCCTTGACGGCGGCCTCAAGCGGCTTGATCAGTCCGTGTTTGCGCAGCGTGCCCCGAAGTGCTGACTCACCCGCCGCGACGGCGCGCGCGCGTCGTGCGACGGGCGATGGCAGCGATCGCGTGGCTTCGGCGAAACGCCGATGCGCCAAGCCAACCAGCTGCGCGTGCCAATCGAGCAGGGGGCCGTCGTTGTCCTTCTCCAGCGAGAGCCAAAGCGCAGGAAAGAATCTGGCGTCCATATCCTCGTCAAGCGTTCGTGCCCACTTCGCCGCCGCTGTCTTCGTTGCATCATTGGGGCGGCCCTCGGCGGCGACTCGAAGGAATGTCGTGACGGCGAAACGGAGCGCCTGGCGCGCGATCGAAGCCGCGTCGACGTGGCCACGAACATGACCAAAAGCCCTGGCGGCGCCGCCATCGGACCGCAGCAAGCCGCGCACGGCCTTCGGTAGGAATACAACGCGCTCGTGGAAGCCGGCCGTGCCACCTTGGCCGCGGGCGAGAACGGCGGCGCTAAAGAAACGATCCGACGCGCCATGCCGCTGGGCCTGTCCGGTTCGAAAGTCTCCACTGAAGAGCAGTTTTGATACGGTCGCGTAGTCGAAGCCGCGGCCGCTTGGCGACAGAGCCTTCGCGTCATCGACATGAATGGGCGTCCACACATCGCCTAACGAACCCTTCGTCTGGGCGCGGACCGTCTTCGACAACACGCGCCCCGATTTTGTGCCCTTGTCCAGAACCACCTCACGGTCGCCATCACGACGCATCCGAATCCGCCGGCACACCTCGATGAAGAACGGGTGCAACTGGTCCAGTGGCAAACTGTCATTGCCGTCCCACGGCACCATCCACAACAGCGCGAGGCCGCCCTTGTCGGCATAGCCCAATTGTCGGCGGACATGCGCTTCGGTATCGAGCAAGATCCCAGCATCCCTCCGAATCCGTGCCGCAAGTCCCAACCCGGTGCTCATCGCGATGCAACTACGGCTTCCGTAACCGCCATTCATGCGAGCTATGCCGTACTTGCCCGCCCCCATAACTCCTTCCATCGTTTGCAGAGACACGAGCGCAAACAGCCAGTCGTCTGCCCGGGCGTCGACAGCGCGCTCTTGCTTCACGTCGTGGTTCTTGCTGGTCACCAGGACATCAATGACGTCGGGCGCACGTCCCTGAAGCTTGAAGCTGCTCAGGTTCCCTTCTGGCACGGGGGGCTGCATGAAAGCTGGCCTTGTGACGTCGTCCACGTCCAACGTCCACGCCGTTTCGTCACCGTCGGATAGCAGCCCTAGCGCACGTTTCCAGTCGACGTCGCGCCAGGCTTCGACCGTCAGCCCAACGCGCTGCAGCGCGAGGGCTGCCAGTTGAGCGAGAAACATGTGCCATGCATGGCGCTGGTGTCTGCGCAGCGCGAGGAACGCTTGGACGTCGTCATCGCCGAGCGCGCGAAGCACCCCGGGGAGACTAAGCCCCTCTTGGCGCTTGTCGCGCCGCTGAACACGAATCAGTGCCTCGTCGAGTAGGTTCCAACGGGTCTGGCTGCTCATGCCTCTCTCCGAGCGCCTTCGTGCGGACGCACCCCAAGACGGTCATAGCGAAAACACCGTCCGCAGACGTCGAATTCAACCAAGTCGCCGGCGCGCAACATGTTTGGCGCCCCTACGTCAGCAGGCGCACCTGGAAGCATCCATCCGGGAATCGTCAACTGCGTCAGAGGCTCACACCATGAAGCGACAGCCTGTGTCGCATCAGCGCCAAAACGCACCAAGAGATCATCCAATCCGAGCCGCGTGGAGATTCGCCCCGCGACTGCCCGGGAGGGGAACAGCACGTCATGATCCAAGAAACCCGCGTCGCGGCGCATCATTTGAATGGTCGCGTGAGATCGTTCGGCGGCGGCGATGCCAAGCACTGACTGCTGGTGCTCTCGCCACTGCGGGCCGAGTTCGTCACCAATCCGTGCTAGCGCCTCCGGATGCGTCGTCGCCTCCACCAGCGCGCGACAATCGCGCGGCACAAGCCAACGCGTTCGCGCCTCGATCTGTCGCCACGTAGCTTCCAGCATGAGGAGATTCTCGTAGACCGTTCCGAGCCCCCCAGGCCGCGGACCCGCGCGCTGTGACAGTATGGGTGCCAGATCTCGGTCTGCGGGCACGAACACGACGCATCGCGCTTGACGGAATTCCCGCGGTCGGTCGTCGCGCTTGTGCCGATGCAGCCGACCGATCCTCTGAAGGAGCACGTCCGCGGGGCACAGGTCCGTGAGCAGCAGGTCTGCGTCGAGATCGAGGCTCTGTTGGATCGTTTGGGTTCCCACGACCAACGCTGGACCCGGGGCTCGTTTGCGGCCGAATCGTTTGATCACAGCAGCGTCGAGAATGCGCCTGTCGTCAGGCGAGAAGCGTGAGTGGTGGGCAACTGCCGTGCGCCGGCCGAGAACCTCAACCGAAAGCAGGGCGGAGTGCTGATCCCCGATGAGCGCTTCGACTGCGAGCTGTGTGGCTACACAATCGCGTACGGTATTGTGGATGACGGCAACTTTCGCGCCGGCCGAGAGCGCTTCAGCAACGTATTCCGCGACGGTCGCTGGTTGCCCCATCCACGGTTGGAGTACCAATTCCGTCGACTTCTGTTTGGCCCGCTCACTTGGTCGCAGCAGCGTCGTTTGGGCGCCTTCCGTGACCGAGACGATCGGGTACGCGCGGCCGATGGATTCTTCGAGCGTTGGCAGGCGGGCGTAATTGTCTTCGAGCCGCGCTCGGAGTGAGGCGCCAAGAGTAGCGGAAAGCAGCACGACGCTGCCGCCGCTTCGTCTGTGCTCGGAAAGCACGGCCTCGAGCAATCGACCCATGTAGGCGTCGGACGCGTGAACCTCGTCAACGACCAGCAAAAGACGACTCAGCCCGGTGGCACGAAGATGGGCGTGCGACACCTGCAGGGCGCTCATCAAGACTTGATCGATCGTGCCTACCACGACGCTACCAGCGAGGTACCGTTTGGGATGTTCAGCCGCCCAACCGCGGAATCTGGACTCGTCCTCCGGGTCGTCCGACCACAGGACTTGGAACGGCGCAAGACGCTCCCCTTCCATTCGGTCGACCCGAAGGTAGCCCGGCACCGCCAATGTGACGGGTGGGGCCGATTCGTCGGGCCAGCACAGTGTTATTGCACGGGCCACACGACCGAAGATCTGCGTGGCCGCCGTTCGAGTTGGCAATGCAAAGTACATTCCGTCGACATCGCCAGCCTTGTACTGCGCAAGGAAGTGGCAGAGCGCGGCTTCGGTCTTGCCTGACCCGGTGTCGGCTTCGATGATGACAAGGCTGCCGGGTCCGGTGGCGCCAACGCTGACAATACTCCGTTGCACACCACGCGCCTGAGCACCCGGTAGGATCAGGTCCAGATCGATCTTCTTGGATTGCAGGCATTGCCGTGCCGCAAGTGGATTCAAACCCATCGAGCGGAACAGCCGGGCCGTCGCTGCGCCTGCCGCGGCCATTCGATCCCCATCCACGCGCTCGCTGTAGGTGAAGCCTCGCTCCACGTCCGAACCGAGCCAGTCCGCCAACATGACCAGACCTGAGAAGCCATGGTGGAACGCCAAGGACTCCGGGAGGGGTTCACCGTCGGCAAAGGCCAGCGGAAACCAAGACTGGCATCGCCGCATCAGGCGGCCGATCTCTTCGATTGGGTCACGCCCGTTGGCCTTTGCCCACAACTCCCGCCGAAAAGGAGCGTCGGGATCTCCAGGACGCCCGTGGTGCCCGATCGATGCGTACAGTAGACCGCTTACCCCATCGGTCGAGCCCCAATCGAGCAATGGGCGCAGCCCTCCGCGATCGATCAGATCATCGACCAATGGGCCGTTCATCAGACCGATCGCCTCATCTACGTGCCCCCTCCATCGCGAGCGCAGGGCCGTATCGGCTTTGGCCTGAAATCCGTGGTTGAACTTGCCAAGGTCGTGCAACGCCGCGAGCACACAGAGTCGCTCGATTGTCATGGTCGAGAGGGATTCGACGTTGGCAAGCCTCGCCATTCTCTGGGAGAGAATCGTATCGGTAAGAAGCGCCCTGCAAACCATTGCGACGTCGCAACAGTGGTCGACCAAGGGGTGCCACTCAACGACGCTGTTGTCGGCATTACGACGTAGCTTTCCCCACGCAACCGTCGGCTGCCCGCGCACGAATACCCCCAATTTTTCAGACAGATCGATAATGGTAGGGGGGTGAATAGCCGTCAAGCCGTCCGCATCGGTGCGGGTGCGGCTGGACGCGATCGGGGAACTGGTGAACACACCGGCCGGATATCGGAGATGATCGGCGTTGTCGTGATGGACGATGACGGTCGTGTTCCGACCGTCGCATGCGATTGCGCGTCGCAAGCGCGAAGAGAGCGGCGCGGATCGCGGTTCGCGTCAACGCTGTCGACAAGAAAGGTGTGCGGTCGCTGCGTTCGGGCTACTCGTGGACCCGTTTCGTCAGTGGAGAGCCTTTGGCTCGCGTTGCTGGTGGCGCCCGAGCACGCCGCTTTCGCGACGCACCGGTTGGTTTTCGGAGACGGCGTGTTGAACGCGGCCTAAGAATCCCCCACCCGTGCCGGCCGCGATGGGCCACTA
>CAZLMW010000199.1:0-9149 GCA_964560875.1 uncultured Enterobacteriaceae bacterium
CCAGCCATCCCACCTGCCCCCAGCCATCCCACCTGCCCCCAGCCATCCCACCTGCACGGTGCCCCATGAACGACCACACCGACCAACTGTCGGAGCTCACCCAGCCAGCCGACGCGCTGCTCGCCAACGTCGAGCGCCCCGAGGCGATCGAGCGCGGCCGCCTCACCTACAACGACTATCTGAAGGTCCCGGAGCTGCTGAAGCTGCAGGTGTCGCAGAGCGAGCCGCCCCACCACGATGAGATGCTGTTCATCATCATCCACCAGGTCTACGAGCTGTGGTTCAAGCTGATCTTGCACGAGCTTGAGCAGGCGATGCGCAACATGAACGCCGATGAGCCGTTGCAGGCCCAGCATTTCCTGGCCCGCGTCGTCGAGATCATGCGCGTACACGTCCAGCAGATTCACATCGTCGAGACGATGCGGCCGATCGATTTTTTGCAGTTCCGCCACCGCCTGATGCCCGCGTCTGGCTTCCAGTCGGTGCAGTTTCGGGAGGTCGAATTCCTCGCTGGCGTCAAGGACAGCCGCTACTGCCGCTTCTTCGACGAGCGCGAGGAGATGCGCACCAGCCTCGAAGAACGACTCGTGCGCGAGGATTTGCGGACCTCCTACTGCCGGCTCCTGCAGCGGCGCGGCTACGACGTTCCCGACGCCGGGCTGGTTCCCGAGACACGAGACGATCCGGAAACGCGCGCCAAGACGGTCGATGCCATCACGCCGATCTACCAGGACCCGTCGCGCGACCTGCCGCTGTACCTGCTGATGGAAGCGCTGATCAGCTTCGATGAGTACCTGTCGCTGTGGCGCGATCACCACGTCCGCGTCGTGGCTCGTGTCATCGGATGGCGGCCCGGAACAGGCGGCAGCTCCGGCGTCGACTACCTGCGCTCCACAACCACCAAGCGCTGTTTCCCCGAGCTGTGGGAGGTGCGCACGAGCTTGCAACGCGACGGCGAGTCCAACGCAGATGCCCCCGCGGTTTGCCCCGCCGGCTACGGGTCGACCGACGCGTAGACGTGCGATCAGCCATCACCGCTCGCGTCTCTGTTCTGTCGCGGTGGCGGCTTATGCGCCGCACGCGGGTATAGAAAGCGCCCGATCAGGCGTGTATAGAAAGCACCATGCCGCTGAAGAAAAGCGCCCGTTTGCAGGGCGACGCGCCCATCGATATCGCCCGCAATCGCTACGGCGTCCCGATCGTCCAGGCGTCCACTGAATCCGATCTGTACCGCGGCATGGGCTATTGCCATGGCTCCGATCGCGCGCTGCAGCTCATCATGGTCAAGACGCTCGCGTCCGGCCGCGCCTGCGAGCTGCTCAGCGACACCGACGAGCTGATCGAGGTCGATCGCTTCTTTCACAAGATGAATTTCGGTCGCGGCGCCGAAGCGGAGCTCGCCAAGCTCTCTGACCACGACCGCGGGCTGATCGACGCGTATGTCGACGGTGTCAATCGCGCGCTCGACGAACGCTTCCCCTGGGAGCTCAAGCTGCTGGGCATGAAGTCGGCGGTCTACGAGGCCACCGATCCGGTCGTGCTTGGTCGCGTCGTCGCGTTTGTGAACCTCGCGCAGAGCCAGGGCGACATGGAGCGGCTCGTTGTCGAAATGGTCCAGGGCGGCGTGTCCCGCGGGCACCTCGATGAGCTCTTCCCGGGATTGCTGGCCGACCTCGATCCGTACCTGCTGAAAAAGGTCAACCTCGGCGAACGCCTGATCCCCGGGGCCGTGCGCTGGAACACATCGATGCCGCGGGCGATGGCGTCCAACAACTGGGTCGTCGGGGGCACCAAGACCGCGTCCGGTCAACCGATGCTGGCCAACGATCCCCACCTCGAGGTCAATCGACTGCCCGCCGTCTGGTACGAGCTGGGCCTGCGAAACGGCGACCGCAGCTGGATCGGCGCGACCATGCCCGGCCTGCCCGCCGCGATCATCGGACGGACCCCAAAGCTCGCATGGGGCGTGACGTACGCGTTCATGGACGCCCAGGATTCGTGGATCGAGGACTGCAAGGACGGTACCTATCGGCGGGTCGTCAACGGCGCAGAAAAGTGGCTCCCGTTCACGGTTCGCACATCGACCATCAAGCGGAGGAACGGGGCCGACGAGACCGTCACCTGCTACGAAAACGACCACGGTTTGCTCGACGGCGATCCGAATGAAGCCGGCCTCTACCTGGCGTCGAAATGGGCCCCCAGCGAAGAGACGGGTGCGGCATCGATCGCGGCCTTCATGGGGCTGCTGCGGGCCGACTCGGTACAGGAAGCGATCGATCTCTGCCGCAAGATCGAGACCGCGTGGTCGTGGGTCCTGGCCGACACAGACGGCAACATCGGCTTCCAGATGAGCGGCAAGCTCCCCAAACGCAGCGATCGACGCGAAGGCTTCACACCTCTGCCCGGCTGGGATCCCAGCAACGATTGGCTCGGCACGGTCGACCCGGCGGACCTGCCAACCTCATACAACCCCGAGCCTGGCTTTTTCGTCACCGCCAACAACGACCTCAATGAGCACGGCAACGTCCGCGCGATCACCCTGCCGATGGGCCCCTATCGCGCTGAACGCATCGCCGAACAGCTCGCACAACGCGACGACTGGACAGTTTCGGGATTCGAAAGGCTGCAGACCGACCTGCATTCCCGACATGCCGAGCTGTTCATGGACGTGCTGCGACCTCTGCTCCCCGCGACCAGCCACGGCGAGCTGCTGCGCGCCTGGGACCTGCGCTACGACCGCAACAGCTTCGGCGCGACGCTCTTTGAACGCTTCTACCGGACGCTGTTGCTCGACGTGTTTGGCCGTGTCTGCGGGCCGGAAGTGGTCGACGCGATGCTCAACGACACGCCGGTCGTGGCCGACTTCTTTGCGCAGTTCGACCGCGTGCTGCTCGACGAGGATTCCAGCTTCTACGGTGATGAAGGGCGCGAGGCGACGTGGCGACGCGTAGCCGAAGCATGCCTGCCAGCGGCGCCCGTGCCGTGGGGCGAAAAGCAGCAAATCACGATGTCGCACATCCTGCTGGGCGGGAAGCTGCCGGGCTTTCTCGGCTTTGACCAGGGACCGTTCGCGCTCGAAGGTTGCCGCGGCACGATTCAGCAGGGTCAGGTCTACAAGAACGGCGGTCGTGTAACGAGCTTTGCGGCGTCGTACCGGTTCGTCACCGATCTCGCTCAACAAGGCGCGCATACCTGCCTGGCCGGCGGACCGAGCGATCGGCGCATGTCCAAGTGGTACGCAAGCGACGTGGACCGCTGGTTAAACGGGCGCCTGAAGCAGCAAGAAGCGTGATGGCCGGGACGGTGGCCAGCGCCGGACCTTCCCCTACAATTCGTCCAGCCAACGCGAGTGCGCCCAGCCGCGGCGCCCTTTGCTCGGTCCGCTCAGAATTCGGATTCGAGCCCACTCGCGGTACAGCCGGTAGACCTTGACCCGCGTTCCGTCGGTCATCTTCACGCGCAACTTGGAAGAAGTCCGGGGGCGTCCGCGCAGCGCGAGCCACGGTGCGTCTTCATCGGCAGCGGTCTGGTGAACGACATGGGTCGCGCCGTCGCGGGCTCGCTTTGCCTTGTTCGACGCGCGGCCGATGCTCTCGACCCCGGCACGGGTAGCTTCGGCCTCGGCAGCCGCATCCGAATCGGCGGCGGGCTCAGGCTCGACAGGCTCGGGTTCGGCGACTTTGGGCGCCGGTTTGGGCACGGGGGGATGTTCCAGCTCGACTTTGGGCGCGGCGACTTCCGCTTTGGCGCCCGCCTCTTCGACGCCGGTTTCGTCAACGACCGCCTCGTCAACGACCGCCTCGTCAACGACCGGAGCCTCTGGCTCTTCAGTGACCGCTGCTTTGGGCTCCCCGCCGACCGGTGGTTTTGGGGCTGCCTCGTGGCCATCGTCGGGGGCCTCCGTAGCACTCCCGCCGTTTCCTCCTGCGGCACCAACCACCGACTCGAACATCAGGTAGCCGCCCGCCGCCGCGATGGTCGCGAGCACAAGAGCACCGCTGAGGATGTACGTCCAACGAGACCCGGCAGGCGCAGGTGGCCGTGGGGCGACAGGCATCGGCGAGACGTCGGTGGTCTGCCATTGGCTGTTGGCGATCGGCGCAAGCGGCGTCATTTCCTGTGTCGGGGCCATGGCGCTGCGGTCTTTTTTGTGCGCGACGACCGCATCTTGAATCCCCTGGCCGAGGATGATCTTGGGCTTGTCCACGGGCGCCCGACGCAGAGGTAACTCGACGACCGGAAGCTCTGGCGCGGTGTTCTCGTCGTCCCGAAGCTCGGCGCCGTCGTCACCGAGCTGGATGTCGATATTGGTCGGGCGCTCCGATCGAGGCGGCTTGGCCGCTTTGGCCACACCGGCGGGAACGGAAGGCGTCGGCTCACCAGGCTCAAGGTCAGCGAACATGGGAATCGGCTCGGGGGCTTCGTCCTCGTCGAGAATCAGGGGCTTGAGCGCATCCTCACCGATCAGGGGGACAGGGGTCTTGATCCCGACGCGGTTGCGGTGGACAGGGCCTTCGTGAACCGTGATGGGGCGAACACTGCGCCCCCGTCGACCGACCTCTTGCAGCAAGACGGGTGGATCGATCTTAACCGTGTCGCGACCGCCACGGATTACGTCGACGGCCTCTTCGGTGTAGTCATCTGTTCGGCGGTCGCGTGCCGGCATGTCCGTATATTAAGGCCTATCGAACCAACCACCGCGATCGACCGCAGTTCACGCCCGCCGTCATGGGGGATCCACGCCCCGTTCGACCGCGATGTTGTTAACTCTGGAGGCGCCAGAGCGTGGCTTCGACAACAGCCTGCGTATCGACCTCGAAATGCCGTCGCAGGGCCTCGCGGGTGTCGCTCATGCCGAAGCCGTCGGTGCCCAGAGACGTGAGCCGTCCGGCCAACCAAGGGGCGATTTGGTCGGGGTACTGCTGCGACCAGTCCGACGCGGCGATGACGGGTCCGGTCGAGGCGCCGAGCGTCTTTTCGATGAAGCTGACCTGCCGACCGTCGCCCACCAGCCGGTTGCTGCGGTTGTGGCGGTCTGCGGCCAAAGCATCGCGACGCAACTCGGTGTAGCTGGTGGCGCTCCATACGTGCGCGGCGACGCCGTGATCGACCACGAGCTGCCGCTGCGCTTCACGGACCTGCGCCATGATCGAGCCGCTGCCGAGGAGCTGAACGACCGGCGCGTCGGCCGACACGTCTGCACCTTCGACGGTGTCGGGTCCGGCCACGTGATACAGCCCGGCAAGCACGCCCTCTTCAACGCCGTCGGGCATCGCGGGCATCTTGTACGGCTCGTTTTGCAGCGTGACGTAATAGATGATGTCCTCGCCGGCCAGCATTCGCTCCAGCCCCTGCCGCGCGATGATGGCGATCTCGTAGGCGTAGGTCGGCTCGTAGGAAACGACCGCGGGGTTGGTCGCGGCCATGATGTGACTGTGGCCGTCCTGGTGTTGCAGGCCCTCGCCGTTGAGCGTTGTGCGTCCCGCAGTGCACCCGAGCAGGAAGCCGCGCGCGTTCATGTCGGCGGCCTGCCAGATGAGGTCGGCGGTGCGCTGAAACCCGAACATCGAGTAGAAGAAATAGAACGGCACCGTCGTCACGCCATGGGCCGAGTGGCTGGTCCCTGCGGCGATGAAGCTGGCCATCGAGCCCGCCTCGGTGATGCCTTCCTGGAGGATCTGGCCGTCTTTCGCCTCGCGATACGCGAGCATGAATTCGGCGTCGACCGGCGTGTAGAGCTGCCCGAGCGACGAATAGATGCCAAATGGCTTGAAGAAGCTCTCCATGCCGAAGGTGCGGCCTTCGTCGCAGAGGATCGGCACGATGTGTTTGCCCAGCCCCTTGTCGCGCATCAACTGGCCGAGAACGCTGACGAACGCGCCCGTCGTCGAGACCTCGCTCTTGCCCGAACCGGCGAGGAAGCGCGTCCAGAGCTTGGCGGGCGGCGCGGGGACCTGGACCTGCGTCGTGGTGCGCGACGGCACCGAACCACCGAGCGCGTGGCGACGCTCGAGCATGTACTGCATCTCCGGGCTGTCGGCAGCCGGCTTGTAGAACGGCGGATCCGCTTCGAGCTCGGCGTCGGTGATCGGCAGGTGCATCCGGTCACGGAACCGCTTGAGCTCCTTGACCCCGGCGAACTTCTTCTGCTGGTGCGTGTAGTTGCGCGCCTCGATGCCCTCGCCCAGCGAGTAGCCCTTGATCGTCTTGACGAGCACCACGGTCGGGCGCCCGTCGGTCCGCGTTGCCCGGTCGAAAGCCGCGTGGATCTTCACCGGGTCGTGGCCGCCGCGGTGCATTCCGCCGAGCTGGTGGTCGCTCATCGAGTCGGCGAGCGCCTTGAGCTGCGGGTATTTGCCGAAGAAGTGCTCGCGCACGTAGGACAGCGGCGACGTGACGTACTTCTGGTATTCGCCGTCGCACACCTCGTCAAAGCGCTTGCGCAGGATGTCGCCGAGATCGCCCTTGAGCAGGTCGTCCCAGGTCGAGCCCCAGACCACCTTGACGACGTTCCAGCCAGCGCCCGAGAAGATCGACTCCAGCTCCTGGATGATCTTGCCGTTGCCGCGAACCGGCCCATCGAGACGCTGCAGGTTGCAGTTGACGACGAAGACGAGGTTGTCGAGGTGTTCGCGGGCCGCGAGGGAGAGCGCGCCGAGGGCTTCAGGTTCATCGGTCTCGCCGTCGCCAAGAAACGCCCAAACGCGACCGGGCGCCTTGAGCATCCCGCGGTTTTGCAGGTAGCGGTTGTAGCGCGCCTGGTAGATCGCGGTGATCGGCCCAAGTCCCATCGAAACGGTCGACGTCTGCCAGAATTCGGGCATCAAGCGCGGGTGTGGATAGCTCGAAATGCCGCCGCTGCCCGGGGCCTCCCGACGAAACGCGCGCAGCTGCTCGGCGCTGAGCCGGCCTTCGAGGAACGCGCGGCCATAGATTCCGGGCGATGCGTGCCCTTGGAAGAAGATGAGATCGCCACCTTCGGGGTGATTGGCGCCGCGGAAGAAGTGGTTGAAGCCGACCTCGTAGATAAACGCCGCCGACGCATAGGACGACAGGTGCCCGCCCACGCCGGGATACATCTTGTTGGCGCGGTGGACCATGACCGCGGCGTTCCAGCGGACCGCGCGCCGTATCGTCCGTTCGATCTCGAGGTCGCCGGGATAGGCCGGCTGATCGTCGGGCGGGATGGTGTTCACATAGGGCGACTGCACCAGGTAGGGCAGCTCGACACCATCGACCTGGAGGTGCTCGTGCACGCTGCGCAGGAGGTAGTGGGCACGGTCGCGCCCGGCGAAATGGACGACCGACTCGATCGACTCGATCCATTCGCGGGTTTCCGCGGGATCACCGTCGGGGATCAGGCTCTTGCGAAAATCGTGCACCGGGCCCTCCTGTCATGAACCAACTCCGGGACATGGAGTCGGCCGCCGAGGTTGCCCGTTTCAAAGATCGCTGTGAAGCGGCGACTATTTCTTGTACGACTCGCACTTGCCCTTGACGCACTTGCCGGCGTTGAACTCGGGGCAGGCGCACGCGCCGCTGAAGCACTTTTTCTTGTTGTAGACGGTCACCAACATCTTGGCGTACCGGAACAGGTTCTTGCCGGGCCCCATCGTCTTGACGTTGAGGTACGCGCCGCACCCGCACGGCAGCGAGGTCTGCGCCTGGAAGGAGCACTCGGCGTCGCTCGTGCACTTGTGCGCTTCGTCGATCGCGAGCTTGAAGCGCTTCTCGATCTCCTTGCAGTCCGGCGCATCAAACGTGCACGAACCGGACGCGCATACACCGACATCCTTGTCGGGATCGGCGCACTTGGACGGGCACTTGGGCGCGCACTTCTTCTGCTTGGCCTCCGAAGCGACGTCGTGAACGCCCTGCACCTTGGCCATGTCGTCGTGGCTGTAGAAGAGCTCGCATCCCGGACACGCAGATCCGCCAGCGGCCAGCTCGGTGCACGAAAACGGCGTCTTGCACTGGCGGGCGGCGTTGGCGACGCCGGTGAACTTTTCGGCGTAACCGTTGCAGAGCGCGCCAGGACCTGCGTCCTTGGGACCGGTATCGGGCGGGCCAAGATCGGGCGCGCCGGCGTCGATCGGACCGGTATCTTCGGGGCCAGTGTCCTCGGGGCCGGTGTCTTCGGGGCCGGTGTCCGCGACCGTCGCCCCGCTATCTTCGGGGCCGGTATCGACCGCGCCAACGTCCTGGGGCCCGGTGTCGTTGTCCGCCACAGCCGTGTCGTCATCACCCCCGAGCGAACCGTCGCCGCCACCACCAGCATCAACACTGGCGCCCGAGACGCCGCCGTCTTCCGGGGCGCCGCAAGCAACAAGCGCCGTCGCGGCGAACGCGATCAGCAGATTTCGGACAAGCCGCTGGGGTCGTGTGGACATGGTGTCTCCGTCGATGGCGTGGCAACGATGCGTTGCAACACAAGGCGTTACGGTGCGTGGTCATGATGCGGATGTCTTGGCCGTTTGGGTATTTAAGATGTGTCAGCTAACGCGGTGTCGAATAGACCGGCTACAATGCCGGCTGGAGGCACCATGGCATTTAGCGCCCAGCGCCCCGGCGGAACCAGCGGCGGGCTCAGCCACTTCCTGATCGGATTCGCGCTGACGTTTGGGGGACTGTACCTCTTCGTGTCCCGCGTGTACGTGACCAGCGGCTTCTTCTCGGGCGGCCACTACGGCGGCATGTTCGGGGGCATGTTTGGCGGCTACGGAGCGGGCGGGTCGGTCGGCGTTGTGCTCGTGCCCTTCATCGTCGGCATCGCGGCGCTGTTTGCGAACGTCCGCAGCAAGCTCGGCTGGGGCCTGTTCATCGGCTCGCTGGTGCTGATGTTCTTCTTGATCGTGATGTCGCTGCGCTTCGAATTCGCCCCGACGCCGCTGCCGGTTTTCCTGGCGATGTTCGGCATGGTCGCCGCGGGCCTTGGGCTGCTGATCCGGTCGCTCTTCGGCTTCGCGAACGACTGAAACCTCCGCCAAACCGAACCGGGCTAAGGACAATGCCGGTCACTTAGCGTGTAAGGCCATGATTCCTGCGTTGGCAGCAGATCGGATCGGAGTTGTTCGGACGTGAGCGTCGCCGCACGCATCGGCAATGCGTTTCGCGATTCAGCCGACCGTAAGACGCACGTCACCATCGCC
>CAZLMW010000200.1:0-8939 GCA_964560875.1 uncultured Enterobacteriaceae bacterium
CCCCCTTGGACCCCCATCCCCGTTTACCCCAACCGCCTGTTTTTGTGGTTCTTTTCGTGTTCGCAGCGGATCTTGTGGGACGGCAGCTCCGCCGGAAGAAGAAACCGGGGGGTGATTATCAGCCGGTCACGACCGCATTGAGGGGTCTGGGCAAGCGGACATGCCGAAGGCTGTCCTGGGGGAGGTACGACCCTCGCGGAGGTGTCCGGCAGGTCACCGAGCAAGGTGCAGTGCCGCTTGCGGCACGGAGAAACGAAACAACGCCCTTGGGGTGTGATCCGGCCGAGCAGCGACAGCTGGCCGGCCAAGATCACACCCCCGTTGTAACGTGCTACTTGCAGGCGCCGTCGTGGCAGACCTTGGCGGAGCCGCATGTCGTCAGCTTGGCGAAGTTGGTCGCCTGGCAGCCCTTGGCGGGGTCGCACGAGTTCGCTGTGCACACCTTGCCGTCGTCGCATCCCGATTTGCTGACCGCGAGGCATTTGCCGGAGTCCTTGCAGCTCCAGTTGCCGAACGCGTCGGTGCGGGCGAACAGCGATTTGCCCCAATTGGTGGCCGCGCCGTTTGATGTCGCGGGCCAGGTGCCGCCGAGAACGAGGTCGCCGTTGGGGAGCGCTCGCACCGCGTAGAGGTTGTCGAAGCCGTCGCCGGTTACGCCTGTGATGTGATAGCGCCGCTCCCAATGGGATCGTCCAAGGGTGTCGAATCGCACCATGAGGCCGTCCGCCTTGCTGCCTTTTTGCTGCAACAGGTAACCGACCGCGACGATTTTTCCGTCGGGCGTGGCGGCGACGTCGTCGAACGTGTACCAGCGCCATTTCTTGCCGTAGCCGGTCGTCCAGATCGTCTTGGCGGAGGTTGCGGTGGCCTCGAACAAGCCGACGAAACCTTTGATGACAGGGTGGAATCCAGCGTTCATCGAGCCGACCGCAACGAACCGGCCGTCCTTGAGCAACGTGAGCGCGTTGGGGCGGGCGCCGGCGATGTCGTGCTGCCATTTCTTGGTGCCGTCGTCCTTGAGGCCGAGCAGCCGCGTGTTGTTCTTGCCGTTGACCGAGACGTGGCCGGCCGCGATCAGGCCGCCTTTGCCGTCGTTGATGATCGCTTTGCCCCAGTCGTGGGCGGGCGAGCCATAGGTCTTCTCCCACACCGCTTTGCCATCGGGCGCGACACGGACGACCCAGATCTCCTCGCCGCTGCCGCTCTTGCCCATCTGCTTGCCGACGAAGACGACGTCCTTATCGAGGGCCGTGCCGTCGTAAACCCAGTCGTAGCCGTCGTTGCCAAAGTACGAGAGGTTGGTGACCGAGCCCCACTCGCTCATCCGCACAACCCATCCGTCAGATTTGCCGCCGTTGGGGGCCTTGATCGACTGGCTCGTGCCGACCACGGACAGCATCCCGTCGGAGCCGCGGACGACTTTGCGCAGCCCGTCGGTTTTCGAACCGAGCGCCTTTTTCCACGCCAGCTTGCCCCCGGCATCAAAACGCGCGACGAGCGGCTTTCCCGAGGCCTGGCCGACCGCGATTGTGCTGCCATCGCCGAGGGGCAGGAGCCCGCTCCAGCTTTCGGTCACCCCGTAGCCAGCGAAAACCGAGAAGAGACGCGGAGAGCCCCCTTTGCAGACCCCGCCCGCGCATTTGCCGCCGGCAGTGCACGCTTGTCCGTCGTCGCACGCGGCGCCTTCATCGTTGAGGTGCTTGCACGACCCGCTCACGCACGCGTCCTTGGTGCACGGTTTGCCGTCATCGCACGCGGGCCCGGATGCCTTGCAGACGCCGCTGACACACGCGGACTTGGGCGTACACGCGTTGCCGTCGTCACACGCGCCGCTGTCCTTGGACTGGTGCTGACATTTGCCGGCCGAACAGCTGTCGGTCGTGCAGGGATTGGCATCCGAGCAGGGGTTGGGTTTGCCCTTGCACGAGCCCGCGACGCACTGGTCGGGCGTGGTGCAGAAGTCGCCGTCGTGGCAGTTGGGACCGTCCAGGCTCTTGTTGACGCACCCTTTGGCGCTCTCGCAGCTATCCGCAGTGCACTGTTCGTTGTCGTTGCAGTCGACCAGCTTGTAGGCGCACTTCCCGGCGACGCAGGCCGATGTCTTGCACTTGTCATTGTCTTTGCAGTCGGCGCCTTTGGTGCACTTGGCGCCCTCGCAGCCGGCGATATTGGTGTGCTTGCACTGGCCCTTGCCGGCGACGGAAACGCAGCTGTCGGTGGTGCATTTGTCGGCGTCGTCGCACGCCTTCTTGGTGCCCTTGCAGACCTTGAGCTTGCACGTGTCGTTGACGGTGCAGCCGTCGCCGTCATTGCAGAGGGCGCTGTTGGCGCTGTACTCGCAGCCCTTTTGCGGATGACAGGAGTCGACGGTACAGGCGTTGTCGTCGTCGCAAACCAACGCTTTGCCGGTGCACTTCTTGGCCGCGCAGGCGTCGTTTGTCGTGCACTTATTGCCGTCGTCACACGTCCCGGTAACGGGCTTTTGGCTGCATTCGCCGGCCAGGACGCACAGGCCCGCCGTACACGGGTTGCCGTCGCTGCAGTCCATCTTCTTGCCGGTGCAGGTCCCGTCCACGCACGCATCGAGCACGGTGCAGCCGTTGCCGTCATCGCATTTGCCGGCGTTCATCTTCTGGTGTTTGCAGCCCTTGGCGGCGTCGCAGATTTCCTTGGTGCAGGGGTTGTTGTCGGTGCAGTCGACCTTGCCTGCAGGGACGCATTTGCCGGCCTTACACGACTCGCCCTTGGTGCAATTGCTGCCGTCATCGCACGCGCCGGACGCCTTGGGCGCATAGACACAGCCCTTCGAAGCGCCGCATGTGTCGGTGGTGCAGGCGTTGCCGTCGTCGCACACAAGCTTGGCGCCCGCGGTGCACACTCCTTTGTCGCAGAGGTCCTTGGTGGTGCACGCGTCGCCGTCGGTGCAGCCGGTCGCCGTCAGCTTGACGTACTTGCAGCCCGTCGTGGCGTCGCAACCGTCGGTTGTGCACGCGTTGTTGTCGTCGCAATCGAGCTGTTTGTGGGCCTTGCACTTGCCGGCCTTGCACGCCTCGAGTCCCGTGCACTTGCTGCCGTCGTCGCACGCGGCGTTTTCGGGCGCGTTCTTCGACCAACACACGCCGCCGCTGCAGATCGGTGTCTTACACGGCCCCGAGACGCCGACTTTGCCGGTGCAGTCCTTGTTCGTCTTGCATTCGACGACGCCGGCATCCTTGTCCGTTCCCGCGTCCTGCGCCCCGCCAGCATCTTTTGCCCCACCGGCGTCATGCGCACCGCCATCGCCAATCACGCCTGCATCCAGAGCCGCGCCCGCGTCGTGCACCGTGTTCCCATCCCCGGATGGCGCGTCGCCTGTAGAGGCCGTATCGCTTTGGGAATCCGGGTCGCCCTGAGAATCCGTATCGTTCTCAGAGTCCGGGTCGCTCTGAGAGGCCGCGTCAATCGCCGCCGCACCGCTGTCCTGTCCGCCGCCGGTATCGAGCCCCGAAATCGCGCCCGTATCGAGCACCTGGCCGGTATCGACCGCGAAGTCGCCCGGGTTCACATCGCCGCCCGTGCACGCGCTGATGCCGAGCAGTGCAGCGACCAAACCGCGCGCGACAACCTCGGAAAACCATTGGGGCTTACTCATGACCGCGGCATCATGGTCACCACCTGCCGACGGCGCAACCCGGTGTGCTTTGCATCCGCGACACGCGCCTGCAGAGGCCGTTGTGACCGCGTTGAGAAGACGCGGCTACCTACAGACAGCCCTTCAAGCAGCCGCATGCCGACCCGCAGCTCATCGCCTTGAGCTTGCCACCACCGGCCCAACAAGCGACCTGGCACAAACCCTTGCCGCAGGTGATCTCGGCGTCTTTGCAGGCCCCGGCGCCCTGGCAGCGGGTCTCGCACAACAGGCCGTCTCCGCAGCTGATCTTGGCGTCCTTGCACGCGCCGTCACCGATGCAGTCGACCCGGCAGGAGCGGTCTTTCGGGCAGGCGATGGTCTTGGCGTCGCAGGCGTTGACTCCGGCGCACCGGATGATGCACGTCGGTCCCATGCAGCCACCCGTGCAGGCGAGCGGACACGGGCCTCGACGCGGCAAGGTGATGTTGCAGGTCAGGTTGGCGACGCAGCGCAACCCCATGGCGCGGTGGCCCGGGTCGCAGATGCAAAACGGCACCCCGTTGCTGTGATGACAGGTGCCTTTGCCGCACGAAACGCCTTTGCACGGGTCGGGTTTGGGGCAGGTCTGGCCTTCGTCTGTTTGCCCGTCGCAGTCGTCGTCGAGGCCGTTGCACGTCTCGGTTCCGCCGGTCGCCGCCTTGGCCGAACACACCGACGTCGTCCCGTCGCAGATCTTCTTGCCCCAGCGCACACACACGCCCTTGCCGGCGCTGCACGGGTTGCCGAGATCGTAGGTCCACGGGTCGTCGGTCCCGCCGTCGCAGTCGTCGTCGAGGCCGTTGCATTTCTCGACCGCGGACGGGCCCGGTTGCTTGTCGCAGCGCAGGGTCATCTTGTCGGTGTGGCACGCCAGCTTCCCCTTCCGCAGGCAGATGCCAACGCCCACTTCGCACGGCGCGCCCTTCTTTGACCAGTCCTCGTCGGTGTCGCCATCGCAGTCGTCGTCGAGGTCGTTGCAGCGCTCGTCGGGACAGAAATCGTCGGCTTTGGGCAGCGCGATGATGCGTTTGCCGCCCTGCAGCGTGACCGCGGCGTCCTGCTTGATGTTCACCCAGGCGCCGATGGTGTAGCGCGCAACTTTGGTGTTGTTGGTGCCGACCAGCAGGTGCTTGCCGTCGTGGCTGATAACGACGTCGCGCGCGGCCGTGACGTTGGGCATCAGGCGACCGGCGTTGACGTGAAAGCCCTTGCTCGTCGCGACGTCGATGTCGTGCCAGTGAAGCCCGCTGCACGTCTTGCCAAAGCCGCACTTGTTGCCGCTGTAGTCCTGTTTCAGCCCGAGGAAGCTCTCGGCGACGAAGACCACCCGCACCTTGCTGTCCTTGAGGTTGACGGCGTCGATGCCGTAGGGGCGGTCAAAGCTCTTGTCGTCGGGGTTGGGCTTGCGGAAGAAGACGTTGGTGTGCAGGTCTTTGAGCCGCAGCATGCCGATGCTTCCGGTGTTCTTGATGTTGATGCTGCCGGTGCCGTCCTGCTTGAACGTGACGAACGCGGCGAGGTTGTTGGCATCGATGACGACGCGCTGGGGGAGCCGCGGCGCGCAAAAGCCGCCCGAACACTTGTAGAGGAAGTTGCGGGTGACGACCTTGGCCTTGCTGCCGTTGTCGATGACGTGGTCGAGGTTGATGACGGACGCGTGCGGCGCCTTCTTGCAGAGCGTGCTGTTGGTGTCGTGGATGACGACGATGCGCGCGTCTGTTTGGCCCTCGTGGCTGATGGCGATTGCGACCGGGTTGGGGCCGATGGGCACCTCGATGTTCTTCATCACGCCGCCGACGTCTTCTCGCAGGATCTTCGGCTTGTTGGGGGTGCGCAGATCGATGATGGCGAGCTTGCCGGGCTTGCACTTGTCTTTGACGTTGGCGAGCGCGACGGCGGCGAAGCGTTGATCGCGGCTGACGGCGATGGCCATCGGGTTGCGGCCTTGTTTCTTGACCAGCTCCGGGCCGTGACAAGCCGAGGGGATGCCGGGCGTCTGGCCGGTGAAGTCGAGCCGGTTGATCTTGTTGGCGGCGCCGCATGATGGCGTGTCGTTGCTGCGGTCAAAGTCCATCTCCTTGCAGGTAGCGGCATCGAAGACACCGACGGTCCCCGAGTGCGGGTAGGCCGATAGCAGCAGGAACTGGCGCCGGGTGACGGCCGCGACGTCGAACATGGACGTCTTGCCGTCGTTGGCGAGCAGCTTCTCGCCGCAGAGGGTCGCGTCGGGATTGACGGCGAACGAGTACGGGCGGAGCTGCTGTTTGCCGCCGAACGTGGAGCTGATGGCGATGGTGTCGACCACGTCGCCGATCGGCTGGCAGTTGCTGAGGTTGGGCGCCTGGCCGCCGGGGTTGAGCCAGCTGCCGGTGGTGTTGTTGCCGTACCGGTCGAGCATCACGCAGACCTGGGGATGGGCGCCCATGCCGTCGTATTGCGTCTTGGCGACCTGGAACTCGTAGAAGACCGACCGCGTCCCGCCGCCGGGCGATGCCTCGGTGCCGTCGACCATCGGGGCGAAGATCCACTTGCTGTCCTGGTCGGTCGCCCGGCACTTGATATGCGCGCCGGCCGTGCAGCAGAGAGCGGGGTTGGCGTAGTCGGCGCACGTCCATCCGATCGTTTCGCTGCTGCCGGGATCGGCGACCTTGGGCGCGCCGGCGGGTGGGGGTGGTCCGGGCGCGGCGAATCCCTTGGGTCCGTAGCTGATGCGCAGGCCGACCGGCGGACTCGTCTGCGGCCCGGCGTTCTTGATGGTGAACGCGACCGTGATGCCCTTGGTTGTTGGGTTGATGTCGCGCGCGGTGGCCGCGAGCTCGGTCACGATGAGGGCCGGTGGGCCGAGCGACGCGAGCTTGGTCGGAAGCACCGGCTTGCCGGCCTTGTCGCCGACCTTCGGGTTGGTGGTCAGCCACTTGATGGCGCCCTGCATGAGAGGGCGCGGGCCGATGTTGTTGTGGAAGTTGGCGTTGATGGCCACCCCGCCTTTGATCAGCGCTTGGATGATGGTCTTGCCGGTCGTGGGCGCGCCGGTGGCGGCCTTGACGATGCCTTGGAGCGATGTGGCGAGCGCGGCGACCAGCGGCGTGGCGGATGATGTGCCGCCAAAATCGCCTCGGTAGTTGTTGGTCTGGCGACCAGCGACCGGCGCCGCTTCGGTGTGGATCGGCGTGTTCGTTGAGCGGCTCGGGCCCAGCGAGGCGACGTCTCCGCCCCAACCGGCGACCTTCACGCGCGGGCCGCGATTGGAGAATCCTGCGACGGAGCCCGCCTCACCCGCAGTCGCACCGACGACAACGCCGCCCGAATGGCCCTGGCAACCGGGGAACGGGCATGCATAGAAGCGCTTGTAGAGGTCGTGTCCACGCAGCGCGCCACCACCGGCGAAAGGCACACTCTCGTCGGTGAGCAGGCCGAGCCGCTGCCGGTAGTTGCTGGCGCTCGAAAGCAGCGTGACATCGCGCGCGGCCGCCCAGGAAACAGCCGCATGAGCGATCGGGTCATATTCCATCGCGACCCAGTTGCGGTTGCACGTTCCTTCGCTATCACAGCGCGGCGTGTTGGCCGGGATCGGGCAGTTGGCCGCGAGCGCACAGGCCCCACCGGCAGCGCGCGTGTTCGGCGTCACCCACAGGGTCGCCGGGCCCATCCAAGCCGGTCGCGTGAACCCGCCGCAGCGCCCCGAGACGCAGTCGGCAACGAGCTCACAATCGGCCGACGTCGTGCATTCGGAGGCCGACGGATCGCCGCCGCAGCGCCACTTGCGCTCGATCAGCCCAAACGGGCTGGGAATCGCCATCGAAACCGGCAGGCACCGCGCCCCAAACCCCCATTTTTGGCAGTGCGCGTCGGTCGTGCAGCCGTTGGTCGCCAGGTCCAGGTGTGGCCACCCTTCGCAGCGCATGCGCGTGACCCCGCCATCTGTTACCCACGGAGACGGCGGCAGACATTGCACCCGCGGCGCACAACGGCGGCTCGGCGTCGCGGTTTGGGCGCCACAAGGGCGGGTATTGGGACCATCGGCAGGCACGCTCATCGTCACGAAGCTGCCGGCCGGAAGCACGCTGCCGAGCCGCAACATCGACTGCGCAAAGACCCAGTGCCGGTTATCGCCATGCCACCACGCCGCGAAGCTCCCCGCCCACGTGCTCACCTGGTCGACATCGTCGATCGGCGTCAGGTGAACATGGGACTCGCTGCAGATGCCGGTGATGCCGAGCGCGTCGTTGCGCGCCTTCATCACGCCGAGGCAACCCATCTCGTGGCCGCTGTTGCGATAATCCTGCGACGTGCCGCCATTCCAGGTGCTCTGCAACGTGGTCTGGTTCCAATCGACGTCCTCGTGCAGGCGGTTCCAGGTGCGCTCGAGATGCCCCAGCTGCGTGCCCTCTCCGCGTCCGCCCGCGATGCTCCAGGCGTAGTTCACGCCAAAACCACCGGCGCTGTTGGCCGCGGTCTGAGAGCCGTGCAGGTACGTCTGGAACATCGTCGCGTCGTGCGTGGTCAGCCCCAGATCGCCAGCGGTCGACTCGCCAACATGTGCGGGCATGTCCTCGCTGGCCCCGGCCGACATGGGACTGGCCAGCTCGATGAGCGGAGAGTCGTTGTACGCGTCCGCAATAGCCGCGAGGTCGGCGCCGTCGTGCACGATGCGGATGAAAAACGTCTCGAGCCCACGCAGCGCCTTGCCGTTTTTCCTCTCGAGCTTGAGGCGTTGGGCGGCGAGGGCCTTGGGGTCACTGCCAAACATCGGCGCGACAGGACCCATGACATGACCGTGAGCCTTGTCGATCGCGTCCAGGGCGGTGAGTTTGGCGCCTGTCGACGATACGAACCGACCGTGCGGCGCGCCGATGCCGTGGCCGTCTCGCACCATGATCATCAGCGCTCCCGGGCGGTGGATGCCGAGCTCGTACCGGGTCTTTTCAGGTTTGATGAGCGGCGGCAGGTTTTGCAGCTTGAGGGTGCCGCCTTTGCCGTCTGAGATGCTGCGGATAGGGTTCCACAGCGCGCCATCGGTCAGGCGAATGGGCTTGCTGAGCCAGCTGCCCTTCTGTTCGGGCAGTACGCCCCCCTTGAACCCCGCATCGGGACCAGCCGCGGCGTCCGAAGAGGCGATTGCATCGGCGCCGGCGCTGGAATCGGAGCCGGCGCCAGAATCTGAGGCGCCAGAATCGGCGACGGTGCTCGAATCGGAGGGGGCGCCAGAATCGGCGACGGTGCTCGAATCGGAGGCGGCGCCAGAATCGGCGACCGTGCTCGAATCGGAGGTAGCGCCAGAATCGGCGAC
>CAZLMW010000201.1:0-8776 GCA_964560875.1 uncultured Enterobacteriaceae bacterium
GGGTGTGATCGGCCCGGACAGCGACAGCTGACCGGGTAAAAGATCACACCCCCGGTTATAACGCAGTGGCTCGCTATGGGCTCCAGATGGGGGAGCTCCAGGCACGTTGGCGGACGGTCTTGGGGATCTTGGCGGACTTGCAGGCCTCGGGGCGGTCCTTTTCGGGCAGCGAGTTGCATTCGCGCGTGCTCCAGCGACACGACGGCTGTTCGATGACGCGGGCGTACCACAAGGCGCGCTGGCCGGGCTCCCAGGTCGTGTCTTCGTAGACCGCGCAGAGCTTTTCGACGCCGGCCGCGGACGGTTTGCATGTCTTGGCATCGGCGGTTGCCTTCGGGTCGTATTTGCCGGCGATATCGAAGACCTTGCTATGTCCCTTGCCGTCCTTGTCGACCCAGCCCTTGATCAGCTGCAGGTGCGACAGCTTCGTGCCGGGGTTTTCGCTCGTCCCTGCGTCCCCTTCGGCCCAGACGGCGAACGTCGGCAACGTGGCACCGGACGGTGGTGCTTTCATCGACGAACCCATCGGTACGCCCGCGTCGTCCGCCTTGGCGAGCTTGTCCGCGTCGCCGCACATGGCCTTGTCGTAGCCCCACCCGCCGAACATGCGAATCCGGATCCGGGGTCCGCTGGTCGCGAACGTCTCCCGCCGCGAAAGCGCCTCGAAGATGGCGTCGCGCGAATTCTCCACGGCCCAAACACCGGCCAGACCGCCAGGGTTGTTGATGACGCCGTCGTGTGTGGATGTGCCCTCGAACGCCAGCCGCTTATCGGGTGAGTCGTCGGCGACACCGACGTGGCCAGGAAAACCCGCGCTGGAAACGTGCCCGGGGGTCGCGTTGTGGGTGTCGGTGGCCGCAACGAGCCCGAAGCGATACGGGTTGACGCCGATGCGCGCCGACTCCTTGAGGCCTTCGACGAGGGCGGGTCGGATGAAATCGAGGCGATGCACGCAGCCGTGCAGACGCATCCCGAAGACGCCGGGCTTGTCCTCTTCGCACTGTTCGTCGTCGGCGGGACGCTGCTTTTCGAACGCGCACATCGGGTCGTGGGCGACGGTCTTGTCCATCCCGTTGCGGCACTCCATGTCGCCTTTGTGCTGGAACATCTCGACGAGCGGCTCGACCCGGGAGCGGAGTCCGGCGTTGCTCGCCTGTTTGGCCTTGCCGGTGGCGCCGTCGTAGCGCGGGATGAAGTAGTGGCCGTTGCTCAGGTTGGAGTTGTGGCCGATGGACAGCGCGTCACAGCCCTTGCCGTCGCGGGCACACGCCTTGTCGAGCGCGCGCCACAGCTGCCATTCGGTCGTCGCCTCGAAGAACGTGATGGGGAGTTCGGGCACGTCGGCGTTGCGGAAGATGACGTTGCGATGCATGTTCGAGACGCCGCGCGTGTTGGTGTACTCGTAGGCGATGAAGCTGGTGAACTTGCAGGCCTCGGTGCGGTCGTAGGTCGCCTCGGCCGCGTCCTGCATCGCTTTCCAGCGCGTCCTGGCCATGGCGGCGCGGGCCTTGTCGTCGGCGAGGTCATCGGGGCGCTTGGGTTTGAAGCTGCTCAAGAACACGCCGAAGTCGAACGCCCCGTCCTCGGCGAGCGCCTTGGGATCGCGGTACTTCTTGCAGCGCGCAGAGTCGTATCCGGCGCTGCCCGGGGTCATGCACAACCCGATCTCGCCGAGGAATTCCCCATGGTCGGTGATGGCAGCGAAGTCGAGCGGTCGACCGAGCTTCGCGATGCGCTTGGAGGTGCCGTCCTTGCCGACCGGTGCGAGGTGAATGTCGCCCCCGCGCGCGAACTCGAGGGCCTTCTTGGGGTCGGCGACGGTGCCGTACGAGCGCGCGTCGAACGAAAACGACGTGTGGCTATGCAGCTCGCCGAATAGCGCGAGGCGTCGCTCGGTCCGGTGGCCACAAACAGCGCGTGATTCGGTGTAAGCGAGCTCGTGGGCCGCGGCCGAATCTTCCGCGTCCTTGGTAGCTTCGGGATCCTCGCCGCACCCGGCCATCGCGACCAACACGACGACGCACGCCGTCCACGCCCATGACCCACCTGTTTTACCCATCGCCGCACCGTTCCCTGCCTGTGTTCGCGCCCGACGATACATGGCACGCTGCCCGCCCGCGAGCCCAACACAACGACCACGAGCCGCCATGACAAAGCCCGTCCTGCAGCCCCTCGCCACGATGCCTGTCGACGTTGTGCGCCGCTTGAAATGGCTGCTCTGCGATATCGACGACACGGTCACAACCGATGGCCGTCTGCCCGCCGCGAGCCTCCTGGCCATGGAGCGCTTGCAGGCAGCCGGCATCACGGTCATCCCGATCACTGGACGCCCCGCCGGTTGGTGCGATCACATCGCTCGCATGTGGCCTGTGGACGCGGTTGTCGGCGAAAACGGCGCGCTCTATTTCCGCTACGACGAGGCGTCCAAGACGATGATCCGCCGCTTCTGTATCCCCGATGCGCAGCGTGCCGACGATCGATCGCGCCTCGACGAGCTCCGCGAGCGCATCCTGGCCGAGATTCCAGGCACCGGCGTCGCGTCCGACCAGCCGTACCGCGAAGCTGACCTCGCCATCGACTTCTGCGAAGACGTCCCTGCCCTTCCGCGCGAGCAGATCGCCAAGATCGCCGCCATGTTCGAAGCGGCCGGCGCCCACGCCAAGATCAGCAGCATCCACGTCAACGGCTGGTACGGCGACTACGACAAGCTCTCGATGACGCGACGCCTTTTCGCCGACGAGTATGGCCTCGACCTCGCCGACATCGCCGAAAACGTCGTGTTCGCCGGGGATTCGCCCAACGACGCGCCGATGTTCGGCTTCTTTCCCTACGCAGTCGGCGTGGCCAACGTGCTCGATTTCCGCGCCGACCTTGCCCACGCGCCAGCTTTTGTGACCAATGGACGCAGCGGCGATGGCTTCCAGGAGCTTGCCGGCCACGTCCTTCACGTTCTTTCGTTGTCACGTTCGGGCCAGAATCTCTAGGCTCCCTCGTCCGCCCCGATGGCGTGGAGCGCATATGCACCGTCAACCTCTCCAAAACTGGCTCGTCATCGCCGCGGCGTTCGTTGTCGCGATCGGCTGCGGCACGGCGGACACAAGCGGCGGCCCCATCTTTACGGGCGGCGGTGGCAGCAAGGCCAACGACGCGGGATCCACCGACGTAAGCGGATCGTCCACATCTGGCGGTTCATCGTCGGGCGCCTCGTCAACTTCGGGCGGATCATCGACATCGGGTGGATCATCGACGTCGAGCGGTTCCTCGTCGGGCGCAGCTTCGTCGTCATCGGGCAGCACATCGTCATCGGGCGCCGGATCTTCGACCTCGGGGGCGTCGTCGTCGTCGTCGTCGGGCGCGGGTTCGTCGACGTCGGGAGCGAACACATCCTCGTCCAGCTCCGGCGCTTCGGGCTCCTCTACGAGCTCTTCGTCATCGGGCAGCACATCGTCATCGGGCGCGGGTTCTTCGACGTCCAGCGGCGCATCGTCGTCGTCGTCCGGTTCATCGTCTTCATCGAGCGGCTCAACGTCGTCATCGGGCGGCTCAACTTCGTCGTCATCGAGCTCCGGCGGTTCGACCTCGTCGTCGTCCAGCTCGGGCACATCGTCGTCCACATCGAGTTCGGGTTCGTCATCCACATCAAGCTCAGGCGCATCGTCGTCCACGTCGAGCTCAGGCGCGTCGTCGTCCACATCAAGTTCGGGCGCGTCGTCGTCCACGTCGAGTTCGGGGGCGTCGTCGTCCACGTCGAGTTCGGGGGCGTCGTCTTCATCGTCGAGTTCGGGCGGATCGTCGACGAGCTCCAGCGGATCGGGGTCGTCGTCGGGCGGCACGACGAATCACAGCTGCCAGGGCAAGTGCGGCAGCTACGTCAAGAACGCCAAGTGCCAGTGCGACAAGAACTGCGCCAAGTACAAGGACTGCTGCAGCGACTACACGAAGGTGTGCACCAACCCGGTGCTCGACCCGCTGATCAAGTGCGCCAACGACAAGTGCAAGTCGCAGTATGACAAGTGCGTCAAGGACGCGACCTGCAAGAAGGTGATCGAGTGCGCGGCCAAGTGTTCGACGTACACATGCATGACCCAGTGCGCGTGGGGCAAGTGGAACAAGGCGGTCAATGACATCGGCAACTGCATGTCGAGCAAGGGTTGCCTGTCCGGCGGCTCATCGTCCGGTGGCTGGGGCGGATCATCGGGCGGCGGCGGCAGCGGCGGTTCGTCGACAAGCAGCGGTGGTGGCAGCAGCGGTGGTTCATCGTCGAGCAGTGGCGGAAACACGCAGCCCAAGCCCTGTAAGAAGCTGTCGGACTGCAAATTCGGCCAGGTGTGCTGCAAGAAAAATGGCACCCAAACCTGCCTCAAGGCCGGCGACTGCTGGTAGCCCAACCCGCCCGACAAAGCCACGACGGGCCCACACACCCCAACGGCGCGATTGCTGCTGTCAGCGCGTTGATTTGCTGCTACCTTCCGCGGCGCGCAGGACAGGAGCAGCTTCATGGCGTCACCGAAATTCCCTGAGCCGCCGGCCGCGATGGCCCCCACTCCCATCGCCGAGGTCGACGCGGCGATCGCGCGGCTCTCCGATAACAAAGAACGCTGGGTCAAGACCGGCATCCCCGAGCGGATTCGCCTGCTCAAGCGCATGATGAAAGCGCTGCGGGAGATCGCTGATAGCTGGGCCACCGCGACCAATCGCAAGCGCGCGCTACCCAACAACGAGGCCGCCGGCGCCGAGCCGTGGCTGACCGAAATCGTGCCGACGATGCGCAATGTGCGGTTGTTGCTGCATGCCTTGGAAGCGGGTGGTCAGCCCAAGCTGCCGAAGGTCTGGTCACGCGAAGGTGGCCAGCAAGTGGCCAAGGTGTTCCCGGCCGATTCGTTCGACGTCGCGCTGTTCACCGGCATCACCGGCGAGATCTGGATGGAGCCCGGCCAGCCGGCGACCCAGGGCGAGATCTACCGGGCCAAGGACCGAGGTGAGTTCGGCGAGGGTGGCATCGGCCTGGTGCTCGGCGCGGGCAACGTGGGCTCGATCCTGCCGACCGACGCGCTCTACAAGCTCTTCGTGGAAGACGAAGTCGTCATCATCAAGACCAACCCGGTCAACGACTACCTCGGACCAAGCTGGGAAGCGATGCTCAAGCCGCTCATCGACGAGGGCTTTGCGGCGATCGTTCACGGCGGCGCCGAGGTCGGCATTCACCTGTGCAACCACGACGATGTCGGCACGATTCACATCACCGGCAGCGACCGCACCTACGACGCGATCGTCTGGGGTGTGGGCGACGACGTCGAGGAGCGAAAGGCCGCCAACAACCCCAGGAACCCGCGCCCCGTGAGCGCCGAGCTTGGCTGTGTGACGCCTGTTTTCGTGGTTCCCGGCGACTGGTCCGAGTCCGATATTCGCTACCACGCGCGCGGCATCGCCTCGATGGTGACCAACAACGCGAGCTTCAACTGCGTGGCCGCCAAGGCGCTCGTCACGGCGACCGGTTGGAAGCAGCGCGACGCATTCCTCGCCGCATTCCGCGAAGAGCTCGCCGCCGTTCCGGCCCGCAAGGCTTATTACCCCGGCGCCGAAGACCGCTACCAGGCGTTCCTCGACAGCTACCCCAACGCCGAAAAGCTGGGCGATGACGCCGAGGGCGTGGTGCCATGGACGATCATCCCCGACGTCAAACCGACCAGGGATGAGTACGCGCTGTGCAACGAGGCGTTCTGTGGCGTCATCGCGGACGTCACCATCGACGCGGCCAACGCTTCGGAATTCCTCGACAAGATCGTGACGTTTGGCAACGACGTGATCTGGGGCACGCTCAGCTGCACGCTGATCATCGACGGCAAGACCGAAAAGCGCCTCAAGAGCCAGTTTGAGCGCACCATCGCCGAGCTGCGCTACGGCGGCGTGGCCATCAACGTCTTCTCCGGCTTCATCTTCGCGATGGCGACCCCGACCTGGGGCGCGTACCCGGGCCACTCGACGGCCGACATTCGTTCGGGCGCCGGCGTCGTCCACAACGCGTACCTGCTCGACCACCCGCAGCGCTCCATCGTCCGCGCGCCGTTCCGCATCCGACCGACACCGGTCTGGTTCGAAGGCCATCCGCAGGCGCTCGCGATCGGCAAGCTGATCCTCGACCTCGAGATGAAGCGCAGCTGGTTCAAGGTGCCCAAGGTCGCCGCCCTCGCCCTCGCGAGCTGAATCCCGCCGGAGCAACCATGATTGCCGACCTGAAACGATGAGCCCCCGCCTGCATCGGCCGTCCGGCGTCAGCAACGAAGCCCAGGCCCTGCTCGAAGCGTCCGACGTCGTCGACCTGCACCTCGACGGCTTCATCTGGACCCGTTCGGTCGGCTACGACCTGCGCCAACACCACAGCGGCGGCCCGTTTTCAGGGCTTTTTGGCGGCCACCTCGACTTCCCACGAGCGCGCATGTTCGGGCTCACCGCGGGCATGTGGTCAATCACGACCAACCCGTTCCGCACCGCGTCGGATCGCTGGAACACGTTTACGGCCAACCTCGACCGGCTCGTCAACATGGTCGAGCGTTCCGACATGGGCACGGTGGACGTCGCCCTCGCGCGCAACATGGCCGAGTACCGGGCGGCGCGCGAAACGGCTGCTCACATCGTGCTGCCGGCCATCCAGGGTGGAAACGCCCTCGAAGCGGCGCCCAACGGCCCCGAGTCCATCCGCGATGACCTCGTGACGCGGGTGACCCTCGTGCACCTGACCAACAGCTGCTACGGCGTAACCTCGGCGCCGATCCCGCACCGTCGCGGCGAAAGGCTGACAGCGAAAGGGAAGGCCTTCATCGAGCAACTCGACGCGCAACGCATCTTCGTCGACCTCGCCCACATCAACAAAGAGGGCTTCTGGGACGCCGTGAAGGTGCACGACGCGAGCCTGCCGCTGATCAGCACCCACACCGGGGTCGAAGGGGTGCGGCCACACTGGCGAAACCTCGACGACGACCAGCTCAAGGCCATCGCGGATTCGGGCGGCGTCATCGGGATCATCTTCCAGTCGGGTTTCTTGTCGCGCCCCGGTGGACCTCGAGACGGGCGCATGGTGATCGAGCACATCGCGCATATCGTCGAAACTGTCGGCGAAGACTTCGCCGCGATCGGCAGTGACTACGACGGCATGATCACGCCCCCAGCCGGGCTCCGTCATGAACCCGCGTACGGCCGCCTCGTGCAGTGGATGCTCGACCTCGGCTGGTCCGATACGCGCATCGCCAAGATCCTCGGCGGCAATTTCCTGCGTGCGTTCGAAGCCTTGCGACCGGGCCCGCCCATCGCCACCGCAAAAGCCGCCGCCAAAAACGCCGCCAAAAACGCCGCTAGCGCGTAGCCAGTCGCTCCGATGCTCGCCCGCGCCGATTGGTCCGCCTGGAAACGCCTGCTCGACGGCGTCCAGCTACCCGCCGCGGTCGTCGACCTCGACGCCATCGACCACAACCTCGACGTGCTGCTCGCGCAGTGCAAACCCGGGGTCACGATCCGGCTGGCCAGTAAATCGATCCGCTGTGTGGCCGTCCTCGAACACCTCGCCAAGCGCGGCGGCGACCGGGTTCGCGGCGTCATGACCTACCACGTCGGAGAAGGCGCGCTGCTGGGCCAATCCGCGCCACAGCTCGGGCTCGACGACATGCTGTGTGGCTATCCAATCGGGCGTGCCGCCGACGCGGATGCGATCGCCGGATGGTGGGCAAGTCGCGGAGAGGGCGCGGGACGATTCATAGCCATGATCGACAGTGTCGAGCACGTGGCGTTGCTGTCCGAAGCCGCTGAGCGCGCGCGTACGAACACCGCCGACATGCCCGACATCCCCGATATGCCCGAAATCCCCGATATGCCCGAAATCCCCGATATGCCCGAAATCCCTGATATGCCCGAAATCCCCGTGTGCATCGACGTCGACGTGTCCTTGCGTCCGGCGGCAAACGTGCACCTCGGCGTGCGTCGAAGCCCGGTGCGCGGCCCCAAACAAGCCCTCGCTGTCGCCCGCGCAGTGCGAGCCGCCAACGGCGTCCGTGTCGCTGGTGTAATGGCCTATGAAGCCCAGGTTGCCGGCCTGCCCGACCACGTGCCCGGACAAGGACTGCTCGATCCGATCCGCGGTCTGATCAAGAGCCGAAGCCGCCGACTCGCCCGCGAACGCCGCACCGCCGTCGTCGATGCCCTGCGCGCTGATGGCTTCACCGTCGAGCTCGTCAATGGCGGCGGGACCGGGAGCGTGCAGTCCACCAGCCACGACGGTTCGGTGACCGAAGTGACCGCTGGCTCGGGCTTTTACTGCCCAACGCTGTTCGACCACTACAACGGCCTGGACTTACAGCCTGCCGCGTTCTTCGCCGTGCCCGTGGTTCGTTCAAGCGACCCGGGCTTTGTGACCTGCGGCTTTGGCGGCTTCATCGCCAGTGGACCGACCGACGCGTCTCGTGCGCCCACTGTCCATTTGCCGACAGGGGTGGCGCCGCTGGGCATGGAAGGGTTTGGCGAGGTGCAGACGCCGCTCAAACGCGACAAGAATGCGCCGACAATGAAGCTCGGCGACCCGGTCGTGCTGCGTCACGCCAAGTCAGGCGAGCTCCTGGCGCACTTCGAACGCGTGCATCTCGTGTCGGACGGCAAGATAATCGACACAGTGCCGAGTTATCCGCGTTTCTTCGGCTAGATGTGCCGGGCACGAGTGCTGAATCGTTTTTCTTACCATGTGATCCCGTTGCCTCATTCTGCCCCGATCTCTCGCATGGAGGTCAGCACA
>CAZLMW010000202.1:0-8709 GCA_964560875.1 uncultured Enterobacteriaceae bacterium
CAGGGAATCCTGCTGTTCGATGAGCTGACCGCCGCCGACCGCACACTCCAGGTGGCCGCCTACGAGTTGATCCTCGATCGGCGGCTGGGCGAGGTGTACCGACTTCCCGACGGCTGGCTCGTCTGCGCGGCCGGCAACAGGTCCAAAGACCGCGCTGTGACCGCGCCGATGTCGTCGGCGCTCGCCAACCGCTTGCTGCACCTCGACGTGGGCGCCGACTTGGACGACTGGCTGACGTGGGCCACAGCCGCAGGGGTGAATCCGAAGGTCCGGGGATTTCTGCAATTCCGGCCCGAGCTGCTCATGAACATGGACGTCGCCGACCTCGAGCGAGGGTGGCCATCTCCGCGCAGCTGGGCGCGTGTGTCGGCGCTGCTCGGCAAACGGGGCGTGCTCAGCGAAACGGCGCTCTGGGCCGGTGTGCGTGGGCTCGTTGGCGAGGGGGCCGCTATCGAACTGAAGGCGTGGATCGCCGCGTCCGAGGAGGCGCCCAGCATCGACGGCGTCCTCGGCGGCTACATGGACATCGACGTCCCCACGCGGCCCGACCTGCTGTTCGCGCTGGCCCGTGGGTTCTCGGCGCGCGTGTTTGCGGTGCCGGATCGGGTGCGTGCCATCGACAAGTTTTTCGATATCGGCCTGCGCATGCCATCGGACTTCGCGACCATGATGCTGACCGAAGCGCTGGACCAAGCTGGCGAGCAGGAATGGAAGCAGGTCCTGGATCATCGAGACTTTGCCCGGTGGGTAGACACGCACGGCGACCCGCTCGCGGCACCAGAGGACACAGACGAAGCCGCTTCCACGCGTGGCGGTCGTGCTGCCATCGGATCGGCGCTGCCGCCGCAATCCCCGAAGACGCCGTCGTCCTCGAATGCGCAGCAAGCTGCGGCACCGAAAACGAATGCAGGTGACCTCGAGTGCCCGGCCGTCGACGAGGAAGCGGCCGAAGCTCTGATTGAGCTTGAGGAGCTCTTGGAGCGCGTGGCCCGAAGCTCGGAAAGCAAGGCGACCGATGCCCAGCAAAGCCAGGAGGTCGCATGAACGCGCTCAATGTCCTGGTTCGCCCTGACGCGGATGACGCGGTCGCCAAGCGGCAAGCCCTGCAGGCCTGGACCACGGATCGGGCGACGTTGCTGGTCGAGCAGCCGCTACTGGCCTCGCTCGCGATGCAGTTGGAGATTTGCCCGGTTGTCGACCGGCGCGTCCTCACTGCGGCGACCGATGGCGAACGTGTCTACGTCAACCCGTGGTTCTTGGCGGAGCTGGATGGTGCCGACCGGCTGTTCGTGCTCGCCCACGAGGTCTGGCACTGCGCCCTATTGCATGCCAGTCGGCAGGGAAGTCGCGAGGCTGAGGGTTGGAATGTCGCCGCCGACCACGAGGTAAACGATTTGCTGTACCGCGCAGGTTTCAACCTCCCGCGCGGCCTCGTGCACTTCCCCAGGTTCGCCGGCAAGGCTGCGGAGTCGGTCTACAACCTCATCGATCGCCCGCGTCGGCCGCACAGGCTGCTGGACGCGCACTTGGGTCCCAACGGTGTGCAAGGGCCGGGTGGAGGGGCCGGAGATGGTGCTGCGGCGTGGGGGCTGCCTGTTCGGAACAAGTGCGACCCGGCGTTCTCTCCGCGCCCAGCCCCGGGACAGGCCAGCAGGTGGCGCGAGCGGCTCGTGCAGACGGCCCACCGCTTTGGTGGCACCGATCTCCCCGCTGCGATGGCCCGTATCGTGGCGGGCCTCACGCAGCCCACGGTCTCTTGGCAGTCCATCCTCGACCGCTTCATCCAGCGAGTCGGCGGCGGGTCCGCATCGTGGTCGACGCCCAACCGGCGACATCTGCATCGCCGCGTCTGGCTACCCGGCCGCGACCGCAGCACATTGCGCTTGGCGGTTGCGATCGACACGTCGTGGAGCACGCACCACCACATCGACCATTTCGCCGTCGAACTGCGCGCCATCGTCAACACCTACGCCCGCTTCGAGCTTCGGGTGCTCTGGTTTCATACGGCCGTCCACCACGACGACCTGCTGCTGCCTGGGCAGCCGATGGAGAAGATGGTCACGGGTCGTTTCGTCGGCGGTGGCACCAACTTCATCCCGTTGTTCGAGCGCCTGGCCGCGGCGCCGCCCCACGGACTCGTTGTCCTGACCGATGGTGCCGGGCCGATCCCAAGCGCACCGCCCGCATATCCAGTCCTCTGGGCGCTGGTGCCGAGCGCACGGCGGCCGAGGAATTGGGGGGAAGAGCTGTGCATGCCGGCACCACGAGAGCGACGACGGCGGCGGCATTGGGGCGTCGTTCGAACGTGGAGGGAGATGTGAGTCACGTTCTGCACACACCGAAGCTGGTGAAGCTGGCCGCTCGGCGCAAGCGGCATGCGTTGAGCACGTTGCTCGACGTCAATCACGTCGTCGACGGTCAGCCGCTGGAGGACGCCAACTTCTACTGGGTCGCCACTGGCATGGCGGCGGACGGGGAGCTGTTCGTGCCGAGCCGCAAGTGGCTCGACGCGATGCGCGACAGCGAGCGCGGCGATGCGTTGTGGACGTGCATCCAGATCGAGCGGGCGGTGCGGAATGCAGATGGGGAAGCGCCCGACATCGACGCAATGCGAGCGGCTGCGGCGGGAATGCGCCGCTTGGGATTGGGAGACACGCCGCTGAGGCGCGCGCTGGCGAACGACGCGGTGACCGTGACGTGGCTGCGCAGCGCGAGGTGCCAACACACGGATCGGGCGCGCGGCCAGACCATGCGCCAACTCTGGGAGACGTTCAGTCACCTGGTCGCGCTTCCGCTGGCGTGGTGGGACTGCGAGGACGGTGTGCACCCGGTGGTGGACAGCGACGCGGCCGCTCTGGAGTCCGGGTCAGCCTGGGGCCGGTCAGCTTGCCTCGCGGCAGATGAGGCCGTGCTGTTGGCGTCGATGTGCCTGGACACGGCGACGAACATCGCGGCGTGCTTACTGTTTGATGACACGACAACCAAGGGAGGAGAGAATGATGGATAGGTCACTGTTGAACGACGCACTCGCTGCTGCGCTGGCAGACCCCGTGGTCTTGCCGGCTAGTTTTCACGGCAAGGTCGAGGCGCTGGTGCAGCGGTTGGCAGGGGTGCGGCTGCAGCAGGCGTTCGGCGATTCCGCGCAGGTCGAGGTCGAGTTCACGAGGGGTGGCTTCGGTCGCAACCGCGTCGACATCGGGGTGAGCAGCGGCAATCGGTACGCGCTCGTCGAGCTCAAGAACCGGTACAGCTTCGACCGAGGAAGCGACGCGGCGTTGTTGGGACCGGTGCGGTGCGATGTGGAGAAGTTGCAGCGATGCGCCGGAGTGCTTCGTGAAAACCACGGAGCGGTGGAGGTGCAGACGTTCGCCGTGTTGCTGGTGTGTCATCACAGCCGTGCCGCGGAGATGCCGTTTCGGCTTGCGCAGGCGTACGCGGGGCGGACGGCGCGAGATCGTGAGCGGGTGTCGGCGGAGGCCGCGCGGGCTGCGGTGTTGGAGATGGCGCTTGCCGCCGACGTGGATCGGCATCGCGGGTGGATGGTCGAGCCTGACGGCGGTGTGCGGTTCGTTGGCGAACGGCTTGCGGTGGAATGCGAGGTGCTCGCGGTTGGATTCGGTTGATTGGGGACCGAGATGAGGTACGCGATTCTCGGTGGTAGCGGTGCGCGCACTCGGCTTGCCCGGCGCACCATCGAGACGCTAGCCTGATCCAGCGAATATGGAGAGAGTAATGTTCGATGATCGGCAGGCCCTTGTGGCGTGGCTTGAGGCGTACGGTTTTCGTTCAGCCAACCCTTCCGATGCGCACACACCGTTCACCTTGACCGGCGAAGAGACAGCGTTTTCGGTCTACGCGCACCATCACCGAAGAGTCGGTGCGTGCCTTCATGTAACCAAGGGCAACCACGAATTCGCCGCACGTTTCGGCGTCCAGCCGTCTGATGCTGCGTGCACCGCGAGCGTTGGTCAGGGTCGCGCGCACGCTTGGCACAGTGAGGCGTTGCGGACGCTGCAACGGGCTCTCGAAAACAACTGACGATTTCGACTGCTGGAGAATTCGGTATGACCTTCGAAGCGAGACTGCTGGACTATCTGGGTTACCCGGGTCGGGAGAACACGAGGAGCGATCTGCTTGCTGCCTTCTTTGCGACTGATGCGAACGCTCGCGCATCGTGGCTCGCTGGGCTCGGGATCGCTTCGCCAGTCGACAACGCCGCGGTGCACGTGTCACGAGAGCGTCAGCTTGACGGCCGACAGAACCGCGTGGACCTGCTCTTGGAATGGCCAGGGCATGTCGTCGCCATCGAGTCCAAGGTCAAATCGTTCAACACCCCGGGACAACTGCTTCGCTACGCCCGTGGGTTGCGTGAGCAGTGGCCAGACGATCGACTCCACCTTGTGTATCTGACGGAAGCCGGGAACGCGGCCGATGTCTGGGAGCAGGATCAACTCCAGCAGCGATTCGACGTAATGCCGAAATCCACAGCTTGGGACTCGCCCATCTTGTTGGATGCGCTTGCAGATTCGGCGGTGGATGGCGATCTGCGCGGTTCATCATTCGCGGTCGAGTGGCGGAAGCGAGCTGTACGACGACGCGCCGAGATCACCGATGCGGAGAGGACATACGAACGGGGGGCGATGCACGAGTGGTGGCAAGCAGAGTCCAGTTCCAGCGCCGGACTCGTGGGGCGGGGTATTGCTGCGATCGCGAAATCGTTCGTAGCCGACCACGACAGCGGTCTTGAAATCCTGATGTACCCAAATCCTGGCGACCACGGGGACATCCAGTGCGACATTGGGAAGCCTGAGTGGTGTCATAGGCTGGGCCGCCTCAGCCTCCCAGACCATGCGGACGCCGCAAACGCCTTTCGGCTTCAGAATGCATTCGGCGACATGTGGGTGAGGACGACGCTCAGGTTACGCATCCGCGCACGACGGGGCGAAGTGCTGGAATTCGGCGTCGGGACAGACATATACCCCTACGTCCATCATCTTAAGAACAAGATTGACAGGAAGGAGCTTCAGCGGTGGGTCAAAGCCGACTCAGGTTTCTCGCAGGCGCTTGATCGACTTGAGCAGAGTCGACGTCTCTTCTTTCGATTGTTGCCGAAATCCCTCGGCCCGGACCACGCGGTCATTGGAGGCCGCTTGCCCCAAGCGTGGCGCGGTCATTGGTGCAAGCTCTGGACGCCGATCCCTACGCCATGGCCACTCGGCGACCACCAGTCACGGTCATCGATGCTTCGGGACCTCCTTCTCGACGACAAGACGATCCGAAACATTGACGAGGCGTGGCGCGAGGTGGGGGCGCAACTGCGCGGAGCGACAAACGACGACACGGCGACGGGCTGAGGGCTCGGTAGCGCACATCGCCATCGTTGTTGGGCTCGACGACCGGACGTCGGCGACGTCCGATGGATGCCAATGTCTGTGGTAAGGCTACCGCGGCGGTTCGTGCGACGGCAGAATCAGACGCGTTTGGGTGGAGGGAATGAATGGAAGTCCGACAAGGCGCAAGAAGGGCACTCGACACAGGCGCACCCAGGCGCATGGGCGTGCTCATCTATGTACTGCTCTTCGCCGCGGCCCTCTTGTGCGCGTCGCCGACTTCGGGGAACTGGCCGGCCTTGGCCACTTCTGCGTGCGCGGTCACTCCTCCCCCGCCGCCCATCGTGGGCGATCGGGGAAATTCTGGCTCGCCCCCTCTCCCTGGGGCCACGCCAGCGTCCAACCCGCGATGCTCGGCCAAAGCGGGTTCGTCCAAAGCCAGGCTCCGCACTGCGATCAGCCGCGCGCGTCTTGGACTCACAACGGCCCAAGCGCAAGCTGTGGTTGAGTTGATAGAGCGCTCGCGACGAGCGCAGGCCGCCGCGCGAAAGCGCTATCACGAAATCGTCCTGGGCACGATCCGATCGACTTGGCGGCGTGTCGGTTCGGCCAAGAAGCTGACAGAACGTGAGGCGAAGCTGGTCAAGATGGCGTTGCGCAACGTTGATGTCCTGAGGACTGCGGTCGTCGCGCTAGAAGCTGCACGGGACGGACTCACGGTCTCCGACTACCACGGCCGGCTTCGCCAGATCGTGAAGTGGGCAGACATCTGGTCGAAGGGAACCCAGGTGTGGCTCAGCCACAACAACAACCTGAAACGACATCTCGCCGCCTCGCCGCCGGTTTGCCTTAGAACCGCCGAGGACATGGATTCCGCCGAATCGATGGTTTCAGTTCTTCGGGCACATAGGCTCAAGAACCCGGCCAGCAAGCTCGGCACCTTGATCCAGCGAATGCAGGCAGGCGAACGTTTGGCCGCCAAGAAGCAGAGCGCGTACGACGCAATTCCTACGGAAGCCATCGCGCGTGGCAGCGCCTCAGCAGGACTACTGCCGAAGAAGAATGTGAAGGCGGAAGCATGGGACGCAGGCACCCGGTTCCAGGTTCGGGTCGCGTTCAGCGTGGGCGATCCGGATGCTCCCGGTCCTGCTCGAGCGTTTGTGACCTCGCGTGGCAACGCGACTTTGACGCCGGAACTGCTCCTCTGGTTCGTCGTGCGTGTCCTCGCTGACGCCGAGGGGCTCGACCGACGCTCCCCGCAAGTAATGGGGCTGGGGACGTCCGATTACCTCTCCATTCTGCGGGCGCGGGCAGATGGCCGAGCCGATCGGTCGAGAAGTGGCCGGATCTGGAAGCTGATGCTGCGGTCGATGAAGCTGACGCGGAGGGCGCCCGTGAAGACGGATGTGGCGATCGTCGTCAACCTGGTGCGCGGCCCCCGCGCCGAAGTAAAGTGGCTCTCCATGGTTCACCTGCAGGGGCCGGTGGGCGACGTCGCAATGGTGTACGCACCATGGATGGTCTGGGACCATTTCGAAACGTCCATGCCCCAGAAGGACAAGCTAAAGCTCCGCCGCTACCTCAAAGCATTGTCGCCGTACTTGAAAGCAGGCCGGCTTGGAAATCCAATTGCCGCCGCCAGAGCGGTCAACGCAGTGATCCGGCAAGCTACCGTGTCCAGGTAGGACTCGGGCTTCACGCGAGGGATGCTTGCAGATCGTCAAATGACTGACAGGGCCTATTCCGCAACCTTCTCGGCGAGCGGCGGCAGCTTCAGAATCTCCGCCCGGTGAGCGCGGACCATCGGCCGCGGTCCCGAGTACGTTCCGATGGACGCCAGCTTCCCCCATGCGTCGTCGTACGCTGCAGCTGCAGCGTTGAACTTCTCGGCAAGCCGATTTCGAGGGCCCACGACATCACGAAACGCGCGGATTCCCGAATCCAGTTCATTCGCCGCAGCACGGGCTCGGTCGAACAGTGGCCGGCTCTCCGAGATCGCCGTGTTGAACGTTTGCACGGCGACCTTCTCTTGGCGCTGAAGCCCCTTGGCACGTCGAAGCTGGCGCCGGGGCAATCCACGAGGATATCGTTTTAGGAGCGAGTCAAGTCGGCGCCTGAGCTTCGTTGCCTTGGCGCGCAACAACTTCAGTTGTTTGTCCGGGCCAACCGTAGCCGTGTCCGCCGCGTCGGATGCGGCTCTCAGTTTCTTGATAGCTGACAATTGCTCTGCAAGGTCGTCGTCGGCCACCTTGAGTCGGGCTTGTGCTTGCTCCAATTCGAGCTCGGCCTTGCGTACAAGCTCCACCGCAGCCAGCGCCCGGGTGTCGGATCGCCGATACCGCACGACGCCTCCGTTGCCGTTGTCCGCCACACTGCTTTCTGCTGTCGCCTCGCCTGCCTCCGGCGCAGCTTCGGTTGGGGCCGCGTACTTCGGAGGGTCGGCCGACTTTACTGCGGTCCGAGGCGATCCAGTGGGGAGCACCATGAACACACCGAGCAAGATCAGCGTCGAAAAGCAGCCGAGCGCGCGCCGCTCGCCCTTGCTGTAAGCCTTCGGGTGGCGTCCCTGGAGCGCCTGTATTCCGACCAGAAGGTTGCTCGCGACGCGCTCCCCGTAGAAGAACCAGCCGAGGACCAGCACGAGTGGCCCTCGGTTGCTCCAGCGCGACAACAGCATTGCGGCAAATAACGTCGCGACGATGATGCCACCGTTCACCAACACCAACCGGCGCCCCTCTTCCTCGAGTGCGCTTGTCGTCGCAGCCCGGACTTCGGCCTCGACCTGTTTCGCTACCGAATCCGGACACCCCTGCTGTCGGAGCCATTCGATGATCTTCGAGGCAGGCTGCCCCTGCAGAACCTGCTCAACCACGAATTGCACCAGGTTGGCGACCAGCTCTGCGCCGCTTGTGTCGTCGGCGGTTGGTTCCGCGCTGGCCTCAGCCTCAAACGGTGTGGCCACCCCAGTGAGCATGGCCTTGTAGGCCCATGCGACCGCTCGGAAGGCGGCTCCATCGTCGTCAGGGTTCCTGTCGGGATGGGTTTCGAACGCTCTGCGGCGATACGCGTTCTTGATCTCCTCAACGGATGCATCAGGGGCAATCCCGAGGATTTCGTGTGGCCTTAGCGGCATGGCTTCGCTCGGGCCTTGACGGTGTAGGACTGCCCGCCGCAGCGGACCACCGGCGTCGCCATCCCGACTCCAATCGAGGGTTGATCGGCCATCTCAAGATCCCTGCCCTTGCGTACACGGCGACATGGCAGGCGCTGTGCTCGCCATCGATGCCGTCTGGCTGCGTTCTATTCACTGCGCACTACGTGTTGGCCTCAAGCTTGCTCTTCATCTGCCCAGCGAGCCAGCGCTATGAACTACCCCAAT
>CAZLMW010000203.1:0-8555 GCA_964560875.1 uncultured Enterobacteriaceae bacterium
GCCGCCGCTTCCGACCTCCGCCAATCCGCGATCTGCACCCGAGTCGGTCATCGGCTGCCGCCGCCGCCGCCGTCTCCGAAACCAACCGGCGCGTCGCGACAGCGACGTGCTCGGGCGCAACCGCCGATGGCGAGCCCCTGGGGTTCACCGCTGACCCGCGCGTCCACGAGTAGCCCGATCTCAGAAGGAGTGCTCGGCAAAACTGCAGATGGATGTGCCGTCGTGCCGCCGCGTCGCGGCTCGGTCAAGACAACGATTCTTTCCTGGGGTTGCACCCCAGGCTACTGCATGTCGCCGCTCCGCGGCTGGCCGTGACTCTTTGCCCGAGCGCGTGGTGGGCCATCACGAGCAGGTTGGCGCTAATCACGCGGGGGCGCAGCCTTCCTTTCCACGAAGGTCTTCAAGGACGGAACCAAGGCCTGATACGCGACATTCTGATGGACTGAATGCCAACGGCCGCAACGTGGAAACTGCACGGTATTCGCAATCGTTCGGGCATGGCTGGGAGCGCGCCGGGAACAGCACGCACCGCTGAATGCGCCATATCAGCAGCCCGTGACTACTTCAACACCACGATCTGGCGTCGCAGATAAGCAAGATTAAACGCCGCGAAATACGGCTCACCGGCAAACAGGTCTTGCGGCTTCAAGCTCGCGCCGGTCTGCATGATGTTCATCCCGGGGGTGTCGACGTGGTGTTCGTCCACGGCCGCGGTGATGAAGCTGGCGTTGGTCACGCCGCCAAACAACCCGGTCGGAGGTGGCCCGGGCTTGACCATGCCGAGCGAGTGGCCGACCTCGTGCGCCGTGATGGCCGCGATGGCGAGGGAAAAGAGGCGGTCGAGGAGCACGAATAGCTCGGCCCGCGACTTGAGGTTGGCGTCCTTGACCTGCTTGGGATCGAGGCCGTCGTCGAGCAAGTCGAGGTCGCCGGGCATCGTACCGAGGGGTTTGCCGCCTGCGACGGGGGCGAAGTCGCTGATGAGGTTGGCGAGGCTGCCGTTTTCGAGCGCAAATCGGGCTAGCGAGGAGACGAAGACGCCGCGATTGGGCGACACGTTGAGGTTGGGCGTCTTGTTGTTGAAGTCGACGGTGGCGCGGCCGAAGAAGGTCTTGCCGCCGGGCTTCCAGAGCACATCGTCGCCGCCGATGGCCATGACCGACCAGCCGGCCTTCTGCGCGGCACCGACGTCGTTGGGCGCGGCCTTGGAGCCGCGGAGCTCAAACCGAATGCGCACGCTGTCGTCCGCGATGGCGCCGGTCGCAGGATCGAGGTGGTAGATGCCGCGGACCTGCCGCAGCACGCGGCGCTTGATGTGGGCCAGGTACAAGCTGTTCCAACCGGCGTCGGTGCCGAGCAAACCGAGGGCTGTCAGGGCTTCGACAAAGTCCGGGATGCCGTTGGGCTTGTAGGGCTTGGGCGTGCGCACGACGAAGTTGTCGTCCTTATCCTTGGTCACGCTCAGCGCGGCGAGGTCGCGGGTGAAATCGAGCATCCACGCATCGACCTTGTCGAACGGGTCGAGGGGCACGGTCAGCTCGGCCCAGTCGAAGCCATGCGCCGCGTCTTTGTCGCCGGCGCCGATACGCAGGTGCTTGCACGGGATGGCGGTCGGAGCGTTGGCGTCTGGGATGTTGGCGTCTGGGGTGTTGGCGTCTGGGGTGTTGGCGTCTGGGGTGTTGGCGTCTGGGCCGTTTCCGTCCGTGCTGGCCGCGTCGCTGTCCCCGGCGGTTGGCTGCTGCCCCCAGCGGTCGGGGTGCCAATCGACGACGGTCGCACGCCAAACGTGGCCGGTCTTGGTCTTGTGCCAGGCGCCGCCAAGTGGCTCGAAGTCAGCAGCGTCGGGGTGGCGGCCGTCGTCGCACCGCATGACGGGCATCGAACAGCCGGGTTTGAAGCCGCCGGCGTGCGTGACGTGGACCTGCAGCGTCCAGCCGCCGCGGGTGGGGACTGCCCAGCGAAATGGCGCGGTCTTGCCCTTCACCGTGATGGCGGGGCCGCCCATCAGCGCTTCGTCGAAGCCGTTGATGCCAACCCATGTGCGGGTCGCCGTGCCGGACGCGGGCTGCTGGCACCCGGCGTCGGTCTGTTCGGTATCGCTCGTCGCGTCTGGCGCGGCGTCGTTGTCCCCGGGGACGGGCTCGTCGCTGCAACCGGCCACCGTACATAGCGGCACAGCGCAGAGGAGCAGCGAAATCGCGACAATGCGGGCTCGTTTGCGGACAGACGGGGCGCATCGCCGAAGCATGGCCGACTCTAGTTCGGCGGCTTGGGGAGGTCGAAGGCGGCGCGGTGGAGCGCGCGGCGGATCGCCGACAGGGCCAGCAGGACGATAAGCGGCGAGAAGTCGATCGGGCCCTGGTAGAAGCCGCCGATGACGCCGCGGATGGGCTTGTACATCGGATCGGTAACGACGCGGGTGATCGACAGCGGGAAAGCGTTGGGGTCGTGCACGAACCAACCGGCAAGCGCATCGACAAAAATCCACAACATCAGCGCGCCCAGCACGTGGTAGATGAGTCGCATCGTCGCCAGCCCCCAGTCGGCCGTGTGGCCGTCGCTCGCCGTCTCCGGCCCGCGGGATGACGGAAAGGCCCGTTGGTGATACCCCGTCGTCCGCGCGCCCCCGATTGGAGTTGTGATGACCGCCGAAGGCAACCCCCAAGCGACCGAAAAGAACGCGGAACAGCCCGCCAAAGAGCCTGACTTCCTCTACGAGAAGCGCGGCCATGTCGCGCTGTGCACGTTCAATCGACCCCAAAAGAAGAACGCGCTGACGATCGAAATGATCGTGCGCATGGCCGACGCGTGGCACGAAGCGGACAACGACCCGGACGTCCGTGCGATCGTCTTGACCGGCAAGGGCGACACGTTCTTTGCGGGCAGTGACCTCAAGTCGATGTCGAAGGGTAAATGGGACGCCGCGCCCGAGTACTTGCAGCGGCTCAAGGACGATCCGGACCTGCACTGGCGCGCGTTGTTGCGGCACTACAAGACGAAAAAGCCGCTCATCGCCGCGGTCGAAGGCGGCGCGCTAGCAGGCGGAACCGAGGTGCTGCAGGGCACGGACATTCGCGTCGGCGCCGCGAGCTCGGTGTACGCCGTGTCGGAGGTCAACTGGGGCCTGTTCCCGCTGGGCGGTTCGTCGGTCCGTTTGCGGCGCCAGATCCCCTATGCCATCGCGGCGGAGATGCTGCTCGCCGGCCGCAAGCTCAACGCGACCGAAGCGCTGCAATGGGGCCTGATCAACCACGTCGTGCCCGATGGCAAAGCGCTCGAAAAAGCGATGGAGATCGCGCAAACCATCGCCCACAAGTGCGGGCCGCTCGCCGTTGCCGCGCTCAAGCGGTCGCTGATCGAGACCGAAGGCCTGCCCGAGACCGACGCGCTCAAGATCTCGCTGCAGATCGGCCAGCCCATCTTCAAGACCAGGGACGCCCGTGAAGGGCCCCGCGCGTTCATCGAAAAACGCCCGCCCAACTTCACCGGCGAATAGAGGACCCATCATGCTCACCGCTTTGCTTGTCTTTCATATCGTCGTCGCCGCGACCCTCTTTGGCGCCCCGCTCGGGCTGTCCCGAAACATCCGCAAGAGCATCAAGACCGGGCACCCCGCGGTGAAGCTCGTCGCTGCTGACGGCGCCGTTCGGGCCAAGATCGCGGCCATCGCAGCGACGCTGACCTTGCTCACCGGTATCGGCCTCATCTTCATGAAGGGGGGCTTTGGCGCGGTGAACAAGAGCTACCACATCGCCATGACCCTCCAGATCGCCATCATGGGCGTCGGCATCGGCATCATGCGTCCCGCCGTTCGGAAGATCGAAGGCGCGATCCAGGTCGACAGCTTCAACGCCGATGACGTTCGCGCGGCCGGCAAGAAGATCGCGATGGGCTCGGGAATCATCCACCTGCTCTGGCTGATCATCCTCATCACGATGGTCAACCCCTTCTAACAACCTGCTGGTTCTAACAATCTGCTAGCCCCCATCGCCCCCATGCCAAACGCGGACCCGCGGTCGAATCGAATCGTCATCGATGCGCCGGTCCTGGTGCCGAAGGGCGATGCTGCCGCGCGTCGCGATTGGCTGTGCCAGGCCTCGGACAGCGAGCTTGCGCAATGGCTCGCGAGCACGTTGCCTTCGTGGCGGGCGGCAGCGACTGAACATGGCGCACACGTAGCCCGTCTCGTCGGTGCTCCGGTCGGCGAGGTCGTCGCGTCGCCGTTTGGGTTCCGAGCCTGCGCGATGGGTGCCGCGGTTGGCGCGGCCGTTGTCCATCACGAGCTCCGCCCGGTTTGGCGCTGGGATCCGGACCTGCTCGCCGACGCCGCGGTCGCCGATGAACGGACGGGCGAATGGGTCGATGGCGCGCTTGTCGCTGGCCGCTACGAGGGGTTTTGCCAGGACCTGCCGCTGGCCACGTTCGATCCCAATCACTCGGCGCGCTGGACCCCGCACGAGCTGCTCCACCGCGTGTGTGGCTTCCATTGGCACCCCGACATGACCCGCTGGCAGCTCTACGCCGCCGCGCGCCTCGGCGAAATCGTCCCGGTCGCCCATTGGTACGGCACCGACACGGCCCTGCGCCTCGATCGCGACGGCTTTGACCGCGAATCAGACGCCCTTTTTCCCGGCGCCGACGTCGCGGCAGCAGGCTGGTTGCATGGAATCAACCAACAACACCGAATGCCCGCGGCCATCGCTGGTCTCCGCACCGCCGCTCGCTGGGTGTCCGCCGAGCTCGACGCGGTTGCCCAGGAAGCCCGAATCCACCAAACCGTCGCGGTGGCCGACCCGTTGCTCGATTCGGTGACGGACGCTATCGCCTACGCCACCGGGCACGTGCAGCGTCTGCGTCACGGGGTTGTCGGGTCGGTCCTGGAGGCCGTCACGGTGCTTGGACGCCACCGTTTTGCCGAGCGCGACGCCTATGCGAGCCACGTTGCCGACGTCTTCGATCGGCTTGTCTTCGGCGCGGTGCAGATCGATCCAGCAACGTGCGCTGCAGCGTTGGCCGGTCGGGTCGTGTGGGACCTGTGCGTGCGGTCTGCGTTCTGCGATCCCGTCGTCGCTGAGGAGGTCCTGGCGCCGCACCTATCGGACATACAACAGGCCTGCGTGGACGGCGCCAACGGTGACGGAGACGCGGCATCGGCCCTCGTCGGTGAGCTGACCACGTCGTTGCGCGAAGCGGGAATGGACGAGCTCTTCCCCATCGGATTATGCGGCGCCCTGGAGCCCACCGAAGCGACCGGCCGACCTCAACTCGAGGCCGGCGTCTGGTCTGTCGCGCCCGGTATCGTCGAAGCTCTGGCGTCCACGGGGATCGCTGCTGGCCAGTGGGTGAACGAGCTCGATGACGATGTGCTGTGGACGCGCGCGCCGCTTGTGTCCCGCCTCAAGACAGCCACCCAAAACGCCGAACAGCCCGTCCGCGAACAGGCCGTGACCGCCTTCGCCATCGCCGCCGCGACCGCCCGGGACGACATGACGGAGAGGCTCGCGACCCCGCCCATTGAATGGCCCGCCGACCTGCTGGGCGACCCGACGAGCGCCGTGATTCGCGCCAACCCGACGTTCACGGCCACCGAGCGGCCTGCTTGCTACCTCGTTGGCCGCTTCGGAGAGGCGGTGTCGGTCTTCCCCATGCCCGATTTCGTCGCAGCGCTGTGGTCGCACCTCGCCGATGGTCCGCAGACCGTTTCCTCGTGCCTCGAAGTGCTTCAAGCCGCCCTCGCCACCGCGATCGACACCGCCAACGACACCGTTGTCGATCCCGAATGGCCCGACGACGCGCAATCGTGGCTGCGCGAGCTTGCTGAGGCCGGCGCCATCGGCTGGATCGCGGGCTGAGTTGCAATGGCGGGCTGTTCAACCGGCTCCCAACACCCGAGCGGAGATGATTCCACGGCGAATCTGCGCTACGTCAAATGGCGAACGCAGAGGGCAGCTTGCAGCCGCACGTATTCATCGAGCGCGAGCGCGAACAGCGGGGTCGGCAACCTCCACCCAGAACCAGCCGCGCAGGTCACCTGCAGCAAATCCGCGTGCCTGGTCTTCGGGATAGAGCGCCGCGAGCTTGTCGCGCACCGGTTGGCTGACCTGTTCGTCGTTTCCGTGGCAAGAGAGGCACAGAGGTTGGGTGCCGATCGCGCGCAAGTGGCCCGTCTTGCCATCGCCGAGCTCGAATTGCTGCGCCTTGTCCACCTCGGCAACCTTCTTGCCGGCGGCGGCGGCGACGGCAGCCTTGGCCCATGCGGGGGGCGCGTTCTTGGGGTTGCGCAGCTTGTGACTGGTGCGGCCGATCTTGACGACGTCGGTCTGGTTGGAGCCGGTGATGGATGCTGCGTCAACGTGGCAAGCATCGAGCGCCGCAACCGGGCCACCGTCGGCCATTGCGCCCTTGAGACGTTTGCCGAGGGCCTTCATCAGCGCGGACACCGCAGCATCGACGGGATCGGGCGCGGGCGCTGCAGCTTCGGCTGTCGGCCCGGCGGCCGGCTTGGCTGCGGGCTTGTCTTTGCAGCCGGCGAACATCGCGATCGCAACGAGCGAAATGACAAAGATCTGAGCGGTTGGCATCGGGGGCTCCCAGGTCGCGGTTCGTTGCGGCGCAGCGACGTGATGCCGTGCGTCACCACGCGGTTTAGACGCGCACCATCGATCGATAGCGAATTCGTTGCGGTTGGGACGCGTCACCGCCGAGGCGTCGGCGTCGGTCGGCTTCGTATTCGGTGTAGTTGCCGTCGAACCAGACGACCTCGCTGTTGCCCTCAAACGCCAGGATGTGCGTGGCGATGCGGTCGAGGAACCAGCGGTCGTGACTGATGACCACGGCGCAACCGCCGAAGTTGGACAGCGCCTCCTCGAGCGCCCGCATCGTGTTGACGTCCAGGTCGTTGGTCGGCTCATCGAGCAGGATAACGTTGGCGCCCGACCGCAGCATCTTGGCGAGGTGCACGCGGTTGCGCTCGCCGCCCGATAGCACGCCGAGCGACTTGTTCTGGTCCTGGCCGACGAAGCCAAACTTGGCGGCATAAGCGCGCGCGTTCACGGTTCGCTGGCCGAGCTGCAGCGTCTCCTGCCCGTCGGCGATGGCCGTCCAAACCTTCTCGTCATCATCGAGTCCGTCGCGGCTCTGGTCGACATACGCGAGCTTGACCGTGGATCCGACCTTGAAGGTTCCCGCGTCCGCCTGTTCCTGGCCTGTAATCAGCCGAAACAACGTCGTCTTTCCTGCGCCGTTGGGCCCGACGACACCGACGATGCCCCCCGGTGGCAGCGCAAACGTCAGGTTCTCGAACAGCACCCGGTCACCGAAGGCTTTCTGCACGTCGTTGGCTTCGATGACCACGTCGCCCAGCCGCGGACCGGGTGGCATGAAGATCTCCAACTCGGCCGCCCGCTGCTCGCTCTCTTCGGCCACGAGCGCCTCATATCGTGCGATGCGCGCTTTGCTCTTGGCGTGCCTGCCCTTGGCCGACATGCCGATCCACTCGAGCTCCCGTTTGAGGGACTTCTGGCGCGCCGTCTCGCGTTTTTCCTGCATCGACAGGCGGTTTTGTTTCTGCTCGAGCCACGACGAGTAGTTGCCCTTCCACGGGATGCCCTGGCCGCGGTCAAGCTCGAGGATCCAGCCGGCGACGTTGTCGAGGAAGTAACGGTCGTGCGTCACGGCGATGATCGTGCCGGCGTAGCGCTGCAGGTGTTGTTCAAGCCACCCGACGGACTCGGCGTCGAGGTGGTTGGTGGGCTCGTCGAGCAGCAGGATGTCGGGCGTCTGCAGCAACAGGCGACACAACGCAACGCGCCTCTTCTCGCCGCCGGAGAGGTGGTCCACGACCTGGTCGGACGGCGGACAGCGCAACGCATCCATCGCCATCTCGAGCCGCGCATCGAGGTCCCAGGCGTTGGTGTGGTCGAGCTTGTCCTGCAGCTCACCCTGGCGGTCGATGAGGCGCATCATCTCGTCGGTGTCGGTCACCTCTTCGAGCTGCTCGCCGATCGCGTTGTACTCGGCCACGAGGTCGACGACGTCCTGTACGCCCCGTTGGACGATTTCGCGGACCGTCTTGCCCGCCTCGAGCCGCGGTTCCTGGGGCAGGTAGCCGATGGTGTGTCCGGGGGCGAGAACCGTCTCGCCGGTGAACTCGGTGTCCACCCCCGCGAGGATGCGAAGCAGCGACGACTTGCCCGAACCATTGAGACCCAAGACGCCGATCTTGGCGCCGTAGAAGTACGATAGGTGGATGTCTTTGAGGATGGGCTTGGTGGTGTGGTGCTTGCTGACGCCGATCATCGAGTAGATGACCTTCTTGGTGTCGACCGTGGACATCGGGCTGCTCCGGGATCAGGTGTCGCCGCGTGGCGCGGGCGGGCAGATACGGCTGATGGCGCCGCCGTGTCAACCTACAGGGGCGTGGGGTTGTCTTGGCAGACGGCGCCTCGATCAGGGGTCCTTTGGTTTTGTCTTGGCAGACGGCGCCTCGATCAGGGGTCCTTTGGTTTTGTCTTGGCAGACGGCGCCTCGATCAAGGGGGAAGGACCCAACAGGGG
>CAZLMW010000204.1:0-8549 GCA_964560875.1 uncultured Enterobacteriaceae bacterium
GCCTTCCCCTGTTGGGTCCTTCCCCCTTGATCGGGGCGCCGTCTGCCAAGACAAACCCCTCGGGCCCCCGCCTTCCCCTGTTGGGTCCTTCCCCCTTGATCGGGGCGCCGTCTGCCAAGACGAATCCCCAAATCATGGGCTCGCCGCATCGCAGTGACGAAAAAACGAGGACCCCTCCGGGTTAGACCCCGCTCTTAGAGCGCTTCAATTGCCTTGCCCGTGCACTTCTTGGGCGCGGTCAATGGATTGCAGCCCGTCGGCGTGCCGCCGGGGATGCTGAAGATGTAGCTCTTGCCCTTCACCTTCGCTGGGAAGTCGCTGCTGATGAGCTGCGCGCCGCTCGCGATCGCCGCCTTGGCTCGCTTCTCGTTGGCCGCATCGGACGCGTTGGGGTCATCGGCCTTGGTGCGCACGAGGTAGCCGGCCTTGACGGCGTCCTGGATCTTGGTCTTGTCGCCCTCGGGTCCGCCCATCTCGAGCACGGCTGCCCACGACTCGCCCTTGCCGTCGCGCATGAAGATCACCCGGTCTTCGAGGTTGGGGTGGCCCTTGAGGTAGTTGGCGCGGTGGTGGCCGCTGTTGAGCATCACGAACATCGCCTTGTTGCGGGTCGCGCCAAGGGTCGGCCAGCCGTCGGCGAGCAGGGCTTTTCGCAGCGTTGGATGCTTGCCGCGCACATCATCGGGACGGAGCACACGGTCCTTGGGCCACACCGCGAGGATGGCGGCGTCGAGCTCGTCGTAGTGGCCGACGATCTTGTTGGTGTCGATGTCGTCCTTGGGCTCGATGAGGATAAACAGCAGGTGATGGCCGGGGTTGCTGTCCGACCAGGTCTTGGTGAGCTGCAGGCACACGGTCAGGGTCTTGCAGGACGACTTGGCGTCGACGAACGGCACGTGCAGCACTTCCCAGGTCGCCTTGGGTTTGCCGGGTTTGTAGTGCACGTCGAGCTCGAGCTGGCGCACGCCCTGTTTGGCGAGCTGTACGGGCAGCGGATCGAACTCGTAGTCCCACGGCGGCAGCACCGTTTTGCCCATCTTGAGGTGGTAGCTGTTGTGCGTGCCCTTGACCTGCATGTGGTTGACGCGCAGCACGTCGTCGAGCGGGTAGACAGGTGGCTTGGCGATCGCAGAATCCGTGGCGGATGCAGGGCCGGCATCGGCGGACGGCGTCGAATCCGCGGCACCTCCATCCATCACCTGGCCCACGGAATCGGTCGCTTCAGAGTCGGCGGTTGTCGCTACGTCGGAGCCAGATTGGGGGTCGGAGCCGGATTGGGTGTCCGAGTCGGATTGGGCGTCGCTGGTTCCGCTACCAGGGGCGACGTCGTTCGCGGGGTTATCTGTCGCGCCGCCCGATTCTTCGCCGCTACAGCCGGGCAGGGTGCACAAGAGCCCGAAAACAAGGGCCAGGACAGAGGTCGTGTTGCGGAAATGCCGATTCATCGGCGCCAATGTACCATCGCCGCGCATGTCTGCACCTCGTCACCCGCCCGCTGATCCGCCTGCTGCCGGCGCGTCGTCGCCCTCTGCCGATGCCAGCGCGCCAGGTTCCGACACGTCGTCCACCCTCGAGAAGTCGCTTGGGCCCTGGATGGTCTGGGGGCTCGGGGTCGGCTACGTCATCAGCGGCGAGTACTTCGGCTGGAACCTCGGCCTGCCCGAAGGCGGCACGCTTGGGATGCTCGCGGCGACCATCGTTGTGACGATCATGTACGTGACATTTGTGCTCGGGTACGCGGAGGTCGCCTGCGCGATTCCACGGGCCGGTGGCGCTTTCGTCTATGCCAACCGCGCGTTCGGGGAGCGCATTGGCTTCCTGGTCGGACTGGCCCAGCTCGTCGAGTTTGTGTTCGCCCCACCGGCCATCGCGCTGGCGATCGGCGCGTACTTCAACATCTTCTTGCCGAGCGTGCCCCCGTGGCTCATCGCGGGCGGCGCGTATGTGCTCTTCACCGGCCTGAACATCTGGGGCGTCAAGCAGTCGGCCATCTTCGAGCTCGTCATCACCATCTTGGCGGTCGGCGAGCTGCTCATCTTCTGCGGCGTCACGTTGCCCGAGTTCGATTCAGCCGCGTTCATGGCCGATCCCCTGCCCAACGGTTGGTCCGGCGCGCTGGCCGCGATCCCCTTTGCCATCTGGTTCTACCTCGCCATCGAGGGCGTCGCGAACGTCGCCGAAGAGACCCGCAATCCGCAGCGCGACATCCCGCTTGGCTTTGGCACCGCGATGGCGACCCTCGCCGTGTTGGCGCTGCTCACGTTGCTCTCATCGGTGGGCGTGGCCGGGTGGAAAGCCGTCGTCTTCAACAGCGCGGGCGAGATGGTCGACAAGCCCCTGCCCCTCGCCCTGAGTCGCGTGGTTGGCGAGTCGCACGGCCTCTATCACCTGCTCATCGCCATCGGGCTGTTCGGGCTCGTCGCGTCCTTTCACGGCATCATCCTCGTCGCCGGTCGCGCCACGCTGGAATTTGGACGCAGCCGCCACCTGCCCGCCATTTTCGGCAAGACCCACGCGACGCGCCACACCCCGGCGGCGGCGCTCGTTCTCAACATGCTTGTCGGATTCATCGCCCTCGCCACCGGGCACACCGGCGAGATCATCACGATGAGCGTCTTTGGCGCGCTGACGCTCTACGCGGCGTCGATGGCGGCCCTCTTTCGGCTGCGCAAGCTCGAACCGGAGCTCGAACGGCCGTATCGAACCCCCGGTTATCCCGTCGTGCCGGCCATCGCGCTTATCCTCGCGATCCTGTGCCTCGGCGCAGTGGCCTATTCAGCGCCCATGGTCGGGGGTGTCTACGTCGCCGTCCTGGCGGTCGGTTTCGGCGCTTTTCTCGCCGCGCGCTGAAGGGACCAGCAGCACGCTTTTTCGCTACGAGTCGTTGTCGAGCGTGTCGCCGACGAAGCTCAGCACCCGCGGGGACCAGAGCAGGCCAACGTGGCCGACTTCGGGGACAACAACGGCGTCTTCATGGCCGGCGTGTTTGCGCGGCAAGACAAGGTGGTCGGCGTCGGCAACCAGCGACACGAAATCGACGTTGGCGGCGCGGTCCTGGGTCGCGTCGAGGCGCTGCATGAGCGCGGAGTCGGGGCGCATCTGGCGGGCGGCTCGGGTGGCGAGCCAGTAGGCGGCGTACGTGCCGCGATGGGGCGTGCCGAGGGTGATGCAACGGTCGACGCGCCGGGCGCCGCCGAGGTCTTGCAGCCAGGTGCGCGCGACCAGGCCGCCCATGCTGTGACAGACGAGGTCGATGCGTCCGCCGCGAACGTGCGTCTTGAGGTGTCTGTCGAGCTCGCGTGCGGCCGCTTCGATGCCGTCCGTTGAGCGGTAGTTGAAGGTGATGATCTGCTTGTGTCCGCGCCATCGCAGGTAGCCGGCCAGCGGCATCATGGTCGAGCGGTTGGCCATGTAGCCGTGCACGAGGACCACGGTGCGCTGCTCTTGCTGGCGCGGCGTCGTTCGCTTGTCCCGATGGACGCCAAAGGGCACGAGCAACCCGGACAGGGCCATCGCGCCGACCTCTTCGGCGACCGCGCGCCACAGCGGACGTGGTTGGGGACCGGCAGGCGCTGCGGATGCGGCGGGTGCTGCGGATGCGGCGGCGTCGGCTTGCATGGCGAGCTCCTGGCAGCGGCTCCGACCGCGGGGTTGCCGCAGCATACGTCGTTATCGGCGCTATCACACGACAAGATCGCGGGTAATGGCGGCGATGGTGGGCGCGCCGCAAAGGGCCATCGCTTCGTCGAGCTCGTCTCGCAGCATGTCGAGGGCCAACGCGACGCCGGCTTCTCCATCGTGTCCGAGCCCCCAGAGCAGCGGTCGACCGACAAGCACGGCCCGCGCACCGAGAGCGAGCGCCTTGAGGACATCGGTACCGCGCCGGATCCCCCCGTCGACGTAGACTTCGCCCGCCCCGGCGACTGTTTGCACGACCTCGTCGAGCGCATCGGCCGTCGCGATTGTGCCGTCGAGCTGGCGACCGCCGTGGTTGGACACGACGACACCGCTCGCCCCGTGTTCGAGGGCCTTGCTGGCGTCGTCCCCGCGCAGCACACCCTTGACGATGACCGGTAGGCCGCTGGTTGCAGCGAAGTCTTCGATGTCCCGCCAGGTGAGGTCCGCGGTGAGGTTGCGCGCGACGTACAGGCCCAAGCCCGACTCGCCGTCGCTCGAACCGATGGTGTCCATCCCATACGGCGCGACGTTGCTGACCTGCAGGTGTACGGGCAGGTGCAGGCCATGGCGAACGTCGGCCTCGCGGGTGCCGAGCACGGGGGCGTCGACGGTGACGACGAGCGCGGAACAGCCAGCATCGCCGGCGCGTTGCATCAGCGCCCGGGTCACGCCGCGGTCCTTGTAGACGTACAGCTGGAAGAAGACGGGACCGGTGGCGGCTGCGCAGACGTCCTCCATCGACACGGTGGCGAGCGACGACAAGACCATGATCGAACCGGCGTCACCGAGCGCGCGGGTCATGGCGAGCTCGCCGTCGTCGTGGGCGAGACGCTGAAAAGCCATGGGGGCCGCGACGACGGGGGTCTGTATCCGGTGGCCGAGCACGGTGGTCGATTGGTCGCGCATCGACACGTCCACGAGCACACGCGGTCGCAACTTGTAGCGCTGCCACGCGGCGGGATTGTCGGCGACGGTTGTCTGGCCTCGCGCGCCACCTGCGTAATAGGACCACGTCATCGGATCGAGCTTGGCCTTTGCGCTGGATTGCAGCTCGTAGAGGTTGAGCGGTCGCGTCGTCATGGTGGGTCCGTGGTCGCCTCAGCCTTCGAGCTTCCGGGCGGCGCTGTCCAGTGATTCGGTTGGCCCGGCCATGGTCACGCCGCCGCCGGCCCGCGGGATAGTCATGCCCGTGGCCGAGGCCATGGGTTCATCGCGATGCACGAACAGCACGGCGACACAAGCGCGACGTTGCGCCTACGAACCGGTCGCGGGCTCGTATCGTGATGGAGAGGCGGGATAGTTGGAAGAGCGACTATGAACCGGACAGCCGCTACGGTTGCCTGCGTGCTCGTCTGCGCCGCTGCGATCGCCGTCACCGCCCCGCCAACCCCAGCGTGCGCGTCACATCGCTCGGTCGATGCGGGCAGACGTGTCCTTTGGTCGCCCCACGCGCCGTGCCTCATACTCCCGCGACGGCGTCGCCACCCCGGCGACAGCCAACGCGGGCAGACGTGTCCTTTTGTCGCCCCACGCGCCGTGCCTCATACTCCCGCGACGGCGTCGCCACCCCGGCGACAGCCAACGCGATGAGGCGAGCATGACCGACGACAAGCAGCCGACAGGCCTGCTGGACACCTTGCGCGCGCTGCGACGTGCCTCCCGCGGCTTCTGGCTGGTCAACGCCGTCAACTTCGGCGATGGCGTCGCCTACTTCGGTATCCTCGCGCTGATGACGCTCTTCTTTGAGAAGAACGTCGGCTTCTCCGCCACGACATCAACCCTCGCCGTCAGCGTCTTCACCGGCTTTGTGACCCTTTTTATGGTCCTTGGCGCCGGGGCGTTGTGCGATCGACTCGGCGCGAGGCGCGCGCTTACCGTGTCGATGGGGCTCATCCTCGTCGGCCGAATCCTGCTGGTGCTCAGCCCCAATGCCGGCGCGGAGCTGCTGATCGGCGGCGTCGCGTGGGTGTCGATCCTGGTCATGGCGTTTGGCGAAGGCGTCGTGCAGCCGGCCCTGTACGCGGGCGTCAAGGAGTACACCGACAAGCGCACCGCGACGATGGGATTCGCCTACCTGTACGCGATCATGAACCTCGGAATCGTCGCTGGTGAGTTCGTCAGCCCCTGGGTCCGCGAGACCTGGGCCCGCACCTTCGAAGGCGTCGAGGTCAAGGACGTCCCGACCGCAGGCATCACCGGCTCATTCTGGTTTTTCATCGGCGTCACCGCGCTCGTGCTGCTCGTCAACGTCGTCTTCTTCACCAAGAAGGTCGAGGATCGCGACCGGGTCGTTCCAGACACCCCTCCCGAAGCAGAAACCGGCCCGCGCACCCTCCTCGACAAGCTCCGCGACCTGCCGATCATGGACACGCGGTTTCTGTTCTTCATCTTCATCCTGCTGCCGGTGCGCACCCTCTTCGCCCACCAGTGGCTGACCATGCCGCACTACGTCACGCGGGCGTTTCCCGCCGAAGTCGGCGCGCGCTTTGAGTGGGTCAACGGCCTCAACCCGCTCATCATCGTCATCGCCGTTCCCGCCATCGCGGCCGTCACGCAGCGCCGCAAGGTTGTCGACATGATGATCCTGGGCACGTTCATCTCGGCGATCGCGACCGTCTTGCTGATCCCCGACCCGTCGCTGGACCTGTTGTTGACCTACGTCGTCGTCTTCTCGCTCGGCGAGGCGGTGTGGTCGTCGCGTTTCATGGAGTACGTCGCCGAGATCGCGCCCGCACACCGCGTCGGCATCTACATGGGTATCGCCGGGTTGCCGTGGTTTCTCGCCAAGACCGTCACCGGCACGTTCGCAGGTGCGATGGTGGACTCGTACATCCCAGCCGAAGGCGTCCAGGATCCCGGCACCTTGTGGGCCATTTACGGTGCAATCGCGATGATTTCGCCGATCGGTCTGTTGGCCGCTCGCAAATGGCTCCTGCAGCGCGAGGCCGAATCAGCCGGGGCTTGAGCCCACGCGAACAGCGGGATCGGGATCGGGATCGGGATCGGGATCGGGCCCCGCCGACGTACATGGCGCTACGCGGTTTGATGGAAGTCCCGGAAGTAGCCCGCACGCTGCCGGTCGCGGCGGCTATAATCCTTCTCAGAAGGTCGATGATGGCTAGATTCATCCTTCACATAAGGATGAATTGACCATACCCTGCTTGGGTCCCAAGCGGGAGCTGAGTCAGTGGGCATGACGGAACAAATCGACGAGATCGTGGCGGATTTCGAACCGGAGCGCCTGCCGCGTCCCACTGTCCGACACACGCAACTGCCTCGCTTGGACGGCAAGGCCGACGCCGTGATCGGGATGCGGCGAAGCGGCAAGACTTGGCTGCTCTACCAGGATATTCACGAACGACTCGGCGCCGGCATCGAGCCAGGTCAGTTGCTGTATCTCAACTTTGAGGACGAGCGCTTGCCTGGCTTGGAAGCGGACCAGCTCCACCGGTTCGTTGACGCCCACGCACGACGACACCCGTCAGCGCTGGACAAGGAGTTGCACCTATACCTCGACGAGGTGCAGAACGTGCCGGGATGGGAGCGTTTCGTCCGGCGGATACTCGACGGCGGCGACACCCGCGTCACACTCACGGGCTCGTCCGCTCGCCTGCTCAGCACCGAGATCGCCACCAGCCTCCGAGGGCGGGCGCTCTCGACCGAGTTGCTTCCCTTCAGCTTCGCGGAATCACTGCTGCATGGGGGCGTCGAGATCCCTACAGCCTGGCCACCGCCCCGCCGCCAACGTCTGCAGTTGCTGGCTGCACTCGAGCGCTATCTGCAGACCGGCGGATTCCCAGAGGTGCAAGGGCTCGACGACCGCCTCCGCGTAAGGGTTCTGCAGGACTATGTCGACGTGGTTGTTTTTCGCGACGTCGTGGAGCGACACGGCGTCACCAACGTTGAGGCGCTCCGCTACCTGGTCCGCCGGCTCTTGGCAGCGCCTGCCGGTAGATTCAGCGTCAACAAGATGTACAACGACCTGCGGTCGCAAGGGCGCCCGGTGTCTAAGGACACCCTCTACGCAGCCCTGGCGCACCTCGAAGATGCCTACCTGCTGCAGACGGTCTCACTCGACGACCGCTCCGAAGCACGACGGACGGTGAACCCGCGCAAGATCTACCCCATCGACCCCGGCCTCGCCGCCGCCTACAGCTTTGCGGCTGGACGTAACATCGGTCATCTGCTGGAAACCGTCGTATACCTCGAACTCCGTCGTCGCGGTTTCTCGTGTGGGTATGGCGCGACACGCGACGGCCACGAAGTTGACTTTGTCGCGCGCCAGCAGGGCATCGACGAACCGATGTTGGTTCAGGTCGCCGTTCACCTTGACGACCGAGCGACCATGGAGCGGGAAGTTCGCGCCCTGACTGCGATGATGGTTGAACGCGGAGTGAGGGGCGCGCTGCTCGTCACTTTGAACACATCCGACGCGGTTGACGCAGACAGCGGGCGGATCCAGGTGGTGCCTGCTTGGCGCTGGTTGCTGGAGGAGGGGCGGCCAAGGCCAAACTGAGCGCGCCGGTCGAATGCTCATGCCGCGGCAGAAACGAGACCCCTCCTGGCGCGACAGCTCTTCCTCGCGAAACGCACAACACCTTGCAGGACAGGGATTTCTTGGCCGGTTCCTTTGGTCGTGTTCTGGCTATCCACCCAATTAAGCGGCATCCGAGCCAATCCCCATGTGCCGCCAAGACCCGTCTTGAAGAACGCTGGCCCAGCGGCTTCGACGATGGCCTTAGAATAGAAGGGGTAGAGGGCATGAAGACACTCCTGCTTTTCCGGGGCGGTTGTCATAACGACCCTATATCGGACTTTCGTCGTTGCAGGCCCCCGGGGACCCGCCCGAAGAGCTCAACTGTAGCCGAAAA
>CAZLMW010000205.1:0-8528 GCA_964560875.1 uncultured Enterobacteriaceae bacterium
CTGGCACGTTCTATCGATTCGAGAGCGACGCTTGTCTGCCCGTCGGCCCGACCGGATGTGCCGATGCAGCGGTGGACCCCGCCAAGTGCCTGCCGCGTTGGTGTGTGGATGCGAAGACCGACCTGGGCCGCGCATGTACCCCCGCCGAGGTCGCCGCCGGCAAGGGGTGTCCGGTCGGCCAAACCCCGTCCAGTGTCAGCGGCGATTGCGTGCCAGCAGGCCACTTTCCGGGCAGCGGGATCCCCGCCAACTGGCGCCCCGAGGTCGATGCCATCCCGCCGGTGGCCGGCAAACCACCGTGGCCTGAGCTGAAAGACGTTCCCCTGTTCGACGACAGCCCACCGTGGAAGTCCGGATGCCCTCCGGGGTTCATCACCAAGGCAAAAAACTGCGTCCCCGACCCCGCCGACTGTCCGGCCGACCCGTATGGCGACGCCAAGCTCGTCGATGGCGCGGGGGTCGTTTTTGTCGACGCGAAAAACGGTTCAGACACCAACAAGGGCACCCGAAAGAAGCCGCTCAAGACCCTCTCCAAGGCGTTCGAGCCCGGATTCAAGGCGACCACCGTTGCGCTCGCTGCAGGCACGTACGCCGGTGGCAACAAGACCGGCGCGGCCGTCAAGATCATCGGACAGTGCGCCGCGAACGTGACGGTTTCGGGCCCCGTCGGCGAGCACGCGCTTTTCGTGACCGGTTCGCCGTACATCGGGCGCATCAGCATCACCGGACCCGGGGCTGGCCTGGTGATCGGCGCGCAGCAGGGCGTCACGATCGAGCGCGTCTTCGTGCATGACGTCCGTGTGGTCGGAATCGGCGTGGTAGGCGCCGGCTACAGCACGATTCGCGAGACTGTGGTCAGCGGGATGCTTCCCGTGGTGCCGATCCAGGACCTGGCCGCAATCATGGTCCAGGCGAGCGAGGTAGACCTCGTCGATGTCGCAATTATCGGCGCCCGGCGGTGCGGTCTGTGCGCGCGTCAATTATCGGGCATCGACGCCAAGCGCCTCCTGGTTCGCGGGGTCGCCCCCATTGGCGGTGAGCGAGGCTACGGGTTGGATTTCCGCGACGGGACGGTCGTCACTCTCAAAGACGCCTTCATCACCGATGCGCACAGCGCTGGGATTCTCGTCAAGGGCGCCAACAACGAGCTGACAGGCTCGCAAATCCGCGTTGGGCAGACCGAGCTGCCAGGTGGACACGGACTTGGCGCCAGCCTTCACGTCGTCGACGAATCGTCGGTATCGCTGCAGTCGAGCCGTCTGCATCGCGGCCGCGGAGCTGGCGTCATCGTCTATGGCAAGGGCGCGAACGTGACGTTGTTCGATGTTCTTGTCGACCATGCGCGGCCTCAAGACGGCTTCCCCGGGGATGCCGGTGTCGTGGTCGGTAACGGCGCCATCACGACGCTGGTCAAGACGCGGATCCATGACGTCAACGGTGTCGGCATTGGCGTCGATGGCCCGGGCGCTACGGCGGTTCTCAACAACGTCCTGGTCGACAAAGTCAACCGAGATCCCGGACGTCCGGCGTGGGCGGCCGGCGTCATGGCCGCGAGAGAGGGGAAGATCACGATCTCGGACACCCGCATCACCGACTGCAAGAACGTCGGGCTGGTGGTCACCGGCACAGCGGGAGACGTCGCAGCGACGCGGCTCGTGGTGGATAACGTGCAGTCCCTCGGCGACGGGCTCGAGGCGGCATCCGGCGTACGCGTGTCCCGCGACACACACAGCGATAAACCCGGCTTCACCCTCCGCGACGCGCGCGTCAGCAACGTGGTGGGCGCCGGTGTGGTGCTGCAGGGCCGAAACGTTCATGCGCACGTCCGCGGCCTGTCAGTCACCGACGTCGTGCCGGCCCCCAAGAAGTCCAATCCGTCGGGGGTCTCGCTCGGGGGCAACGGCCTGCTGATCTCGGGCGGTGTGCGATCGCAGCTCGACGGCGTCACCGTCGTCCAGGCGTCCCGCGTTGGCGTGTCCGTCAGCCGGCTGTTGCTCGCAGAGAAAGACCCGAAAAGCCCCTTGCCGCAGCATGTGAAGGGTGTTCGCTTCAGCGCCAACGGGCTCGTAGTCGCGCGGACACGGCCGGTCGGCGGGCTGTACGGGGCAGGGATCTACTGCGAGCAGGTCACGCACGGTTGTCATCTTCATGCCAGTCGGGTTGTCGCCAACCACACCGCGGGTGTTTGGTTCCGCGACGCGACGGCGACCGTCGATGAAACCGTGATCGCCGCGACCAACGTGTCGACGTTTGCGGGCGGGGGCAGACCCATCGACATCGGCGACGGGCTGACCGCAGAGCGTTCCAATGTCACTGTGAACCGCAGCCTCATCGCGGCCAACAAGCGGGCCGGCTTGATCTCGGCGCAGACGAGCAAAGTCGTCCTCGGCCGCTCGATGGTGACAGGCAGCATCGTCGGCGCCGTTTCGTCGGCAGGCGGCAACGTCGACGCGACCACGTCGCTCATTTCCGGCAACGAGACCAACAGGTCCTCGGCTTCGTTGGTCCTGCCGACCGCCCCGGGTCTCGTCGGTGCTGTCGGCAAGTGATCGGCGCGCCGCTTGGTCAAATCGGTTACCGTTGTGAAGACGACGCGCCCTGGTCGCGCGCGGTGAGGCCCCGTGGCGAATATCGGCTACATCCAGGTTGTCCGGCACTGCAACCACGTGTGCGGTTTCTGCAGCAATCCGACGACGCCGTACGTGCACTCGTTTGACACCATGAAGGTGCTCGTCGATGACTTCGTGGCGCGCGGCTATTTCGGCGTCATTTTGACCGGCGGCGAACCGACGCTTCACCCCGATCTGCCGTCGATCGCCGGCTATGCGCGCGACCAGGGCCTGCATGTTCGGATGATCACCAACGGCTGGAACCTCGCGGACCGCGACTTCGCCAAGGCGCTGGCGGAAGGTGGCGTGCAGCACGCGCACGTTTCTATCTATTCGATTCGTCCTGACGTCGAGGAGGCGTTGCGCGGCATCCCGAACACCCTGCCTCGCGCCTACAAGGCCCTCGAAAACGCCAACGAGTTCGGCATCACGCTCAATATCAACTGTGTGATCAACCGCCTCAACGCCGACCATCTGCACGACAACATCGCGTATTTCATCGAGCACCACCCCTACATCCGGCATTTTGTCTGGAACAACCTCGATCCCTCCATGGGCCGCGCCGAGGTCAACCAGGAGCAGTTCCTGCATCGCCTCCGCGACTTCGAGTATTCGCTGTGGAAGGCGTGCACGATGCTGCACGAGACGGGGCGGACGTTTCGCGTCGAGAAGGTTCCGCTCTGCCTGATGACCGACTACGCGTGGGCGAGCACGGAGACGCGCAAAATCGTCAAGGGCGAAGAGCGCATCGTGCACTTCCTCGATGACAAGCAGACCGTTCGCCAGACCGACTGGGAACACCTCTATGCCGAGTCGTGCCGCATTTGTTCGTTGCGCACGATCTGCGGCGGCCTGTTCGACCAGGGGGATGCGTACGACACCGCGGAGCTCGCGCCTGTCTTCGTCGACCGCGACGCCATCGTGAAACAAATCATCGAAGACCCGTCCGACCCCAGCTACGCCCTCCGATCGCTCGATGCGTGGCGCGCCGACTTCGACGGTCGGTTGGCCCAACAGCGGCAACAAGCCGTCACCGAGCGCTCAGCGGATGGCCGCCCGCCGGCCAATGTCGACGGAATTCGGGTCGGATTCGTCAACGCCGATGGGTTGCGTCTTTACAACAAGAAGCGCAAGGCTGAGGGTCGCAGGCTCGCGAAGCTCGGCGTCCAGGTCGAGTCCGAGAAGGTCACCCGCAAGGCCGTGCAGCAAGCCAACACTCCAGACACCCAATCCAACTGAACAACGGGGCAGCCCGGCTGAACAAGAGGCAGCCCGGCTGAACAAGAGGCAACCCAGCTGAACAACGAGGCAACATGAAAGCAAAAGACATCATCGAGTCGATGCCAGCGCGCTACCGCAAGGGCGCGTTCTCGGGCACAAAGACGTTCTATTTTTCGGTCGACGGGACCCGCTACACTGTGACCTTCGCCAACGACGCCTGCACCGTCGCGCCCGGAAAGCCCGCCAGCGACGCGGACGTGGTGTTGAAGACGACCGAGAGGCTGTTCAAGCGCATGGTCATCGACGGCAAGATGCCCGGCGCGCTCGATATCGCCCGCGGCAAAATCAAGACCAACGACCCCGGCGCGCTCAAGGCGCTCAAGTCCTGGTTCAACATGTAGACGAGTCGGCCCGACCATGATGCAAGCGCTCCCAACCGCGACACGAACCGGCCTCATCGCTTGCCTTGGGGCTTGGATGGCGATGGTCGGATGCACCCGCTCGACCGCCGGCAGCGGTGGCCCTCAGACGTGGAATCTCGACGGCGCGGGGAGCGGTTCCAGCTCGGGACCATCCGACGTCGTGGACGGCACCGGTGCGTCCAGCAGCAGCGGCGGCGATTCTATTGGCGCGTCGGGCAGCTCCGGCGGCGATGACGTCACGTTCGACGCCGGGCCCAAGCCGGACGGTCCCTCGTGCGGCTCCTCGTCCGTCTGCAAGAAAGACCACCCGACCACACCGTATTGCAACAACACCCACCAGGTGTGCGTCGCGTGCCTCGTCGACTTCCATTGCAAGCAGAAGGACCCGAAAAAGCCGGTCTGCAAGGGCGGCAAGTGCACGTCGATCAGCTGCGTGCCGGGCTCCAAGGCCTGCAAAGGCGACTGGATCGAGATCTGCAACAAGGCCGGTGACGGTTTCGATATCGAGGTCTGTCCGGACGACAAGCCGGTTTGCCACGCCAACGCGTGCAAGAAGTGCAAACCCAACGAGGTCTACTGCAAGAAGCCCGAAGCGAGCGGTCAATCGCTGGCCATCATGAAGTGCAACGCGGCGGGTTCGGCGGCTGACATCCTCAAGGTGTGCCCTGGAAAGCAGGTGTGCACGGCCGGCAAATGCGGCGTCTGCACGCCAGGCGCCAAGGTTTGCGAGGGCCATACAGCCAAGCAATGCCTGCCCGACGGCTCGGATTGGAAGGTGCTCGACGACTGCGGCGCCAAGGGGCTCACGTGCCTCGGCGGTCTCTGCGTCAACCCCTGTTCGGGCGACTTCAAGAGCAACACGCACGTTGGCTGTGACTACTGGGCGGTCGACCTCGACAACGCCAAGGAAGGCCAGTACGACGCGCAGAACAAGCAGTTCGCGGTCGTCATCACCAACACCAGTGACAAGGACGCGGACGTGACGGTGCGCCTGCTGTCGACCAACCCGCCCAAGTCCAAGAAGTTCAAGATCGGCCCCAACGCGCTGCGCACCATCAAGCTGCCCAACGAGCTCGGCGTCCCCAACAGCTTCAGCAACCAGAACGGCAGCAACATCAACAACCGCGTCTACAACATCAAGGCGACGCAGCCGATTGTCGCGTACCAGTTCAACCCGCTCGACAACTACAAGGTGTTCAGCAACGACGCCTCTTTGCTGCTGCCGCGCACCTCGCTCGGCAAGATGTACTACGTCATGAGCGGCAAGCAGGTGAACGCGACGTTGCGCGGCTATTTCACCGTCCTCGCCGTCGAGCCGGGCAACACCAAAGTGACGGTGGTGGTCTCGGGCAAGACCCTCGGCGGGTCCGGTGTGCCGGCGATGAACAAGGGGCAGAAGAAGGACTTCACGCTCAAGGAAGGCCAGGCCCTCAACATCGAGACCAACAGCAATACATCCGACCTCACCGGCTCGGTGGTCATCAGCGACAAGCGCGTCGCGGTGTTCGGCGGCAGCGAGGCCAGCCGCTCGCCCAACAGCGGCAACTGCGTGAAGTGGCAGAAGAGCACCAAGAAGGTGTGCGCGAGCTCGACGAACAACGGTGTCCCCCAGTACTGCACCACCAGCGGCAGCTGCCAGTGGTCATGTTGTGCCGATCACCTCGAAGAGCAGATGTTCCCGGTCAAGAGCTGGGGCACGACCTACGTGGCGGCTCACCTCTTGAAGCGCGGGATCGAGAAGGACACCTGGCGCGTGCTCGCGAGCAAGAACGGCACCAAGGTCATCATCAAGCCGAATATCGGTATCACGATCCCGACGCTCGACGAGGGCAAGTGGTACCAGTTCCAGACCGACAAGGACTTCGTCATCGAGGCCACGGCGCCGATCCAGGTCGCGCAGTACATGGCGAGCTCGTATGCGACGGTCACATGGGATAACCCGTCCTGTACGTCGGACAACTACTGCAAGTCGACGTACGGATTCCTGGCCAATTGCGTTTCGGTCGGCTTCGGCCAGAAGGCGTGCGCGCCGATCGGAGATCCGAGCCTGTTGCTCAACATGGCGACGAGCCAGTACCTCGACGACTACATCTTCCTCGTGCCCGACAAGTACAAGCTCAACTACGTCACCATCGTCGCGCCCGCGGGTGCTTCGGTGAAGATGGACGGGCTCGCCATCGCCTCGTCGCAGTTCAAGATTATCGGCGGCACGACCTATGCGGTCGCGCGGCTACCCATCGCCAAGGGCGCGCACAAGATCAAGGCCAGCAAGAAGGTTGGCGTCTGGATCTACGGGTACGACGACGACGTCTCGTACGGCTATGCGGCTGGCGCGAAACTGTGAGGCGAGCCGCATCTCAGGCCGAATCGTGATCGGCGTTTCGCGGTATGCAGGAACCGAGAATTGAAGAGGCGCTACGGCGCTTCGTAGCCAGGTGGTGGCGCGGGCGGCGGACCAGGTGGCGGTCCCGGTGGCGCCGATGGTGGCGCCATGGCCGGGGGCGGAGCCGGGGTGATGAACGCCTCGGACGGGCCGGCTTCGCGGTGTGCCTCGAAGAACGCGACGCCGGACATGCTGTTCAGCTTGGCGACGGCCTCGCGCATGATCTTCTCGACCATATCCTTGCGGCTCGTGTGATAGGTCACCGACAGCGAGCTCATCGCGAAAACGTCGAGCACGGGCACTTCGGCCGCCGCCTTGAGGAAATCGCGCGCTTCGCCGCAGGTCGCGAACCGCTGGTCACGGTCTTTGTGGCAGGTGCGGACGATGAACTCGAGCAGGTCAGCCGGGATGTCGGGCGCCTCGATGCGCGGGTCCGGGATCTCCGCGCGCATGTGTTTGGCGAACAGCTCCTGGATGGTGTCCGCGTCGAACGGCAGCTCCTGGCAGCACATCTCGAAAGCGGTCACACCCAGCGAATAGAGGTCGGCGCGACCGTCGAGCTCCCGGTTCATGATCTGTTCGGGCGACATGTAGTACGGCGTGCCGATGACGCGTCCGCTGCCCCCTTCGGAGCCGCCGGTGTGCGTGGCGATGCCGAAGTCCATGATCTTCACCTTGCCATCGGTGCGCAGGAAGATGTTTTCCGGCTTGATGTCGCGGTGAACGAAGCCCTCTTCGTGCGCGTAGTGCAGCGCGTCGAGCGACTCGATGAGGATGCGGCGAATCGTCTTGTAGTCGATGCGCTGGCCGGCGTAGATGGCCTCTTCGAGCAGGTCACCGGTCAGCTTCTCCATCACGATGAAGTGCGTGCCGTAGGCCTGCTGCGTATCGAGCACCTGGACGATGTTGTCGTGCGCGAGCTGCGCGGTCCGCCGGGCCTCTTCGGCGAAGTGGTCGGCGAAACCTTCGTCGTAAACGAGCGCGTGGCTCAGCATCTTGAGCGCGACGGGCGTGCCCAGCCCGGGGTGTCGGCCTTCGAAAACGGTCGCCACGCCACCTGAGCCGAGACGTCCGAGCACCTCGTACTTGCCGACCTTGCGGATCCCCGAGGCCTCCATCAGACGTTCGCCGACGAGGCGGGTCAGGAAAACGGCTGTGCTCGGCTCGCGCTTGAACAGCTCCTGCACCGTCGATTTGTCGATGCGCAGGCAGTGGCATTTGCCTTCGGCCAGGATCGTCGCGTTGCGGGGTTCGCGCGTGATCAGCGCCATCTCACCGAAGATGGTCGGCGACGGGAACGTGCGTTCGAACACGACCACGTCTCGCGGGTTCTTGACGATGACGCGCATCGTGCCTTCTTCCAGCACGAACATGTCTTCGCCTTCATCGCCCTGCGCAATGATGGTGTCGCCGTCTTCGAAGACGACCTCGTCCATCGCTTCGTGGAATCGCTCACGTGCGTCGGCGGCCATGCCGGAAAACAGCGGAAGGGTCTGCCAACCCGGGCCGGCCTTTGGCGGTTTGGGCGCGTCGCTCAACCCGGAGAACTGCTGAGTCGATGCGTAGTCGGTCTTGTCGTTCTTATTCGGCATGGCGTCGGTCTGCTGGACTGCTGGCTGGTCGGCGCCCGGTCATTGCCGCGTGGCTGTGTAAGGGGCTTGCGGTTCGGACCGGAGTCAGGCGCCGTTTGCACGGACGGCGGCAGCAAAGCGCAACCGCCCGCGAATAGCAAGGAGGGAGACGTTCGCGGGGTGCATCGCTTTTGGTGGTGGCATTCAAGCACAACGCTGTCGCGTCGTGCCGTCTGGGGTCGGCGGCGGCTGAGCGGCGGACTCGCGGCGCCCGAGCACGTCGCTGTCGCGACGCGCCGGTTGGTTTCGGAGACGGCGGCAG
>CAZLMW010000206.1:0-8272 GCA_964560875.1 uncultured Enterobacteriaceae bacterium
GATCCAGACGCTCATAATCGTTAGGTCGAGGGTTCAAGTCCCTCCCCAGCCACCCGAAATCTTTACGGATTTGAAACCGCCGAAAGGCGGTTTCTTCGTCTTGGCTTGAGTGGTGGCTTGAGTTTTGACCGACTCAAGCCGATGGGACGGGTTGAACCCGGCACGGATCACGTGGAAGCTTGGCAGATGGGCGGCGTCACACAGAGCGGACTCGAATGGTTGGGCATCCAAGATGCTGCAGTCGCTCTCGGTGTGGACGCTCGACACCTGGTTTTCGATGCTATCGCTGGCAAGCTCGGCGTTGGTGTGCTGATCGCGCAGGACAACGTCGAATGGGGAAACCTGCGACCCGTGGGGAGTTGCTACGGTGTGGGTGGCGTTTGGATTGGCCCGGATGGCCGACGCGCACCAATGGAATGGCACCCGAAGCCAGATGCGCGATTCGTCGACGATCCACTTGTGGCGTGGGTAGCCAAACCATCCGAATTGTTGCCGCTTCTGGAGGGCCGTGAGGTCGCTTCGGTCACGGTCGTTGTCGCGGCCTACGAGGGGGTGATGACAATCAGAGAAGGCCGCCTTCACGAGCCAATGCAGTTCGACTTGGCGAGCTTGCTTGTGAAAGCGGAGACCATCGACGGCCTGCGTGAAGGGCTTTATGGCAGGGATTACACAGATTTCGTGCTTGATAGATCGCCTCGGGATGAGGTCTCGCAACCAAGCGCCACGGAGCTAGAGCGACTGCTAGACTCAAGCCACCCGCACCACTCGGCGCGATTGGCAGCAGCCGTGCAAGCTTGGGTTCACTTGTTCTTGCGCGGCAACCACAACCCGAAGGTGGGCGACAAGGTCCAATTGGCGAAGGCCGTGGAGGCCCATTCCGAGCATTGGTGGTCTGCACCTGAGTCGCCGACCGAGAACGAGCTCGACCGGATCGCCTACGTCGCGCTACCGACCCACCGAAGAAGCGGCGGAGCAAAGCCTACGCCCGACAAGAAAGCTTGAACCCGTTGTAAAGGCCTTCTGTCCACACGTTTTGGACAACGTCGGCACGCGAAGGCCGAAACCTTTCCACTGTTCACAGACGAAACAGCATTCGCTTAGTTGCACCTCGCAAGGCCACGGTGGCCCAGGAGGTATAGCTATGGATGACCGTCTTGTTCGTGCGGCCGAGTTGTCGCGCATCGTCGCACTCTCGCGCACGCAGGTTTGGCGGCTTGAGAAGGCGGGCAAGTTCCCGCGTCGCCGTCGCCTCGGCCCCAATAGCGTCGCCTGGCTGCTGAGCGAGGTGCAGGAGTTCCTGCGCACCCGCGAGGTTGTCGTGCTGGGCCACGAAGAGAACGAGGAGGTCGGCGCGGTGTCGACCTCCAAGTAGCCGTCCCCTGCCCGGCACAGACTTAGGAACTCGGTTCCGGGCAAGGGGCGGCGTCACACAGCGGGCACTGCCCGCAGGGAGCATCACAATGGCCAAGAAGCCAGACAACATCAAGCCTGAGGGCGACGGGGGCGGCGATAGCAACCCACCTCTGCAGCCCGGTGACATCAACCCCGAAGACGTGCGCGTGGACACGGAGAAGAAGGAGGCGCCGACGACGGACGAGCTGGACCCCGAGGCCATCCGCCTCGACCCCCAGTACGCACGCAAGATGGTCACCACGCGCGAGCAGCTGTCGATCCCGGTGGACAAGTGGAACAAGCAGGCGTTCGGCCGCGTCCACTCGAAACTGCAGATCGACGTCTGCCTGTTGGAGAACAAGAGCGACAGCAAGATGCACCTCGTGCTGGGGGACGCCCAGGACGCGGTCGAAGAGTCGGAGCTGAAGTTCGCGACGCTCTACTTGTGGGTCGACCGTGACGGCAACTACGGGTTGTGGCCCGCCGGTCTGCCGTACAGCGACGGTACCACCTACTCGGCGTGGGAGTCGGCGCACGAGGTGTGCCACCGCGCGATGTCGGCTTGGGTGCGCCACCGCTGGAACCGGGCCATCAGCGCGTATGACGTCATCACGCTCAACGCCTCCGTGGTCGTCGGTGAGCCGCAGTTCCCCGACCTGCCTCTGGCCACACTGTTGGGTCGCGCCTTCGCGGGCCGCGTCATCAAGACGGCGGATCACCCGCTCGTCCGAAAGTTACAGGGCAACGCGTAGCGCCATGCACAAGCTCGACGATTTTGACGAGATCGTCTTTGTTGACTTCGAGTTCGGGGTGTCGGTCGATGGTCGACCGGCACCCCGTTGCATGGTGGCCAAGGAGCTGAGGTCAGGTCGCGTGTACCGCACCTGGGAAGACGAGCTGCCGCGGATAGCCGCCGCGCCGTTTCGGACCGACCGGAAAGTTCTGTTCGTTGCCTACTCAGCGCAGGCCGAGCTTGCCTGCTTCTCGACGCTTGGTTGGGCGCTCCCGGCGCGAATCCTCGACCTCAACGTCGAACACCACAACCTCACCAACGGCCTCGATGTGGGCCGCAAGCTGATCAACGCGCTCGCCTGGCATGGCCTGCCGCATATCGATCTCCACGAGAAGAAGGAGATGCAGCAGCTCGCGCTGCGTGGCGGCCCTTGGAGAGCCGGCGAGCCCGCCGCCTTGATGGAATACTGTGAATCCGACGTGGTGGCGCTGGAACTGCTGCTGCCGAAGATGTTGCCGCACATCAGCGTCAGGCATGCTCTTCTGCGCGGCCACTACGTCCGAGCGGCGGCCATCATTGAGTTCGACGGTGTGCCGGTCGATGTCGAGGCGGTACGGCTTCTCAAACGCCATCGCGAGGAACTGCGGCGCGAGGTGGTCGCGTCCGTTGCCGAATTCGGCGTCTACGTCGGTACGACCTTCAAGACGAAGCGCTTCGAGGCGTGGTTGCGGGCCAACGGCGTATTCTGGCCGCGCTTGCCGTCGGGGCGGCTCGACCTCGACAAGAAGACGTTCGAGGGGATGGCCGCGCTCTACCTACAGGTTCGGCCCTTGTACGCTGCACGTCGGACATTGAGTGGATTGAAGAAGAACAAGTTGCACGTCGCGCCTGACGGCCAGTCGCGGTCACCATTATGGCCGTTCAGCTCGAAGACCAGTCGCAACCAGCCCAGCAACAGCAAGCACATCTTCGGCCTGCCCGGTTGGATGCGCGGGCTGATCAGGCCGCCACCCGGCGAGACGCTGGCGTACATCGACTGGTGCCAGCAGGAGTACGGCATCGCGGCTGCGCTTTCCGGTGACCCCGCGATGTGGACCGCCTACGAGCACGAAGACCCGTACATCAAGTTCGGTCTCGACGCCAACGTGCTACCCGACGGCGCAACGGCAACGAGCCACCCGATCGAGCGAGCACAACTCAAAGCGTGCGCTCTCGGGTTGTTGTTCGGCAAGGGTAGTTACCGCCTCGCGATGGACCTCGGGATCACCGAAGTTGAAGCCGCCGATTTACTTCGCGGTCACCGCGCAGCCTACCCGACTTTCTGGGCTTGGAGTGAATCGATCGTCGACCACGCCATGTTGTTCGGCTGGGCGCGAACGGTATTCGGTTGGCGGCTGCTGAAGGGGCGCGACCCCAACCCGCGCTCCTTTATGAACTTCCCGATGCAGGCCAACGGCGCTGAGATGATGCGCCTGGCGGCCTGCTACGGTTTGGAGGCGGGTGTCCGCATCTGCACGCCGGTCCACGACGCGTTCCTCGTCCGCGCACCGACGGGCGAGATCCACGACACCGTCGACCGCATGCGGGCCGCGATGGCCAAAGCCAGCTCCGTGGTTCTGGCGGGCAAGCAGCTGCGGACCGACGTTCAGCTGGTCGACGCCGACAACCCGCTTCCAACCGGCGAGAAGCTGCGCATGTGGCAGGACATCAAGGCCGCGCTGTACCGCATCGCAGCCGACGACATGTGCGCTGGTGAACATGAAGGTGTGCGGCCACGAACACCCGGTCAGTTGTTGTAGAGGTGATCATGGGAGAACAGAACACGGCTGAAGTTGTCGTTGTCGATCTCGACCAAGCGCGGCTGCAGCGGCGTCCCGCAAAGAAGAACAAGAAACGGTCGTCGTCGCGCAAGTTGCCCCAGACGATGCCGGGCGAACGGTACTTCGGTGGCCCGCTCCCGTTTCCTTGGTGGGCGGCTGCCTCGAACCTCCCGGGCCGCACACTGCACGTCGCGCTGGCGATTTGGCATCTGGCAACGCTGCGCCAGCGCAGCGCGGTGGTCCGTATCCGACCGAGCCTGATTCGCGAGTTGGGCGTCAAGCGCAACGCGATGTACCGGGCAATCCAGAACTTGCAGGAGGCCGGGTTGATCGAGGTGGTTGACCGGGCGCGCGGGCGATCCATGACCGTGCGTGTGCGCACGGTCGACGACGCGTGATGGGCCAACCGGGTCGCGAGCTGCGCGAGCGTAAGCACCACCAAGCGCTTTCCGTGCGCGAAGGCCGCTTCGCCTTCGCGCACGGGAGCGCATCCCACTTCGACAGCGGCAGCATCGACATGAACGTCAATATCTTGGTGACCTTTGAGAAGTTCTCATTGGATTTCGAGCTCGACAAGCTCGCGCACTGGTACATCCTCTCCGGGCTGATTCGCGGCGATTTTTCGACCCACGAACGCCGCCGGCTCGCGTGCGCGCGCCTGAGCTACGTGGTCCGTGAGTACCTTCGCAATCGCGCGGGCAACTGGATGGCGGATGAGGGCCTGGAGATCATCAAGGGGCTCAGCGATAGCGAGCTTGTCCGGGCGCGGGTAGGCGAACTGGCCGATCGCATCCGCCGCCTTGAGGACGGCGTGGCCGACCGCCGCGAACCGGTCTACTTCGACGAAGACGCCGTCTTGTTTGTCTTTGTCCCTTGTTGCGACTACTGCGATCGCCGTGTCGGCTCCAACAGCATCCGGTGGACCACGCCCGACGGTGCCGCCTATCTGGCGTGCGAAGCGTGCGCGAACGTGGCCCTGACGGCCTGAACGTGTGGCAGTCGCGGCGCAAACGCCGCCTCCGGTCCAACCCCCGCCATCGCGCGTTCACGGTCGACCTCAGAACGGCGTAGCGGTCCATTCTAGGATCACCGAACTCCAACCGTGCAGAGCCCCCTCGCCGCCGCCCATGTGCAGCACGGCAACGACGTCGTCGAACTCGACCTCATCGATCGGGTCGTCCAGCAAGGCGTCCGAGTCCACCAAGCGTAGCTTCAGCTTGTCGGTCGCCTTGAGCTTGATCGTGCAGCTCGAATTCCACTTAGGCGTGTACGTGTCCTGCGCCACAGGCGTCTTGCAGATGATCGTCCCGTTTCGCTCGACGAGTACGCGCGGGTCCGGGGCTCCGTTGCCGCTGTCCCACGGACCAGCTTCCTTCCACTTGGGCACCTCACCGCTCACGAACACCAGGTTGTACGTCTGGCCGTGAGCCGGGACGCACGCTCCAGCCTTGCAGACATCCTTATCACGGCATTCCCAGCTCACGGCGCACGGGGAGCACTTGTCTTCCATGCAGATTTGCCCGCCGGTGCAGTTGATGATCGTTCCCGCGCCACCCCATTCAAAGCAGCCGCTGGCGCTCTTCTCGCACAGCTCGAGGGAGTGACCGGCGCACTTCTTGCTTGCCGGCGTGCACTTGTCGCAGCTGGTGCCGCCCGAGTCGTGCGGCTGGCCGTAGCCTCCGGCATCGGTGAACGCCGGCTCACCACATCCCTGCACATGGACCCACAGGGTCGCGATCACGACGCATGCGCTGAAACGACCGACTTCAATTCGGCGGCACATGGCCCCCCCTTGGTAGTAATTCTTGTCCAATCTAACGACAAACTCTCCCTTGTGTACAGCAAGTCGTCGCGCACCAATCGGGCCCGATGAACGTCAACGCGAATGAAATGGGCGCGAGGCTGCGAAACCTCCGCGGCGGCAAGGGCTGGACCCGGGAAGCGACGGCGGAAAAGGCCGATATTGCGATCGACACGCTCGCCCGCCTCGAACAGGGACGGCACCTGCCCTCCCTGAAAGTGGCGCTGCGGTTGGCCACCCTGTTTGGCGTCACGGTTGAAGAACTCGCGCTCGGCAAGGAGTCCGACACCCGCCTCGACGAGGACGCGGCCAGGGTCGTAGCGGCGTTGATGTACGTGCCACAGCCTCAACGCAAGACGCTTGTTGATCTCGTCGTGGGTGTGAAAGACCTGCTCGTATAAGCCCGTGCGCCGCCTATGGCAGCTCGAACCGCCGTCTGCAAGACGCACAGCGCGGGAACTTCATGCCGACCAGGTAGGGCGTCGCCTCGCCGCAATGCGGGCATTCACGTTGACGCAGCATCTCCTGCAACAGCTCGATATGGTGCGGTTCGACCGCACGCATGCCCTTGACCCACTCGACATCTTTGGCGTCCAGGGCGGACGCCGGCGAAACCAGGGCATCCAACTCGTGCTCGGCGTTCTTCAGGTATTTACTCGCAGTGTTCCGGTGGATGCCGAACGTGCGAGAGATCTCGACGACCCCCATGCCCTCATCGACGCGTGCGAGCCGTATCTGCCGCACAAGTTTTCGACTCAATCTTCCTGGCATGGCCGCCTCCAGCTCAGCGCTGTCATTGCACGCGCGCGTAACGTGTGCGGGTTCGTGCATGTGGCAGCGATGCATCGCGTGTGCGCCCAAGTGCCCTTGTGTGCAGCGCTTGCAGCTCGGATTGTAGCCGATCGCGCGTCGTGGGCCTCACAAGAAATCGTATAGATTCGACAGCCTGGGGCCGGCGAGGCGATGCCGGGCCGAGCCGAGCTTGCGTCCGTCGGGAGTTGCGTAAAAACTACGGAGATCGAACCTTGCGAACACGCAGTGCGTCGTGGGCGTCGGCGGTACTTCGCGTGCAGGCACGCCGAGCGACTCGGGAGACAGCACATGGCGACCAGGAAAAGCCCCAGGGCGAGGAAGCGGAGCGAAGGTCCGAAGTGGAAGGCGTTCATACGATGGCATCCCGAAGCCGTACTCATGTCGGCGGTCGAGACCGACAAGCACGACTTTCTCGATTTCCGTGGCTGGTTCGTGGTCCTGGGCGCCGAGGTGCCTGAAAACACCTGGATCGCGCCCGACGAGTCGCTTGAGGTGCTCTACATCGGTGACTCCTACCCGAGGCAGCACCTCCGCGGCGCGCTGGCCCAGCTGAAGGACGAACGGGGTGAGCAACTCCATCGCGCCGCCTCGCGCGGTCACCGGCTGATCGCGATACTGGGGCGCCCGACCAACAAGAGCCGCAAGCTCATGACGCGGGACTACCTCGACGGCGTCCTGGCGGCGCTTCGCCGGCGCCATGCTCCGAGGGTCGGGGCTGAGAGCCCCTCCGTGCCCTACTGCGGCGAGACCGTGTCGGTCGTCAACAAGGGGCACCATCACCCCCTCAAGTCGCGGGTTCTACTTCGGCCCGACCCGGTGCGAGAGATACCGCCGCGGACTCAAGCCCCAGGTGCCCCCAAGACCGGGCATTTGGTCGCGAAGCCCGGGTCCGTGGGCTCGAAGACCAGCGGTGTGGTCTCGAAGACCACGAGGGAACCCCGCCTGTCGGCCGGGAGGTCGCCGCGGCGTTCGACTGGCAACGACGACGTGCGGCCGCCGCCCCAACCGGTCACCTCGTGGCCGAGCCGGAGGACGCCGGCCGTGAGCCGCTTCAAGATTGCCCCGGCGGGCAGCTCAACAGCCCAGGCGAGCCAGCGGGAGTCGAAAAGCAAGGTGGTGCCGTGAGGCCCGGCACCGCGGCCATAGCACCGCCCCGTCCCGCGACCGGCCGAAACCGCGCCGGGCCGCAACGAGGTCGAGGCCCAATCGCACTTGAGCGACCAACTGCCGTCGGAGCCACCCTGGGCCAGGCGCGCACGGCACGGCCGGGCTGCTGGATACCCGGACCTGCGACTGCCTACCGCCGGCCTGTGGAAGGGGCTTGCCGTACCTTGCAAACCAAGACAAGACCAAGCCGAATCTACAATTTATTCAGCAATATTGAACACTAATGCAAACATTCCAAAAGTACCAGAGCGTCGGGGGACCATTCGCGTAGGCGCAGGCGCAGGCGTGTACACGGGGCTGAAGCCCATTTTTGTGGTATTCTTGGTACAAGACGCTCAACAGATTGTAATTACTGAAGAATATCGTTCTTGGGGCGGTGTCATGTTGGTATCGCTTCGGTATTCTTGGTACGGACGACGGGACCTCGCCCCCGCAGAGGGGTGTCGTCTGCAGCGCGCCCCCATCGACGGGACGCCTACCGACTGTCGAATTTGGTCGCCAATAGCCTATTTCATTGGCGGGTCGCGACGACTTTCTGCCTGACGA
>CAZLMW010000207.1:0-7937 GCA_964560875.1 uncultured Enterobacteriaceae bacterium
GTTCACACCGCTGCTGGGGCCAAGACCAAGGGCTGCTGCGCGGTTGCCCAGGACTGTGACGACGGCCTCGCGTGCACAGCCGACGCCTGCAACGCCAAATTCCAGTGCAAGTACGCGGTGATCGGCAAGGGTTGCTGCAAGACGGACGGCGAGTGCGACGACAACAACACCTGCACGGTGGACACCTGCAAGGACCACGCGTGCAAGAACGTCAAACCGCCCGAAGGCTGCTGCAAGAACGACCTCGATTGCGACAACGGCGACCCTTGCAGCGTGGCCAGCTGCGTCGCCGGCGAATGCCAGTTCAAGAAGTCGCCCAACTGCTGCAAATCCGACGCCGAATGCGACGACAAGGACACGTGCACCAACGACTTCTGCCTCGCGGGCAAGTGCAGCTACAAGGCCAACGGCAAGTGCTGCAAGACCAACGCGCAATGCAACGACAGCGATAAATGCACGACCGACACCTGCTCGAACGGGCTGTGCAAGAACACCAAGATTCCGGGCTGTCAGCCGGCCACCGGCGGCAACAATTCGTGCGTCGGCAAGTGCGACAAGTTCGATCTGACGATGAAGTGCTCCTGCATGTCGTACTGCAAGCTGCTTGGCAATTGCTGCGGTGACTACGACAATGTGTGCAAGGGCGGCGGAACCGCGGCCAGCTGCAAAGGCAAGTGCGGCCAGGCCGGTGGGCTCGGACAGTGCTCGTGTTCGTCGACGTGCACCATCCTCGGCAGCTGCTGCAGCGACTACAAGACCCAGTGCGGCGGCTCATCGGGCGGCGGGTCGACCAACAGCTGCAAGGGCAAGTGCGGCACCCCGTACTCGTCGCTGAACAAGTGCCAGTGCGACAAGGGCTGCAAGAACGTCAAGGACTGCTGCTCGGACTACGACGCGGTCTGTGGCGGCGGCAGTTCGTCGGGCGGGAGCTCTTCTGGTGGCTCGTCCGGCGGCGGGCTGTGCAAGGGCGGGATCAACTCGTGCAAGGGCCGCTGCAGCAAGTTCACAAGCGGCGCCACGTGCCAGTGCGACTCCAGCTGCAAGGCGCTCAAAGACTGTTGCCCCGATATCGACAGCTGCTGCCCGTAGCGGTCACTTCTCGTCGCCTCCACGATTCCCCGGGTTCCCGTGCAGCACTACGTTCGGACAATCGCGATCCTGTGCGCCGTCGTCGGTCTGTCGGTGACCGTCGCGGCATGTTCCGCAGAGCGGCCCGATGATGGCCCCGAGTGCACGACGTGGAAGCAATGCCACGGGGGCCTGGCCTGCATGGATGGCACCTGCGACAACTGCTCGAACGCCAAACAATGTGGCGGCTACCAGTGCCTGGCCGGGCGTTGCCAAGATGGGGTCGGGTGCGACTGCTTCGTCGACTCCGAATGCACCAAGGAACAGCCGCTGTGCGCTGGCTATGATCCGATCGGTGAGCCGGCTTGCAAGATCACGGCGGAGTGCGACGACGGCCTGCCGTGCACCGAAGACAAGTGCCTCGACGGCCGCTGCAAGTTTCTGCCGCTCGAAGACATCGAAAGCTCCGCCCACTGGTGTTGCCGGGTCGACGCCGACTGCATCGACGGAAACCCGTGTACAAAAAAGACGTGCTCGAAAGCCTACGAGTGCAAGAAGAAGCCGATCGAGACGTGTTGCACCGTCGACGTGCAGTGTGACGACAAGGACCCCTGCACGGTCGATGCCTGCGAGGGATCCAAGTGCAGCAATATCAAGCACGGCCTGGCCTGCTGCGAGCACGACACCGACTGCGCGGACGACAACAAGTGCACGCTCGAGACGTGCGCCGGTGGTGGCTGCGTTTACCCGACAACTCCCGACCAACACTGTCCGTGTCATCAGCTCGCCGAATGCGACGACGACAACCCGTGCACGGCTGACTCGTGCATCGCAGGCCAATGCCGCTACGCCTTGCTGATCCAGGCGCTGACGTATAACCCCGCTTGCTGCAAGGACAACCTGGACTGCGAGGATGGCAGCGGGTCGACCCAGGACCGATGCATCTACAACCGCTGCGCCCACATCGAGCCTGCCGACTGCACGGCGAGCAAGACCTGCAACGACAACAACCCGTGCACGACCGATGAGTGTAAGGACGGCAAGTGCCGCCACGTGACAAAGGCGAACTGCTGCGCGACCGATCTGCACTGCGACGACGGCAACCCGTGTACGAGCGACTCGTGCGCCAAGTCGGCGTGCATCCACGCCGTCCTCACGAAGAAAGGCTGCTGTGCGACCAAGGCGGAGTGCAACGACGGTGAGAGCTGCACGATCGATCGGTGCCAGGAAAACCAATGCTCGCATGCCCCGACCAAGGTCGGATGCTGCAGCCAGGACGACCACTGCGACGATGGCGACGCGTGCACCAAGGATGTGTGCAAATCCGGCTCTTGCGTGCACAGCAAGGCGTTCCCGGGATGCTGCGTGGCGGACAAGGAATGCGACGACGGCAAGGAGTGCACGGTCGACCGCTGCCAACTGGGCCACTGCGTCGCGAGCAAGAAACAAGGCTGCTGTACAAACAACGCGGGCTGCGACGACGGCAACAAGTGCACCGCAGACACCTGCTCAAAGAACGCGTGCAGTCACAACAAGATCACCGGCTGCTGTTTTCATAGCGGCAATTGCGCCAAGGGTCAGTCGTGCGTTGCCGGCAAGTGCGCGTGACCGCGAGGGCCTCGGAGGAGACGGCCAATCGAGCCGATCTGGCGATTGACACGTTTGCGGCGTGACTTCGACAATCGGCGTCCTTAACTGATGGCGGGCCCTGACCAGTCCGCGGGAGACGGAACATGTTCGACCAGCTCAAGAACATCGCGGCGCGGCAAGTCGGCAAGGTGTTGTCATCCGAGCGCACCATCAAGGTGCTGTCCAACCCGCAGGTGCAGACCGCGATGATGAACGCGATCAACTTCCGGGCGACGGCGCGTGGTGCCGTTGAAAGTCGGCTGCAGGACGTCGCATCGGCGCTCGACCTCGTGACCGGTGAAGACGTCGCGGTGCTCAAGCGCAAGATTCGCGACCTGGAAGACGAGGTGACAGATCTGCGGGATGACCTCGAGGAAGCCAACGATCGGGCGGACGGGGGCGGCGGTGGCATGACTGTCGAGCAGGCCAAGAAAGAGATCGAGGCGGGCGAGAGGCGGGCGGCGGAACGTATCACTGCGGAGATGGCGGTCGCTGACAGGGCTGCTGCGGACAAGGCTGCTGCAGAAGAGGCCGCTGTAGAAAAGGCCGCTGCAGAAAAAGACGCTGCCGAGAAAGCCGCCGCTGCGAAGAAGACGTCGGACGCGAAGAAAGCGACGACTGCGAAGAAGACGACTGCGAAGAAGACGACTGCGAAGAAGACGACTGCGGCGCGCAAGACAACAACCCGCAAGTCGGCGCCGAAGAAGGCGGCCAGTCGCAGGACAACGGCGCGAAAGACGCCAACGAAGAAGGCGCCGGCGAAGACAACGACGGCGAAAAAGAGCAGCGGTGGCGCGAGCAACGTGTAGAGTGGCCGGCCCGGTTTCCTGCCGGGTTGGGGCGGAGAAACGACGATGAGTGTTCGAAACATCGTGGAGTGGCCAGCGCAGGTGCTCAAACAACGGTGCGCGGAAGTCGAGACGTTCGACGCCGACCTGCACACCCTTGTCGACGATATGCGCGAGACGATGGTGACCGCCGACGGGCTCGGACTCGCCGCCAACCAGGTCGGCGTCAGCAAGCGCGTCTTCGTGATGGGCATTCCCGAGGACGAGGAGGGCACCAAGACCGAATGGTTCGAGGTCATCAACCCCGTCATCACCAAGAAGTCGGGCGAGCAGCGCTTTGAAGAGGGCTGTCTGAGCTTTCCCGGTGTCACCGAAGCCGTTGTTCGCGCCGAGACGATTGAACTGACGTACCGCGACCGCGACGGCAACGAGGTCGTGCGCGAGCTGGACGGCATCGCATCTGTGTGCGCGCAGCATGAGCTGGATCACCTCGACGGCGTCACGTTCCTCGACCGCTTATCGGCACTGAAACGACGACTGGCGCTGCGGGCCTACACCCGTGAACGACGCGCCCGCAAAGACGACGAGCGGTTCGAGGCCCTCGGCACCATCCGCCGCTAGTGGTCCGGTTCCGTGGTCTTGATGAGTTGCCGGGCGTTGGTCGGACCACTGGTTTTCATCTGCAAGGGGCCTCGCGGGGGAGGCCCCACGTCCCGCGTTGTTTGGCAGCAGTGGGCGTCGTTTTCGTGCCTCACCCCAACCTCCGCTGCGCGGCTGTATCTCGTCGCCCTGAACTGACCGTTTCCCCGGCAACGAGACACTAGTGGTCCATTCACAGGCGGCAAACCGGATCGCGTTGCTGGGCAGCCCGGATTTTGCCGTGGCGTCGCTGCGTGGGCTCATCGAGACCGGCGCGCACGTCGTTGGCGTGGTGACGCAGCCCGACAAGCCGGCGGGACGTGGCAAGAAGATGCGGCCGCCGCCGGTCAAGGTTTACGCCGAGTCGGTGGATCTGCCGGTGTTTCAGCCGGGGCGCATCCGTGGCGGGGTCTTGCGCCGATGGTTCGAGGACAATGCCGTCGATCTCGCGATCGTGGCTGCATACGGCAAGATCTTGACCCGCCCGATGCTCGCGGCGCCGCGACTTGGATGTGTAAACGTGCACGCGTCGCTGCTGCCTCGATGGCGAGGAGCGTCACCGATTCATCGCGCGATCGCGGCCGGCGACCCCGAGTCGGGGGTCTGCCTGATGCAGATGGACACCGGCCTGGATACCGGTGCTGTGCTGGCCCGGATCGTCGTGCCGATCGATAAACACGACACGTCCCAGACGCTGCACGACAAGCTGGCAACGGCCGGTGCAGAGCTGCTTGTCGATCGGTTGGATGCGCTGCTTGCCGGGGAACTGGAAGCGACCCCACAAACCGAAGACGGCGCCACTTATGCGCCACTGCTTTGCAAGGCGGACGGCGAGATCGACTGGAAACAAGACGCACGCGGGGTCGATGCACACTTGCGCGCGATGACACCGTGGCCGGGCGCCTGGACAACGACCCCGGCGGGAGAGCGGTGGAAGGTCTTTGGCGACGGTTCAGCGGCGACGATCGGCGACGGAGAGCCGGGCACGTTGCTGGCAAGCGCCGATGGATGCGCGGTTGTCGCGTGCGCAAAAGGCGCGGTCCGAATCGCGGCCTTGCAGCGCCCTGGGAAGCGACGGGCGGACGCGGCTTCCGTGCTACGAGGCGCCCGGATCGAGGTCGGGCAAACTCTCGGTGTGTCGCCATGAAATCGCGTTTCGTGTGGGCCACGATGTCGACCATCTTCGCGATCGCGGGGGTTGCAGCGTGCAATGCCGCCCCGGTTGCGACGTCCCAACCGGGCTATGTGACGGTCGTGTTCGAAGATGGCCCCAGAGGCCTGCGCGTGCTCGCCGCGACCCACAGGACAGGTTCTGCGCCGCCCGATCAGCCGCTCACAGGTGCCCGATGGCGGACCGTCCAAGCGCCGACTGCTATCAAACCGCCGCCCGCTATCAAAACGCCGGGCGCTTCCACCGTTGGGAACGGCAAGCCGCAACCACGCGCCACCGCCGCCCGCACTTACTGCGTGACCGTCAAGGCCGCCAACGCGGTTGAAAAGCGCTGTCTGCAGCCGCTCGCCCACCGCCACATCGCCCCCCGCAACGGCAGTGAGACCGCCGCGATCGTCCCAGCCAAAGCGTTGGTAGGTTCGGTCCGCTTGAACGCCGCCGAGCTCCCCGTCGACGTCGAAGTCGTCGCAGCCGATGGCCGACGTGCCACCGCGAGGAGCCGTGAGTGAGCGCTGCCACACCTGCACCTCGCTGCGGCCCGTGGGTCCTGGTGTGTTTGGGCTTGTTGTGTGCCGCGCCCGACGCCCACGCTGATGAGCTTCGAACGCTGATCGGCAACGGCGCTGCGGCCCGCCGGCTCGACCTCGTCGTTGTCGCGGAGGGCTATCGGGAGGCGGATAAAGAGCTCTTCTTCAAAGACGCGAACAACGCCGCGACCGGCGTCTTGACCTACGGGCCCTACAAAGCGGCGCGCCCATTGGTGAATGTGCACGGATTGTTTGTCCCGTCTGGGCAATCTGGAGCCGACCATCCTTCGGCCGGGACCAAGGCGAACACGGCGTTCAATGCGACCTACGACAGCGGCGGGCTCAAGCGGTTGATCACGGCAAACGACGGCGCGGTTCTCGCGGCGGTGACAAAGGCGTTGCCCGAGTGGGACGTGGCCGTGTTGCTGGTCAACGATCCGCAGTACGGAGGATCGGGCGGTCCGGTCGCCATCGCGTCCGTTCACAAGGAGTCGATCCAGATCTTGCGCCACGAGCTCGCCCACACGATCGCTGGGCTCGCCGACGAATACACAGCCGCCTACCCGGGCAAACCCGTCGAAGACCCCGAGCCCAACGTCGCCCTCGCCGCCAACATCTCGCCGCCGAAGTGGCACCCATGGATCGACGACAAGACGCCGATTCCAAGCGATATCGCCGACGCAACCGGCCCCCACAGCCCGATCGGCGCGTATGAAGGCGCGCGCTACCAGGTCAAAGGCATGTTTCGCCCCGCCCCACGCTGCCTGATGCGGGAGCTGAAAGACGATTTCTGCCCGATCTGTTGGGAGGGCGTGTACCTGGCGCTGCTCGGCCAAACCACGACGATCGCCGCGACGCTACCAGCATTGGCCACTGTCACGTGTCAGCAGTCTGCGTGCCCACCGTTTCGGGTCGATGTCGCCCAAACCGAGGGCCTGCGCGGTCGTTGGCTGCTCGACGGAAAAGCGGTCCACGTCAACGAGGGCGCGGACCTCGTCTACAGCCCTCTCGGACATGCGCCCGGCGAACACGTGCTCACGGTGCGCGTCGAGATCAAGAGCGACAAGGTGCGTCGTGACGGCGATCCGCGCCTGTTTGAGGAGCACAGCTGGACGTTGATCATCACGGCGGACCCGGTCATCGCGCCTGCCCCCGACGATCCACCCGGCGACTGTGGTGCGGCGCCTGTGGGCGGCTCAACGACGTTGCTGTGGCCGATGTTGGTGGGTCTTGGCTGCCTGTTATGGCGAAGGAGAGTCCAATGAAGATGGCGCTGATCGGGTGCGGGAACATGGGCGGGGCGATCCTGTCTCGGTGGCTTGGTTCGGGCGCCCTGGACGCGACGGATGTGACGGTCGCCGAGTCCGATGAAGGTCGCGCTGCGGCGGTCGCGAACGCGCATGGCGTGGCGACGAGCACGGACGGTCCTGGTGTCGTGCAAGGTGCGGACGTCGTGATGCTTGGCGTGAAGCCGCAGGTCGCGCAACAGGTCGTTCAGCCGCTGATCGCCTCGGTTCCAACAGGTCAACCGTGGATCTCGATGCTCGCCGGGGTGCAGGCCTCCAAGGTGCGTCGCTGGCTGGGGAACAAGCCAACCGTGGTGCGAATCATGCCGAATACACCGGCGCGCGTAGGTCTTGGCTGCACAGCCGTCGCGTGGCCCGCCGCGCTCGAAACGCCGGTACGCGACGCGATCAAGGACTTGCTGGTGTCGCTCGGCGAGGTCGTGGAGCTCGAAGAAGACCGTATTGACGGCTTCACAGCGATCGCGGGATCGGGACCGGCATACGTGTTCCGCTTTCTGGAAGCCCTCGCAGATGCCGCCCGCGAACAGGGGTTTGACGAGGAACAAGCCGCGACGATGGCGCTTGCGACCGTGCGGGGCGCGGCTCAACTGGCGGCGGAGGATGATCGATCGTTCTCAGCGTTGCGGGTCGCTGTTACGAGCCCGGGCGGAACGACCGCGGAGGCGCTGCGCGTGTTGAGCGAGAATCGCTGGTCGACAGCCGTTTCGGATGCGGCCAACGCAGCTGTTGCCCGCGCAGTGGAGCTGGCGAAAGTCTAGCAGACTGCGCCAAAGCTTCGCCTCGGCGCAGGTGCTCGTTGTTTGCAAGG
>CAZLMW010000208.1:0-7926 GCA_964560875.1 uncultured Enterobacteriaceae bacterium
GACGTTCTATCGGGGTCTGACCCTTACATATTACACTTTAGTGGCGCTGGCTCGGGACCGATGGTCACGAACGGAAAGCGACGCAGGCATAGACTATTTGCCGGGGATCGGCCAGCCGCAGCCCTTTTCGAAGAAGTGCTTGTCGGCCTTGCGGCACGGAGAAACGAAACAACGCCCCCGGGTGTGATCCGGCCGGGAAGCGACAGCTGACCGGGTAAAAGATCACACCCCCGGTTATAACGGTGCTCACTACTTTGTTTGCATGACCCATATGCCGTCCCAGTCGTCGTCGGGAGGGTTGTCCTTGAAGTGTTCACAGCGCTCTTTGTAGAGCTGGCAGACCTTGTCGTCGTGAAGCTGGAGCGCCTCGCCAAATCGCTGCAGCGCGTCGTCCCACTTGCGGTCGCGATACAGGCCGATGCCCTCCTGGCTCAGCCGGAAGATCTCGTCGACGTGCGGAAACTCCCGCGTGTCCCACGCGTCGCGCGGCTCGTAGATTCCGACCGGCTTGGACTTGCCCTTGACGGTTATCCGGTCGACTTCGCGCAGCGTGAACTCGTCCTTGAGCTCGCCGACCGTGAACTCGCTGACCAGCACGTGGGTTCCGTAGGTCTTGTTGGCCGACTCGAGCCGCGCCGCGAGGTTCACGCCGTCGCCGATCACCGTGTAATCCATGCGCTTGGCCGACCCGATGTTGCCGCTGAGGACCTCGTCGGTGTTGACGCCGATGCCGATCTCGATGGGCTCCTTGCCGTGCTTGACGCGCCGGTCGTTGAACGCCCGCAGCGACGCCAGCATCTCGATCGCGGCCCGGACGGCGTGATCGGCGTCCTTTCCGGTTGCCAATGGCGCGCCGAAGACGGCCATGATCGCGTCGCCGATGTACTTATCGAGGATGCCGCGCTCGCTCATCACGATGTCGGCCATGATCGTGAAGTACTCGTTGAGCATCCCGACGGTCTCGGCCGGCCCGACCCGCTCGGATAACGCGGTGAACTGGCGAATGTCGGAGAACAGCACGGTCGATGTCTGCAAGGTGCCGCCGAGCGCGTCGCCGCCTTCTTCCATCAGCTTGTCGGCCACTTCCTTGGGCACGTAGCGGGCCATCGTCGCGCGGACGCGTTTTTCGTCGCTGATGTCCTCGATCACGACCAGCCCACCAATGCGCTGATCTTTGCCGTCGTTGAGCGGGCGCACCGACAGGTTGACGCTGCGGGAGTCGTTGCCGCCGGCGGTTTCGGAGGTGGTCAGCCAGAGCTCGACGTCGAGGGCTTCGTCGGAGTCCCCGGTGCTCATCACGCGGTCGATGGCTTCGGAGATCCACTCGTTGCGGCCGGTGAACAGCTTGGTCGCAGGGCGGTCGACGAGGGGGTCGTCTCGCGTGTGTTCCCCGGTGCCGAAAACGTGCTCGTGGGAGAATCCGAAGATGCGATATGCGGCGCCATTAGCGCGGGTGATGCGGCGGTCGGCGTCGAACGTCAGCACGCCTTCGGTCATCGACTCGAGGATGGCGTCGCTGTAGTTCTTCATGGTCATCACCTCTTCGAACAGCTTGGCGTTTTCGATCGCCACGCTGCACTGGGAGGTGAAGGCGCCGAGGCGCTTTTCGTCGGTCTCCGTGAACGGCCCGCCGTTCTTGTTGAGCACCTGCATCACGCCGATGACCGTGCCCTGCTTGGTGCGCACCGGGTAACAGAGGATCGAGCGGGTGCGGTAGCCGGTTTTCTTGTCGAACGACTGGTTGAAGCGTTCGTCGGCGTAGGCGTCGGGGATGTTGATGATCTCGTCGCTCTGAAAGCAGCCGCCTGCGAGGCCGAGGTGGGCTGGGAATCGGATCTCCTTGGACTGCAGGCCCTGGGCGACGTTGGACCACAGCTCGTTTGTCTTGGCGTCGTACAGAAAGAGCGTGCTCCGATCGGCGTCGAGGATCTCGGTGACCGTGTCCATGATGCGATGCAGCAGCGGCTGCAGGTTGAGCTCCTGGCTGATGGCCGTCGTCACTTCGAGCAGGCGCGATTCCTGGGCGCGGAAGGCGGAAATCTGGCGCGTGACCATCGCAGCGACTTGCGAGCGGAAGGTCAGCAGGACGACGAGCAGCACGCCGATGATCATGCCGATGCCGAGGATGATCTGGGTCTGCGGGTCGAGAAAATCGATGCTGAAGTTGCGCTGCGCCAACGCGGGGGCGGCGGCGAACAGCACGAGTGCGGCGGTAATGACGGCGGATAGGCTGCGGAGCATGCGAACGATCGGGGATAGCGCGGTGCGGAGCGTGCAGCGAGGGCCAGCGGTGGCGGCCTCGGCCCAGGCGGGCGCGGATGATAGCGGTCGCCGGGATCGGAGGTAAGGGGCAATCTGTGGTTCGTTGTAACGAGCTGCTCGGCGGTTTTCTGGTTGCCGCGTTGTTCGGTGCTGGGTTCTTCTGTGGTTGCGACGTTAGCGGTACGCTGGCCGCGTGCTGGACCCTTCCCCGGAGCTGTTGCCGCTCGTTTACGCCGTCATCGTTGCGTGGGGCGCGGTGTGGGGGTCGTTTCTCAATGTCGTGATCTACCGGGTGCCCGCGGGGCTGAGCGTCGTGTCGCCGCCGTCGCGTTGCCCGTCGTGTGAGACGCCGATTCGCTGGTGGCAGAACATGCCGGTGGTGTCTTTCGCGCTGCTTGGCGGCCGCTGCGGGTCGTGTCGCGCGCCGATTTCGTTTCGTTACCCGGCTGTGGAAGCGGTGACGGCGGCGTTGGCCTTGGCGGTTGCCGTGCCGTGGGTGACGGCGTGGGGTCAGGGCGAGCTTGAGACCTGGCGGGCGCTGGCCGGCATCGGGGCTGAACACGTGTTGGTGTTCGCGCTGGTGAGCATCTCCTTGATCGACGCCGATACGTTCATGATCCCCGATAGTTTGAGCCTGCCGTTGCCGCTCATCGGGATCGGTGTCGCGTTTGCGGTTGGCGATGTCCGTGGCGTGTCGTGGCAGGTCGCTGCGGCGGGTGCGGCGGCGGGTGGCTTTGGCTTGCTGGCGATGCAGTGGGGGTACTCGGCGCTGACGGGACGCGAGGGGCTCGGTACGGGTGACGTGAAGCTGCTTGCGGGGCTTGGCGCGTGGCTCGGGTTGGCGTCGCTGCCGATGGTGCTTTTCCTCGCGGCGGTGCAGGGCTTGGCGTTCGCTGTGCTGTCGACGCTGTGGTCGCCGAAGCTGGCCGAAGAGCGCGGGCTGGCGTCGCTGCGCCACGTCGCGATGCCGTTTGGGCCGTTCCTGGCGCTGGCGGGGCTGCAATGGCTGCTGTTGCATCGCGCGTTTGCCGATGTGCTCAAGCCGTTGTTGGCGATCGGCTGAACGGTGCGTCTGCGAACCCGAATCATGCTGCTGGTTGGCGCTGCCCTGGCGGTGGCGTTGGTGGCGATGACGGTGCTGGCCGGTGCGTTGCTGCACCAGGCCGCGGCCGAAGCGGCGTTGGGTGACGGCGGGATCGACCGCTTGTGGGAGGCGGTTGTTGCCGCTGATCGGGTGCTCTGGCTGGCGTCGGCGGCGTTGTTCGCGGCGCTCCTTGGGGCGGCGGTGGCGGTCATTCGCGGCTTCCTGGTGGCCGACCTCGAGAAGCTGGATAGGGCCCTGGCTCGTGATGAATCCGGCGTGATCGCGCAGGACGCCGACGAGGTCGCACGGGTGCAACGGGTTTTGGCCCAGCTGCGCGAAAAGCTGCACCGGTTGGCGAGCGACAAGACCACCGGGCTGTCGGCGGTCGAGGACTATCGGACGGCCATGGCGCGGGTGACCGAGCAGCTGACGATCGCCGATCGCCTCGCGTTGACCGGACAGCTCGCGTTGGGCGTCGCGCACGAGATCGGCGGTCCGCTGTCGGTCGCCCAGACGGCGCTGGATGTGCTGCCGTTGCTTGGCGATGGAGACGAGGAAGAGCGACGGCAGACGATGCACGACGCGACCGACGCCATCGTTCGCATCGACACGATTTTGCGCGACATGAACCGCTTTGGGCTCGACAAGACCGCGCTGCGGACGACGGGCGGCGACGACCCTGATGGTGTTGGTGATGGCGCTGATGTCGCCGTAGTTGTCGATAACGTGGCGCGCCTTGGCCGCATCCACACCAAGGTCCGCCGCAGCGAAGTGCAGATCGATGGCCCCGACAATGGCCCCGACGATCGCGGCCACGATGACGTCCTCGCCGCGATCCCGCCCGGCCGGCTCGAACAGGTGCTGCTCAACCTCATCATCAACGCCGCGGACGCGACCGATGGCAAAGGCCCGATCGCGGTCAGGTGGAAGGCTGCCGGCGCGCGCGTTCACATCGAGGTCGCCGATGGGGGGCCCGGGATCCCGGCGGAAAAGCGCGCGCAGGTCTTTGAGCCGTTCTTCACGACCAAACCTGCCGAGCGTGGCTCCGGGCTCGGGCTTGCGGTCAGCAGGCGGCTGATCGAGCGATTTGGCGGCACGTTGTCGATCGCTGACGACGAGGCGTTGGGCGGCGCTCGGATGCAGATCGAGCTGCCCGCGCTCGCCGACACAGATGACGGGTGACGAGATGACAGACCGCTGCTCGGAAACGTCTTCGTCCAGCCCGAGTACCGACGCCGCGGATGCCATAAAGCGCTGCTGACAGCCCGGATTCAGATGGCGACGCGCTTGGACCTGACAACGCTCGTTGTCGACTGCGAGGCGGGCTCAGCGAGCGAACGAAACACCGAGCGCGCTGGACAGCCGAAAGATCCGCCGCATCTGGGGCTTCGAGCTCGCGAGCGTCATCGTGAACCCCCGCGGACACCTTCAGCGCGCGACCAGCTTGTGCTTGGACGAGGTGAAGCGGAGCCGCGACTTGATCTCGAAAATGATCGGGATCTTGCCGTGAAAGTTCCACGTACCGTGGTCGGGAGCTCGCCTTGAGGCAGGTCTTTGGAGACGACGCGGAAGCGAAGAGCGCGCACAGGTGGCGCGATGCATCGACAACAGGTCGCGATGAACGCGCTGCCCAAGGCCCGAATTTCACGTTGATAACGCGACAATATCACGGTGCTCCAGGCTGGCGTTTGCCGCGGCAGAGCTCGTGCCATGTGCGGATCTTCGGGTCGCTGGTGACGGGGCCGAGCATCGTCTCAAGGGTATCAACCGCCCACGGCGCGCGTCGTGCGAGCTGCGGACAAACGCGGGGCAGGTCGGCCGTTGTCGCGGTGGCTGGATCGGGCAAATGGATGGCGACCGCGGCGCTTCGTTCGGCTCTCCTGGCGGCGGAGAGGCCGGCCTGTTGCAGCGGTGCTTCGTGGGTTCCGGGGCTCAGCGCGAGGTAGCGATGTAGGGCGGTGCGGCGCTTTTCGTCGGGCGGGTTTCGGGCCAAATGGCGGGCCAGGGCGGTGCGCGGCGCTTTGGCCATGCGGGTGTCGAGCTCGCGGATCAGGGCGGTCGGGGCCACGCCGACAAAGAAATCGCGCGGGGCCACATATTCGATGCTCGGTCGGGTGTCGTGCATGTGCCCGGTGAAGCCCTTGCAGACCTCGTTGACGGCGGCCTCATCGGCCATTTGCAGGACCAGCAGGTCGTCGCCGGTGCGCGGCAGGCGGCGGTGGTTGGCGGCGTCGAGCGCCTTTTGAATCGACTTGTCGGCGTACATCGCGCGGACCTTGGCCACGTCGATCGCGAGCTTCTCGGTGCTCGCCACGACGGCGATATCGGCGGCTTCGAGGCGAAAGACGACGGCGTGCGGGAAGACCGAGTGCAGCGTGCACAAGACCGAGCGGAAGGTCTCGTTGCTCATCTCGTAGACCTGGATCCACTGCACGAAAGCGCCGCCCTTTTTCAGCCGCGAGCGCATCATTGAAAACGCCTCGACGGTGTAGAGGTCGGCCACGCCGATAACCCACGGGTTGGACGGTTCGGAGACGATGATGTCGTAGCTATGCGGCGGGGCTTTGCGCAGGGCGTCGCGGGCGTCGGCCACGTCAACTCTCACGCGCGGGTTCTGCAGAACATTGCCGTTGAACGGGCCAAAGAGCTTGGCGACCTCGACCACGGCTGGCGAGAGCTCTGCGACGTGCACTTTTGCCCTGCGGTGACTGGCGGCGGAAGCGGCGGATTGACCGGTGCCGAGGCCGACAACGAAGACGTCGGTGGCGTCCGGTCGCGCGACGAAACCGAGATGGCCCAGCCCGACCTGCGTGACCGGCTCGAAGTTGCTGCCGTCGGTCTTGCCGTTGGTGCGAAACAGGAGCAGGCCGTCGTCCTCCCGATAATCGACCGAAATCGAGGCGTCTTTGCCGTCCTCGCGAAAGATCTCGCGACCGGCGCGGATGTAGTGCAGGGCTTGTTTGACCGGCCGAACGCGCGATTTGCGCAGGCGGAACAGGCCGCGATGCAAGAGGGTGATGTCCGGCGGCGCGGCGATGCTGACCGCGAGGATGATGACGCCGATCGTTGCGGCGATGGCCTTGGGACGCGCTCCCACCGGTCGGGGCAAGCAGGTCAGGCCGATGACGAGCGACAGGCATGCGCCGGCGACAAGCACGTTTTCGAGCCCGAGCACCGGCATCAACAAGAACCCACCAATCAGCGCGCCGGTGAGGTTGCCGAGGGTGTTGCTGCCGAGGATCCACGCCGTCGCCCGCGCCACGCCACCACCGGACAGTCGCGCGCCGTCGAGCAGCACAGGAAACGAAGCACCGAGCGCCATCGCCGCGGGCAACATGTGCAGCGCAACCCAGCCGCCGCCGGTCCGCAACCAGCGCGTGTAGTTTTCGTATTCGGGTCGGATCGCCAGGCGCATGTCGAGCAGCTCGATCGGCAGGGAGCCGAGGCGCAGGTAGAGGAAAAACGCCATCAGCGCGGCGACGATTTGGGTGCCGGCGAAGATGACGCGGGGATCCTTGCCGCGCGCGACGAAGAACGTGGCGATCGCGCTACCCGACGCGATCCCGACGATGACGACGGTGAGCATCAGCGCGAACGCGTAGACAGAGGCCCCGAGCAGCAGGCCGGCCATGCGCACCCAGACGACCTCGTAGACCAGCGTGACCATGCCGGTTCCGAACGCGGCGAAGAGGAACGCGTTGTACGGCGGCGCGCGCGGATCGGGGTCGGTGATGACGTCTTCGGGCACGTCCTTGGCGTCGTCGGAGAGCCCCCGCGCGAGCACGGCAACAGCGATCGCGACGGCGATGTTGATGGCGGCGCCGAGGTGTAGCGGACCGTCGAGCCCGAGCTTTTCGATCAGCCAAAAACCGGCAGCCAGCGAGCCCGTCGCCCCGCCGAACGCGTTGACGGCGTAGTAGCGACCGATGAGCGGCACGGCTCCGGTGCCCACCGAACGGGACACGGCGGCGGCGAGAACCGGCAGGGTGGCGCCCATGAGCGTCGACATCGGCAGGATCAACAGCGCCGCCAGCATCATCTGCGAGGCGACAGATGCCGTGGACCCAGGCGCCATGCCCGACGACAAGCTATGAAAGGCCGCGAAGACGACCGGCGAGACATGGGGAAACGCCAGCGCCCACACGCCGATGCCCGCTTCGAGGCCACAATACGCAAAGAGCGGCTTGATAACGCCGGTCCAACGGGTCGCGCAGAGCTTTCCGGCCGCGATTGCGCCGAGGGACAGCCCACCGAGAAAGGCGCTGAGCGTGACCGCCTGCGACGCGCCCGATGAGCCGATGTGAAGCGTCAGGTAGCGGCCGAGGACGACCTCGTAAAGCAGCCCAGTCGCCCCGGTGAGCGCAAGCAGCGCCGGAAGAAACCAGCGAAACCGGACGGGCGTAGCGGTGACCATGAGCGCGAGGCTACAGCGTGTGGCTGATCGGCGACAGTTCGCGGCCCTCGGGGATCCCCTCTCTTTTTTTTCCACTTTTTTGTCGCTGCGAGGGATCGACTCAATGAATTTGGGTTCTGTCTTGGCAGACGGCGCCTCGATCAAGGGGGAAGGACCCAACAGGGGA
>CAZLMW010000209.1:0-7791 GCA_964560875.1 uncultured Enterobacteriaceae bacterium
TCCGTCGGCGTCGATGCGGGTTCCGTCGCCGTCGATGCCAGTTCGAGCGCCGATGCGAGTTCGAGCGCCGATGTCGGATCCGGGGCATGCGCCAACGCTGGTGATTGCCCCGCGACGGGCTCCAAGTGCGTAGTTGCCGCGTGCAAGAGCGGTGTCTGCACGACCACGCCCGCCAAGGACTTCGCCGTATGCGGCACCCACAAAATCTGCCTGTCCGGTCTGTGCAAGACCCGTTGGGCGACGCGGATCTCCGCCGGTTACCAGGCGACGTGTGCCGTGCGCGCGGACGGGTCGGTGATGTGCTGGGGCGACAACACAAACGGCGCGCTGGGCGACGGCAAACCGGGCAGCAATCCCGTTTCGCATACGCCCGTTGCTGTCAAAGGCATGACCAGCGCTGTCGACGTCGCTGTCGGGCAGGGCCACGCGTGCGTGCGCAAGAGCAATGGCGAGCTGTGGTGCTGGGGCCGCGGCGTGCAGGGCCAGCTTGGCAACGGCAGCACGAAGAACAAGTGGACACCCGAGCAGGTGAGCCTCATCAAACCCGCCACCGCCATCGCCACCGGTGCGCGCCACTCGTGTGGGCTGATCGACGGCGCACCGTGGTGCTGGGGCAGCAACACCCACAAGCAGGCCGGCAGCGGTGGCACTACGCTCAAGACGCCCAACAAGGTGAACGCGAGCGCCATCAAGTCGCTGTTCGCCGGCTACGACAACACCTGCCTCGTCAAGGGCGGCGCCGCTCAATGCTGGGGTGCCAATATCGAGGGGCAGCTCGCCAACGGCAAGAAGGGCTTTTTCGAGTCCAGCGCCAGCCCGCTCAAGGTGCTGCTGCCGGACAGTGCCTCCCATCTCGCGGTCGGCGATGGCTTCATCTGTGCGCTGATCGGCGGCGGCAAGGTCCGTTGCTGGGGCGACGGCTCAGCGGGTCAATTGGGCCACGGGCTCAAGTCCGACAGCACCACCGCGGTCCACGTCATCGGCGTCTTCGGCGCGACCGACCTCGCCGCCGGGCAGGGTCACGCTTGCGTCGTGCAGCTCAAGGGCCAGGTCTGGTGTTGGGGCCGCGGGGTCGAAGGCCAGCTTGGCCTCGATCCGACGAAGGGCAACCAGACCAAGGTTCAACAGGTGCCCGGCGTCACGGACGCCATCGCGGTCACAGCGGGCGCGTATCACACTTGCGCGCTCACAAAGACCGGCGAAGTCCTTTGTTGGGGGCAGGGCAAACACGGCGAGCTCGGGCACGGCAAGACCGCGGGATCGCACGTGCCCGTGTCCGTCGTCGGCTCCAAGTAGACGCTCTGTCGTCCGGCGGCAAGCCCAAGTGCAAGACAGCCGCGCCGTGCCTTGCCCCCAAGTGCGACGTGGTCAACGGAGCCTGCAGTTATCCAACCAAGCTGCTCGGCGCGCCGTGCGACGACCTTCAGAGCCTACGGCGCGAAGAACTGCTTGGTAATGACCTTGCGCTCCGGACCCCATCCTTTGGCCGTCAAATAGCTGTATTGGTAGCCGATGTTGGTGGTCGTGCCCGCGGGTAGAACCGTCAGCCGCAGCCGGTCACCGGCGTTCTTGAATGTGATTTTTTGAACGCGCCCGGCATCTTGGCGATACCGTCGGAGCCGCTTTTCGCCTTCGTCGTCAGGGTCTTGCCGGACGAGGTGCCGCCGCCGTCCTTGCAGTGGTTCATCTGCATGCCAAACGTCACCTCCACCCCCGGGTTCGGCTTGCCGCTGTAATCCTGCACTTCGGCCACCAGCTGCACCTCGCGATGCATGTGCGTCACCGTCGTTTGAGAGCAGTCCGATTCGCACCCCATCAGCCCACCGATAACGGCGAACGCAACCATTCCCAGAATTCGCATTTCGTCCTCCAAGTCGGGTGTTCGAAGGGGATGCAGGCGGGAGGGAGTCTCAACGGAACCGCGGGTGAGCGGCGTCGCTGGGACCGCGGCGTCCCACGTGCCGGTTTCCGTCGTCGGCTCCAAGTAGACCGCTTGATGGGCGCGGCCCGGGTCGCTACGTAGCGCACGTGGTCACGCCGCTGGCACGGCCGCATGTCGACTCACCACCAGGCCACCGAGAAGCTCGAGGGTCGCCGGACACCGCCTGTCTGACTGCGGGTGCGGATCCCCTTGGTTGGACTCAGGGCCGGGTGGTAGCGTCTCGAGAGAACCAAATACCGATCGCTCCGCGAGCTTGCCTCCAATGACGACGCATGCGGGATCCGCACCCGCCACCGAGAATACGCCTGCCCCTGCCGCTGGCCCGGCTCCCTCCGCGGTCACCCCTACGCCTGCGACCGGGCTGCGCGCCGGCCTGAATACGATGAACTACGCGGCCGGTGCCGCGGCCGTCGATCCAAACAATCGCGCTGGATACAGCCGGCAGTCCGAGGCGATGTCGCCGGATCGAGGCTCTGGACGATCCGGCGCACGCGAACTGCCAGGCCCTTCAAGCGCCGATGCCCTGATCGGCTCGCCAGGCGACAGCGAACAGGCGTCTTGCGCCGGGCCCGATGAGCTGTGGACCTGGTTCCATCAGCGCTTCAACGACGTCTTCACATCGGTCCTTCACGCTTTCAACGCGGTCCCAGACGCCGACGGCGTGGCCCGTGTTCCGGCAGACGAGCTCCGTTGCCTGTTCACGATGACAGAGCGCGATAAGCTGCTCGGCTACTTCCTCACCGATGAAATCCCCGAGAGGTTGTTCAACGACGGCCCGGTTGGTGGCACATCCGCCCAGCAGCGAATCCTGCTGGCGAGTCACATCCTGACCAACGGCCGCTACGACCCTGCATCGGAAACGGCCCGCATTCACGCCCGCATGTGCGGACACTGGGTCGAGATCGTCAACTCGTATGCCGGCGCGGTGACGGCCGATGCGTCCGGAGTGATCGACAGCTACGACCACGACGGCAACGTCGTTTTGGGGCAAGGCGAGGACGATGTGCAGCACGAGGCCCGCAAGAACCGAAGCGGACCCGGCGTCGGCCGAGAGAACTGGATTCCGCTTCCGATCGACGACTTCGACAGTTTGAACGCCGGCGATTGGTTGTACATGTGCAACGACAACGGCACGGGCGGCGGCAACCACTCCGTCGTCTTCAACAGCTGGGTAGACACAGCGCCCGTCGGCCGCGGCCGCGCCCGGCACCGCACCGCGAACTGCTTCAGCCAATGGAGTCCGGAGCGCGGCGGAGAGGAGCACACCGTCAAATTTGGCGAGGCGTTGGTGCCTGGGCGCCGCATCTACCCGATCACCCGCGTCCGTCGCGTCCCCGAGAACACGCGCCCGGCGACGACAGTGGCCGAGCTCCTGCCGCGGATGGGCGAGGGAGACGTTGGCCGGCGCAACGCCCGGTTCGTTGGTCGGCAGTCGAGCCGCCGCCATGGGCCGGTCGATATCGAGCGCCTGATCGACTGGCTGATGACGACCAACGCCGCGATGGTCGGCGCGCTGTCAAACCGTCTCGATGAGCACCAGGCGACGTTGCTCGCCGATGCCAACGACGACCGTGAGCTCGAGCAGCTGATCCGGCTCAATGAGCGCCTTACCCGGCTCAAGCGCGGCGATAGCGCCCTGGACCGGACCGCTGAACGCGACGGTCAGGACGCCGAGCATCGCGGCTATCGGACCGCTCATGGCCGGATCTCCCGCGATGAGCTGTACGGCATGCGCAACGGCTCCATCCGGACGATTCGGCGAGGCACAACAGGCCTTCTGCAGAACGTCCGGCCGTTGCCGCCATGGTCCGATCTCCGAGACGCTGGCTAGCAAGACGATCCACGACCCATTGCACACATCGAGGCGTGCAGTCGCCCTCGGATGCGTGGCTGTCTTTGATTTGCGCGGCTGTCTTCGATTTGCGCGGCTCTCTCGGCGTGCTCCGGCGCAACGTGATCCCCGGCACCGCCTCGGCCCCAGAACCACGAGACAAAAGCAAAAAACCACCTTGCCCGATTTCTACATCACCTCCACCATTCATCGATGCCGCGTCCCCAGATCCCACCAACCAGACAGGCCATCCTCACCCAACTATCCATTCACCCCCACGACCGCGATCTCCGCACCCTTACCGGCCCGGAACTCCTCGCTCTCTTTGGCTCGCCACGAAGCGGTAAACTCGTCACCACCCGCCTCATCCGCAACCTCGCCTACCAGGCATGGCAACGCATCCGCTCCGGCGATGAACCGCCGATCAAAGGCAACGTCCGCAGCTTCTGGTACCGCTTCGTCAAACCCGCGGTCATGCGCGTACCGGCCCGTGACCGCAACTGCGGCAACCCCGATGAGATGACAAGCGCCGTTCTCGCCGACCTGATCGAGCACCGGCGCCTGTTCGACTACGAGGACTTCGGCTTCACCGACGAGAACTGGCGGAACCGGGCGATCGGCCTGCGCCGGCCCCATGTCCTGGCTTTTGCTGAGAAGACCGCCCACGTCCGCCTGCTCGCCCGCCTGCGTCGACGACTCGGCGTCTCATTCGTGGCACTCGGCGGCGCGCCGAGCGCTTGCACCAGCGAATACACCGCCAAACAGCTCCTTGCTGCCTTGCCCGCGGACGAGGATGGCAAACACTCTGAAGTTCACCTCGTCGGTCTGGTCGACTACGACCCTTCTGGCGCACTGATTGCCCGCGCGTTCGTCGAGCAGCTGGCCAGCTTCGGTCTGGATGTGTCGAGCGTGCAATTGGTGGTCGGGCCGCGGGCCTACACCGAATCCGCCCTGCAACTGGCCGCATTGCCGTTGCGCGATGGTCCGCGTACGCGTCGGTGGCTGTCTGACGGCGGCGGCATCGCCGGCGAGGCGCTCGGTCTTTCCGTCGAATCCCTGCCGGACAAGCGGTTGGAGTCGTTGATGGCAGCGGCGATTCGACGTGTCGCGCCCAATCCCAAGCACGTGACGCTACCCGGCGGTGAGCGGATCGCCCGAGCCGAGGCTGACAACGCGCTGGTCATCCGCGCCGATGACCTCGGACCGGCGGTGCTGTCGGAGGTCGCCGATGGAAGGACCGTGCTCATCGTCGAGGACGGCGCGGTCGTGGCGGTTCTCGGACGCTGATACAGCGGCCCGCACGGAGAGTGGTCTGAGTTCGCAGACCAAAGCCGCGGCCCGAAGTCGTTACGGCTTGGGGCAAGTGGACTGGCAGATGCCGCTGACGCATTTCTTGCCGGAGCCGCAGAGGTTTTTCGACGTGTAGTTGCTGGCGCAGGCTTCCCCCACTTTCGGCGGGGACACGCACTTGTTCTTGGCGCAATACAGGTTGTAGCGACAGGGGACACCGGTGCCGCAGTACTCGCCGACAGAGCTGAATCGCCAGCACGTTGGCTTCTTGGCCCCGCCGATCGGATACCACCGGCAGCTCGCGGAGCCCATGCACGACGAATAGACGTCAGGGGCGCACGCCTGACCGTGCATGGGGCGCTGAACACAGGTTCCGACCTTCGCGCCGGACGCCACCTTGCAGAACAGGTCGGTGCCCTTGCATTGGCGCGGTCCCTTGCACGGTTGACCGCAGCCCGCCTCCTCCATGCACATGCCCTTGTAATGGGGCAGCGTAGAGCCCGCCTTGAACGGTACGTCGAGGTGGGGCGGCGAGCACACGAGGCCGAGGGCACAGGGTTTGTTGTCCGGCCTGTGGCTCAACTTGCGCGCATTGCATGCCGCGCCCTTCGGCAACCTTTTGCCACAGACACCCGGTGGTGCGTTAAACGCGTCGCTGATGGGAATGAGGCACGCCAGTCCATGTGCGCAGCGCTTGGCACCGACGTTGCACTTATCGCTCCCGCTCGCAAGCGCAATCGGGTGCGGATCGTTTGAGTCGGGCTCTCTGAGGAACCGAGGAAGGTGCAACGCACCGTCTTTCAGCGGAGAGCCGCCGGCTCGCTGTCGGCTACGGCGCCCGAGCACGCCGCAAGCGCGTCGTGCCGGTTGGTTTCGGATACCGAGTCGGCGGCCGCGGCCGATGGCGGACTCGGAAATGGCGGATGGCGGATTTTCGGAGCTCGGAGGGCGGGAAAGCGCCTGGGGGTGTGAGACTGGAGCTCGTTGGGATTCATCCGGAGGCGCCGGGGACGGTCGCGGGCGAGAACGGGCGGATGGAAGGCGCGTCGCCGAAGCCGCGCAGCCCCCGTACTCAGGCGCCGCACAGTCTGCTAGATTGCCGCCGTGGTCGACCTCTGCCGCGAATGCAACCAACCGCCAACGGGTGACAGCTGCCCCGTGCGGCATCCGCTTTGCCCGGTCTTCGGCTTCACCCCGTCGAGCGGCGGCGATGGCGAGATCGTCGGCAGCGTCGTCGGCGGCCGATACCGCGTCGAATCGGTGCTCGGCAAGGGTGGCTTCGGCACCGTCTACGCGGCCAAGCACCTCACCACCAAGCAAGACATCGTCATCAAGGTGCTCAACGCGGTCATCGCCAACGACGAGATCCAGGTGAAGCGGTTCTTCAACGAAGCGCTGATGACCTCGCAGCTCAAGCATCCCAATACGGTGCGCGTCTTTGATTTCGGTCACACCGACAGCGGCCTGCTCTTCATCGCGATGGAGCGATTGGACGGCCGCGAGTTCCGCGATGTCCTCAAGGATGAAGCGCCGCTCGAGCCCCTGCGAGCGGTCCGGATCGCTTGCAGCGTGCTGCGGTCACTCGCCGAAGCGCACGACGTTGGCTTGGTCCATCGCGATCTCAAGCCGGGCAACATCTTCATCTGTGAGGTGCGCGGCGAAAAAGACTTCGTGAAGCTGCTCGACTTCGGCATCGCCAAGTCCACCGGCGACGACGTCGAGGCCGACCTGACCAAGCCCGGTTTCGCGGTTGGCACGCCCAAGTACATGAGCCCCGAGCAGGCGCGGGCCGAAAAGCTCGACGCCCGCTCCGATCTCTATTCGCTCGGCGTGATCCTTTACGAAGCGCTGACCGGAAAGCCGCCGTTTCGCGCCAAGAGCGCGATGCAGCTCATCGTCAAACACCTCAACGAAGACCCGGTCGCGATCGAACGCCGCGTCTCGGATCTCCCCGGGGGACTCGCCGACGTCGTGATGCGCGCGCTGTCGAAGAATCGTCGCCATCGGTTCCGCGACGCAGACGACATGCGCGCGGCGCTCGAGAATGTGCTCGTGGCCTCGGGCGCCGGGCTCGGAACGCGCCGCGACGTATCCCAGCCGACGCATCCAGGCGACATCGAGACCGAGAAGGCGCCGCTCCGGTCGGTTCGCCTCGACATCGATGGCGGCGCCGGTCGCCATCGGTCGGTCCGTAGCGCGCATAAGGATGACGCCGCGTCCGGAAACGGTGAGGCCGAGACCGTTCACCTGCCAGACACCGGCTCCGATCCACGCGCCAGGGCCCGCGCCGCGGGCGTCGACGAAGACGATATCCCCACCGGCCCGATGGCGGACGAGCCCGGCGGACCGGCGCCCGGACCCACAGAGGACAGCCGGGCCGAGGCCGAGACGCTGCCGCTCGGTGGCAAGCGCAAGAACGTCCGTCCGGCGGCGAGTCGCCCGCCCGCGCCGGAAGCATTCGCGCCAGTTGACGCCGATAGCGAGCAGCCGCCCTCTATCCCGGCCGTCGCTGTGGCAGGCGCCGCCGTTGCCGCCGGGGCTGCGATCGCCGCCGCAAGCGCCAAGACCGTGCCGGCCAACGACTCGCTCGCCGCACGCAAGCCGCTGTTCGACAAGAAGGCCAAGAAGTCCACAAAGAGCGGCTGGGACGCCAACTCGGTGGCCAGTCATCCCGACTCGATCGACCGTTCGAGCGTGGTTCCATCCAGTCCGGGTCGGCCCGCTCGCA
>CAZLMW010000210.1:0-5042 GCA_964560875.1 uncultured Enterobacteriaceae bacterium
CGCGGGCACCTCGCCGCCACGGGGTTGACAGCGAACGGAGCATCTTCGCGGCTCAAGCAAAAACGCAACTCAATCCTGGGGTTGGCACCCCAGGCTACTTCCCTGCGCCGCTTCGCGGCTCAAGCAAAAACGCAACTCAATCCTGGGGTTGGCACCCCAGGCTACTTCCCTGCGCCGCTTCGCGGCTCAAGCAAAAACGCAACTCAATCCTTGGGGTTGGCACCCCAGGCTCCTTCCCTGCGCCGCTTCGCGGCTGACCGTCACCCCGAGGGGCCAACTCGCTTGAGCTGTAGGTGCGCTTCGTGCGACGGGATGTCGGTGTAGACGAGCGTTCCCTCGCTCACGCGGCCGAGCTCGGCGGCGTTGGCTTCGTCGGTGTCGATGTGCATCTCGAGCAGGTAGCTGTCTTTGACCCGTACGAGCACGTCGCCAAACGTGAGGTCGCGCGGTCCGCCGGTGATCTTGATCTCGACCTCGTCGCCATCGCTGACGCCGTAACGTGCGGCATCGGCCGTCGTCATGTGAATGTGCCGCCACGCGCAGACGAGGCCCTCTTCCAGCGACACGGTTCCGTTGGGGCCTTCCAGCTTGATCGGCGCCGACCCTTTGACCCGTCCGGAACGTCGAATCGGGGCGTCGACCCCGAGCCGGAACTCGTCCGTTCGCGAGATCTCGATCTGGTTGCGGCCGCGCAGGGGCCCGAGGATGCGAACACGGTCGATCCGGTCGCGGGGGCCCACGAGGTTGACGCGCTGCTGGCTGGCGAACTGGCCGGGCTGGCTGAGGTCCTTGTGTCTGGTCAGCTTGGCGTCCTCGCCAAAGAGCAACGCGAAGGTCTCGCGGTTGAGGTGGACATGTCGGGCGCTGACGGCGATCGGGATCGGGCCCGCGTCGACGACCTTGGCGGCTCCGGCGGCGAGCTTGGCGGTCTGCTGCGCGATCATCAGCTCTTCGTTGGTGGCGACGGCCAGCGCGGGCACACGTGAGTTTGGCGCGGTGATTGCTGCCACAGGGTTGGCGTCGTCGACCCTGGCTGCTGCGTTGCGGTCTTCGTCGAGGCGTACACCAAGGAACTCGAGCCGCTGCAGGATTCGGCGCCGCAACGTGACGCTGTTTTCGCCGATGCCGCCGGTCATCACGATCGCGTCGACGCCGCCCATGACCGCCGCGTAGGCGCCGATGTACTTGCGCACCCGATGGGCGAAAACGGCGATGGAAAGGCGCGCTCCGTCATGGCCTTGGGACGCCTGCGCCTCGATTTCCCGCAGGTCCTTGCCAAGCCCGGTCAGGCCCGCGAGTCCCGATGACCGGTTGAGCAGGTGGTCGGTCTCATCGATGCCGATCTCCCGCGCGATTTGCAGCACGAGGCCAGCGTCCACATCGCCGCTCCGCGTGCCCATCACGAGGCCCTCGAGCGGGGTCATGCCCATGCTCGTGTCGACCGAACGACCCAACTCCACGGCGCAGACGCTGGCGCCGTTACCGAGGTGGCAGGTGATGATGCGGAGCTCGTTGAGCGGGCGCTGCAGATGATCGGCGGCGGCCTGGGCGACGAAAGCGTGGGAGCTGCCGTGAAACCCGTAGCGGCGCGCGTTCAGCCGGTCGGCGACATCAACGGGGATGGCGTAGGTGCGCGATCGGCGCGGCATCTGGTTGTGAAACGCGGTGTCGAAGACGGCCACGTGGGGGATGTCGGGCAGGGCGGCGCGAGCGGCTTCGATGCCGGCGAGGTTGGCTGGATTGTGCAGCGGCGCGAGGGGTACGCACGCCTCGATCGCCGCGACGACGTCGTCAGTGATGCGGACGGCGTCGGAGAAGTCGGGGCCGCCGTGCACGACGCGATGGCCGACGGCGCCGATGTCATGGCCGCCGGCGTGTCCGTTGCCGCCGATACTGTCCAGAATCGCGGCGATGGCGTCGCCGTGACTGACGGTTTCGCCGCACTCGATGGTGCCGTCAGCGAGCTCGCGGCGGCCCGCCACGTCGAGCACCTTGAACTTCACGGTCGACGACCCGCAATTGATCACCAACACCTTCATTTCGCTTCTCCAACGTGATGCGGCGGGACCGTATCGGAGGCGCGCGGGACCGTCGACCCACAAAGCCGTCGCCTCGCCGCGGAGGGGAATTCGGGCTCTTTTTCGGGGTCAAAATGCCCGCATTTGGCCAGCAGGGCACCTTAGACGCGTCAAAAGTCGGGGAAGCCACTAATATGCCTTCGCGCAGGATCGGCCGTTAGATGCAATGCTGCGGCCTTTGGACTGCGCGCCTGCTTCGGTAGGTTTTTACTCGCAGAGGAGGGCATTTTGCGTGCAACAAGGCGACCAACGACCGTCGCGATGTGCTGCGGACACGGGATCTCCCACTTTCTGGCCGACCTTGCCGAACGCTTCGACGTCGATCGGGTCGCGTTCGGCGAGTGATGGCTCCGACAACGACACGCGTCGTGAGACTACGCAGCCGCGCCGGTCTGTTGGCATCGCTGTTGTTGGCCGTTGGCGCATGCTCCGATCCAGCCCCGTCCGAGCCCGCCGCGTCGACGCCCGACGATAAGACGCCAGTGTGTCCGGCCCACCGCTTTCAAGAGGACGGCAGCTGCTGTCCGCTCCGGTCATTCTTTGACGCCGAGGAGGGGGTCTGCGAGGCGGTCGGGCCGCCGGAATGTGCGACGCAAATGGCCGACCCCGGCGAATGTGTGCCTCGCTGGTGTTGGGATGCGCAAACCGTGCAAGGCGGTACCTGCGATCCGACGACCGACGCGGCCTGCGTTGTTGCCGGACGGCGCTGTATGGCAGCGGAAAACGACGCGGGCAAAGGCTGTCCCGCCGGTATGTGGCCGAGCGCGAAAGGTGCGTGCAGCCCCGCCGGTGCCGACCCCGAGGCGATGAAGTCGATCCCGCCGCTCGAGGCGTTGCCACCTTTGGACCAGACCCGTTTTTGCGGCGGGGATCCGGTGCGCGTCTGCGGAAAGGACGAAAAGGGCTGCGGTCCAGGGCAGATGCCAGCGCTCGCTGACATGGCCGGCAAAAAGGGAGACTGCATCCCCGTCGGTGTGCCGTGGACGTGTCCGCCGGGCTTTATTAAGGATCCTAACGATCCGCAGCCGATGCCCCGTTGCATCGCCGATCCCAGCGCTTGCCCAACAAGCAAGTGGCCGGCAATCGCCGCGGGACAAACGGCGATCTATGTCGACGCATCGGCGGCTTTGGGCGGCAATGGCTCCAAGTCCAAGCCGTTCACGACCATCCACACCGGGATGAAGTTGGCCCCGGTCGGCGCTGTTGTGGCGGTCGCCGCCGGGACCTACACGGGAGGCTTTGCGATCGGCAGGGATGTGCAGCTGCGCGGCGTCTGTGCGGCGAAAGTCACAGTCAAAGCCGGGACCCAGAACTTCGTGCTCGGCGCCGACAACCCGCACGCCACGAAATCGCTGGTCGCGGGCGTTCGCATCACCGGCAACACGGTGGGCGTGCTCGTTTTGGCCAAGCTGGCGCTGCGACGCGTGTGGGTGGACAGCGCGCGCGAGTTTGGTGTGTGGCTGAAGACCGCCAACGCCCATGTCGAGATGGATGAATCCGTCGTCGCCGGGACGCGCCACGGTGTCACCGACGGCATCGGTTTCAGCGCTGAAGGTGGATCGTCCTTTGCGGTTGGCACGACGCGCATCAGCCGCAACACCATGGCGGGGGTGACATGCGCCCAGAAATGCAAAGGGAGCCTCGACCGCGTCCTCATCGACAACACCCGCAGCCGCAAGGACAAGCGGCACGGACGGGGGCTCATCGCGTTGACGGGCGGTCGCGTCGTGGTGACGTCTTCGCGTCTTCACAAAAACCGCGCGACCGGGATCCTGACCGTGCTCGGAGGTTCCCACGTCGAGCTGCGCGCTTCGATCATCGACGGCACACTGGCAGAGGAGCTGACCGGCAAGAACGGGGCTGGCATCGAGATCCAGGCCGGGACGACAGTCGCGCTTTCCGGTGTGCGCTTGGCGGCCAATCGGGGCTCCGGTCTCACGGCCTTGGGGAAGGGGGCTGCCTTCGTCGCCGATGGCCTGATCGTCGACGGCACAACGGTTGAAACGACCGGGTTTGGCTTCGGGTCCGCCGTCGCGACGTTCAAAGGCAGCAGCGGCAAGGTCCATTCCGCCCGCTTATCGGCCAATCCGATGCATTGCGCGCTGTCGTTTCAGTCCAGCCTCGAGGTGACCGATGCGCTGTGCGACGCGACCTATGAACCTGCCGTGGACATCCCGCGCGGGATCGCGTTCATCGCCAGCGACGGGCAGCTCGACCTGGCGCGTGTTCGTGTGGTTGACACAATTCACACCGGCATCGGGTGTGTCGGCGCCGGCGCTCGTGTTCGCGCTTTTAATGTCGAAGTCCGCGGCTGTCGCGAGGGCAAAACGGCCAACGCTCCTCTTGGAATCGGCGTGCTCGACGGACGCATTGACGTCGCCGGCGCCACCCTCATCGCCAACGAGGGGTTCGGTCTGTCAGCCATCGGCGACGGCGCACGTTTGCAGGGGCGCGGCGTCCTCGTACGCGACACGCGACGCATGGCGACAAAACACGATACGGGGCTCGGCGCGACGGCACAGGACGGAGGATTGCTCGAGTTGGCCGGTTCAGTTGTCGACCAGGCCACGCACGTCGGGGTGGCGGCGCTGAACAACGGCCGGGTCAGGCTGTTTGGCACCACAGTCACCAAGACGCGCGGGTTTCAGCCGACCAAGGGCCTGGGCTGGGGCGTGCATTCGGCGTCTGTCGGGTCCGAGCTCGCGCTCGTATCTTCGCGGATTGTCGATAACAACGGAACTTCGTGCGGCTTATACGACGGCAAGGTCACCATCGACGGGTCCGTCATCGCGAACACCAAGGTCGGGTCCGTCGTGATTTCCGGGGACACGCACACCGTCGCGGACGGCATCCTGCTCGTTGACGTCAAGCAAGCGTCGGTGCGCAACACTATCGTCACGGGGCATCAACGCGTCGGTATCCTGGCGGAAGGAACCAACGTGGGCGACATCGCGCGTGTCGCGG
>CAZLMW010000210.1:5142-7694 GCA_964560875.1 uncultured Enterobacteriaceae bacterium
CGCGTCGGTATCCTGGCGGAAGGAACCAACGTGGGCGACATCGCGCGTGTCGCGGTCTCCAACTCGGGGATCGGGATCGCGCTGAGCAAGAGCAAGGGGCTCGCGCTCGCCGACAACCTGTTGACGGCCAACCAGACCAACCTCAACAGCTCCGCGTCCCTGCCGGTGCCCAAAGCGCCCGCTGTGGTCAAGGCGACGCTTCCCAACGCGACCCCGTAGCCCGGCGGGACGGCGCGAGGTCCGAGACTCGCTTGGAAGGTCTCTGCGCCGTCGGTGCGTAGAGCGTGTCTGACTGGCGGGTCGGCGTTGTCGACTGACCGCCTGATCAACTACTGTCGGCACGATTAGAACGGGCTAATACCAATGCCGGTCACTTAACGACCCCGGCTGAAGCCGGGGCCTTCAGGCCCGGGGCTTCGCTTCTGCCGCGTCCACGGGTCGACGCGGGTGGCGGCAGGCGGCCTCCTTCTTTGCGGGCGGCGGACCCTTCAGACGCAAAACGACAAAAAATGTCGCCTGCGCCCATTACAGTGCGACATCCTTCACCTGGAAGCTCATGCAAGACCAGCCTGACAACTGCGCCGTGCCGACGCTTCGAACCGAGACGGACTGAACGACTTGCGACAGCTTAAAGACATTACGTGGCCCGCCGGACCATCCGACCGCGTGCTGGTCCTGTGCCGAACGGCCGCGTCGAAGATGCGCGTGCTGCGTCACATTGCCCGCTGTGGCGGGCACGTCGGGTTGAATGTTGCGACTCCCCTCGGCCTCGCGATGCAGCTTTGGGACGGAAGCGAGGTTGACGACGGCGACCAGGGCGCAGTCTCTGACGACAAGCGCATGCCGGGCGACTCAACGCGGTTTGGAGTCGTCGAGGATCGCATTGATCAGCCGTGGGGAGGCACCTTGTGGCAGCGGATCGGCGACCGACACGAGCTGCGCAGGCGAGCGCTCGGCCACGTCGACGCGGTCGGCCTTCACGACCTACCACCCGCCAGCTTCGGCGAGGCGTTGGCCGAGCTTTGCAGCCAGCCTATCCCGGCCGATACGTCCGTCCTCGCGCGCCGCCACCTGCTCGACGTCGCGCGGAAGAATGGCCCTGAACTCGACGACGAGCTGGCCTTCAAGCGCGTCTATGCGGTCGGCTTTGGGGCGTTGCGCGCGGACGCGTCTCCGCTCGGAAACGGGACCTGGCAGCGCGATCTACTCGACGCCTTGCGGGCAGAACATGTGGCCGCGGGGCGCCGTCACGACAAGGTGGATGTGGACGTCATGGCGGTCCCCGATGTCGTCGCGGAAGCCCGCTTCGTGGCGCAACGAGTCGCGCGTTTCCAGGCGGATGGCGGCGCGCTCGACCGCGTTGTGGTGGCCGTCAGTAGCGCTGCCGATGCGGCCCGGATCGCCCGGTCGCTGCAACGGAGCGGGCAGCCGGTCGCCAACGATCGAGGCAGGGCGCTGCGGGACCACGGGCTCGCCGGTCTCATTGAGCGGGTCGGCGGCTGGTTTTCCGTCGCCGACCCGAGCATCCAGGGATCGCTGCTTGCCCGCGTGCTGCAGTCGCGGCTTCTGTCCACCACCTGGGTCAACAGCGGCGCCATCGCGCGGGCAACCGGAATCGACGCGGCGATGAAGGCCGCAGGGGTCGCCAAGCCTGGGCTATGGTTGGCCCGCAAGAGGGTGATTTCGGTTCTCGGCGCGTGCCGCCTGGTCCGCGCCAGCATCGACGCATGGCTCAAAGCGCTCGACGGCCTCGCGTCGCCGGATGGTCCGCTCAACGACTCGCTGCGACCAACCGCTGTGCACATTGCGGCGGCCGTGCGATGGCTGCGCGTTTGTCGCAAGCACGTCGCCGCTGACGGCACCACACCCACGCTCAAGGGCCTCCACGCCTTCATCGCTGGCTTCGGGGTCAGCGCCGCGGGGCGCGACGTCGACTGGCTCGGGCAACGTGTCCTCAAGGCCGTACAAGAAGCGGGCGGTGCGCCCGCGGACGAACGAACAATCGCCGACGTGCTCAGCGGCGGGATGGGCAATGGTGTGGTCGGCGACGGCGTGGTCTTGCTGCGCTACGACGACTACGACGGCCGCGACGCAGACCTGCTCGTGCTCACCGGTTTGCACAGCGGCGGAGTGGGGCGGTTGCCGCGCCGAGATCCGTTCCTCGACGAAGCGTCGCTGGCGCGCGTGGGCAAGCTCTCGGGTGGGACACTGTTACGGTTTCGGCAGGCCCAGATCGTCGCCGCCGCGCAGCGTTGCAAGGAGACCGTTGGCTGCGTCGCCCACCGCGATGCGACCGGTCGGCCCGTCGTTCCGTGGCTCGATGTCAGCGATGTGAGCGATTCGGTGCGACTGCTCCGCCAAAGCGCGACCTCCGCTGGGACGGACGCCGATACGAGCGGCGCTGAGTTCAGCCCGCCCGGTCCGTACGGTCTGGGCGCGGACTGCCCCGAAACACGCGACATCGACGCCCTTTCCCGACGTCTCTTGCCGATCCCCAGTCGCGCTGGCCCAGATGGCGCTGGCCCTGGTAGCGCTGGTCCACATAGCGATGG
>CAZLMW010000211.1:0-7258 GCA_964560875.1 uncultured Enterobacteriaceae bacterium
CTCCACTTTCTTGCCGTCGAGCCGGAAAACTTTGGCTTCGAGGCCGGTCCCCAACCAGAGCTTGGAGCCGTCGCGAACCCAACAGTGGATGAAGGCTGCGGGGACCTCGTGACGGACCAGCTTCGGCGCCACGGACAAGCCGAGCGTTTGGTGCAGCGAGAGGCCCTTGAGGCGACCCTTGGCGAAGTCGGCGCCGTCCGCGAAGTGCCAGTCGCTCGGCTGACTCGCCTCGACGGGAGCGGCCAACCAGGATGCAGCCGCACAGACGGCGGCGGCCAAGACCAGCGCGGAGGTGGAGGTGCTCTTCAGCATTCGATGCTCCGTCGTGACGAAAGCAGGGGCGGGTGTCCACACGTTCGGGTTGTGCCCGAACGGGGTCGCTCAGTTTGTGTTTCGGACCTTGAGTTCAACGTAGGCGCTGCCGTTGATGGCCCACGCCACGTCCTTGGTCGTGCGAATGGTCTGCTTGCCGGTGCGTGTCATGCGGCGATGACCGCTCAGCTCGTCCAGCACACCGATCGGCAAGTCGGTGAGGCGTTCACCGCGGATCATCCAGCTCGGATCGGGCAACGAGATCACCGCGGCGAGCCGATTGCGCGGCACGTAGTAGCGCACGTTGGCGAGGTAGTCGTTGATGTTCATCGGCAGTGTCTTCTCCCGAAGACGCCGCGACTCCGGGCCGATCCACACGCGGATCTTCTCGCCGGCGAGGTCGAGCGGGATCTTCGGCAGCGTAAGCGGGACGAACGCCTTCTTGCTGTTGGGGCGCATGAACTCGACGCGCACCGTCACCTCGTCGCCAACATCGACCTCGTGAACGGGTACGTGGATCGCTTCGATGAAGCCGAGCGGGCGCGTGTCTCGCAGTTCCATGTCCACGACGATGCGTTCGACGCGCAAACGCTTGAAACCGTTGAAGACCAGGGCCTTGCTTAGCTTGCTGATCAGCGCCCTGACGTCGTACATCCGCGACGTTCCCGCCAGACCGACATAGTGCTCGTTGAGTTCGATCGGCTTGTAGGGCTTCTCGAGCTCGTAGCGGACCTTCAGCTTGACCGACGCGTTCTGCGCGATTGGCTCCGTTACCCGCAGCGCATTGCCCACGACAAGGCTCGCAGCGAGGGGGAAGAAGAAGGGCTCGTCGACGATCTCGACGTTCCAGAGCTTGTTGACCTTGGTCTCGGGGCGCCGCACGCGAACCTGCACGGGGACCATAGCGGCGCGCGGGCCAATGCGTCCGGCGACGGCGGGCTGCCGATCCTGGTCCAGGACACCGTTGGAGCGCAGCGGAACGCCCATTTTGAAGCTCATCATCTGCGACGACAGGATCCACACGATGTGGGCGCCGCCGACCGGCAGGTGGATCTGCCCGAGGCCTTTGAACGGGTGACCGAAAGCGATGAACTTGTCGCCGCGAACCCAGGTGACCGTGCCGACGCCGCTGATGTTCATGTCGCCGCGGACGAGACTGAGCGAGAGGGCGCTGCCCGGCTCCAGCGGGGGCGAAGGCTTGTCGAGGGCGGTTGACCCGGCCGCTGCCGCCATCGGCGTGAATCCAAAAGGCGCGAAATCGGTGCGCATCGCGTTGACGATTTCGGGGTGAAAGCCGGCGACGGCGAGCGGCATGGTGACAGGTCGCATGGTGCCGTTTCCGTAGCCGGGGACGTCGACGGATGCGCGGCGGATGCGCGGCGGGGGCATGATGCGCTGATTGCGCGGCGGCTTGATGCGCTTGCGGTCGAGCTCGGGGAGCATGTCGCGAATCGGGGTGACACCTGCGACCGGGTCCTTGTTGTATGGGAAGCCGTAGGACAACGCGCCGATCAGAACGTCGCCCTTTGCGGTCTTGACGTAGATCGGGCTGCCGCTCATGCCCGCGATGATGCCGCTGTGCTCCAGGTTCAGACCCGAGCAGCGGATCATGATCATGTCCTGGTCGGGCAGCTTGTTGTAGAGCACGCCGATGATCTCGACGCCGAATTTCTCGACCTTCGTGCCGCGCATGACGGTGAGGCCGTAGCCCTTCATGCCGGGCTTCAGATCGCGCGACGACATCGTCACGGGGGCGTTGGACTTCCGTCGCTTGGCCGCGGCGGAGACAGGCACCAGGAGCGCGAAAACCAGCGCGGCGACCAAGACAGAACACAACACCCGGGCAGACCGCAACACGCGGACAGAGGTGGTCGATGCGTTCCGGAGGCGGATGGGCATAGATGAGGCGATCGGCATGGGCGGCAGCAACCGTAGGGCGGCAGGTGGGTCCGTGGGCGAGTTCGCGTCCAGGCCGCCGTGGGATGGTGGCGCAGTTGCGACGTGAGTCTGCAACAGCCGTGGACAGAAAGAAATGCCGTGCGCAGGGCAACTTGCAGCAAGCGCCGCACGTGATGACGAGGGCGGGTAGACGCTCGCGTCAGGCAGCCGCTACCTTTCGACGTCTGTTCCGGAGACCACCTTGCGCCCGCTCTTGTTGCTGCAATGTCGCAACCCCGACGATCCGATGCGCCAGCACGAGATCGAGTGCTTCGTGTGGCATAGCGGTGTCGCGCGGGACGCGATCTCGGTCATCAACGTGCCCGAACGTATGCCCGATCGCGAGGACATCCAGCGCTGCAGCGGCGTGCTGATGGGCGGCTCGGGGGACTACAGCAGTCTCGACGACGAGCATTGGATCGACGGCCTGATCGACTTTTGCCGCGATGAGCTGATCGCGAACGGTAAGCCGACGTTCGCAAGCTGTTTCGGATTTCAAATCCTGGTGCGAGCGGTCGGCGGCGTGATGATTCGCGACCCGGCGAAGACCGAATTCGGCACGTACGATCTCGAGCTCACGGTGCCGGCGCGCAACGATCCGATCTTCGGCGACCTGCCGCGCGTCTTTCCCGCCCAGGTGGGCCACCACGACCGCGCCAGGTGGGTCCCCGAGCACGTGCGCACCCTCGCGAGCACACCGCTATGTCCGATCCATGCTTTCCGCATTGGCGAGCTGCCGATCTGGGCCACGCAGTTCCATCCGGAGCTGACGATGGACGACCTGAAGCTGCGCTACTCGTACTACCAGCACTACGCCGATGACGTCGGCGACGCGCAACCGACGATGGGCGAGAGCCAGGCGGCGTCGACGCTGCTTGCCCGCTTTGTGCAGTGGCTTCAGACCGCCGAAGGTGAAAGATAGAGACGCGCTGTACGCGGGCCGCGCGGACCCGTGGCAACCGATTCGATTCCGCGCGCGTGGTGGGGTATCGTCGCGCTCCTCCGCACCCGTTCACCGCATCGTTGGAGCCCCCCATTGAAGCCCTTCCTGCTGTTGCAAGCGCGGATGTCAAACGATCCGATGCGCGATCATGAGCACGGTTGTTTCGCAGCGGCGCTCGGCGTTTCGGAGGACGACATCGCGGCCGTCGACATCGTGAGGACGCCTCCGACCGCGGAGATCCTTGAAGGCGTCAAAGCCGTCCTGATCGGCGGTTCGGGCAGCTTCAGCGCGCGCGGCAATGAGCCGTGGCTGCAGACCACCACCGCTTTCTTGCGCGAGGATGTCATCGGCGCGGGCAGACCGATGTTTGGCGTGTGTTTTGGGTTGCAGTTGCTCGGTCGCACGTTGGGCGTCGATGTGATTCACGATCCCGATCGACGCGAAGTCGGGACGTTCGAGGTCGAGGTTTTCGAGGCCGCGCAGTCGTGCGAGCTGTTCAACGGCCTGCCCAAGCGCATGTTGGTGCAGCAGGGGCATAACGACCGCATCGTCGCCCTCCCGGAAGGGACAACGCACCTCGCGACCAGCGAACGCGCGTCCGTCCAGGCGATGAAGGTGATCGGCAAGCCGGTGTGGGCGACGCAGTTTCACCCCGAACTCAGCCGCCGCGACAACGCGATGCGGTACAAGCGCTACATCTCGGCGTACGGCGGCGGAAGCCCGCAGCCCGACGACCCGGTGATGAGCTCACTGCGTGACACCCCGAGCGCCACCGACCTGCTGCGTCGCTTCGGTCAATTGGTGCTCGACAACCGGATCTGAGCCGGAGCGCTGCGTGAACGCGGCACCACCGAGCGAATCGATGGCCGACGAAAAGACCCGCTACTGTCCCCGCTGCGGTCACGAAACCGACGATCCGTATTGCCCCAACGACGGCACGGCGACCGTCAGCCACGAGATCGCGGGCCCGGCGGCGCTCGCATCGTTTTCAGCCGGCTCGATTATCGACGGTCGGTATCGCGTGCTGCACGAGCTCGGCCGCGGCGGGTTTGGCGCCGTCTATGCCGCTGAACACACGGGCACAGGCCAGGAAATCGCGCTGAAGGTGATGCTCGTTGGTGGCGCAGATGCCGACCGCGCCGCTGTGCGCCGTTTCTACAAGGAAGCCCAGGTTACGGCGCGCTTGAGGCACCCCAACACCGTGCGTGTGTTCGACGTCGCCCAGACCGATGAAGGCGCGCTGTACATCGCGATGGAGCTGCTCAACGGCCCCACGCTCGAGGACGTGCTGCGGGATCTCGGCGCCCAGGGCACGGCGATGACCGAGAGGCAGGCGCTCGACATCGCGATTCCGGCGCTGCGAAGCCTCGGTGAAGCGCACGCCATGGACCTGGTCCACCGCGACCTGAAGCCCGCCAACATCATGCTGAGCGAGGTGATCGACGACGATCCAATCGTCAAGGTGCTCGACTTCGGCATCGCCAGGACACGCGACTCGTCGCTGACCGGGCAGGGAACGGCGCTCGGCACCCCCGCATACATGAGCCCCGAACAGTGCCTCGGCCGCACGGTCGACGGGCGGTCGGACATCTACGCGCTCGGCGTGATCATCTACCGCTGCCTGGCGGGACGGACGCCCTTTGACGACCGCAACCCTCTGACAATCATGTACAAGCACGCGCATGAGCCCCCCAAGGAGCTGATCACACAGGCGAAAAGCGCTGTGACGCCCGGGTTGAACGCGTGCGTCATGAGGGCGCTGTCCAAGAAGGTCGAGGACCGATTCGCGTCGGCCAAGGACATGCGAGCCGCGCTCACCGCCGTTCGCGAGGGGACCTGGCGCGCGGATATGGACGGTCAGGACGCTGCTTCAACGGCGACGCTGGCCCGAGCTGTAGCGCAATCCGAACGGCCGCTTCCGCCGGGTGACACGGTTCCATACGGGGAAGACGCGCTCAGCGACACCGAAGCGTTGTCGATCCTCGATGGCGACACAGCCGACGCGCTCGAGCAACGCGGTCGCACCGTCGCGTACGTCGATGACGCCGGCAACGAGTCGCAATCCGCCGCGACGATGGCCCAACCCGCGCTGTCCGAGGCGTTGGCCGCAAGCGCCCCCGCACCCAGCCACCCCGAGACCGCCGAAGTCGCGCTGCCGGCCGGCGGGTTGGGCAGCTCCGAGTCCGAAGCCAGCAAGAGCAACGGCATGAAGATCGCGATGCTGGTCGTTGGCGGGCTGGCTGCGTTCGCGGGCGTGGCGCTGGTCTTGAGCAGCGGCGGAACCACGGACGACGATGCGGCCGCGAGCGGCGTGGTCAAGGAGTCCAAGGCGGCCGCCGGACAAGCTCAAGCCCCGACCAACAAGCCGGAGAACGCGCCTGGCGGCAAGGGGAAGGCGGCGAAGGAATCTGCCGCAGAGCCAGCGGCTGTCGAGCCGAAGGTCCAACCGGACGCAGGTGGCAACACCGTCGTGACCAAAGCCGAAGCGGATGCCGGCACGACCGGTGCAGACGCGGAATCGACGGTGGCAGCCAAGCCGAAGCAGCCGGCGGCCAAACCGGCCAAGAACGCACGGAAAGAACGCCGCAAGGCGCGCCGAGGACGGCGTGCACGAACCAAGCGAGCGGCCGCGCCGCCACCACCGCCGGTCCGTGTTGCCGCGCCACCGCCACCACCGCCGCGACCCAAACCGCAGCCTAAACCCAAGCCCAAACCCAAACCGACGCGACCCATCGCGCTGGATTAGAGGGCCGAACCGCAATGCTTCTGGGCGCTTTGTTCCTGTTACGTTGGGGGCGCTGAGGGGCGTTCCGCGCGGCGGCGATGGTGCACGGCGGCAAGGGGGTCTGACCCTTTCATATTACTTTTTCCAACGTAGGAACACGGGCGTTCGTGTGCTTGGATGAAAATGTAATATGCAAGGGTCCGTCCCCCGATCGCTTCACACACACCGTCCGAAGGGACCCTCTCAGTCACACGTTTCGACAGAAATTCCGCGTTCGCCCGATCACTCAAGGGGCGACGGCCATCGCATTGACATGCGAAGCACATGCACACATGCTTTGCACATGAGCACGATGATCCAGATCCGTGATGTCCCCGAAGACTTGCACCGCACCTTGAAGAAGCGCGCGATCGATGCCGGCATGAGCTTGTCGTCCTTCCTCAAACGGGAGCTCGAAGCGATCGCCAAGCGACCGACATGGGACGAACTGATGGCGAGGATCGACGCGCGGCCGCCGGTACACACCGACGAGGATTCGGTAGCGATCATCCGCACGCTGCGCGACACACCATGACCGTCGTTGTGGATGCGTCGGTCGCCGCTGACCTCGTGACCGGCGATCCGGCCGCACGACGACGGGTACATGAGCGGTTGCAACCCCACGCCAGCGACCTGCACGCGCCCCACTTGCTGACCGCCGAGGTCGGGCACGTCGTGCGCCGGCACGTCTTACGCGGCGCGATGACCGCCGCACGCGGGGCGATGGCGCTGCGCGACCTGGCCGACATGCCGCTGCAGCTATACCCGCACGGTCTGCTGCTACAGCGGGCGTTGGAGCTTCATGCCAACGCGAGCTTCTACGACGCGCTCTACCTCGCGCTGGCCGAACTGCTGGACGCGCCGTTGCTCACCCGGGATGCCCGGCTCGTCGGGGTGCCTGGCACCCGCGCGCAGGTCGAGGTGATCAGGGGGGAATTGCCGCGTTGACACGGAGCGGACAGGCCCATCTCCCCCTAAAGCGACAGCCAGTCGCGCATGCTTGTTCGAGCGCGGCCATCGACGGCTCAGCGAGGCGGCCGGCCCCCGGTCGGATGCGCTGCCGTGGGATCGTCACGACGGCGGCAAGGGGGTCTGACCCTTTCATATTACTTTTTCCAACGTAGGAACACGGGCGTTCGTGTGCTTGGATGAAAATGTAATATGAAAGGGTCCGTCCCCCGATCGCTTCACACACTCGGTCCGAAGGGGCCTGAGTCACACGTTTCGAAAGGGAATTCCGCGATCCCCCGATCACCTGGGGTCGCAGCATCGCGGCTGGCGCCTCGATGCGCTCCGTTTCC
>CAZLMW010000212.1:0-7207 GCA_964560875.1 uncultured Enterobacteriaceae bacterium
GCGACTGCGCGCAGGTCGAGCCGACGTTCAACTTCCGCGATGCGCGCGTGAAGCTGGTCTGGCGTCTGCCCGGTGAGGAGCACGCGCGCGATCTTGTGGCGGCCGCTGACGAACGGAAAGACCTCGGCGCCGATCGGATGGTCGATGCTGAGCTCATGAACCCAGTCCTGGGCGCGCAGGTCTACAGCGGCGGCTTCATCGAAGTACAGGCGGCCGGGCTCTTGTACACCGAGCAGGATCGCGGCGGACGGTCGGGTCGGGGCGGGCACGAAGGCGGGGTCGAGGCCGAGGGCGTGGCGGACGGCATACATCGGAAGATCGACATCGGCGGCGAGCGCGGCGAGGGCGGACAGGGCGTTGCCACCGAGGCGGGGGCTCACTTCGAGGATGTGGATCGTCTCGCCGGCCAGCACGAAGTCGGCGTCAAAGGGTCCGTCGGTGATCGCGAATTGGCCGAGCAGGCGGGCGATCTCGGCGCGAATGGCGGCCTCTGCGGCGGCGGGAAGGCCGGACGGCAGGATATGCCCCCAGGTCGCGCAATAGGGGATCGGGGCGGTGCGTCGGTGGGTGATGAGCGCCCATGAGACGGCGCCGTCGGCCAGCACGCCCTCGATCGTGCCCTGCATGCCGTCGATGAACGCCTCGAGCACCGCGCGGCCATCGGGACCAAACGACAGCGTCTCGGGTAAACGGGCGTCAAACTCAGCGCGATTTGTCACGACAAAGGTGCCCTTGCTGCCCGATGAACGCGCGGGTTTGAGCACCGCGGCGCCGCCGGCGAGCACCTCATCAACGGCGGCAGGATCGCCACCATCGGGCGTCTGCGCGGTCAGCTCGGTCCACGGCGGATTGCCGGCGCCCGCGTCATCGAGGAATCGGCGAAACAGAGCCTTATCGGTCAGCGTGAGCGCGGCGGCCGTCGAAAAACCGGGCAGCTGCAGCTCGTCAGCGACAAACGCAGCGGTGTGCACGGCGACGTCGGTGCAGGCGGCGATAACCCCGTCTATCTCCTGCTCACGCGCGAGTGCCAGGACCGCAGCGGAGTCGGTGGTGTCGACCCCAAAACATGCGTCCGCGATGGCGTGGCCGGGATTGTCGGGCACGTTGTCGGTCGTCAGCACACGCACGCCGAGGCGTTTGGCGGCGTGGATCACCGGCAGCTGGTGCTCGGAGGCGGCGAGGACAAGAAGCGTCGGCATGGCGCAACCAAACGTCGCGATCGTGGGCGCAGGACCGCAAAAACACACACGGACCGACGGGGTAACCGCCGGCCCGCGTGTAGAACAAACTTAGACTTTGACGTCGTCGCCGATCCCAACACCGACATCCGGCACGGGGAACTCGTCGTCGAGGCCGAGACGCGCGGGTTCTTTGACCGCGGGCGCCATGCCCATCTTCGCCTTGAGCGCGGCGAGCGCGTCGTCGGTGCCGGTCTCGTGCTCGAGCGCTGCGAATTGCTCGTCGAGGTTGGCGCCGGACATATCGTCGACGAGCTCGGTGGCGGCGTCCGCTTCGGCCTCGTTCTGCTCAACCTTGTCGGTCATGCGGTCAAACGCGTCGAACGCGGAGTTGTCGCTGAGTCCGCCCATCGTCTGCTGGATCGACTTCTGCGCCTCGGCCCGCTTCTGACGCGCGATGAGCAGGTCTTTCTTGCGCTTGGCCTCGTCGATCTTCTTTTGGAGCTTGTGCAGCTGCGCGCGGAGCGTCTCGGTCGCCTGCTTCTGAGAGGCCCACTGCTTTTGCCAATCGGCGTGCATCTGGGTCTCGGACTGCTGGCGGGTCAAGGCCTCGCGAGCCAGCGACTCGTCGCCCTTGCTGAGCGCGAGCATCGCCTTCTTTTCCCACTCGCCAGCGGACTTCTTGGACTGGTTCATCTTGGCGTACAGGCGCTTTTCGTCGGCGATCGCGACGGCCACCTGCTTCTTGGCCTTGATGAACTGCTCGCGCATGTCGACGATCAGTTGGTTGAGGATTTTTTCGGGGTCTTCGGCGCTGCTGATCGCGGCGTTGACGTTGCTCTTCATCAGCAGGCTGAGACGGTTCCAGAAGCTCATGGTTCCCTCGTTGTATGGGGTCGTGTTCGTTTCGTTTGACGTGTGATGGACGCGATCGTGCTAGGCGGCCGCGGCGACGGTCAACATCGCGGCGAGCGCGTCGTGGTGCTCGATGATGGCCAGCGTGATGCAGTCGATCGCGGCGAGGAACTCGTTTTCGTCGAGGTTTTCGGCCTGGAGGCATTCGACCACGACGACCGCTTTGTCCTCGAGCGCGTAGGCCCCCTGCACCAGCTCGGTGGCGTTGAGGGCGAGAAGCGCGCCAAACAGCGCAGCGGTCTGCTCGGCGCCCATGTCCGGCAAGTCGAAGAGCTTGCATCGGAAGATCACGAGCGGATCGGTATGCTGGACGACGATCTGCGCGCCACCCCACTCCTCTTCGTGGAGAATCCACGTGCCGTGGCCGACCTCTTCATAGTCGACGCCGCTGTTGATGATGAAAGATTCGATGTCTTCGTGGGTACGTGCCATCTGTCGTTTTGCTCCTGCGTGTGACGCGCGGCGGCCGGTTGGATCGGGCGCGACGTCGGTTCTGAACGGCGCCGCGAATGTAGAGCGCCCGACGGGAATCGGCAACCGGCGCGTTGTCATCTCGACCGCCATTGCCGTGGTGCGACCAGCCCCATGACGGCTGCGCATCGCTTCAAGTAAAGTCGTCGACGCCAACCGCGTCGTCGGCGCCGGAGATGCCCGTGATTGCCAAGCCATCCATCGCCCTTGCCTCGTTGGTCACGCTCGTCGCTTGTGCGTGCGGAAACAACGCCCCCCACGCCGACACGAGCGTCGCCAAGCAGCCCAGGGCCCGCCCCAAAGCTGCCCCCAAAGCCGCCCCCAAAGCCGCCCCCAAAGTCGCCCAAAAAACCGACAACGCTGACGGGCCGCTTGTCATCCGCAAAGGCAAGAAGGTCCCGATCGCCGACCTCATCGCCGCCTGCAAGTCCGAGCTCGCGAAGATGGAAGATATCTGGGTGCATGATCACGACACGGGTAAGCTGCTGGGCCGCCTCAACGCCAGCTTTCAAAAGCGCGGCTACTTCTCGCGCATTCCCTCGCAACCGGCGCTGCGAGCCCTCGAGTCCAACCTCAAGGTCCACGCGAGCACCCATGCGCTGATCCTCGACGACTTCAAGAAGCACATCCCCACCGTCGACGACAACCCGATGGCCGCGTCGCTCAAACCCGGTCAAGCTTGGGATGTCGAGGCCGAGGAGCTCTTCGTCAGGGTTCAGCTTGAGCTGCACCTGCAGGGCCCCATCGAAGCGGTCGCGCGGTTCATCGACGAGCTGCCGCAGGCCGTCGAGCGGCTCATCATCATCACCGGCGACCGTGCTCGTCCGGGCGGGGTCATCCTGACCGCCGACGTGTTCTACGAACGCGGTCTGCCGATGCCCGAGATCACGCTGCCGTGGCCCGAGCTCGACGAACGCCTCGCCGCCGCCGGTCATGACCCCGACGACAAAGAGCTCATGAAGGACCCGCAAGTCATCCGCCTGCGCGAGATGGTCAACATCGGCCGCCAGCGACTCGCCGACGTCAAGAACACGCTCGCCGTCGCGTCGGACTTTCCGCGGTGGCTGCTGCGGGCGAAGTTCTTCGAGAAGAAGTCGGTCGCTGCGTCGTCGATTCGAGGCGCGGAGATGCTCGGTTCGATCGCCGGCAGGTAGGGCGCTGCGCGTGATCCTCGCGGTCGGTTGATGCACCCGACCACGGCGTGCATTCTCCGCCGCGGGCGTTTAGACCGGCTTTCTCATCGCGGAGGGAGTGGTGACAAAGACGGGCTGGAGCGCCGATCAGGAATCGGCGCCCTGGGATGGGGAACGCCACGAAAATGACACTTTTCGGGGCGTGGGGGCGCCCATAGCCCCAACCAAATAAGAATCAGGCACCGAGAAGCATTGCTATTCGGTGCTCTCGGATGGAGTCGGTCGATATGTGTGGCATCGCGGGAATCGCCGGGCCGTTGGCCTCCGGTGCCGGACAGGGCTGGCTCGACGAGGCGGTCAAGGCGCTGCACCACCGCGGTCCGGACGGAAACGGCACCTGGCGCGACGACGACGTGGGTCTGGGCCACACGCGGCTTGCGATCCTCGACCTGAGCGCGAGCGGGGCGCAACCGATGCACTCGGCCGACGACGGGCACGTCATCGTCTACAACGGCGAGGTCTACAACTTCGACGAGCTCCGCAAGCCGCTGGTCGGCGATGGTTGGCAAGCGCGCGGCCACTCGGACTCCGAGCTCATCCTCGAAAACCTCGCCCGACGCGGCGTCGATATGCTCGCGGACCTCAACGGCATGTTCGGCCTTGCGTGGTGGGATCGGCGGACAAAGCGGCTCGTGTTGGCGCGCGATCGGGTCGGGATCAAGCCGCTGTACTGGGCGCAGGTGGGCGACAGCATCGCGTTTTCTTCCGAGTTGGCGCCGCTCGCTCGGTTGCCCGGCGTCGACAACCGCATCGACCCGGAAGGCCTGTCCAACTACCTCGCGCTGGGCATGATGCCGGCGCCTTTTACGATGTTGCGCGGCGTTCGCCAGCTCGAAGCGGGCTGCTGGATGGCCTGGCAAGCGGGCGAGAGCGGCCCGAGTTGGACGACACCACGACGTTTTTGCCCAGCGATCGGCGCGCTGCGTGAGAGCGGCCTTTCCGACACCGCCAGCCGCGACGCGATGCTGCAATGGCTCATCGAATCCGCGGTCAAAGCCCAGCTGGTCGCCGACGTTCCCGTGGGCGTGCTCCTCTCTGGTGGGGTCGATTCAAGCGTCGTCGCCGCCGCAGCAGCCCGCGCCCGCAGCAAGATCCGCACGTTTTCGGTCGTACATGACGATCCCGCCCACGACGAAGGCCAATTCGCCCGCGCCGTCGCTCGCCACCTCGGCACCGAACACATCGAGATCGAGATGCCCACCGGCGGCTTGACGCGCGACGAACTCGACGAGCTCGTACTGCACCACGGCGATCCCTTCGCAGACTCCTCGTCGCTGCCCACCAGGCGTCTGGCTCGGGAGGTCCGCAAACACGTAACCGTGGCCCTGAGCGGGGATGGTGGCGACGAGCTCTTCGCCGGCTACCCGCGCATCTGGCAAGGCAACGCCGTCGAACAGGCCGCCCGCGCCCCATCTCGACTGCGCAAACTCGGCTTGCAGGGAGCTACGGCGTTGACGCGCGCCATCGGTGGACCCGTGCGGGGCGCATCGCGTCGTGTCGCTCGTGCCTTGAGCCTGACCCAAAGACCGCCCCAGGAGCGCGCGGTCGGCACCATCACCTACTTCTGGCCGGACGAGACCCGCAGCCTGCTCCACCCCCAATTCCACGCACGGCCCAACGCGCTCATCGATCTCGTGGACCACAACTCGGTGCCCGGATTGGCGGTCGGGGAGCCGGACGGGATGCACCGCATGGAGCAGCGCTTGAACCTGCCCGGGGACATGCTCACCAAGGTCGACCGCATGACGATGGCCGCGTCGCTGGAGATTCGCCCGCCGCTGCTCGACAACACCATCGTCGAATTCGCGGCCGGGCTGCCGATCGAGGAGAAGGTCGCTGGCCGGGAAGGTAAAGCGATCCTGAAACGACTCGCGCGCCGCTGGGTGCCGCCCGAGGTGGTCGATCGCCCCAAGCGCGGCTTCTCGGTGCCGCTGATCGACTATGGCGGTGCCGTTCTCGCCGACGCGACGGGCTGGGCGTTTTCATCGGACGAGTCGCCGCTGAAGACGCTGCTGACCGACGCCGCGCGGTGCGACCTGGTGGCGGAGTTTGCGCGCAGCGGGGAAGGGATTTCGCCCGAAGACTCGGTGTTTCGGCGCGCCCATCGGCAATGGACGATGACCGTCCTGGCGCTGGCGTTGCGGCAGCTCGAGGTGCAGCTGTGAGCCGGGCAGGACATGCGCGCAGCGATCGGCGCTACAAGGTCGTGTTGTGGGCCCCGCTGCCGCCCCCACCCGGTGGCATCGGGCGCTGGTGTTTGCGTTATCGCGCAGAGGCCGAGGCAAACAACGTCGAGCTGGACATCGTCGACGTTTCGCCACGAACGGAGACCTACAGCGTGGAGAGCCGGCTGTCTCTCGGACGCGTCAAGGTCGCCGGGCATGCGTTTGTCGAGCTCGCCGCAGCGCTTCGCAAGAAGCCGGATGTGGCCCACCTGGTGACGTCTCTGAAGTGGGCGACCCCGCGCGAGGCGATCGCGATGGCGATGTGCAAGGCCGCCGGTGTACCGATTGTGTTGCACCTGCGCGTGTCGACGCAGACCCCCGTCTGGCGCAAAGCCATGTCCCCCTGGCGTCGCAACGCCGTCGATCGGGTGCTCCGCATGGCCGACGTGCTGTTGGTGTTGTCCAAGGAGCTGCAGGACTACTTCGCCGAACAACTCCCTGGCGCGCGCGTCGACCGAATCGGCAACATGATCTCGCCAGCTGAGCGCGCCGCTGAGTCCACCGGCAGGGTCCTGCCCGAACGCACCGCCCCGATTCGCGTCGTCTTCGTGGGCATGGTCACGCCGGACAAGGGCATCACCGAGCTCTGCCGTGCGTGCATCGACCTGCCCGATGTCGAGGTCGTGCTGATCGGCGGCCCCGGCGATGACGAAACCAGCCGCCAGGACGAGATGCTGCAGGCCCTTGAGCGGATGCGGGCGACCGGGCGCCTCGTCGAAACCGGCCAGATGCCCCACGCCGACGTGACCTGCGCCTACCGCGAGTCGGATATCTTCTGCCTGCCAACCTACATGGAAGGGATGCCAAACGTGCTGCTCGAGGCGATGGCTGCCGGGCTCCCGTCGATTTCGACGCCCGTCGGCGGGGTTCCCGATGTGCTGGAAGGCGACGCCGGGATCCTGGTCCCGGTGGGCGATGCCAAGGCGCTGCGCGGGGCGATCGAGCAGCTCGCAAGCGACCCCGCCGAGCGCGAAAAGTGGGCCGATGCCGGCCGCCAACGCATCAATGATCGGTATACGACCGAAGCCGTCATCGGTGGCTACAAGGCGATCTACGAAAGCCTGATTCCCAGACCAGCACCGGGGTCTGACCGGTCTGACCCTTAGTCGAGGGCGGGATCTCGTTTCGCAAGCGGGTCTTCGGTCTCGATCGCTGCACGTGGCGGGGACACCCATCGTTCAAGGCGTACGTGTGGGCCGGGGTCGTCAGCGCCAACCTGCTGCTC
>CAZLMW010000213.1:0-3997 GCA_964560875.1 uncultured Enterobacteriaceae bacterium
CCCAGACGTCACCGCCTCCGTCCCATGCCGATCCAAGGTCGAATCGGCAGCCCAACCGGGCAAATGGGACGGAGGCTTTTTTTTTGATTCCTGCGAAGGATCTGCGGACCTGCCCAAATCGCCGATATGCGGCGCGCTTCCGGCCCGCAACGCCTTGAAATAGCGCTGCTATGTCTGCGGCGTTCCGAACCAAAATCGCTTGCATCTCGACGATTTGGTCTGGGTCCTCCGATCCTCCACAGGAATCGGTCTTGGTTTGGAATGAACTGGGGGCCTGCCCAATCGCGGACAGCACCAAGATCGTGCGACCCAAAAGTATACCGCTGTACTTTTGGGTCATGCGGTCTTGGGCCAAGCCCGGGATTGGGCCGCCGCCCGGCTCCGTCAGGCCGAACCCATCCAGAGCCGCCACGTGAGCGCAGCCACCCGGCCGAGCAAGTCCAGCGTGTTGCCACCGCGCTCTTGGTCGACCGCGTTGAGCCGCACCGCGATGCCTACGGCCGACTTCGCTTCGCGAGCCGACATCATCGACGACGGCTGGGATCACAGCGCGGCCTGAGACCGGTCATGCCCCTGCGGCTGCCGGAGATGGACCGGTGCGTTCTCCACATGATTTTCGGTTCATGGCCGCCGGGTTTCGGCGTAGGACCAGTCATCGTCGCCGTCCAGTGACGCGTCCGGAGCCTCGAAAGGGCGATAATGAATGTTGCGTCAACAACTCAGGCAGGGCGAAAGTGGTTTCATGGTTCCTGCCCGTCGAAGAAAGCTGCTCGCGATTCACGAGGACGGATTGCGCTACGGCCGGTACGGCGCCTGTTCCATGCACGCCATCATGATCGGATGTGTTCGACCGCCAGTCAACGGGAATGCGGCGAGCGGCAGCGGCTTCATGGCCTACCCGAAGTTGACAGCCCCGCCCGACCGCTTGGTGGGCGCGGGTGGTCGATAGCGAGTGTTGTCGCGCGTGTGCGCCCACGTTGCCATCAATTCGGCGTCGCGTACAGCGCATCGATCAGCGCAACGTAACAATAGCCCGGCCACTTCGGATTGCCGCCATTGCCCATCGTGACCGACGTCACGCCGGTGAGGTCGCCGGTGAAGATGACCTTCTTAGCTTGGCCTTTTTCCTTGCCGTGGTCGATGGCGGCCGACTGCTTGAAGTCGCTGTTGCCTTTCTTGAATTTGTAGACGAGCGACGAGCCGTAGGTCCATGACGCGCATGGATCTGGCTTGAGTCCGAGCTTTTTCGGATCCGGCAGGCTCACCGCAATCGTGTACGTGCCCTGCAGCGGCTTGGGCAGCACCCACCGCACGTAGGCGCGCTGGTTGGGCGTTCGGATCATGAACAGGAAGCCGTTCTGGCCCTCCTTGGGGAATCGCTGGAAGCATCCCAGCCCGTTGCACCAGTTCGTGTGGATCGCCTGTATGGCCGACGGGCTTGCGCCGCACGCATCGCACCCGAGTGTATGCGTGGACTGCTTGCATGACGTGAATGAGCTGCACCCGTCCACGACGTAGCTTGGCCGCTGAGTGCTGACCGTGAGCGGCGCCGCGTCGGTGTTGTTCAGCTCGTGCGATTCGACCACTTGGTTGCCGATGTCGATGTACAGGCCGAGGTAGTAATTGCCAGCCTTCGTTGTCGCCGGGATGGTTACGTAGCCGGTGGCCGCATTGGATTTGGCGCCAGCAGCGAGCGCATTGACGTGGAAGGTGCCGACCTCCGGATCGCTGGACGAGATGACCTTGTTTGTAGACAGCCGGATGCTGAGCGCCGTCTTCGGGCTGGCCCCGACGCCGACGTTGCTGATGCGGAACGTGATCTTTGCGGTTTTTCCGGCCTCGACAGCGGCGGATTGGACCGACCACAGCAACGGCTTGAGATCGGGCAGCTTCTTGCTGTCCTCGCAGGTGGCCGGCGACGAACCGTTGTCCTTGCAGGTCTGGCCGGCACTGCATGTTTTCGTCGTCTTCCACACTTCCCAGTAGTAATCGGCTGCGAGTTTTGAGCACACGGTCGCCGAGCTTCCGCTGCACCCCAGGTAGGCGCCGCGCCGCTGGACGTTTTTGCCGCTGCAGCGGTGGTCGTCGTTCACTTGTGTCGCGCCACACTTGGCGCCCTTGGCCCTGAATGTCTTCTTCGCCGTGTCGCAGCACACGCCGCTCGTGCATACACCCCCCGACGGCACGGTGATCTTGAAGAAGCTGGCGTTGTTGCTCTCGCTTGTCTCGGCCACGTTGTCGCCGTAGTCGACATAGACCCCGACGTACCACGTTCCCGGCGTGGTCTTGGGCGGCACGACGATGTTGGTCTTGACCGTGGTGGTCGCGTTGCCGGCGGCCAACTGCATGCCCTTGAGCTCCATCAGCGCTTCGTCGGACGCATCGATCTTCAAATCGGCAGTCAGCGTGAATTTGACGTCGAACTTGCCGCTCGCTGCCTTGCCAGCGTTGCGCAATCTATAGCGTAACCAGACGGGCTGCTTGGTCGGGACCACGACCGGGCCTGCCGATTCGAAGAAGTCGGCGAGCAGATCGGGCAGTTGCGTGTTCGGGTTGATGCAGGTCGGCGGCGTGGTCTTGGACGCAAGCTTGCAGACCGTGCCGCTTGAGCAGTTCTGGGTAGTGGTCCAGCTGCTCCACGCCACGTTCGATTGGGCCGTCGAGCACGTGACGCTATTGCCCGCGCACCCGCCAAAGCCCAGCCGACGCTGCGCCGTCTTCGTGCCCAGGCATCGATATTCAGTGCCCACGACGGCCACACCGCATTTATAACCCTTGGGCCGGAACACCTTGTTCGCCGCATCGCAGCACACACCGGACGTACACGCAGCGCCCTTGACCTGCACAACGAAGTAGCGCTTGTTGTTGTTTTCGTTGCTCTCTTTGACCTTGGATTGGCTGTCGAGCATCACGCCGATGTAGTACGTGCCGGTCTTCGTGTCCGAAGGGATGGTCAATGCGCGGCTGTAGACGCCGTACGACGTTCCCGGGCCCATCGACGTCTTGGTGAAGCCCGACAGCAGGGTGTCCGCCGTCGAAATGAGCGCGTTGGTCGACAGACGGAAGTCCACCGCGAACGCGCCCGAGCTCGCCGTGCCCAGGTTGCGCAGCCGGTAGCGGGCAACCAAAACCTTGCCGGCCTCGACCGTCGAGGTGCCGAAGGGAGCGAGGTAGTCCGGGTGCAGGTCCGGCAGGTCCGGTTTGCCGCAGGTCGGCGCCTTGGTCTTGGACGCGAGCCTACAGATGAGCCCCCCGGTGCACGAACCGTAGGTCTTGAAGGACGTCCAGGCGTAGAAGGCGCTGTTGGTCGGCTGGCACCCGTAGCCCGACGTGCCGTTGCAGCCGCCATATGCGTCACGCTTTTGCCGCTGGTTGCCGAAGCACCGGTATTCGGTCGCCTGGATCTTGGCGTGGCACTTGGTCCCGAGCGGCTTTGCCTTCTTGGCCGCGACGTCACAGCAACTACCGGCGTCGCAGTAGTTGTCGGCGACGACGGTCACCTTGAACATCCGTTTGTTGTTGGCCTCGTTCAGCTCCTTGACCTGCGCCTTTTCGTCCACGTGCATACCGACGTAGTATGTGCCGGGCGCGACCTTGGGGACGGTGGCTTGCGCGCTCGTCGAGCCGAACGACCCCTTGACCGCGAGCGCTTTCCTGGCCACCTGGGCGAGCAACGTGGCGCCGCTGTCGATCTGCTCGGTCTTGGCGAGCCTGAACGTGGTGTTGAACGCCCCCGCAGCCGCGCCGCCGTCGTTGCGCACGAGGTAGTTGAACGTCAGTTTCGCTCCGACCGTCAGCGTCGTCGTTCCGACGGGAGCGAACGTCGCCGCGACCAGATCAGGCACGCTGGGCATGCCGCAGGTCGGCGCCTTGGTCGTGGACGCGAGCTTGCAGATGAGCCCCCCGGTGCACGAACCGTAGGTCTTGAAGGACGTCCAGGCATAGAAGGCGCTGTTGGTCGGCTGGCACCCGTAGCCCGACGTGCCGTTGCAGCCGC
>CAZLMW010000213.1:4097-6703 GCA_964560875.1 uncultured Enterobacteriaceae bacterium
TGAACGTGGTGTTGAACGCCCCCGCAGCCGCGCCGCCGTCGTTGCGCACGAGGTACTTGAACGTCAGCTTCGCTCCGACCGTCAGCGTCGTCGTTCCGACCGGAGCGAACGTCGCTGGGACCAGCTCGGGCGTGCCGGTCTGGATCTTGCTGCAAATCGCGTCGGTCGCGCTCTTTGTCAGGCAGGCGTAACCCGAGGGGCAAAGCGCGCCTTGGGTCCACGGCGCCCAGTACAGGTGCGTGGCGTCCGTCGAGCAAGACGTAGCACTCTTTCCAGTGCAGCCGCCGTACCCGTCGCGCTGCTGAAGCGCGCCGCCCTTGCAGCGTCGCTGCGTCGTTTCCACCGTGTGACCGCACAGCCAATTGGTCGACCTGAACGTCTTGGCCGCAACGTCGCAGCACGCCCCGGACGCGCAGTAGTTGGTGCCCGTGACTTCGATCTCATAGTACTTGGTGTTGTTGCCTTCGTTGCCCTCAGCGGTCTTGTTGCCGACATCGACATGGACACCGACGAACCACTGCCCGGGCTTGGTTCCGGGCGGGATCGTAATACTCCCCGTCTTGGTCTTTGTCGCCGCGCCGGCGGCCAGGGTCATGTTGTCGATCTCAAACAGCGCCTTGTCGCCCGCGCCAATCTTTGCGTCGGAAGACAACACGAAGTCCACGTCGAATTTGCCGCTGGCCGCGGCCCCGAGGTTGCGCAGCCGGTACTTGAACTTCGCGTCCTGCTTGGGCGCGAGCTTCACGGGGCCTGCAGCGGCAAAAATGTCGGCCAACAGGTCCGGTTTGTCCTTGTCGAGCTTCTTGCAGGACGCGTCAGTGCCGCCGTTCGCCGCGCATTGCATCCCGGCCGGGCAGCTGCTGTGTGTGGCCCACTCCATCCAATGTCGGTGGACCGATGCCGTGGAACATGTTGTCGCATCGGCACCAGTGCAGCCCGCATAGGCCTTGCGCACCTCGAGCGTCGCGCTGCCCTTGCAGCGATAGTGCGCGTCGACAGTCTTCGTGCCGCACTTGGCGGTCATCGGCAAAAACGTGCCCGTGCTCACATCACAACAGGCCCCGGAGGTGCACAGCTTCGCGGGCGGGCACGGCTTAGGGTTGGACGACCCGGTGCGGGCTTTCATCGTCGCCCAAAGGCCCTTTAATGTGGCTTTCGCCCCGGAGTAATACGGCGCGTTGCCCGACGTGTCCTTGGTCGGATCAACCAGCGAATAGCAGCCGTCATGCTCGCCGCCGACGTTGAATCCAAAGAGGTTGATCGAGCCCGGCTGCCACTGCTTGTCGACACCCGCGATGTCAGCCGCCGTCGTGCGCTTGCTCACCGAGATGCCGCCCGGCTTGCCCTTGCACCAGCGCCCGAACTCGCCGATGAAGAGGTTGTGGCTCGGCAGCCCGCTGAACAGCGACATGATGCGCTTGCGGTTGGTGTTGTCGTACTTGTCCGACGGCTGGAAGTAGACGTCGTAGGCGAGCACGTCGCCGGCGGGCCCCATAACATCCTTGACCAGATGAGCGAGCTGATCTGGGCCGTTTGCATGCGGGGTCCAGCCGGAAAACCAGTTGGTGACCTGGACCAACTTGACGCCGACTTTCACCTTGCCGGCCGCTGCCTTGCGCGCCTTGGCCAGCACGCGCTTGACCGTATAGGCCAACGCCTGTGCGCGGGTGAGCTTCCAGTCCTTGGCGCCCGGCCAATCCACCGCCTTATCGAGCTTGGGTTTGTCGGAGTAGCCAGGCTCGTTGAGCACGTAGATCACAGCTAGCTTGTCGGCGCGTCCGGTCGCGACAAGGTGGTCGATCACCGGCACGACAAAGGCATCCGCCAGCGCGTCCCAGATGCACGTCTTGCCGTTTGCGTCGACCGCTTCCTCGCACGGCTGGTAGGGCAGAAACGCCCAGCTTCCTGTCCACGGCTGCACCCAGTTTTTGTTTTTCCAGGTCCCGAGCATCGGCCCGTTGTGCATCGCGAGTAGCAGGTGGACGGCGATCCCTTCGTCGGCGAGCGCGTCGAGTCGCGCATCGAGCTTGGCGAAGCTCTGGTCACCCTTGTACTCGCTGGGGATGTACTCGGTCTGGACCGCCAACTGGGCCCATTTGCCGCCGCTTTCCACGCACGTCGGCGCCGTTTCCGACCCCAGCGCGTCGCGTCGAATCTGCTTTGCCGCAGCGGCCACCTCGGACTTTTTCCAGAATGTCGTGAAAAGGTGGAGCGCGCCGTGCCAGCCCTTGGGCGTGACCTTCCACCGCGGCGAGAAAGCGGTCGGCGGCGGCGGCGCGCAGCTGGAGTTGTTAGGCGTGCCGGTGCAGCCGTGCGGACAGGTTGTCGTGGCGGTCTGTTTGCCATCCGTGCACGACACCAGGCTAGCACCCTTGCAGAGCTTGCCGCTGAAACCGGCGGGACAGTCGCTCGGCTGAGCGGCATTGCAGGTGCCAAGCGGCGAGTTGGACGACGCATAGACCGGCGTCTTGCTGCACACCGGCACTGACTTGGTCTCCTGGAAGCGCGAAAAGGCGAGTGACTGTCCCGCCGTCTTGGCGGTGGAGTGAAACTGGAAGTGCAGGTGACAGCCCTGGCTTTGCCCCGTATTGCCTATCTTGCCGAGC
>CAZLMW010000214.1:0-6417 GCA_964560875.1 uncultured Enterobacteriaceae bacterium
GGGGGGGGGGGGGGGGGGGGGGGGGGGGGGGGGGGGGGGGGGGGGGGGGGGCAGGTGGGATGGCTGGGGGCAGGTGGGATGGCTGGGGCAAGCGGGATGGCTGGGGCAAGCGGGATAGCTGGGCCCAGCGGGCGCGGAGGAAAACGGCAGGTCGTCTGCGCGTCAAGCACAACTTTGGCCGCTAGGGGCTTACTACAAGGTTCCTTCACAGGAATCGGTTCGCTAGTCTCCCGGGACGATGACTGTCAGTAACCCCTTCGAGCGCGAGGCCGCGTCACGCGACCTGTGGGTGCGCAACCAAATCGCGTTCCTGCAAGGCCAGTCGGCGCCCTCCGCAGCCGACGTCGTGCGCCCAGCTTCCGTCGCGGAGCTTGCTGTCGTCGTCAAGGAAGCGGTCGCCGCCGGTCGCCCGATCGTCCCGTTGGGGGCGGGAAGCGGTGTTTGCGGCGCGATCGCGTGCCGCGGCGAAGAGCTCGTCATCGATCTCAAGGCGTTGACCGACATCGACGTGGATTCAGCCCGTGGCATCGCACGGTTCGGCGCTGGAGTCATGGGCCGCCACGCCGAAGAGGCTTGCAACCGCGTCGGCTTCACGATCGGGCACTTCCCGTCGTCGATCGCCTGCAGCACCGTCGGCGGGTGGGTCGCGGCGCGCGGGGCCGGCCAGTTGTCGAGCCGCTACGGCAAGATCGAAGACATCTGTGTGGGAGCGACGGCGGTCCTGCCCGATGGGTCCACGCAGACGGCCTGGCGAGGCAGCCGGGAGCTCGCCGAATGGATCGGCAACGAGGGCACGCTTGCGTTGCTGACCGAGGTCTACCTGCGCATCCGTCCGCAGCGACAAGGGTGGACGTTCACCGCGTACATGGCCCCGAACCTCGGGATCGCGCTCAAAGCCGCCAGCTTGATCATCCGCCAGCGTCCCATCGCGTCCTTGCTGCGCGTCTACGACCCGATCGACAGCCGCATCGCGCTGAGTCACAGCAAGGGCGGATTGGCCCGTAAGCTGCCGTGGATGCTCGCTGCGCCGCGCGCGATTTTGACCGCCGGTGACCTGGCCCTGCGCAAATGCCTCGTCGTGGTCGGTTGGGAAGGCGAAGGGCCCGCTTGGGACGCCGCTCGAACCGCGTCGGACGCAATCGCCGGGGCGCTCGCTTGTCGTCACCTCGGCTCCGGTCCCGGCGAGGTGTGGCTCGCTCGGCGCCACGACGTCAGCTTCAAACAAATCGCCGTCCTGCGCTCCGGCTATTTCGCTGACACCTTCGAGGTTGGCTGCCCCTGGACGCGGGTCGAGCCGGTCTACAACGCGGTTCGCAAGGCGATCTCCCCCGGTGCGGTGTCGATGGCGCACTTCTCGCACGCGTACACCGACGGCAGCGCCATCTACTTTTCGATGGCCGGCAAGCTCGACGCCTACGACGCGACGTGGACCCGGGCGCTCAAGGCCGCAAGCGATGCGGGCGCCACCATCAGCCACCACCACGGTGTGGGCCGCCTCAAGGCGCAGCGGATGATCGACGAGCTTGGCGGCGCCCACGGAGCGCTCGTCCAAGCCAAAGCCGAATACGATCCCGCCGGCTTGCTCAATCCCGGGTGCCTCGGTCTGCCAAGCCAACCGCGAACCGTTCCCCCGCATGTGGGATTCGCCGGTTTGGATGTCGGCAACGGGCTGTGGTGCGGGCCTTTGAGCGACACGCTCGGCGCGATCGAAGCCACAGTTCGACCCCGCGGTTGGACGCTTGGTGCGGCGGCCAATGCCCAGCAGACACTGGGCGCCTGGCTCGCCAACGACCTCATCGATCCGCAGGCGTCCCAGCTTGGTAACGCGCGCAGCCGGGTCGTCGCATTGGAAGGCACGCTAGCCGACGGAACACCTTTTGGAACGCGCGTGGCGCCCCGATTCGCCACCGGTCCAGACCTGCGACCGCGCCTGCTCGACGGCGATCACCATGTTGAACGCGCGACGCTCCGGTTGGTTCGTCAGCCTCAACATTGGCGCCACCTTTACGGCGAATTTGACTCTCCGCTCGACACAGCGCGGGCCATGGCGGCGACCGGCATCGACATCTGGGCGTCGGTCGTGAAGGGCACGAGGCTGGACATTTGGCTGGCCTGCGGGACGCCGGGCGAACGCGCGGTGGCGAACAAGGTCGACTGGTCGGCGCAACAAGACGAGTCAGCGCCCGATGCTGTCCGCGGCGCCCACGTGGCACGAAAGGGGCGTTTCTTGCCGTGGAAGGAGCTGGCCGAAGCTGCCGATCCGGATGCGATCATTGTCGGCGTCGAAGCGGCAGGCGGCTGGCTCGTGGAGGGTGGGCGATGAGTCTTCCCGGCGCGGTCCTCGATTGCAGCGTGTGCGCGCGTCTTTGCCGGGATGTGTGTCCCGTCGCCGTGCACGGGTTCGCCGAACGATTCGTCCCCTCCGAGAAGATGCGGTCGGCGGCTGCGGTCCTTGGGCACCCTGCCGGTGTGGTCGACCTCGATCGCCTGCGCGCGTGTACAGACTGCGGTGCCTGCAGCGACTATTGCCTGTATTCCGTGCCCGTCGCGCCCTGGTTGGACGCCGCCTTGAAGATCGCCGAGGCCCCCGACCCAACGCCGCCCCCTGCGGATCCCGCCGCGCAATCGATCTCGGCGGTCACCGACGGCATGTTCGTGATGTCGACATGCACGCCGAAGACTGGACCCGCTCGCGAACGACCGGCCGCAACAGGCCCCAACGACCCACCAGGCGCGCCGGCTGCCGCAAGCCGATCCGACGACTTCGACAAGACCGCCACCGCCGACGTGAAAGCGGTGCTGACAGCCCTTGGAAGCACATGTTGCGGTCAGCGGCTCAGCCCCGACGTTGGCGGCGATGAGCTTCGGCTTCGCATGGGGCGCGCCATGCTCGTGACCGTCGTCGATGGGTCGACCGTTTGCGTGAAGAACCCCGACTGTGCGGCGCATCTGCAGCGCTGTGCAGGCGACCGATTGCAGGTCCGGGTCGTCGCATCGGAGGACCCGCCATGAAGACGCTCGTCATCGTCAATCCCATGTCCGCGAAAGGGAAAACGGGTCGTGACTGGCCCGCGCTGCAACCGCGCTACGAAGCCGCGCTCGGCGACACGGAAGTGTTGGTCACGCAGGCGGCCGGCCAGGCCACGGACGAGGTGCGAAAGCGTCTCGCAGCCGATTTCTCCCGGGTCATCTCGGTCGGCGGCGACGGCACCAACCACGAGGTCGTCAACGGCTTTTACGACCCCGAAACCCGCGCCCAGATCAGCCCCGATGCCATCTTCGCGTTCACCGCGCGCGGCACCGGTGGCGACCTCTCCCGCACGTTCCAACCCGCCAGCGACCTCGACGCTGAGCTCGAGCGAATTGCCCAAAGTGACGCGGCACGAATCGACCTGGTGTCCTGCGAATACACGCTCGGCAGCGAGACGCGGTGGGAAGTCTCGATCAACATCGCGTCGGTCGGCCAGGGCGGGGAAGTGTGCGCGCGCGTCGACACCAGCCCGGCCAAAGCGCTCGGTGGCGGCACCCCATTTCTGCTCGCAAGTCTCGAAAGTCTGGTCGGCAACCGACCCTGGCACGTAAGGCTGCACGTCGATGATCACGCGCCGCGCGAACAGAAAGTGCGCAATGTCTTCGTCGCCAATTGCCGGTTCCAGGGCGGCGGGATGGAGATCGCGCCCCAGGCTCAACCCGACGACGGGCTGCTCGATCTCGTCATCATGGGCGACCTGTCTCGCATCGCCACGCTTCGAATGTCGCGCGACATCTACCGCGGGCGGATGCAAGAGCACGCCGGCGTGACCCACGAGCTCATCAAGCGTTTGCGGGTCGAAACTCTGCCCGGCGAGCCGGAGATGCTGATCGAAATGGACGGCGAACCCCGCGGACAGGCCCCCGTGACGTTCGAGGTCCTTGCCGCAGCGCTTCGCCTCGCGCGCTGAACTTGTCTACCCAATCGTCTCGACATCACCGTTTCGAAAGGGTTCGCTGTAGCCGATGTAGAGCGGCCAGGCGTCATCGATCATCGCGATGTGTTTGTCGGTCAGCGGACACTTCAGCTTTGCCGGCGAACCGACGATGAGCCCGCCTTGCAGGAATTCCTTGCGGTAGGTGACAAGCGCGCCTGCAGCGACCATCGAGCGGTCACCGAGCACACAGTTGTCGAGCAGCGTGGCGCCCATTCCGACCAGGCAGTCGTCGCCGACAAGGCAGCCATGCAGGATGACGCCGTGTCCGACGGTCACTCGCGCGCCGACAACCGTTTCGGACAGGCCGCCGGTGGTGTGGACGATGGTGCCGTCCTGGATATTTGTGTTGGCACCGATGCGGATCGGCCCACAGTCGCCGCGCATGACCACGCCGGGCCACACGCTGACGTTTTCGCCGAGCTCGACGTCGCCGATGATGGTCGCATTGGGGTGCACCCAGGCGGAGGGATGAATGCGCGGGGCGATGCCCTTGTAGCGTTGGATCATTTCTTCAGGATGCCTTTGCTCTTCAGCTCGTAGACCTGGTTGAGGGCCGGTTTGAACAGCTTGCGCATTTCGGCGTCGCCCTTGAGATAGAGGTCTGCTGCGGCGAGCGAGTACTTCACGATAGCCGCGTGCTGCTGCGGGATGGTCGGTTTGGCGCCCTTGTTGCAGAGCTTCTGGACGCCGGCCTTGAGGTTGGCCGGAACGAACGCCGCGACCTCGCAGATGTTGGCGAAGCTCATGTGTTCGCCGCCCTGGATAGCCATCAGGGCAGCCTCGCCGGGCAGGTCGTTGTACAGCGGCTCGGCCTCTCCCTTGAACGTAGTCAGCGAGTCGCCGGTCGCCGCCATGATGATCGTCGGCACCTTAAACGCCTTGGCGCTGGCGTGCTGCAGGATGTGGTAGGCGTACATCGCGTGCGCCAGTGGGATCACGACCTTCACGCGTTTATCCCCGAAATCCCAGGGCTTGGCGCCGAGCTTCTTCTTCTCCGCGTGGTAGGGATTCAGCGCGGGCAGGGCGCCGCAATTGGCCGCAGCGAGGGGCGGTTCATCGACCTTGATGCCCGCCACCGCCAACGACGTGTAGCCACCGAATGAGTGGCCGGTGACCGCGATCTTGCTGGTGTCGGCGAGCCCCTTGAGCCACGCCGGATCGCCCTTTTCGGGCTTGGCGACGCGATCGATGGCGGCCTTGAGATCCTGCGGACGCCACAATGTCATCGCGCAGGCGAGAGTCGGGTCGTTGTCGAGCGTCGTGTTGTTGACGTGGGCCGGCGACACCACCACGTAGCCGTGGCGCGCGTAGGCTTCGGTGAGGAAAACGGATTGGTCCGGCACGCCCTGGTTGCCGTGCGAGAAGGCGATGACCGGAAATGAGCCGGCCGCGGGCTTGACACCTTTGAGCGCGCCATAAGGCGATGCCACGAGACCCTGGAGGTACTTGACGAGCTCGCCCTTCTGGCCGGCGTCGATGGGGTACCAAACGTTGGTGGGCAGGGTTCGACCGCCGGCGCCCTTGGTCTGCAGCACAATCATGCCGACGGCGTACACCTTGGCGGTGCTGCCTCCACCATCCGATCCGCCGACAGCGTCTGACCTGGTGGCTGATCCGCTGTCTTGGCCCGTGACCGCGTCGCCGCCCGCGTTTGTTCGACTGTCTGAATTTGTTCCACTGTCTGAATTTGTTCCACCGTCTGAAGAGGCCCCCGCGTCCTGACCGCCCTGTCCATCTGTGGCGCCCGCGTCGGCAGCGAGACCGGAGCCGCTATCGGAGTCGGCTGAACAGCCCGGCACCACCACCAGCGCGAGTGCCGCGAAGAGGGCGATGGCGAGGCCCAAGGAGGACGAACGGGCATGGATTATGAGGCGCATCGTGGGCTCCGGGGCGGGCTGGGACCCGGCAATGTAGCGCCGCTGTGCCCGATCGCCAATGAGGGATAAGAACCCGGCACGTCAAGGCCTTGGAACGGTCAGGCGACGCGGGCGAGCAGCGATTTCATGCGACCGGACGGATGGTCGACCCCACAAATCCGGTGTTCGACTGCCACGATCTTGCGCCGGCGACGCCCACAGCCATCGATCACGGCCTGGTGGAGTCGGCGCCGCGACATCTTGGTGTGGTTGACGCTCGCCAGCAGCCAGCCGCCCTCGTCCAGCAGGTCCACGGCGGTTGCGACCAGGTCGGCATAGTCGCGCATTGCGCTGAAGCGTCGTTTTCGTACGCGCGAGTAGCTGGGCGGATCGAGGATCACGACGTCGAAGCGGTCTCCCCGTCGGGCCATGCGGGGCAGCCAATTGAAGACGTCGCCGCGGATCGTGTCGTGTGTTTGCGGGTCGTCGGCGTCATTGAGCGCAAAGTTGGCGCGTCCCACCTCGAGCGCGGGTGCGGCGGCGTCGATGCTGACCGTTCTCCGAGCGCCCCCGACCGCGGCGGCCACGCTGAA
>CAZLMW010000215.1:0-6403 GCA_964560875.1 uncultured Enterobacteriaceae bacterium
ATATCGATGCTTTCAATCGTTGGCTGGGAATTTTCGCCAGTTCGCTGGGACGTGTTGGACGGGCACACGATGCTCGCCCGCCCATTGGTGGCCCCAGGTGTCCGCACCCGCCGCGCAGCCGCACAGGACGAGAGTGGGCGTCCATGGCAGCTTGGCCAAAGCGGCGAACACGGTTTGGCGGGGGGCACGGCGGCTGCCAGCGACGATGGTGATCATGGAGCGATGATGCGGCCGATTTGGGGAGATTTGCATGAACGGGCGACGGCCAAGCGACACCAAGCGTCGGATCCGAACATCGATGCCGTGCTAGACGGCGCTGCTGCAGGGAGAACTCAGATGCAAATCGTATTTCTTCACGGTCTTGAGAGCGGCCCCAAGGGGAGCAAGTTCCGCTCGCTCGCCGCAGCCTTTCCGAACGTGGGGGCTCCCGACACCGAGGGAGTTGTCGACGTCAACGAGCGACTGAGATGCATCGAGTCGGAGCTTGCGGGCCGACGCAACCTGCTGCTCGTCGGCTCGAGCTTCGGCGGCTTGATGGCCTGCCTGTTCGCCGATCGACATCCGCATCGCGTGGCGGGCTGCGTGCTGTTGGCCCCGGCGCTTCACGACCGGGTGGCGCAATGGGTCGCAAGCATTCGCCGTGTGCCTGAACGCTGCATCATCATCCACGGTCTTCGGGACGACATCGTGCCCATCGCCGCAAGCCGCGTGTTTGCGACCCGGTTCGGAGTAGAACTGACGGAGGTTGACGACGGCCATCGCCTGGCCAACAGCCACGAGATCATCGTGGCCGCTACGAGGCGACTATTGAATGCCAGTTGATGAGCGGGTCCGGCGTCGAAATCACAACCCTTGCGAGTCACCGTGGCAACACTACGGTCGAACCGACCCGGCCGTCACCCGCCAACCCCGCAGCGAGCGTGAAAACCGCTGACTCAGCACGTCATCGTGTTGCCCTACAACGCTGGCGAAAGCTTCGAAATCGATGACGTCGCCCGCGCCGAGCTCCGGCTGCACGTACAGCACCACGACCTCGAATTCGTCCGTCGCCACCGTGGTCTCCACCTGCCGCAGACACTTCGTCACGCCTGGTCGCGGCTTGGGGTACAGGTACGTCAGCAGCTCATCGGGCAGCCTTAGACAGCCGGCCTCCTGCAGCGCGCAGAGCAGGTGGGCGTACTTCTGTTTGGCCTTCGTGGCGTGGACGATGCCGACGATGCCATCGACGATTCGGCGAAAGCCCACCTCGCGCGACCGTTGAAGGTACTCGTCCTGCTCGGCGCGGCGACTGCTGCCGTCGGTCTTCAACTCAACGAAGAACACCTTGCTGCGATCGGCTGCGAAGAACGCGTAGTCGACCTTGACCGACTGCCGCGTCGGCCGATCGGACCAGATCAGGTCGCGTTTGATCGGCAGCTCGGGGATCGACTCGGCGGCGACCGCTGTGCCGGTGTGCGCTTCGATGACCTCGGCCAGGTACAGCGAAAAGAAGATGTCCGCGCGCCGTTCGAGTTGGTAGGCAGGCAGGTGCCGCCATCGGTCGAGGGTGTCGAAGATGTCTTCGATTCCGTTCATAATGCCTCTTTTACACAGCCGTGTTGCTGACGTCGCAGACTGTCGCGAAAATCCGACAAACCATGTCGTGCCTGCGGTGGCACCACCGGATGCGTCTGAGCGCCGAGCCTGTGATCGGGGTCACCGTTCACGACAGCGCCAATCGCCCTTGCTCCATACGTACAGCAAGTGCCGAGCCCTCGACGCCGCCACGTACCGCGCGCGACGATTCGCGCGCTCATCCTCGATGTCGATGTCCGCCAAGATCACCACGTCCGACTCGAGCCCCTTGAACGCGCTCAGCGTTGTGTGCAGCACTTTGCCATCGCGGTCGGTTGGGTTGTCCGCGAGCGGCAAGTCGCCGAGCGCGTCGAGGCCGGCGAGCAGTGAGTTCTGCCGGCGGTGCGGGGTGAGGATCACGATCCGGTCGGGTGTGATGCCTTCCTTGTCCACCAATCGCTTGACCAGCTCGCTGACGGCGCGGCGGTCCTTGCCCGAGCCGCGACTTTCCGCGGTGACCGGCTCGACGCCTTCGGGACACCCACGCCACGGCCGACTGTTGTTGCAACCCAACTCAGCCACCACCTTCGCGATCGCCTTGGTGTTGCGGAAGTTCAACGTCAACGGATACGCCGGCACATCGGGCAGGATACCACCGCGGCCGAAGATGTCCTGCTCGGGGTCGCCAAACACCGCCAGCACGCCGCTGTCAGGGTCGCGCAGCAACTCCTGGAGCACCACCCACCACGAGGGCAGCAAGTCCTGCGCCTCGTCGGCGATGATGGCGTCGTAGCGCGGGGCGGTCTCGGCGCAGATGCTGTCGAGCACGTAGTTGGGCGCAGTCTCGGCCCAAAAGACGCTGGCGTCCGCGCGGTCGGACGGCACCGGCAACCCCTCTCCGGTCAGCCGCTTGCACTCCTGCCAGCAGAGGCTGTGAAAGTGCTGGATGGTGACGTTGCCAGCGAACGTCTCGCCCCGAAGTCGATCCCGCAGCGCCGCGGCCAAGCCCTTGTTGAAGCACATGAATAGGACGTCCTTGCCTGTCTCTGCGTGACGTCGTGCAGCCTCCAGCGCCAGCGCGGTCTTGCCGGTGCCGGCGCCGCCCGTCACCCGCATCCTCGGTTGGAGCAACAGGTGCTCCATGACATCCATCTGCTCGGCCGACGCCCGCACCAGATCGCGCTCGTCGGCTGCCAGGCGGCTGCCGATCCGCTCGATGATGCCGAATGTCGGGTGCACGACCGACTTGCGAAACCGCTTGAACGCCCGGGATGTCAGCGGTTCGTCGCGCCAGGTCGACGCCTTCGCCCAAAAGCCCGCCAGCCGGACAACCCACCCCGTGATATCGCCCAGGTCACTGGCCTGCAGCAGAGTCGACCGTTTCACATCGACAGGGAGCAGTCCCACATCGGCCAACGACCCTCGCGGAAACGCCACCGCGTCGCCAAAGACCAGGGGCAGTTGCGCGCTGTCGTCTGCCTGTTGCCGTCGCCACCGTCGGGTCAGTTGATCGACCAGCGCGTGCATGTTCGCCCGGGACTGCGCGAAGGGCGACTTGCGCATCGGCTCATCGCCGCGCCACCAGCGACCGGCACCGTCCAGCCGCACGCCATCACCCTTGCACTCGATGCTGAACAAGCCCTCGACGCGGTGCAGCAGCAGGAAGTCGACCTCGCCCTCGCGCGCGGCCTCGTCGAGGAAGGCAAAGCTCCAATACACAAACCAATTGTCGTCGAGGCCGGCCGCCAGCGCTTGCCAGAGCACGAACTCTGCTTTGCGTCCGGGCCCGCGTTCAGGTGGCTCTCGCGGAATCATGATGGCCATCGCGACAAGGTAGCCTGCGTGGTGGGCGGTTGGAACCGACACTCCGTTCGGCGAGCGACGGCTGTTCCCCCAAGATCAGGCACCTGGCGCGACATAGACTGTCGCAGGCGTACGGAATCCTGCCGCGCGCGCCACGACAGTTGACTTGGTGGCGTCCGTTTTTGGAGAGCGTCCAGCAAGGATGAATCATCGAACACCAGATCGGCGGAGTGCCCTGATTTTTGGCGGCCTTCTCGCCGTCACCCTTTCACTCGCCGCGTGTGAAGAGCACGAGCCTGCCGATGGGCGTTGGTCATCACCAGGCGTGGTTGAATCTGCCAACTCGGCCCGCGAACCCGTTGCCAGGGGGCGTTCTCGGCTCATCATCGCCTGGCGGGCGCTTGGCGATGCGAACGCGCTCGAGTCCGTCCTGCTTCGAGACGACGGCGAGGGCTATCGCGTCGTGGGCACGCGTCCGGGGGCGACCCTCCTTGTCGATGGCCGGCTCTGGTTGATCCGCCGCGAGCCCGTCGTGCAGCGTGAAGTCGACTGCACGTGTGCGCCGATGGCTGGTTTCGGTGAGGTCGTCGCACCGCAGTGCATCGTCCCCCACGAGCAGGAGCGTGTCCTCCTCGTCCAATCCGGCGGTGAGCGCCAGCAGTTGATGCCATCTACGCGCCGCGACGAGGCGCTGATCGGCTCACGCGCGGCAACCTTCGAGTTGCGGGCGTCGGTGGGCGGTCTCATTCTCGGCGACCATTGCGTCCACACCATGCCCTGCGGCGCGGCACATGGAGCACACGCCTGCCGCGCTATCGTCTGGGACGTCGCTGCGGGCGGCGCTGTCGAGCTTCTGAGCCCGGTCGAGCAGGCGAACGTACAGAAGACCCTCCGGCCGGCGGCGACGCGACGTTTCTCACGCCGCGACCCACCCGTAGAGGAAGACGAGGAGCCGATCGCGCTCGCCCGGGTCGATATCAGCTTGAGCGCCGACGGCGGCCTGGACGCGTTCGCGGTCTTTACGGGTCCCACGAGCTACGCAGACAGCAGCGAGTGGGCCGCGTACAAGGCCATCGAGGCGGTGAGCATGCCGACACTGCCCGATCGCTTGCGCAATCATACCGCGCTCCCGAGCGCCGTTCGCGGCGTTTGGAACCGGCGCCCTCAACGCTTCGGGTGGAGCGTCGCGGAGCTGACCGCGACCCAAGCTGACGGCGTCGCGCGGCGGTTCTCTGCAATGCGTGGAAGGTAGCTCGGCTCAGAATCGAGCGGTTCGCTTCATCCGACATCACATGTCGCTACATCGATGGACACTGCCGACGAGGAGGTGCCCATGTGGCTGATCACAACCGACGGTTTCTACAGCGTCGTCGACAAGACCCCTGGCGGAGTTGGTGACGAGCTCACGGTACGCGCCCGCTGTGCGGCAGACCTGGATCGGCTTCGCGAGCGCTTACCTGCGTTGAGCGAGACCCGCACCGGCGCCGGCACGGACTACCCACATCGTGCGTCGGTGCCCAAGGAGCGATTTGCCGCTGCGGTCGCTGCCATCGCCACCGACATCGACTACAGCAACTTCAAGAACGAGGTCGCCGTCCGGCGCGGTCGACGCCACGCGCATGTCCTGGCAGACGTGTGGCACGCGCTGTTGCAACTCGAACGCGAGGATTCCAGGTGAGTTCGAGCTGCCGAGAGCCGACGGCGTGGGCGATGAGGCCCCGACCAGGGGTGGCGCGCGCGTACGGCGGTGTCGTGGTCGATGAGGCCGGTCAGGTCTTGCTGCGAGCGCCGACCGGAGGCTTTGGCGGCTATGCCTGGACGTTCGCCAAGGGGCGCGCTGACGAGGGTGAAGCTCCTGAAACCGCTGCGCTGCGCGAGGTGCATGAGGAGACTGGGGTCGAAGCCGCCATCGTCCGCCCGCTCGATGGGTGGTTCCGCGGTGAGACGACCGACACGAGGTTCTTCTTGATGCGCGCGGTTCATTCGTCCGGACCTGTGGATGCCGAAACCGCCGGGCTAGCGTGGGTCGACCTGCCCACCGCGCTGCAGATGGTGGCCGAGTCCGGGTCACGGATCGGTCGTGCGCGGGACGAGGCGGTCTTGCGCCGTGCAGCAGCGCTGATGGCGGGTCGATGACGCGGATGTCGCCACGCGCCCCTTGACGGCGGCGGCGGACTGATTCAGGAGTCAGGCGATATGTACGTGTGGCATAGCCCCGACGAACTCATCAGCTGCCCGCTTTGCGACGCCGCCGCCCGCAAGCCGACGCTCCTATCGGGCAACGACTTTGACGCGGTCTTCTGGTCAGACGGCCGGCGGGTGGCGCCCAGCCTGCCCCTACCCACGCCGGTGGCCAGCTGCCACGCGTGCAATCGGTGTTTCTGGCTTGATGACGCTGCTGTCCGACCGGACGATCCAGACCCTCCGTTGCCCTGGTGGCGCCTCGTGTTCCGCCCAGATCGGCGCCGTCCTCTTACCGAATGGGACGACGCCCCAGAGGTGCAGGAGCCGGACGAGGCAGGCTACCTGCAAGCGTTGGCCAGGGGCTGGACCGTCGGGGAGGAGCAGGAGCGGTCCCTCAGGGTGTTGGTGTGGTGGCGGGGAAATGACAGGTTCCGCCCCGATCCCTACGGGCACGCGCCGCTGGACGTACCGGCCATCCCGGACTCGGACGCTGACGCGGCGCCGTGGCTGGATGACGCCCGCCGCGCCAACATGGTCGCCCTGATGGCGCTGTTGGATCAGAGCGCCGAAGACCGGCTCATGCGCACCGAGCTGCTCCGGCAGCTTGACCGCCAGGACGGGGCGATTGGCGTACTCGACACGCTCGAAGCAGACACGTATCCCGAGTTCGTCGCCCTGCTGCGCCGGCTGTGTGCAGATACGGAAGCGACGATTGGTGCGATCGCCCGAAGGTGACGCTGGCGCTGGGGTGTCAGCCGGTGTTCCGAGGTCGCACCGCGCGTCCGGGACCGGCTGCCCGCTTTCTCTCAACCATACAACCCGGCAGCCCGACGAAGCTCCGCTGCAATCTCCTCGCGCAACG
>CAZLMW010000216.1:0-6186 GCA_964560875.1 uncultured Enterobacteriaceae bacterium
GGGGGCGACCGGTGGCGTCGTTGGCCGGTGCCGCCTATGCTCCCGATGTGGAGCGCTTTAAGCTGGCATGGAAGCGGGTTCGGCCCGCCGCGTTTGGTTGGGCCCTGACGTATTTTGTCTTCGCCGCGGCGATGACGTTCAGCTATGGGCTGGCGCTCGTGGTGCTGCCCAACTTGATCCGCGCGACGCGGGCCGGGGTCGAAGCAGGTACTGGCCCCGACGTCGGCATGGTTTTCGAATTCGATTCGATCGCCGAAGACGCCGTCGCGATGTTGATTCTGCTGCTGCTGTGCACCATCGCCGCGATTCCGAACCCGGCGCTCGCGATCGTGCCGATCGTGGCGCTGTCATGGACGCCGATCCTGATGTCTGAGCGGACGATGAACGGTACCGACGCGATCAAGACCTCCGCCATCCACGTGCGTGACCACTTCCTCGAGGTCGCCAGCTTCCTTGGGTGGGCCGCCTTGTTGAACCTGCTCGGCGCCGCAACATGCGTCGGCTGGGTGTTCACGCTGCCCGCGACCATCGTCGCCGCGCTGACATTCCACGAAGAGCGTCGAGACGAGCTCGTGGCCGCTGCGCAGGCCGCGAATGCACAGCAGGGGACGTCGTGAATAGTCGCCTCGCTCGTTTCACCGCTGTTTTCACATCGATCGTGCTCGTCGCGGTCGCATGCGGGGATGATTTCGAGCGCCTCGAGACGTCCGATTCAGGCGCGGACGCCGAGGACACCGCTGCGCCACAAGATGCGGTTTCCGATACGGGCGCCGGGCAAGACGCCGCGTCACCCAAAGATGTCGCCATCGCACCGATTGTCTGCAAGACGGACGCGGACTGCGCCGCGCTCCCGGTGACTTCGTGTCAGGTCCGCCGATGCCTGGCTGCCTCGTCCGGCAGCTGGTGCGCTGCGGTCGCGCTGGCGGACGCGACGACGTGCGACGACGGAGATCCGTGCACGCTCCAGTCGCAGTGCAAGGCCGGAAAATGCGCCGCTACCGGCAAGAACGCGTGCGGCTGCAAAACCGACGCCGACTGCACACAACACGACAACGGCAACGCGTGCGACGGAATCCTCGTCTGCGACACATCCGGTTCCCAATCACGATGCGTGGTCAAGGCGGACTCAGCGGTCGCTTGCGAGCCCGGCAAGGACACGTGCAAGCCCGCTCAATGCGATCCCAAAGACGGTGCGTGCAAGCCACAGCCGGCGGCCGATGGCGTGCTCTGTGATGATGGCGACGATTGCACGACCGACGACGTGTGCTCGGCAGGCACGTGCGCCGGCGCCACGACGATTTGCCCGTGCCAGGAGGACGCGGACTGTGCCAAGTCCGAAGACGGCAACATGTGCAACGGCACGCTGTTCTGCGACAAGACGGACTTTCCGCCCAAGTGCGTCGTGAAGCCGGGGACGCTGGTCACATGCTCGACCCTGGACGACACGGACTGCACCGAGAACACGTGCGACGTGAAGACGGGCAAATGCAGCCCAAAGGCGGCCAAGGACAAGACGGCCTGCGATGACGGCGATTCCTGCACCGCGTCGGATATCTGCGTGGACGGAGCGTGCGTTTCGGGTGCGAACACGTGCCCGTGCTCTGGTGCAGCCGATTGCGCCAAGTACGAAGACGGGGACGCGTGCAACGGGACACTCTATTGCGACATCGCGGCCAGCAAGCCGACGTGCACGATCAACCCGTCGACCGTCAGCACGTGCCCACAAAGCGATGACGCCTGCCTGACTAGCGGCTGTGACAAAAACACCGGCGCCTGTTCGGTAAAAGCCAAGCCGAACCAGACGAAGTGCGACGATGGCGATGCCTGCACCGGCGGCGACCACTGCGAAAAGGGCACATGCAAGCCGTCAGCCGAGATCTGCCCGTGCAAATCCGATAAGGACTGCGCGTCAGCTAGCGAGAACAAATGTCTCGGGGCGCGTTTCTGCGATAAGTCCGCAGCGCCCTTCCAATGCCGCCACAATCCGGCCCTGAAAGTGGTCTGTCCAATTACAAATGACACCGAATGCAAGACGAATTTCTGCAGTCCAAAGACCGGCAAATGCGCGTTTCAGTCCGCCGTTGAAGGCAAAGCGTGCAACGCAGACGGCAACCCCTGCACGAAAGGTGACGTATGCAAGTCGGGCGCGTGCGTCGCTGGAACGAACGTATGTCCCTGCGAAAAGGACCCCGACTGCGGCAAGTTCGAGGACAACGACGTGTGCAATGGGACGCTGTATTGCGACACCGCGAAGCTTCCTCTTCGTTGCCAGGTCAACCCCAAGACCGTCGTCGTGTGCAAGACCGTCGACGACACGGCCTGTGCCCGCAACACGTGCGACCCGAAAACCGGCGCGTGTGCGATGGCGTCATTCAACGAAAACGGCCCGTGCAACGCGGATGACTCCGACTGCACCAAGGGTGACTTCTGCTCCTCGGGGTCGTGCATGGCCGGAAAGAACCAATGTGGCTGCACCAAAGACAGCGAGTGCGCCGCCTACGATGACAAAAACGCGTGCAATGGCAGCTATTTCTGCGACAAGGGCCAGAAGCCGTTCACGTGCGCGCTCAATCCCAAGACCGTCGTGAAATGCACCGCGTCGTCGAACCCGTGTTTGCTCGCGTCGTGCGATCCTGCGACCGGCAAATGTGCCGACAAGGCCCGGCCCGACGGAACAGGGTGCAGCGACGGCGAGCAGTGCACGGTCGCGGACACCTGCATGGCAGGCAAATGCAACGGCAAACAGATCTGCGCGTGTCTGACCGACGCAGATTGCGCGGGGACCAACTTGAAGGACCTGTGCCTTGGGATTCCCCGGTGTGCGACCGAGACATTCCCAGCCACCTGCCAGCCCGACCCCAACACCGCTATCACGTGCCCCAACTTGGACTCGCCGTGCGCCGAGCTTGCTTGCCAGCCGACGACCGGAGCCTGTGCGCTGCATGCCAAGCCGGATACAGCTGGCAAGACGTGCGACGACGACAACCCGTGCACCCTCAAGACCACATGCTCGAAGCTTCAATGTGGCGGGGGCGCCACCCGACTGTGCGATGACGCCAACAAGTGCACGGCAGACGGTTGCGACGTCTCCAAGTCGACGGATCCAAAGACAGGATGCTTCTTCTTCAAACTCAGCAACCAGACGTGCAACGACGGCGACAAGTGCACGGAAGGTGACGTCTGCACGAACGGGAGCTGTGAGGCCGGGCCGAAGAAGGACTGCGACGACAACAAGCCATGCACCCAGGACTCGTGCGGGGCCGCGGTCGGATGCGAGCACAAGCCTGCCAGCGGAACGTCGTGCTCAGACGGTGACAACTGCACCGAGAAGGACATCTGCGTCAGCGGCAAATGCGAGGGAACCAAGAAAGACTGCGACGACGGATTCCAGTGCACCGAAGACGAGTGCCGGCCCAATGGCATGTGCGACCACAAGCCGCCACCGCCGCCGGGCATGGGCGACGCCAGCTGCGACGCTGGAAAGGGCGGACAAAAGGGCACCTGCAAGGTGGGCCAGAAACTCGGCGAGTTCCTCTGCTGCGACACCGGTGGGTGCGTCAAATGACCTTGTTTCAACGCGACGCGACTTCGTACGGCGCTGGCGACGAGCTCGGTGGACGCTACCGCCTGACGGGCGTGCTCGGTCGCGGCGGATTCGGTGCCGTGTACGCCGGCGAACACAAGGGGACCGGTCAGCGCATCGCCGTGAAGATGCTGTCGGCCGGGGGCGGCAGTGACGAAGCCAGCGAGCGCTTTTACCGCGAGGCCCGTATCACGGCGAACCTGAGTCATCCAAACACCGTTAGGGTATTTGATGTGGGCGAGGCCGAAAACGGCCCGCTGTACTTGGTCATGGAGTTGCTGCGAGGGCCAACGCTTGAGCAAGTCCTGGCCAGCCTCGACAAGAAATGCGTCGGCATGAGCGAGACGCAGGCCGCTGCGCTGATGATCCCGGTGCTGAGCAGCCTGGCCGAAGCGCACGCCGCCGGGCTTGTGCATCGGGACCTCAAGCCCGCCAACCTCATGCTGCACGACGTCGCTGGCTCAGAGCCCGTCGTCAAGGTGCTCGATTTTGGCTGTTCCCACACGACCGACTCCAACCTGACGCAGCAGGGATCGGTGCTGGGAACGCCCGGATACATGAGCCCCGAACAGTGCCGGGGCGAAGAGGTGACGGCTTCCAGCGACGTCTACAGCCTCGCCGTCATCCTGTATCGCTGTGTCGTCGGCAAGCTGCCGTTCGACACGAACCAGGCGCTTCAGCTCATCTACAAGCACGCGCACGAAGACGTGCCCGATCCTCGAGACCGCGCCGAAGACCGCCACGTCAGTGACGCGATGGCCCGCATTCTCAATCGAGCGCTCGCGAGGGAATCCTGCAACCGCTACGAGAGCGCGCGAGAGATGCGACACGCGCTTGAGTCTGCGCGCACGACGCTCCACAACGCGCCCGTGAATCTCAGTGGCGACGGGCGGACGCACATCGCGGGCAGCCCAACGGACACCGGTCGCCAACTTGTGAGCTTGATGTTGCTGGCCGTGGACGGCTATCGAGCGCCTGCGAGTGCACGAACCAGCGCGGAGGTAGACATCGTCGCTGCGCCGGCCGATGGCGGGATGAAAACCGTCGGTTACAGCAACGCAGCCAGGCCCGAGCCTGGCGCCCCAGCACCGATCCCAGGCCCATCGCCGTCCGCGCCGCCCGTCAGCGGCGGCCAGGAGACCGTCGTTCGGGCGCCCGCCGAATCGTGGCATGAAGCGGAACCGAGCACGGATGCCATGCCGGCAGTCCCGGCTCCCGAGGGCAAGGGCGGGCTCAACCCCCTCGTCGTCGCAGGCGTCGTCGCGGCGGCCGCCGTTTTGATTGGTCTGGTGGTCGGACGAGGAGTGGGCGACAAGAAACCAGCCGAATCCCAACCGGCGACGCAACCGGCAGCCAATCCGCCCGCAGCGGCGAAGACGACCGAAAAGATCGACGACCCCGTCGCCGCGCGGGCCGCTCGCTACGTCCAGCTTGCTGCCGCCGCCACTTCGGTCGATGAACGGCTGCGCATGCTGCGTATCGCCGCGAGCCTCGCTCCAAACAACGCATCCATCGCGCGCAAGCTCGGCGCCGCCGAAGCCGCAGACGCCGCCGCTGAAACCAGGCGACCCGCTGGACCTGCCGTGAGTCCCCGCCCGGCCGCACGCAAACGCGCAGCGAAACGGAAGCGCGCCAAGCCCACGCCGCGACCCGCTCCCGCCGTGAAGCCAAGCCCCAAAGCCAAGTCGCGCATCCCAGCCGCGATTCTCGAGGAGTAATCCATGGCCGCTCACCCTGATCGCTGGCTAGCAGCCGTCGCCCTCACCGTTGCATTCGTTGCGTCGGTTCCGCATGCCTACGCCCAGGTGAAGCTGAGCAAAGCCGAAGAAGCTGCAGCGCTGTCACAGGCTGCCCGCGGCAAGTACAAGGAAAAGCGATTCAAAGTCTGTGCGGCCATGTACCGCGAGGCGTTCAACACCGATCGTTCGCAGGTCGGTTATCTCTACAGCGCGGCGCTTTGCGACCAAAAAGGCGGTAACTTCACCGCAGCGGAACGGGACTATCGCAAGGTTCTCGGCCTTGTGACCCCAGAGCACCCCTTGGCTGCCAAGGCTCAGAAACACGCGGCGGAATGCCAAGCGTCGCTTGTTGCCAAACAGCGTTCGGATGCGGCTCGTCGGCGCGCGGAATGGCAACGAAAGCAGGCGGCAGCCAAGCGTGCGCGACAAGCACGTGCTCGGGCGGCGCTCGCCGCGCAGAAGCGCAACAACAAGGCCGCCCAGCTCCGCAAGCTGGAGATGGCCAAGAAACCCGAGTGGCAACGACCGGTCGGCTGGGGCGCTATCGCGGCCGGCATGATCACAGCAGGCGTCGGAGGATGGCTCATCATCGATGGCATGGCGGACATCGAGAGCCTGCAGAGCAAGCTCGATCGAACCGACGACGCCGGTCAGATCAATGGCATCCACCGCGACGATGCCGTCACGGCCCAGGACGACGCCAACACCAAGCAACTCGGGGGCGGCGCGGCCATCGCGGTCGGAGTCGCCATCGCAAGTGTAGGCGCGTGGATGCTGGCGCCGGATCCCGTCAAGAAGGGCACCAAGACCTCGCTCGCGCCTTCCGCAAACGGACGCGGCCTCGTGATGACCGTCCAGTTCTAG
>CAZLMW010000217.1:0-6140 GCA_964560875.1 uncultured Enterobacteriaceae bacterium
GTCTGTGTCTGTGTCTGTGTCTGTGTCTGTGTCTGTGTCTGTGTCTGTGTCCGTGCCCGTGTCCGGCGCCACGTCCTTGCCGATCGTGTCGGCGATGGCACCGTCGTTGATCGGCGCGACGTCGCTTGCAGCCGTTTCGGAAGCTTGCTGGGTATCTTCGGGTTTGGCGTCCTTCACCGCGGCGTCCTGGCCCGAAGAATCCGCGACCTGGCCCGTATCTGCCTCGCCGTTCACTTCGTCGGTACACCCGACCGCCATCGTCGCAGCAACCGCGACGGCGAAGATCGCGGGGCGTGTCCAGCCTGGGATGTCGGTTGCCGGGGTCATTGGGGGACAACTATAGTGAGATCTGGCCCCTCTGCGCGAAAACCGATGCATGACCACCACAGATCGAGCTTCCTGGTCGCCCTCGCCGTGGCCGCTTGCGCCGCGACGATCGGCTGTACCGACCGCGCGGACGAGGGCAAAGACGACGTCAGCACCCAGCCTGAAGCCGATGTGGTCGATGGCGGCACGAGCGATGACTCGGCCGAGATATCGGACACCAACGTCCAACCTGATACCGGGGCTTCGGCGGCAGTCGATGCGGCTGGAACCGAAGATGGCAGCGCCGTCGACGCGGGCGTGCAGGACGTCCATTCCGACGATGATTTCGCGGCAACAACGAGCGATTCCTTGATCTCGGATGCCAGCGAGATGGACGTGTCGCTGCTGGACGTCGGGGCGGCTGATGGCCAGGTCACCGGCGGCGATAGCATGCCGGTCACGGACGTTGCAGCCGCCGATTCATCGCTCGATGCCGCGCCGGGCGTAGATGCTGGCGATGTGAGCGGCGATGGAGGCAACGTTGATGCGTCTGGAGCGTCCGATACGGGGACGAAGCCGCTCAAGGCGGGGATCTATCTTTCGGCGCCGGTTGCGTGCACGCAGACCAAGCAGAAGGCCGGTGTTTTTGTCGACGTCGCCAAGGCTATCGGCATCGATTTCGTGGCACCGGAGACGTATCCCGCGTCCAGCCCACATGCGGGCGCCACCGTTCGTGAGGGCGGCGGGATCGCGGCGGCGGACTTCAACGACGATGGCGTGATCGACTTCTACGTCGCGGTCGAGACCGCTGCGGACCGCCTCTACCTGAGCACCGGCAAGGGCACGTACAAGGGCCATACGATCGCGATCTCGGGACCCGGAGCGATTTCGGCGATCGCGGCAGACCTCGATAACGACGGCGACCCGGACGTGATCGTCGGCAGCGATGGGTTCCGCGTGTTGCGGTTTGACGGCGGGACCACCTTCGTCGACGTGACCAAGAAGCTCGGCCTGCATTTTCCGAAGATGCCGCTGTATGGGGCGTCGGCCGCCGACATCAACGGCGATGGCTGGCTCGATTTCGCGGCGGTCGGGCACAAATTCGAGAAAGCCAAGAACCCCAACCAGGGCGCGGGCGGTTTTCCACCCAGCGGCTATGACGACCTGCTCTTCGTCGCGACGGGCAAGTGGGCCTACAAGAACGTGACGTCGTGGCTGCCGCAGGCGGGCGGCAAGGAGGGCGTTTCGTTTATAGGCACGTGGTGGGATTACGACGGAGACGGCGACCTCGACTTCTATATCACCAATGATTTCGGCCCATTGCTGCGGCCAAATGAGCTGTTCCGCAACGACGGCGTCAACAACGGCAAGGTCGTGTTCAAGGACGTTTCGGCCATCACGTCGACCGACCTCGCGATCGGGGGCATGGGCGCGGCGGCTGCCGATTACGACCGGGATGGGGACCTCGACATCTACGTGACTGCGGTCGAGGGCGAAAACGCGCTGCTCCGAAACGACGGCAAAAAGGGCTTTATCGACGTCACCAACTACACCAAGACCGACTCGCTCAAGACCGACGTCGCGCACAGCTGGGGCGCGATCTGGTTTGATGCCGACAACGATGGCTGGCAGGACTTGTACGTCGCGCACGGCTACTTGCACTTCACATTCAGCGGCGGGCCTCCCGGTGGCAGCGGTGGGTCTGGGGGGGGGTCCAACTCGAGCGGCGGGTCCAGCTCGAGCGGCGGGTCCAGCTCGAGCGGCGGGTCCAGCTCGAGCGGCGGCTCAAGCGGCTCCAACTCCGGCGGCGGCTCCGGCTCCAGCGGCGGCTCAAGCGGCTTTGGGTCGAGCGGCGGCAAGGGCAACAAGAACGTTAAGCAGCAGCCCGACTCGCTGCTGCGCAACACCGGCAAGGGCACGTTCGAGGACATCACCAACAAGGCGATGGGCGGCGGCAACCTGCTGCCTTCCCGGTCGACGGTGCTCGCCGACATCGATCGCAACGGGTTTATGGACCTCGTCGTCGGTTCCACGTGGGGACGGCCGCGCGTCTACAAGAACGGGTGCGACAAGTCCGCGTGGCTGGCCGTTCGGTTGCGCGGCGTTGTCAGCAATCGCGACGGAGTTGGGGCGCGCGTGGTCGCCAAAGTGGGCTCGGTGACCCACATACGCGACATCGAAGCGGGCAGCTATGGGCTGTGGGGCAGCAGCGAAAAGGTCGCGCACTTCGGCCTCGGCAACGCGGCCAAGGTCGATTCGCTCATCGTCTACTGGCCGTCGGGCAAGCAGCAGAGCTTCAAGAACGTCGCGGTCCGCACCAACGCGCTGATCGTCGAACCGTCGAAGTAGGTTCCGATGAAGAAGCTGCTGGTCCTTGCTGGCTGCGTCGTGCAGCACGAATACGGCGAGACCGCACACTGGGAGCCACGCCCTCTGGTATCATCGCGTCGCGCTTGGCGCCGAGTTGGTCGGACGTCTTCTTTTCCGGTGCTACCAACTACTTGAGGTACTTGCCGGTGGGATCCTTGGTGATGCACGCGACCAGGGCGCATGACCGCACCAAACCGGGGCCGCTATTGGCTGGACGTTCCCAGCAGAAGGCGCCGGGCCCGCAGTCCTTGTCGTGCGAACAGAGCAGCGAACACCACGGTGGGTTGGCCTTGTTGAACGCGTAGGCGCAGCTCTTGGCGATGGTGTTTTCCTTGCAGTCGACGTGCTTTTTGCAGGCTTTGCCGACGCCGTGGCTGTTGGGCTGTTGACCGTCGCACGGGACCTTCGCTTCGACGAACGGGCCGCGCGGCAGGTGGACCTTGTCGGCGCACTTGGTGGGCGCGCAGATGCTCTGGCCCTTGCCGCGGTCGACGCACTTGCCGTTGGCGCCGCATTCGTCGGGCTTGAGCTTGAAGCAGTACTTCGTGCAGAACTGGACACCGGTCGCGGTCACGTCGGCGGGGCAGGTCACCGCGGCGAGACCTTCGCAGTCCTTGGCGGTCTTGCACGCTTTGCCGAGGCCCTCGTCGTTGACCGCGCCGCCGGGGCACAGCGGTCCGCCGGTTCGATAGCGTGTCAGCGCGTCGCCGCCGGAGCTGCTTGCGTCGCCGGATTCGCCCGCGTCGTCGCCAGAGTTTGAACCGGATGTATTGGCGCCGCTCGATGACGAGCCGGCCGGGCCCTGCTTGTCGTTGTCTTTGGGGGTGCTTTCCTTGCCGCACGCGACGGCGAGCAGGGCGCACATCGCGGTGGTGCAGAGGGCGTGAAGGGGCGCGCGCATCGGGTGCTCCAAGGTCGAGGGCCGAGCGCCGCGTCAGAACATCATCGTCATCGCGGGCGGCGACATATTGGTCGTCACGAGGGCCTGTCCGGTGAGCTTGTACGACTTGGCATCGAACCGCAAAACGCTGCCGAATGACCCCATCAGGAAGATGTTGGAAGCGAACTTGGACCCGGGCGGCGGGACGGCGGTGTGGGCGACCAGGTAGTCCCACTTGAATGTCTTGAGCAGCTTCAGCGTCGTGGCGTCGCGCACCTGGATGACGACGGGGATGCTCGCGTTGGCCTTTTCGTTCGTCGCGTCGGGCAGCTTGTCCCAGCGCACGCAGTAAACGCGCTCGTCGTCGGGCGAAAACTCAGCCCAGTGCGCGACGTTGCCGATGCTGGCGTACACCGCCTTCTTGCTTGGGTCGTCGACACCGAACACCGCGACGGAGCTATCGAAGAGGTTGGCGCTGACGAGCTTGCGGTTGTCGTTGGACAGCTGGATATGCGACGGGCCGATCCAGTCCCATTTCTTGCCCTGCTGCTGGATCTGCCAGCTGCCGACGACCTTTTCCTTCTTCGTATCGATGATGGTGATCGTGTTGCTGTTCCAGTTGCCGACGTAGACGGTGGACCCGCGCGTGCTGACCTCGATCGGCACCGGCGAGTCCAGCTTGAAGGCCTTGACCTTGCCGGTCTTGGGCCACAAGAGCGCCACGACCTTGGCCTTCTCGGCCTTCTTGGGATCGCTGAATCCGGTCCCTTGCACCGGCATGATCCCGGCGGTCACCCCGATAACGCTGCCGTCGCGGGCGCCGCGAACCTGGCCGAGTTCGAGCACCGGGATCTTCACCGATTTGTCCTTTTTCCAGACGGTGTTGTCCTTGGACAGCGACTCGTAGCGATCGAGCGACGTTGTCGTGAAATTGGGCACCCAGATCGCCTTTTGCATGGGTTCGACCGCCGCGCCGTGCACGAGCTTGTTGCCGCCGCCCATCGTCACGATGTGTTTGGGTTTGGCGAGGTCGATCACCGCGATCTTGCCCGGCATCGTCGACACGAAGCCGTAGTTGTAGGTCCACGTCGCTTCGACCGGCGGGTCGATCCAGGCGCCGGACTTGGTGTGGGTGGGGACTTTCACCGGTGGCAGCTTGGTCGGCCCGGCGTCGTTGGTTGCGACGTCGCTGCTGGTTGCGGTGTCCGTGCCGAGCGTGTCCGGCGTCGCGGCAGAATCGGCGGATGCGCTGTCGGTCGTGGAGTCGGCTGCCTGTACGGCGTCCGGATCTACCGCGTCATTTGGCGGCTGCGTGGCGTCGGTGAGGTCGCTGGCGTCCAGTGGGGCGTTGTTCGCATCGGACGGGGTCGAGACGTCGCTTCCGGCATCGCCAGCGCTCTTCGTGTCGGCGTGGATCGTGGCGTCTCCGGGCGAGGTTGCGTCGCTGGCGCCGGGTACATCTGCAGCTGGCGCGTCGGACGGATCGGCGTCGCTTTTGCCGGCATCGACTTTCCCAGCATCGATTTTCGCGCCGTCCGCCTTCGCGTCGGGCGCCTTTCCGTCGTCGGTCACGTCGTCGGTACACGCCAAAAACGTCGCGCACAAAGCCACCGCGAAGATCGATGCCGTTCGCTGCATGTCAGCTTCCCGCCTTCTTCTCGGTGAAGCAGGCGACCGGCACGCAGAAACGGTTGTCACCGTGGGGTCCCGGCCGCGGGATGCAACGGGCGTCCTTGCCGCAGTCGCTGTCGTTCGCGCAGGACGCGGTGCAGAAGTCGAGGTGGTTGGGATCTTTGGCGATGGGGCACAGGTTGGCGATTTCCAAGACGCAATCGTCGGTGCTCGCGCAGGGTTTTCCGACCCCCTTGGGGTTGACCGTGCCCGCGTCGCAGGGGCGCTTGACGTCGTAGGTGACTGTGGCGGGGCGGGCGAGCTCGGCGGCGCAGGGTTCGGGCACGCAGTAGCGAATTCCGGCGGCGCGATCGACGCATGTGCTGCCGGCCCCGCAGTCGCTGTCGGCGCTGCAGAAGAGCGTACAGAACGGCAGATCGGCTGGATCGCTCGCGACAGGGCATGTCACGGCGGTCAGCTCCTCGCAGTCGATCGTGGCGTTGCAGGGGGTGCCGATTCCCTTGTCCCCGACGGGTTTGTGCTCGCAGACGGGCGCGGGTTCTTCGGTCCCGCAGCTCGCCAAAGCGACAAAGACGACGGCAATGATTGGCAGCGATGAGTGGGACATGGCGGACAGCGTAGCAGACCTCGCAGGACTCCCTTCAAGCGGGACTGGCGAAGCGGAGCCGGCTCGCCCACCCTTGTCATCATAATGTGCCGTTTCCAGACGGTTTTCCATAACTGACCTCTGAAAAAGGACGCCTTGGGCGGCTGTTCGGATCACCCCCCTCTGAGCCTTCGGCCCATCTCCCCCTGCGTTGGCAGGTGGAGAGCATGGTGCTGCACCATTCCATCATGTTTTGATTATGTTACGACCTGAACGATCGGCATTGGGGCTAGCTCGAGTCAGCGCCAGCAGCGGGCAAGGACAACTCGAAGCGGGCGCCGCTGCCGTGGCGGGGCGGGACGGCTT
>CAZLMW010000218.1:0-6117 GCA_964560875.1 uncultured Enterobacteriaceae bacterium
CAGGCCCTAACAAATTCGGCCCAGGCCCTAACAGCAGGCCCTAACATTTGTAATAACACGCCCTCCAGAGCAGTCCTGCATCCAGCGCGATTTGTAGGGGTTTCGACCTACAGACTGATGGTTTGAATTGGATTCACTGCCTTGAAACGACGGTGAACGGGTCGCAGTGTTTCGAACCTGATGAACCCGTGTAGCCCGCTCGGAGCGCGCAGGGTTCGCGCGGCGGCCGCGGGCCACAGTTGCGGCTCGACAGCGCGGCATTGGCTTCCACCGAGCGTGCACGCCAGCCATAGGTCTGCCCTGTTGGCTATCGTGCAGATACGACGAGCTCGAATCGTGAGACTACCCCGATCCATCCGGTGGCCCCTCACCGAACAGGCCCAGCAGGAGGGCGGTCTTGCGCTCTGACCGTACTCCGGCGTAGCGGCGCGTCATCTGTTCGCTGTTGTGACCGATGATCGACCAAATCGTGATCCGGTCTGCGCCCACCTCGAGCGCGTTCGTGTTCACGCTGCGTCGGATCACCTGGCAGCCCAGTCGAACGTCCAATCGCAGGTGCTCGCTCAGGAGACGAAATGTCGCGTCAAGCGTATTCGGCGTGCGCAACGTTCCTCGAATACTGGGGAACACCAGGCCAGTTGATTCCGAGTGGCTGCGCCCGGTGAGTTGATCCTTGCGATGCTGCCGAAGCGCATCGGCGAGGTACGGATGCATCGGCACGGTGCGCGGCACCTTGGTCTTTGTGGTCTCGCTGAGCTCGCCGAGCGAGACGGCGCGCTGGAGCACCAGTTCGCCGTGTGCCCCGGCGTCGAAGGAAACGCTGTCCCAGTGCAAGCCGTAGACCTCTCCCGGCCGTGCGCCGGTGAACACAAGCGTCGCGAGTTCGGCGTGACGCGTGGGCATCATGTCGCGGGCGGCAAGCACGAGCTGCCACAGTTGATGCACGGACAGCGTTCGCCGTTCGCGAACATGGTCTCGCGATGAGTCTGGAGGTCGAACGCGTCGAGTCGGATCCGGCGTCCCGACATCGGCGCTCATGTCCCGCAACAACGTGCACAACGGTCGCCACCATGACCGCAGCGTGGCCCTGGCGTAGGCGGAACCGTCGTTCTTGCGGCGGGTCTCAGCCCAGCCGACCCAGGCCTGGACGGCTTCCCGGGTGATCTCGGTGCAGCGCATGAACCCAAGACGAGGAAGGATCCGCTCGGCAACGACGCGGACATATTGTTCAGCCGTGGCGTGGGTCATCCGGCGCACTTTTTGTGCGATCCAGCGCCGCGCGTATTGCTCCAACGTCAGGTCGGTAGCCGGCGGGAGCTTCCCACGGGTCGCTACCGCCGTGGTCGCCCGGGGAACGTTGGCGTCCTTCTTCAGTATGGCGGCGGCGATCGACGCGTCTTCCAGCGTCGCTCCGTGGGCCATCGTCCTCTGCCTGAAGATGTGGCGTCCGTTGCTCCGAACCGCGACCTTGATGCGGAATCGGCCGTCGGGCAGCCGGTAGACACCCGGCCGTTTGGTCTTCTTCATCTTGCTGCTCTTCACCATCACCACCTCCGGCGCGCACCCACCCGCGCGCGTACGCGTCCAGCGTTTCCCTCAGGAACAACCATGCCCCGCGCTTGCCGTTGCGACCGTCTGGCACCAGGAGGCCTCGGCGAAGCGCCGAGTGGATCGAAGACGGACCCGCGAGGCGCAGGTAGTCGGCCGCCTCGGCAGCCGTGAGCCAGCGTCTTGCTGCATAGTCTCGCGGGTCTGCGGGGGAGGCGTGCACCGGTCGCTCGGCAAGGTCGAGGCCGTACCCGGGGTTGCGGCGCGCTCGCGATTCGACGGGATGTCGTCGCGAACGCGTGTCGGCGCCACGTTTGGTCACCGGTCACTCCGCACCCGTTGTTCGGTCGCCGGGTGTGCGGCCCCAAACGGGAAACAAGTCCGTGCCGGCGAGCAACCGACCCGGAGCCCAGTCCGGATCGTGCTCGCGGTGCAGGTGTTCGATTCCAAGCGCGAGCGCGAGATTCAGGACGTTGCTGCGGTTGAAGCGTTGCGGCCTACCCCAAACGGGGTCGCGCTCGACGTGCGGGATCAGCGCCTCGGCCGCTTCCACCAAGTATGGCTGCAACTGAACTGTGGTGCGGTGGAAACGGACCGGCTCGTCGGGTGTTGCCTCGCGGTTTGCCGGCCCGTCGTCATCCGAGCACGAAGGCGGCAATGAACCGTGAACGGTATCCTCTGTGGGGGCTGGGCCATCGCCGTTGTACTCCCGCTGCAGGGCCAGCACCCCGTGCAGCAGGGCCAGGCGCAGCACGGCCGAGCGCGTCACCTGCCCGATGGCGCGGTAATCCGGGCGATCCTCTTCGATGTTCGTCGCCAGCGAAGCAGCCGCGTCCCACACGGGTTCGGGGATCAACATCGCGATGGTGCGCTGGGCCATGGTCGCCTCCAACGCGACAATTGATCATATGATGGCATGATGTCAATATGAATCGACTGGCGGACAACGGGTCGCTACAGCCGATGGGTCATGTGGAGGGGAACTGGAATGGAATGCACGCCCAAGCCCGCATTCGCGCGGCGCTCCAATTACGCTCCACAGCGCGCGAAACCATGAGCCGCCACGTCCGCAAGCTCTTCGAGATCTCGTCCTCCACCGGGGGCAAGAAGGCGCTCATCGACGAGAAGCGGCTGAGCGACCTGCGTGCGAATCGCGAGTGCTTCGACCTCTACCTCGTTTCGGTCTCAGACACGCATCATGGCGGTCGGCGCCGGTGGCTGGGCACGAAGCATCCACCGGTCGAAACGAGGTTGCACCGCCGCGAAGCACGTATGCTCGTCAGGCTTGCTGCCGCGAGCGGCTGGTGGACTCCGTCACAACTTGCCGTCGTCGGACGCCTCGAATCGGTTCCGGACGTCAAGGCGGTCAGCACCACTGCGCGCAAGTACTTTGAGAAGGTCCGTCGTGCCACCGATTTCCAAGTTCCGGGTCCTGACGGCAAGAAGGAATGGCGATCCATCGAGGCAGGTGACCGGGCGCCCAACGGCGAGCGCCTCCACCGCTTCAATCCCGGTGCGGCGGGGAATCGCCGTGAACCCCGACTGCGTTGGTTCATCGTGTGGGACGAGACGCGAGTCGTGCACGCGCCTCCCGCGCCCCAGCGCGAAGTTAAGGACGGACGAGTGGAGGCGTCGTTGGACGGGGCGATGGTACGGCTGCGCGGGCGCGCACGAATCCTGTCCATCTACGACGTGGTCTTGGACCTCGACCGTGGTCGCATCGCTGTCTTGTTCGACGTCATGGCCACCGACGGTTACACGGTCCCGGCGATACATGGCATCGAAGGGCGCGTGCAGCAGGTGACGGCCCCGCACGTTGCTTCGCGACGACCCCTGTTCGAATTCACCCAAAAGGCCGTTCGGGTTGTTTCCCCGGTTGGAATCGGCTCGGTCATCGCCCCGCCACCTGGCGGCAAGTCGGGCATCGTCTCTTGCGCGTTGGATGCCGCGGGTGTCCTTGACCGCGGGCGCAGCGGGGCAATCCGCGAGTGTTGGCTGCGTTTTGACACCGGCCTCGGAGCAATCGAGCTGAGCGTTCCGATCGCAGTCGTCGGCACACCACAGCACCCGAGGCTCACAGCGTCAGGCAGCCGGTATTACCTGCGAGGCACGTCGTAGTCTGGGACGTCGGTCGTTGGCAACGGCCTGAACAACTCGGCAGGGCGCACGCCCAGTCCGGTGCAGAGCCGCGCGATCGTAATCAGCGTGGCGTTGGCGGCGCTGTTCTCGACGCGCTGAAGCAGGCGCGTGGAGATCCCGCACGCGGTCGCGGTTTCTTCCTGCGTCCACGCCCGCTGTCGCCGGATCCGCACGACGTTGTTCGCGAGCGCGCGTTGCAGGTCGAGATAGGCCGCCGACCGGTAGAGGTTTTCGCGCTCTGGACGCCGCTTCCGCATAAAAAAAGCGATGCCACGCCAGCCGACTCTGGACCACGACGCTAGCGTCGTGCAATTCTCCTGTCATCCACCAGGGGACGTCGCATGGAAGTTCTCGTCGGAAGTTCGGTGATGCCTGCGGTCGAATCGCTGATCCACGATTCGGCTCGGGAACTCATCGTCATCTCCGCGTTCTTCCAGCCAGGTCCCCGTATAGAGCTCGAGTTGAAGTCTGCCGCCAAGGTTCGTGGGGTGCCGACGTGGCTCGTCACGCGTCCACTGCGACAAGACGTTGCCCGGCCCTTCGTCGAAGCCGGCGTTCACTGCCTGTCGCTGGCGCGGGTCCACGCGAAGCTGTACGTCAACGAGCGGCACGCAATCGTCAGCAGCATGAACCTCGACCGCCACGCCGGCTCCGGCAGTTGGGACATCAGCGTCGTCATGGATGCTCACGACGACGAAGCCGCGTATGCACAGGTCTTGCTGGGGCTGGGTGAGTTGTGGCGCCGCGTGGACATGGAGGCCGTCGTTCAAGAGCGTCCGGCGCCGGTTCGGCCGACGCTACTCGGCGGGCCAGCGGCGAGGCGGGCGGGCACGGCAGCGTTGAAGGTGGGGGACCGGGTCACCCATTCCTGGCAGTCGGGCCACCGTGTGCGCACCTCCACCGGCACCGTTGTCGAGGTATACCGTCGCAAGGCCAAGGTGGCGTGGGATGACCGACCAGCGCCCCAGGGCAATCCGCTGATCACAGAGCTGGTGGGCTGCTGACCGGCGTTTGTTCCCATAGCGTCAAGAGTCTGGTGCAAAGTCCTCAGCGGCGTTTGCCTCGACGGAAGCCGGCGATCGGCTTGTCCTCCGCTTCATGGTTGACCAGGCGTGCGACTTGCAAGCTCGATTGCGACGATCTACATCCCGGTCAGACGCGTAGAAACTACGGAGCGCCGACATGCCCAAGCCACAACTGACGCCGTGGCAGGCCGTCATCGACTGGCACGCCGAGGCGGTGTTGTTCGACCACGTTGCCAACACTGACCACCCGTACTTGCAGCGGCACGGATGGTTCATGGTCCTCGGAGCTGTCTTCGACGCTCAGACCTACGTCGCTGCCGACGACGGACTTGATCTGTTGTATGTCGGTGACGCGTTCCGCCAGACGCTGGGCGAGAAGCTCACGTCTGACCTGCCAACCTTCGAACGTATCCGAGCTGCGCTCACCGCGAACAAGACGTGCGTGGTCGTGCTGGGATGCCCTACCGCGAGAAGCCGCAAGCAGCGTGGTGTCGACTACCTGGAGGGGGTCCTGTGGGGGTTGCGGAATCGACACCGGACCATCGTCAAGGATCGCGGAGCCGGCGGCGTATACAGGGGAAAGACGCTGAAGATCACGAACGAAGGGGCACACTCGCCGCTCAAACGCTGGCTGCTGGTGCGGGAGGTCGACTCGCTCCCGGTGGAAATCACAGCTCCTGAGAAGCGGGCGAGCGACAGGTTCAAGATCGCGCCGGCCGGTAGTTCGTCGACTGTGCGTCGGCGCAAGAGGCGACCGCCGACCACCGTGGCCACCAGGGCGTAGGCCGGGCGCCTGCCGAATTCTCTGCCCGGCGTGGAACGAACTCGCGGTGGCCCGTCGGAATGGACCGAGGGCGAGGTTGTTCCGCGTGCAGCGCCAGGGTCGAGCCCGCCGAAGATCGGCGCGAACACCGCCGAATCCCTCGGCAACCAAATCATCCGGCTGTCCGGGTCATCTGATGATTCGTTCCGCGTACTTCAGGGCAGATTTACAACGGTCAACATGCAAGGCCCTTTGTTGCCCTTGTGGATGCACACAACAGGATCTTTGGCCGTCAACACAATCGAATGCTTGCCTGGTTTCATCTTCTTCGCGACACCGGTCATAGCAAAGACTGCGCCCAACGGCTCTTGCACCCAGGCCACCTCGGCACCATCAATCGCGAGGGACAAGTCGCTTGCTTTTGACAGCTTGCCGGCGGCAATCAGCACGACTGTCGAGCCCTTCGTCGTGATCGTGGCGGGATGCGGCGTGGACTTGTCCGACATGAACAAGTCGACCTTCATCGCGTCCGGTTGCGCAGACTCGAGTGCGAGCACGCGCTTCTCTAGCTTTGCCAGCTTGCTCTCGAGGCCGTCGACCTTGCCTGCAGCGGCGCCGACAGAATCAAGCTTCGCCTTGAGT
>CAZLMW010000219.1:0-6106 GCA_964560875.1 uncultured Enterobacteriaceae bacterium
CTGTGTTGGACGATCTGTGTTGTTGCTCGCCAGACCGTCGAGGTCGTCCGGCACGTGCTCGACGGTCATCTGCACGTGGATTGGCAGCCAGCGCTGAGAAAGACACTTCAGTTCGCGTACATGCCCTCAATCGCCTGCGCGTAGTTCTGATCGATAATCCGACGCTTGACTTTCAGCGTCGGCGTCAACTCGCCCGCTTCGACGCTGAGCGCCTCCCACAGGATTTCGAACTTCTTGATCTGCTCCACGTTGTGAAAACGCGGGTTCACCGAGCTCTTGACGTACTGGTCCAATTCCGTCCGCAGCAACGGGCTCCTGTGCAGCTCGCTGGCCGAGATCCCTTTCGCCTTGGCCCACGCGGTTGCGGCGTCATTGTCCAGCCAAAGCAGCGCGCTCAGGAACTTGCGCCGATCGCCGATAACCACAGCTTCGGCCACCAAGTCGTGGTTCTTCAGCGCGCCCTCGATGTTCTTCGGAGCGATGTTCTTGCCCCCGGCGGTGATGATGATCTCTTTCTTCCGCCCGGTAATGTGCAGGAACCCTTCCTCGTCGATCCGTCCGAGGTCGCCGCTGTGCAGCCAACCGTCGATGAGCGTCTCGCTCGTAGCTGCGTCGTCCTTGTAGTACCCCATGAAGAGGTTCGGGCCCTTCACGAGGATTTCGCCGTCCTCCGCGATCCGCACGTCCACGCCTGGCACCGGCGGTCCGACCGTGCCAAACCGCGTGGCTCCCGGGCGATTGAAACTCGTGGGACCGCAGTCTTCCGATTGCCCGTAGACCTCGCGAATCACAATGTCGAGCCCAGAGAAGAACTCGAGCACCTCCGCCGAGATTGGAGCGGCGCCGCTGACTGCAAACCGCAACCGGTCCAGGCCGAGTGCTGCCTTGACTTTGCTGTAGACCAGCCTCGATGCAATTCGATACTGCAACTGCAGAAGTCCGCTGGGCATCTCACCGCGACACTCGTGGTGCGCCATCCGCTGACCGACGGTCATGGCCCACCTTGCGAGCGATGCTTTGACGCCGGTTGCCGCCGCCATCTTGGCGCTGATTCCGGCGTGGAACTTCTCCCAGATGCGAGGCACCGCGAACAGGATCGTCGGCCGCACTTCCTTGAAGTTTTCGGGCAGCTTCTCCAGCGATTCCGCGTAATAGGCCGTGTATCCGTTGGCCGCCGGCCCGTGCAACGTGAAGACCTGCTCGGCGATGTGCGACAGCGGCAGGTAGCTGACGACACAATCGCGTTCGGTGATACCGACGAGCTCGGCCGCGACATTGGCCGTCCAATCGAGCGCGTTGTGGCTGAGCATCACGCCCTTGGGCGGCCCCGTCGTGCCACTCGTGTAGATGAAGGTCGCTAGCTGGTCGGGCTTGAGGTCTTCGATACGGGCGTACACCTCGTCATCGCTGCGCGCTTCCCCCAGCGCCATGAACTCTTCCCAGGTCGCGCAAAGCTCGTGGTTGGCCGACGCGCCTTTCATGAACACGACTCTCTTGAGCCGCGGCAAATCGCTGAGTCGTTCGTGAACCTTCGCCCATTGTTCACTGTTTTCGAGCAGGACGACCTCGGCTTCGGCGTGGTCGATGATGTACTGCACCTGCTCGGGCGAGCAGGTCGTGTAGATGCCCGCGCCGGCTCCGCCCAGGGCCATCGCGGCGTGGTTGAAAACGGACCACTCCGGACGATTGAACCCGAGGATGCAGACCGTCGCGCCGACGTCGAACCCGATTTCGAGCAACGATTTGGCCGCGCCCCGCACCTGCTCGGCGTATTTCGCCCATGTTGTCGTCTGCCAGCGACCACCAATCTTCTCCGCATATGCGGGATGGCTTGGGCGCTGGCGGCCTTGCGCTTGGAGACGCGAAGGAATGGTCTTGGTGGTCATGCGGGGAGCGTGCCGCTGGCAGATCGGCCGGTCAAGCGGGCTCGACCCGTTTCATGACGCGAGCCTGCGCACGATCTCGGCCAGCTCGCACGGATGGTTTGCAGTGGCGTCTGGCGCGCGAGGTCCGGGAGCGTCCTTGTACCCCCAGGCACACCAGATGACCCGAGTCCCGGCTGCGCGACCGCACGCAACATCACCGCCTGAGTCTCCGACCATGAACGCCGACTCTGGGCTCGCACCGACACGTTCGCAGGCGTACAGGAGCGGCGTCGGGGTCGGCTTGGCCTCGCTACAGGTGTCCCCGCCGACGACAACGGCGAAATGGTGTTCGACGCCGAGGGTCCGCAGCAACAGCCGCGACAATCCATCGGGCTTGTTGGTCACGATCGCCAACGGCGCGATGCCGGCCAGCGTCTCGATTGCGTCGGCCATGCCGTCGTAAAGACGCGTGACGTCGGCGATGTGCGCGCTGTAATCGCGGGTGTAGGTCGATGCGACGTCGGCATAATCCCCGCCGCCGGCGAGAAACTCGGCGAAGCATTCTCGGTACAGGTGCGGCATTCCGCGATTGACGTGGTCACGAAACGAAGCCGGTTCGCCAGGGTTGAGCCCGAACTTGACACGCACGCGCTGAACAGCGGCCACCATGTCATCCCGCGAGTCCTCGAGGGTGCCGTCGAGATCGAGCGCGATCATGCCCACGTGGGTTGGGTCAAATGCCACCGTTCAACCTCGCGCCGCCAGGTCCTCGACGCTGCCCGTTCCGTCCCCGTACTCGCTGACATGCCGCTGCCCGCTGCGCGATCCCTTGTAGGCCGTGAACGTGTTGGCGTTGTGCGTCTTGACCAGGTGCTGCACCCCGCCAGGAATGATCAGGATGTCGCCCGCCTCGATCGTCACCGGCCCGTCATCGAAGTGGAACGTGATCACGCCGTCGACCGCGCCGCGTATCTCTTCTTCATCGTGGCAGTGTCGGCTGCGAACGAACCACCCGGGCACGGTTTGCAGGTCGTAGCTCTTGAAGCCGAACTGCGCCATTTCGCTGGCGACGTTTTCCGGAGTCGGCGCATGCATGTGCGGCCACTTGTAGACTGTCACCCCGTTGGGCATCCGCTGCTCTGTCATCTTCTACTCGTCGTCCTCTTGCTCGCTCACGGCGACGATTTGGTGCGAGTTGAGCAGCAGGTGGTCGACCTTGCGGGTCCACTGCTCACCGCTGTACGGGTTGCGAACCGTCAATTGCACCTGCCGAAACTCCACGAACCCGCGTTCGCTGCCGAGATAGTCTGACACGCGCAGGTTTTTCGGGACGTCAACCGTGCCGACCAGCGTCGCGAAGCCCGCGAGGCAAATGACGTGGCGCTCGGTGACCGCGGCATACACGCCTGAGACCGGCCGCTTGCCTTCCCGTTCATCCAGCATCACCAGCAGGATCTTGTCGCGCCGCACCGTCATGAACGGCACATCCGCGTCGCCGCCCGGTACAAACGCGTTTGTCAGCGTGAGCTTGTCACCACCGGTGTTCAGCGTATCGGCCACCCTGCGGTTACTGGCCTTGAGCAACATCCCCGAAATCCAGCCCGCCTCCGTCAGTGCGCGGACCTGGACGAAGACTTTGGACGTGCGAGCGGTGGCGAAGAAGTCAGACATGTAATCCCCGGTTCATACGCGCCATAGGCGTATGAACAGTCGCCTCCATTTACGGCGTTGTGGCGCCGATCTCAATGTTCTTACGGTTGGCTGTTGGCAAATATCCTGCCTCCACGAGCGCTTGGCGCAAACTGGCGGCGTCGCTGAACACCGCGCCCTGCATCCCGGTATCAACGGCGGCATCGACGTTGGACCGCCGGTCGTCGACGAAAAAACAAGCGCTTGTCTGCAGCCCGAGCGCGTCCGCAGCCCCGGTGTACGAGCGTGGATCGGGTTTTCGAACCCCGGTCATGCAAGAGACAAAGCGCCATTGCAGCCAGCGGGATAGGGTCAGCGTGGCTTCGATCTCCCGCCACCAGACGGGGTAATTGCTAAGCGCGTACATCGGGATGCCCTCGGCGCGGAGCTCGCTCATGAGCTCCACCATCCCGTCGACGATACGGTATCCGTCACGCATCCACTGCAAGAGCGCTGCGCCGTCGACTCCGCGGCCGTCCGCGAAGAACCGCCGGTAGTATTCATCCTCGTCGACTTCTCCGTGCTCAAAAGCAACCCAGAGACCAGGTCGAATCGCCGCGTACAACTCGCTGAGGGACAACCCGAAGAAGTCCTCGATGCCGCCATGAAAGAACGGGTCGACGACAACCGTGTCCATGATGTCGAGCAACAGCGCGCGCCGGGGGGCTTCCCCGCGATTCTTTCGGTCGCCAACCATGCCCTTATAATCCGCGTCCATCAGACCCCAATCTCAATAGGGCGTGGTGAAGATGAGCTTCTGCCACGCGCCTCGATCGGATGGGCCGCGGCAGGCATGGAGTTCGCGCCGGGCTGGAATCGCGACCATGACCGCGTCGGTTGCCGTGCCCTGGTCGTCCTCGGCATAGCGGCACACGCTGTCGATGCCATCTCGTCGGTCTGCAAAGAGGTCCTTGAGCGTGTCGATCGAGACATGCCCGCGTCCGGTGATCGCGGCAAGTCGCTCCAAACGTGCTTCGCTGCTGCGGCTTGGCGCCTCGTTTTCAAGCGCTTGGTGGGCTGGTGACAGGCAGTGATTTGTGCGGCATATCGGCTTGGCGAGCAAATCGCGCCGGTCCACCGAGCCCGGTGTCGTCTCGAGTTCGACGCCTTCGTCGGCGTCGCAAGCCCAGAAGATGTGAGCCCCCGAACGCGGCGCGTTGTTGGCGATCGCGGCGGCCGAGTGTGCGTCGCGGGCCGTCAGCATGCGGTGCAGGATGTTCATGTATCCGACGCCCAGCTTCGCGCCCCAGGTCTTCACATTGGTCGTTCCGACAGTCACACCGAGGCCGTTCATACCGACCAGAGACGGGCACCCTGCGACCGTCACGCTCCACGTCTCGAGCCCGTCATCCGGCAGCCTGTGAATGCCAACGACGTAGTCAACATCATCTGGGTTGAGGTCCCAGGTCTGCCCACAAATGAGCTCGCCGGTCGCACTGTGCCCCGGCGGAACGAGAACGGCGCTGCATCCTTCCGCATCCGCCGCCAGCCCGCCCGTGTCCGCGTCGGCGCGCCGTTCACCTCCGAGCAACACGATGTCTCGCATGTCGGTCATGTTGCCCGCAGTAAACAGGTCATCCGCCTCGATCCCGGCCGCTGCCGCCACCGCACAGTGCTCAGCGAAGCCGTCAGGGTCCCACGCCCTGACGAGCTCAAAACACTGGCGTCCGATCGCGCGGAGCTCGGCGACGCCGCCCCGCCCCCACTCCTTGCAGTAGGTGTCGAACGCCGCGAAACGCATCGGCACGAAACGCCGGATCATCGGTGCGAGAGCGAGACCGTGTTGCCGTCCCATCTCCTCGGGCGTGCCACGCAACTCGAATGTGGGGAGTTCAATCGCCATTTTCGCTCACTGTCCCCGGCCCGCCAGACCGAGCTCGTCGGCATGTGGGCGCAAGGCGTCGATGATGAACTGGATGTGTTCGCCGAGGTCCACGCCGAGCAACTCGGCGCCAGCGTGTACTTCACTGCGCTCAACTTTCGCCGCGAATCGCTTGGATTTGAGGCGCTTCTTCACGCTCTTGGGCGTCAACGTCACGATCCCGTCGGGCCGCACAAGACAGCACGCCCCGATGAACCCGGTCAGCTCGTCGCAGGCGAGCAACGTCCGATCCAACTGCGTGTCGTAGCTGACACCCCAGCCGGTATGGTGCGCGCTGATGGCATGGGCGATGGCCGCTTCGTCCCGTTCTTGGAGCCATGCGACGATCTTGTTGGGGTGGAGCTCCGGCCATTGCTCATAGTCGGCGTCGTGCAGCATCCCAGCGAGACCATAGGCCTCCACATCCGATTCGCCGTTTCCGTACTTGTGCGCTGCGGCTCGCATCACGACTTCGACGGCCCGGGCGTGCTTTCGGAGCGACTCGGTGTGGGTCCACTCGCACAGCAGGGCCCACCCATCTTCGCGTGTCAGCGGCATCGCATCCTCCGGGCCCGGTGTGTAGCTGAATCCGCCCGTTTCGTCACCGGCCACCGGTCATTGCGGTTGGGCAACTCGTGCCGGGCGTGATTCATTACCCGGTCACGACCGCCATCAGGGGTCTGGGCAAGCG
>CAZLMW010000220.1:0-6072 GCA_964560875.1 uncultured Enterobacteriaceae bacterium
GTGCGTTGCACCTTCCTCGGTTCCTCAGGCAGCCCGACTCAAACGATCCGCACCCAACAAGGGTGGGCAACAAGGGTGAGCAGCAGGTGGCCGGTATGCCCAGCTTGTTCGACCGCGCAAACGGTCACTGGCGTCGCTACTCGCGGTTGAGAAATGACTGCGTGAACATGCGGGACGACTTTCGCGGACGCCCGCCTCCCGTGCCCCACATTGTGGCCTGGACACGAAACCCGACGCGCCAGACCGGCACCTTGCGGCCCTTGGGTTTGCGCTTCTTGCGGAGCATCGATGCGAACACGCGGGCCGGAATCACCACCTTGAGGACGGTCGGCGCCTTGGCCTTTTGGACCGCGTAGAGCTTGGCAACCGTCTTGAATCCGCGGCGGTTCTTCAGGAGCACTTGAACCTGCCAATGGATTGGGCGGGCGTCGACTCCCTGCAACGTCACCGCGCACGTGATGTCGCCGAGCACGTTCCATTGGGCCCCCTCGGGCCCGCCGCCCGGCTTGCTCAGGTCGCCCTTGCCATCGGCGGTGCACGTGAAGCCGGTGATGGTGTTGAGCGCCTTGGCCTCAACCGACTGGGGAGCCAAGACGAACGTTGTGACGATGATGCCCGTCCAGATCGCGAATGGAATCGACCGGTTCTCGCTCAGCACTTGGATGGGTCTTGGCATGGATCGTCCTCGCGGGTGGTGGGCATCGCTCCGCGCTCATTCTATCTGAACGGCCAACTCAACCCCAACTCGCATCGGTGCGGGTCGCGGTCGTATTATTTCGGAACGATCGTTCAAAAACTTCTTGACTGTGCGTTCAACAACTCGTTACTGTCGGCGTCATGGCGAGGCCCCGCGAGTTTGATGAAGAGGACGTTGTTGCCCGGGCGATGCACGTGTTTTGGACCAAGGGCTACGACGCAACGTCGGTCCAGGACCTCGTCGACGCGACCGGCCTGAAGCGCGGCAGCCTCTACGGCGCGTTCGGCGACAAGCGGGGCCTGTTTCTGACGGCATTCGGCAACTACGCCGACGGGGGTTTGCGGCGGCTCAAGCAAGCGATCGATGGCCACGACGATCCGGTCGCTGGTGTGATCGCGTTTGTCGGCCTCGTGGCGGCACAGAGCAAACTCGCGGCCAACGGACAGGGCTGCATGGTTGCCAAGGCGTGCGGCGAGATGGCGGGGCGGGATCCGCAGGTCAAAGCGCTGATCGACGCCCATAACGAAGCAGTCATCGAGGCAATGGCCGACGCATTTGAGCGCGGGGTCGGGCGCGGCAGCTTCGCCTCGGGTCGAGACCCCCGGGCGGCGGCGGCTCATGTGCACTGCACGCTGCAAGGAATGGCGATGCTTGGCGCGGCTCACACGCCCGACGCACGCATCGACGAGATCACAACAGAGCTGGTGGCCGCCATCGGCCGGGGAGCAAAACAATGAACAACAGCGACAAGACAGCGGTGGTCACAGGCGCCAACTCAGGGCTTGGTTTTGAGGCAGCGGCGCAGCTCGCAGACCAGGGCTACGGCAAAGTGATCCTGGCGTGCCGCTCGATCGAAAAGGCGAACGCCGCGAAGGCGCAGCTTGTGCAACGCGTGGGCAAGGATGTGTTCGAAGGGTTGGTGATCGATACGTCCGAGCCCGCGAAGGGACGCCAGGCGGCGCAGGAATTGATCGGCCGCGGCGGAAAGATCGACTACCTGTTGCTCAACGCCGGCATGGGCGGCACGGACCTCAAGACCAACAGCGACGGCATCGACCTTGTTTACGCTTCGACCCTGGCCGGTCACCACGTGCTGACGATCGAGCTGCTCAACGGTGGGTTGCTTGCCGATGAGGCGCGCATAGTCATCGCCGGGTCCGAGGCGGCTCGCGGGGACATCACCGGTATGCCGATGAAGACGTCCAACTTCCGTGGGATCTCCGAGGCGAAGTACGGCGGGGACATGTTGGCGACGCTGATCGGGCTCGCGAAGGGTGAGGCGGAGAGCAAGTACGACTCCAACGTCGCGTACTCCAACGCCAAGGCGATGGTCGCGTGGTGGGCGGCCGCGTTGGCTCGCCGGCTGCCCGAGAAAATGGCCGTGTATGCGGTGTCGCCCGGAGCGGCCATGAGCACGGCTTTTGCGCGCAATATGCCGTGGGCGATGCGCGTGCTCCTGGTTCCCGTGATGCGGGTGATCGGTCCGGTGGTCGGCATGGACCAGCCGATCGACGTCGCCGCCCGCCGCTACCTCGACGTGGTTGCCGAGGGCGTGCAGGAGAGTGGGAGCTTCTTCGCTTCGCCTCCCAAGAAGGTCGTCGGCCCGCTCCAAAAGCAGCTGGGGCCCGACTATTTGCTCGACGAAGACCTGCAGGAAGCCGGTTGGGCCGCGGTCGTCGCCATGACCGGCAACGTGGAAGTTCAGGCCGTGGCATAGAACGGGCGCCCGGCACTGCCGCGTTCATGCCATATCGTTGACCTCGGCCACCCCGGGTGAGATCCTGTCGGCGACTCGCCAGGTAGCCCGCAAGTGCCCGATATACGCCAATTTTTCGGATGGAGATCGGCCTGCGCAAGAGGCCTTGTGGTGACGCTGGTCGCGGTCGGGCTGCTGCTCGGAACGACACCCGCTGAAGCCAAGCGGAAGAAGCGCAGGCGAGCACGGGCGACGAAGAAGGCCCATCGCGCCAAGAAGACCCATCGCGCCAAAAAGACCCATCGCGCCAAGAAGGCCCATCGCGCCAAGAAGACCCATCGCGCCAAGAAGACCCATCGCGCCAAGAAGACCCATCGCGCCAAGAAGATGCAGCCGAACAAGGCGGCGCCGCTCAAGGCTGCGGAGCTCGCCAAGACCGCGGATCGAATCGATCGGACGGGCAAGTTCGCGGAAGCGGCGGCGCTCTTTCTACGGGCACACAAGCACGTCCCCGGACACACCGAATACCTGTACCGCCACGCGCGGGCGTCGTGGCTGGCGGGAGATACGAAGACCGCGGTCGCGGCGCTGCAACAGGTCCTTTGGCACCACCCGATCTCCAAGTCGTTCAAGGGTCGTATCGAGCTCGAGCTCGCCCAGATCCACGCGGTTCATCTACGGAAGAAGGCCGACAAAGCCCGAATGGCGGCTGCGGCGCCACCCCCGATCGCGGAAGCCAGCGGCTCAACACCGACTGCTGGCGCGCCACGACGCATCGATCCGCGAGCCGCATACTCCGCGCGCGCAGCGCCCGCAATCGTGCACGGGTCAACCGCCTCGACCACGATGCCGACTGCAAAACCGAGCGGGACAGCCGGGCCATCGGCGAAGGTGGCGGCCGGCAAGACCACAACCATTCGCGGTACCAAGGCGATCCCGGCGGCGCCCGCCCAAGCGGCTAAGGGCAAGCAAAGGTGCGTGATCAAGCGCATCGTGATCGTCCGAGCTCCGCCCAACCCGGCAAAGTCGGCAAAGTCGGCAAAGTCAGCAAAGTCAGCAAAGTCGGCAAAGTCGGACAGAGCCAAAAAGCAGACCACCGCGAAGTCGCTCACCAAGACGGCTCCCAAACGTGCGACGAAGGCCGAGGTCGTCAAACCGGCACCGCGAGCACGCCCGCGATCGCCGGTGGTGCGCGCGCGTCCACGTAGTCCACTCCCGCTCCGTCACCGCCGGGTCGCCGGTCAACCCGCTTCGCCAGCCACATCCGTCCGCGCCTCTGCAGGCGGCAACCCGACCGCTGCAACGGCTTCGTTCGTCGTCGCGGGGGTGGCGTTGGTGGCCGGGGTGGTGCTCGCGCTCGCGGCCCAGGGAAAGGCAGACGAGCTGGCCAAATCGCGGCTGAGCGGCAGCGATGCGTTCGACTTGACCCGTATCGGCAAGCCTACCGCCGTCGACCAAACCAACGAGTCCATCACGCTTTGGAACGGCGCGATCGCGGCGGGCGTGGCGGGATTGGCGGCGACCGGCACCGGCGCCTGGCTGATGTCTGGAAGCAACGATAGTTCTGACGCCTCTTCGGAGCGTTCGAGGCGCACGCGGTGAGCGATCGAGTCATCGCGCCACTGCTGGCCATCGTCGTCTGCGCATCCTGCGGCGCGGTGACCGAAGACGACCTGGAGTTCGGCTGTCCAGACGGCTTTGTCCGCATCGGCGACCGCTGCGATCCCAAGCCGGACGGAGGCGCCACGGACGCGGCCGCGTGCGACGAGTGCGACGACAACAACACGTGCACCGACAACGACTGCAAACAGCCCGACGGAACGTGCGTCGGTCAGACCTTCGCGCCCTACAAACCATGCGACGACGGCAGCCCATGCTCGCTCGAAGACCGATGTGTCAGCGGCGTCTGCAAGGCCGGCAAGCTCAAGTGCGACGACGGCAACATCTGCACCGACGATGACTGCGACACCGCCGCAAACTGCTCGCACACACCCAAGGCCGGTCCCTGCAACGACGGCAGCGTGTGCACGAAGGGCGACTCCTGCACCGGCGGAAAGTGCGTCGGCGACAGCGCGCTCGACTGCGACGACGGCAACCCGTGCACCGACGACACCTGCCTGACGACCGAGGGCTGCCGCTCGACCCTCAACTCCGCGACATGCGACGACGGCGACAAGTGCACCAAGGACGATGGCTGCACCAAGGGCTCGTGCACCGGCACCAAGCTCGACTGCGACGACAAAAACCCGTGCACCACCGACGCGTGCGACAGCGCCAAGGGCTGTTTGCATGTCAACAACGCCACCCCCTGCAATCCGGGCTCCGCGTGCCTCGTCGGCGTCTGCAGCGGCGGCAAGTGTGGTGGCGGCAAGCCGATCAATTGCGACGACGGCAAACCATGCACAGCGGACGCCTGCGACCCCAAGACCGGCTGCCAGAACGTGCTCGTCAAGGGCGCCTGCGACGATGGCGACAAGTGCACCAAGGGCGAGACCTGCGCGACCGGCTCATGCGAGGGCGGCCAAGCTGTGGACTGCGACGACAAGAACCCGTGCACGACCGACTCGTGCGCCAAGGACAAGGGCTGCGGCTACAAGGCCGACAACAGCGCGGCGTGCGACGACAACAACCCCTGCACGCTCGAAGACCAGTGCCAGAACTCGTTTTGCGTCTACAAGAAACCGCGCAACTGCGACGACAAGAACTCCTGCACGATCGACTCATGCTCCAAGGCGGCGGGCGGCTGTGTGCACACCAAGCTGCACGGCGTGGGATGCCCCGACGATGGCGCGCCGTGCACGATCGACGAAAAGTGCGTCAAGGGTGTCTGCATCGCGACGATCAAGGCGACATGCACCGACAACAACCCGTGCACCGACGACTCGTGCCACCCGCAGAAAGGCTGCCAGGTCGCGTTCAACAGCGCCGCTTGCGACGACGGCAACGGGTGTACGACCGCAGACACCTGCAAGGCCGGCAAATGTGTCGCCGGACCGGGCTGCGCGGCGCCCAAGAAATGCAGCGGGACGGGTAAAACCGCGGTGTGCAAGTAGTTGGTTCCCTTGAACAACCAGTCTTTGTGAACGTCTCGCCGGTTATCGAGCCGCGGGGCGGCACAGGGCAGTAGCGTGGGGCGAGAGCCCCAGGTTCCGGTCGGGTGTATTTGAGAGCCGCGACGCGGCGACAGGAGCGATCGCCAGCATCCTGCCGCCGCGTCGCGGCTCAATCAAAACGACCCTTCTTTCCTGGGGCTGGCGCCCCAGGCTACTGCATGTCGCCGCTCCGCGGCTGGCCGTGCCGCTTACTCGAGCACACGGCGAGCCCCCACCAGCAGGTTGGCGCTAACCCGCGCTAACCCCAATGCCGGTCACTTAGGGTGTAGAGGTTTGATTTACCGTTCAAATTCATGCGAGCGGCCGAAGCCCCGGGCCTGAAGCCGGGTTCGGTAAGTGACCAGCATTGGTTTTAATCCGGTCCAGGAACCTGTAGCGGATAGCGGATCTGTAGGCGCGAAGCGTCGACGGGCAGTAGCCTTGGGCGCCAGCCCAAGGGCTGTCGGTTCATCATCTTGAGGCGTGAAGCGCCGACAGGTCCTGCCGCCGCGTCAAAGCGGAGCCCCCGGGCCTTCAGCCGGGGTCGTTAAGTGACCGGCATTGGCGCTAACCCGGGCCAACCCCAA
>CAZLMW010000221.1:0-1341 GCA_964560875.1 uncultured Enterobacteriaceae bacterium
CATTGCGTCTCCAACCTTGGGATTTCAAGCACGCTGCCACAGCCCCCCCCCCCCCGTGTCAACCGCCTGCGGACCGTCCGGGTGCCGGGATCCGGACGCCCGTCTGCATTACTGCTACGCCTTCACTGTGGCGCTCCGGGCACGTGTCGAAGCTCGGAGGGCGGGTACCACGCGAATGGGTGGGAAGTTCCGACACTGGCGGTTGGCCCTGGAATCGTCTCTACGGGCCGATCACGGCTCGAAGCTATCGATACCGCACCCCGCCATCAAAACCGCTCCAGCGGCTCCTACGCAACCTACAAGGGCATATGGCCTTAAAACATGACCCCGCGGACGGTGCCCCGCGGTCCCACGCCGTGAGTGCGGCGCCCGGGGCTCTGCTTTGCTCTTTGCTCGCTTGGCTTGGCTTGGAAATCAGCACCTTAGCCATGAACGACCCGCATTGAGCCTGCGCGGTCCTGCGCAGCAGACGCGCCTACAGGCCGTTCACTGGCAGACGGTTTTGCCGGCCTTGGACAAGCGCATCACGATGAGGTCGGACTTCTTGCCGCTTGCGGATTGCCCCACGACGGCCATCGCACCGGTCCACGCGACGACAGCTCGCCCAGCGCCCCCGGTTGTGCCGGCGGACACGCTCCACAGCTTCTTACCAGCCTTGTCGAGCCGCCAGGCGGTCGCGCGGCCATCGGACGCTTTCGCCGCGGACCTCCCCGCAACTGCGTATCCGCTATCGAACTTCACGATGTCGTACGCGGCGGCCCCGCCGGGCGATTCGTGGGTGACCTGCCACTTGCTGAAGCCCTTGTCGTCGGCGTGCATGAACCACGCGGCGGAGTACTTCTTGCCCGGTGCCTTGCGGCTGCCCGCGACCGTGTAGCCCTTGTTCTGCGCGACCGGGTCGGGGTGGCTCATGACCGCCCAGCCCGTGTCCTCGCCATTGCCGTGATAGGTGCGCTCCCACAGCGTCTTGCCGGTCGCGTCGAGGCCGAGCAGCCAGACGTGTGGCCCTCCGCCGCCGGGCGCCGTATCGCCGACCACCACGAGGTCGCCGTTGTACAGCTGGCCGATGTCCCACGCGGCATCGAACCCGGTCTTGCCGTACGTCTTGGTCCAAAGCGGTTGCATCGTCGTGTTGTCGAGCATCGCGACGGCCATGGCGATGTCCCCTTTTGCGTTTTCGGCGTATCCGGCGACGTGCAAACGAAGCGATGGCTTCTTGGCGGCTCCCGCGAGGGCGACGCCGTGTACTTCGGTCATCTCGTCGAGCTTGAACAGGTGGCTCGCGAGCGGCTTGCCGTTGAGGTCGACCTTCTGCACCCAACCCTTGTTGCGCTTATCGCC
>CAZLMW010000221.1:1441-5899 GCA_964560875.1 uncultured Enterobacteriaceae bacterium
GCATCCGCACTCCCAGCATCGACAGCGCCGCCTGCGTCGTTTCCGCTTGCCGTGCCATCAACCGAGTGGCCGGTGTCTGCTCCTGCTGCGCCAGAGTCGGTCGGAGCGGTCGAATCTCCGGTCGTTGAGCCGCTGTCCGAGCCGCCGGCGGGCGCCGGTTCCGGATCGGATCCACAGGCGCAAACCATGGCGGCCACGGCCACCAAGGCCATCATCGATCGCAGCTTCAATCGCATCGTCATCGGTTCGTTTCCTTGCCCTTGGCGGCTGCCCGGCGCTCTTTGCGGACTTCCTTGCGCCACACCAGCCGCAGCCCCGACCAGGTGGCGTCGATCGCGCAGACCTTGTTGTCGACAAGCCCCGTGGGCAGAGCGACTGCGCGGATGACGTCCTCGGTCATTTCGGTCGGCACTTTCGAGGCTTTCTTCGGCCAGCCGATCCAGATCCCGCCGTCGAGGTCCATCTCGGCCGCGAACTCGTGCACCTTCGACTCGAAGAGCGCGCGCGACTTCACGAAGAAAACGACCACATTGGCGCCATCGATCGGCGCGTCCGAAGCGATCAACACCCCGCCGGGCAACGGCACCAGCAGGTCGTCGACAAATCTAGCCGGCGGATTGACCAATACGACGCGATGGCCGTCCTTGATGCCGAGCTTCTTCGGCAGCGGTGTCCCTGAATAACCAGCCATGTCGCTCCAGAGGGCCGCGCTGACCGGCGACCGCTTGCCCGCCAACCACCTGATTGGTCGCGCGGGGGCGGGAAGATGCCATAATGACGGCCATGACGGCATCACGATCGACAACTCTCGCGTGCGCAGCCGCCGTTTTTATTGTCCTCGCCGGCCCCCTCGAAAGCCGTGCCACTCCCGGCCCCGATTCGGTAGCGGTCCTGGCCAACGCGGCGACCGCGACCAGTGTGGCGTTGATGGACGAGTACGCCAGCCGTCGTCACATCCCGCCCACGCAGCGCTGCAAAGTCTCGGTCAAGCCGTTCGTGGATGTCGGCCTGCACGATTTTCGCAACAAGATCGTGCTGCCGCTGGTGCAATGCCTCAACAACGGCGCGGCGCTCGATCGGGTCGAAGCCATCGTGCTGATGCGCGGAATGCCACGGCGTGTGCTGGTCAAGTTCGAGGGCGGTTCGCTGCGCGTGTCCCTCGCGGCCGCTTTGGCGATTTGGCGGTCCAGCGTCGCGCCCGGCGAGGAAGACATCCGCAAGTGGGCGCCCGGCCGCAAGGTCCCGTGCGGCAAGAAGAACGGCAAAATCCAATACTGCTGGGGCGCCAAGTGGGCAAACCCGTACCGCGAGGGACCGTTTGGACCGTCCTGGGAACGCAAGGTCGGGCCCGTACATTGGCGCATGTGGCTGGTGACCGCGCTCGACGGCTACACGGACCAGGACGTCCGCACGCTCATCGACAGCGCCATGAACGCAGATACACCCGACTTGAAGGCCGAGTGGCTGATGATGAAGGGCGCCGACAAAGCACGCGGCGCGCTCGACGGCCAATATCCGGTGGTTGCCCAACAGCTCCAGGGGTTGGTTCCAGGTCCGGTCAGCCAGGTGAAGTTCAAGAGCAACCTCACCGGCAAGAAGCTGATGGGGTTTGTCACCGGCACCGCCAAGCTGGGCGCGACAATCGAGGGCAATAGCTACGCGCCCGGCGCCATCGTCGACAACCTGACCAGCTTCGGCGCCGTGCCGACCAACTTCGTGGCGCCCGAAGCCGGTGGACAGCAGTCGCAGGTGTCGGTCAGTCGGTGGGTTCGCGGCGGCGTGGCCGGGGTGCATGGAACGGTCAGCGAGCCGCTCAACAACTGCTTTCCTTCGCGCAAATTCCTCGTCGACTACGCCGGCGGCGCCACGCTCGCCGAAGCGTATTGGAAGAACCTGCCGTTCGTGTACTGGATGAACCTGGTCATCGGCGATCCGATGGTCGCGCCATTCGCACGACGTCCGACCATCGCGATCGAATCCATGGACGGCCTCGCGACCGTAGTCGGCGACGAGATCAAGCTGCCAGCGACCGGCACCGTGCGGTTCAAAGTGACGGCCGATGGCGGCGACGACGCGCTCGAAGGCGTGGCCGTGTACGTCGATGGCGCAGTGGCGGCTTCGGTGACCGACTCGACGGCGACGTTCGAATTCGAGGTCGGCAACCGGCACGTCGTCGCAGTCGCGCGCGCCGCCAAGTCCGATACTGGGGCGGGGATTTGGGAGTCGAAGGGCTGGCAGGGCTGGAACGCGCGCGTCGCCGTCAAACGCGGCAACGACCAGGGCCAGGTCGACGCATCCGGAACCGACGCCGGCGAGCCATCGGCGCCATCCAAACCGCCCGGCGACGACGATGATGGCTGCTCAGCGTCCCGATCCTCGGGCCCATACGGCTGGCTCAACTTGATCGTGTTCGCGCTATTCGCACTTGGGATCCGGATGCGAAGGCGCCCATTGCCCGCGACGGCTCAAGGGTCAAACTGCAGCGGGTCGAAGCGTCCGCGCTGAACGGCGAACCCATGGGCCCATTCCGCGACGGGACGTTCGGCGACCGCGACGTTGTCCACACGCGCCATGGGCGGGCCGTCGCCGCACCACGCAACGAACGCGTCGACCTCTTCCACCGGACCCTGCACCAGCGCCTCGACGCGCCCGTCAGCCAGATTGCGAACCCAACCGCTTACGCCGAGCTCACGCGCCTGTTCCGCGGTCGATGCACGGTAGAAAACACCCTGCACGCGACCTTCGATGAGGAGGTGAAGACGCTTTTCTTTCATCGCTGGTTCCATGGGAAAACCCGCACTCTCGCAGGCCTTGTCGGCTCGTTGCTGATTGTCGCCTCGCAAACGGCGTGCAACAAGTCGTCGTCGCCCGAAGTTCGTGCCCAGCCCAGGGCAACTTCCACCGCTCCACAGCCGGTCGCCGCAATGCCTTCATCCGCCCCCACACCGCCGTCGCCATCCGACCCATTCGCCGCGGCGCGTGCACGGATGGTCAAAGCGCAGCTCGCCGGTCGAGACATCACCGATTCCGCCGTTCTCGCGGCGATGGGACGCGTGCCTCGCCACCGGTTCGTGGCGGTCGGCCTACGCGACGCCGCCTACAACGACTCGCCGCTGCCGATCGGCCACAAACAGACGATTTCGCAGCCCTACATCGTGGCATTGATGACGCAACTCGCCGGCGCCAGGAAAGGCGCGCGAGCCTTGGACGTCGGGACAGGTTCGGGCTACCAGGCCGCCGTCTTGGCCGAGCTCGGTGCGCGCGTCCACAGCATCGAGATCGTCTGCCCGCTCGCCGACGCGGCACGAAAGGTCCTCGACGCAACCGGCTACAATTCGATCGCGAGCAAGTGCGGCGATGGCTACAAGGGCTGGCCGGAACACGCGCCGTTCGACGTCATCATCGTCGCAGCCGCGCCCAACCACGTGCCCAAGGCGCTGATCGAGCAGCTCGCCCCCGGCGGAACGCTGGTACTGCCCGTGGGGCCGATGTCGCTGCAGAAGATGGTGGTGATTCGCAAGGCGCTGGACGGCACGATATCGCGAAAGACGACGATCGCGGTCCGTTTCGTCCCGATGACGGGCGAGGCGTTGCGCGAGTGACGCGGTTTGTCGCTATTTGCCGGGCGCGGCGCCCTCTTTGGCAGACGCAGCCTCGGGCTTGCCAGCCGCATCGGCTTTGCCAGCAGCATCGGGTTGGATCGTCGCGGTCTCGATGATCGCGCCGTACTTGTAGCCGGCGCCGAAGTCCTTATCGACCGCCAGCTTGCCGGTCACGGTCACGATATCGCCGACCTTGGCGGTGTGCTGCGTCGTCACCGTGATGTCGTGATCGCCAGCCTCGGCGCTTCCGGAACCGTCCTGCAGGTGAATCCAGTTTCGGTTCATGATCTCCATCGACGCCTTGACGACCTTGCCGCGCACGACGACCTGCTGATCCTTGAGCTTGGCGCGGTCGGCGTGGAGCTGGGAGACGGTAACGGCGCCTTCGCCCCTGGCCGGCGCGATCTTGTCGCTCACTTTCTTGTCGACGTAACCCTTGCGACGGTTGCCCTGGTCGGCTGTGCCACCGCCAGCAGCGTTGCCCCCAACGGGTGGATGACCAGCGGGCAGCACCTGGGGATGCCCGGCGGGGAGCGGACCGGCACCACCGGGCTTATCGGCGTGGAGTTTGCCGGCGGCAGCGAGCGCTTTCTTATCGGGAACGGCCCCCGTAGCGCCCTCTTCGGCTGCGGCGGGGGCTTTCTTTGCTTCGTCGACGGCGACAGGAACCGGCTGCGGTGGCGCCGGCGACTTGTTGCACGCGGACAGCGCGAGGGCACAGGTGAGGGCCAGGCCCAGGGTCACATGGTTCATCGTTTCCTCCAGCGGCATCACGGCCGGCGGCGGGAGGATAGGCGAAAAACGGTCCATGTGAAGCGGCATTCCATCAGCCCGAAGTTCACCTGCACCTCGGCGC
>CAZLMW010000222.1:0-5886 GCA_964560875.1 uncultured Enterobacteriaceae bacterium
TGCATTGCCGATGAGTGCGGCGACGCTCACGTCCGAACAACTCCGATCCGATCTGGTGAAGCCCCGCCGAGGTTTGGTATGGTCATCGGGCCGTGCTACGGTGGAGCGACGTGCTGGCAGCGGCACGACGGAGCACGCCGGGACCGATCAAAAGGACCCGCGCAGACCGCCACCGCGACGGCAAGCACGCGATCCCCCGCAGGAGAATGATGGCCAGCCCCTCGACCGCCGTGCGTCTGGCGCATTCGGAGCCCACGAGCGTCGATCTCGCTGGCGCCGAAAAGGCGTTGCGGGACAACCTGGTTGAGCTGCGAGAGACCACGCCACTGAGCGCGTTCAAGCTCGGCACCGAAGAAGAAGGCCTCGACTTCGACCAGATTCGCTACCTGCGCGCCGTCTTGCCCCAGGACAGCGAGATCTTCATCAAGATCGGCGGGCCGTGCGCCAAGGCTGACATCCGCCAGGCGCGCGAAGTCGGCGCCGTTGGTCTGGTTGCCCCGATGGTGGAGAGCGTGTACGGCCTGCGCCGTTTCATCGAAGCCACCGAGGCGATCTTCGGCGACAACGTGCGACGCGCCTTCAACATGGAGACGGTGACGGCCTACAACTCGCTCGACGAGCTGCTGTCATCGCCCTGGGCCCGCAAGCTCGACTTCCTCAACATCGGCCGCAGCGATCTCGCCGGGTCGCTCGATGAGGACGTCGACAGCGACCGCATGACGACCGTCGTTTGCGACGCGATCCGCCGCTCACACGCCGCGGGTCTGCAGGTCCACGTCGGCGGCACGGTCACCGTCAACACGCTCAAACCGGTCATCGAACACATCGACTTCGAAGGCATCCATACACGTTGGCTGATCTTCGACATGCCCGGACGCGAGGCGACCGAGGATGTCGTGCAGCGCGGGCTGTCCTTCGAAGTACAGATGCTGCGCTTGCTCGCGGCGCGTTTTCCGTCGCTGGCCGCCGACCACCTGCGCCGCGCGGATATCACCGCCTCGAGGCTGCAAGGCTGAACGAGCGTGCGTGACGCCCTCCGCCAACGGGCCTACACCAAGATCATCTGCGGGCTCTCGATGCGCGACCCGGGTGTCGTGCGCAAGATCGCGACCCTGTACACCCTCGCGGGCGCCACGGTCATCGACGTCGCGCTCGATCCCGCCATCGTCGGCGCCGCGATCGGCGGCATCCAAGACGCGCGGGCCATCGACGCCGCTGTCGCGCAACCGGCTGTCATGGTCAGCCACGGGTTGGCCAGCGATCCACACATCGGGGCCGCACTGCTGCATCCGAGCATCTGCGCCACGTGCGATTGTTGCGTGATCGAAGAGCTGCGGTTGTGCGCCGAGAGACCGCTGCCCGAACGCGCCCCCGAGTGCCCGTCGTGCATGAAATGCCTCGACGCCTGTCCACATGGTGCGCTGCGTTTTGCACCCGCCATCGCGTCGCCGGCCAGCGCGATCGCCGACGCCATCGCGGCGGGTGCGAGCGCGGTCGAATTGCACGTCGCCGGCGCCACGATCGAGGCCACGGACAAGCTTTACCGCGCCATCGAGCCCGGCCTGCAAGACGATACGCTTGTGTCGCTGTCGATCGGCGCGCAGGTCGAAGGCGACGCCGGGGTGCTCGACAAGGCGCGCTGGGCCGCGACCCTCGATCGCCCCGTCGTCCTGCAGGTCGAAGGCAAGCCCATGCACGGCGACCGCGGCGACCGACCCGACGCTGCGACGATCCACGCCTGCAGACACCTGCTCGCCAAGGACGTCAAGCTGCCCCTGCAGCTCGCGGGCGGAACCGGACAAGGCACACGCCAACGTGCTTTCGACGCCGGTGTCGCGGCCCATGGGATCGGCTTTGGCACCGCGGCGCGCCTGGCTGTCAACGAATCGCTCGCGACGACGATGTCCGGTCCCACCACCGCGTGGGGCCCCGGCAACGCCACCTTCGACAGATCGCTCGCCGCCGCCAAGACGCTCGTCAACGCCGCCCAGCCGATCCCGAGCGCGCCATGAACCCGCTGCGCTGTTTCGCCGACGCCATCCGCACGACACCCGTCTACCGATCGACGTGGTTTCTGCCCGGCCCCGACGACGCCAAGCTCAACCACAACGAGTCGGCGTTCGAGCTACCAGACGCCATCAAGCGCACCATCATCGAACGCATCGCGGCAGCGCCGTGGCACCGCTATCCAGACGCCCACAGCGTCGCGCTCACCGAAGCCTTCGCGGCGTTCATCGGTGTCGGCAACGACAGCGTCGCGGTCGGACCGGGCGGCAACGCGCTCATCGGCCGCCTGCTGTCCGCCCTGCACCCCGACGCGACCCTCATCGTCTGCCCGCCCGCCTACTACGTGTACCCGCGCTTTGGCCGCGCCCGAGGCCTGCACATCCGCGAAGTCCCGCTGACCGATCGCGACACGCCGGTTCCCTTCGATATCGACGCCGACGCGATCCTCGATGCGGGTGCGAACATCGAACGGCCGGTGCTCTGCCTGACCAACCCCAACAACCCAACCGCCAACGCCATGAGCCGCGGCGCCATGGCCCGTCTCATCGCCGAATTCGACGGCCTGCTCATCGTCGACGAGGCCTATTGCGACTTCGCCAACGCCTCGCTCGTCGCCGCCCTCGACGACCACCCCGGACTTGTCCTGGTGCGCACGCTCTCCAAAGCCGCCGCCCTCGCTGGCTGGCGAATCGGCGCGCTCGTGGCCAACCCCGCGATCGTCGCCGAGCTCGACAAACCCGACCCGCCCTATCACCTCGGCATGCCGGCCCAGGTCGCTGGCGAAACGGTGCTCGCCAACCCCGATTTCATCCGCCGCGCCGCTGCCGCTACAACCACAGCGCGCGATGAACTGGCGACCAGGCTTGCGGCCATCGACGGTGTGCGGGTCTTCCCGTCGGCGACCAACTTCCTGCTGCTCGACCTCGGCGCCCATCATCGAGCAGGTCTGCAAGCGCTCGTTCAACGCCGCGTGGTCGTTCGCGACGTCGACCACCTGCCCGGGCTCGCCAACTGCATCCGCGTGTCACTGGGCACCGCCGAACACAACAACCGCGTCGTCGATGCCCTCCAAGCCGGGACGGGCGCTGCGGGGTCGGCGTGAACCGCGAGCTCGGCGTCATCTTCGACCTCGACGGCGTCGTCATCGACGTCACCACCACGTACCGGCAAGCCTATGTCGACGGCGTGATGGACGCCCTGCGCCACGACGCTGGCCTGTTGGTCGACACGCCGCTCTTTTCGGTCGAAGACGTGCACGCGCTCAAGCGAAACCCCGGCTACAACGCGCCCCGGGATACAGTCGATTTCTTCGTGGACGCATGCCTCACCATCGCCGCCTGCGACGCCAAGATCCGACATAGTAAAGCTTACTTGACCAATTGGCACCGCGACCCCGCAAACGCGGTCCTCGACGACGACGCTCGCGCCTGGATCGCGGCGACACGCCCCCAACTGCAAGCCCTGCGCCGCTGCCACGAAGCCTACGTCGGCTCATCCGCCACCCAACGCATCTACGGCGTGCCGCCGCTGTCCAACCTCGCCGGCCACTGCGGCAATGACCGGCTGTTGCTCGATCCAACCCGCATCATCGACAAGCCAATCGCCGTCTACACCGGCCGCAACAGCGGTGAAGCCAGGCTCGTCCTCGACCGATTCGCGCTCTTTGCCAACATGCCCGCCAACCTCGTCTTCACCACCGACGACGGCGCCTGGAAACCCGATCCCGCACCCATCGACACGCTCATCGAACGCCTCGGCTGCCAGCGCGCGCTCTACATCGGCGACACCGCCGCGGACCGCGAAACCATCCGCCGCTACAACGCCGGGTCGCCCGAAGTCCGCTGCCAGATCGCCCAGGTCATGTCCGGCACCGAAAAAGCGCCCTGGGACGAAGCCATCGCCGTGGCACAAAGCTGCGACGACCTGCTCGACCGACTCGGCTGGTAACGCCGCGAACAACTCCTCAGCACGCCCCGACACGTGTGCTGCTACTCTCCGCGCTATCCCGGAGCCGCGATGTTCGACCTCTTCGACAAACACCCATCCCTGCAGCCGATGACCGGCCTCGACGCGGCGTTTCTCTACCTCGAAACGCCCACGTCGCCGATGCACGTCGGCGGCCTGTCGATCATGGACGGCAGCCTGACCTACGACCGCTTCCGCGAGCTGCTGCTCTCGCGCCTGCACCTGGTCAAAGTGCTCACCCAACGGCTGGTGTCGGTGCCGCTCAACGTCGATCGGCCGTTTTGGATGGACGACCCCAACTTCAACATCGACTGGCACCTGCACCACACCGCGCTGCCCAAGCCCGGCGACTGGAAACAGCTGCGCAAGCTCTGTTCGCGCCACTTCGGCCTGCCGCTCGACCGCTCCCGCCCGCTTTGGGAGATGGTCTTCGTCGAAGGCCTCGACAACATCCCGCAGATCCCCCCCGGCTCAGTCGCCGTCATCAACAAGATCCACCACGCCGCGATCGACGGCATGTCCGGCGCCGATATCGTCGGCATGCTCTTTGACCTGACACCCGACTCACGCGAGATCCCACCGCCACCACCACGCGACACCGGCGCCATCCCCGGCGACCTCGAAATGCTCGCTCGCACCGCCGTCAGCTTCGCCGCACGCCCCCGCAAACTGCCCGGCGTGCTCGCCGAAACCGTCAAGGCCGGCCTGATGGCCCGCTTCATGAGCAAATCCCGCCCCGAAGCGCCCCCGACACTGCCGTTCGCCGCGCCGCCGACGCCGTTCAACGCACCCATCTCCGCGCAACGTTCATGGAACGTCGCCCTGCTCTCGCTCGACCGGATCAAACACCTCAAGCGCCTGCTCCGCTGCACCGTCAACGACGTCGTGCTCGGCATCTGCAGCGGTGCGCTTCGGCGCTACCTGCAGGACCACGACGCGCTGCCCGACGAAGCCCTCGTCGCGATGGTGCCGGTGTCGATCCGCAGCGCCGAAGACCGCGGCGCGATGGGCAACCAGGTCTCCGCGATGTTCATCCAGCTCGCCACCGAAGTCGCCGACCCGCTCGACCGAATGAGCAAGATCATGGCCAACGCCAAGACCGGCAAAGGCTACCAGGGCGCCATCGACGCCAAGACGCTGCTCGACGCCAGCGAATTCATCCCCTTCGGACTCGCCGGACAAGCCGCCCAGGCCTACTCCCGCGCGCAGCTGAGCAACCACCACCGGCCGATCTTCAACTGCACCATCACCAACGTCCCGGGACCGCAGGTGCCGCTTTACCTGGCCGGCTCGCAGCTCCTCGCCCAGATGGCCAGCGCGCCAATCCTCGACGGCATGGGTCTGATGCTCGTCGTCACCAGCTACAACGGCGTGCTCGCCATCAGCCCAACCTCGTCGCCCAAGGTGATGCCGGACCTCGACACGTTCACGCGCTACCTGTGGGAGTCCGCCAACGAGCTCGAAGAAGCCGTGCTCAACGCCGGCCTCGAGCTGCCGACCGAAGACGAAAAGGCAGCCATCGCCGACGTGAAGTCCGTCTTCGAAGACGCCGCAGAAAAGCTCGCAGACGGCCCGAAAGACAAACCCAATCCCAGCGGCGTCTACGCGTTCGACGTGGCCGGAGAGCAAGCCCAACAGTGGGTCTTCGACCTCGTGCAACGCCGCATCTACGAGGGCGAATCCGACGAAGCGCTCTGCACCCTGCGGATGAAAGACGAGCACTTCTTGCGGCTGGCAAGCGGGGACTTGGACGGCGCAGCGGCGTTTATGCAGGGCAAGCTGAAGGTCGACGGCGACATCAACGCGGCGATCCGATTCGGCAAGATCCTCGCCAAGCTCGCGGGACCCGTAGCCGCTGGATAGCAGACTGCGCCAAAGCTTCGCCTCGGCGCAGGTGCTCGTTGTTTGCAAGGG
>CAZLMW010000223.1:0-5879 GCA_964560875.1 uncultured Enterobacteriaceae bacterium
GGGTGCGCATGAACGACCAGGTGTCTTCGTAACGATGCTCGCTGAGAATGACGCCACGATCGCCATCGACAATGGCGCGGAACAGCGACTCGCCAAGCCCGCCAGGCCCGTCTTGGATCCCGGCGCGACGGACGGCCGCTTCGTGTTTGACGGCGTAGAGCAGCGCGGCCCCCCACAAGACAGCCGATGACCGCACGTTTTCGGGCATCGCCTTGCCGAGTGTCGCGTAGAGCACCAGCGGCAGCTGACTCGCCAGCTTCGGTTTGGCGGCGAGGGTGGCCTTGAGCGCGGCGGGCAACAGCTTCAGGCCGGGCCTCTTCCAGTGCTGGGCAGCGACCCTTTCGAGCACCGGAAAACGCGCAGGAATCGCCCCGAGTGCCACAGCGAGGCGACGGTAGATCTCTGGCTCGGGCAGCGTGCCGTCGGTCGGCGCCATGACCGGGCGGCGCAGGTGAAAGTGATTGGCGGGAAAGCTCAGGTTGAAGAACGTCGCCTCGGGTTTTTCGAACTGCGATGACGCCGGCAACACCCAGTGCGCCAGGGCAGCAGTCTCGCTGAGCGCAACATCGACGGCGACCAGCAATTCGAGCTTCGAAAACGCCTCGACGTAGGCCTGGGTGTCGGCTCCGGACCGCACAGGGTTGGCCGAATCGACGATGACGGCCCGGATGCGGCGCGGATCGTCCGTATCGATCTCCGCCGGCAGGATGTTGGGCGGATACAGCTTGCTGATGGGGCGCATTGCCGTAATCGCAGACAGCTCGACGCCATCGCCCGGGTCGCGACTGTGCCCGATGAGCGGCAAGAGGAAACTGTGGAAGTTATTGCCGCCGCGCTTGCCGAGGTTGCCGGTGAGCAGGAAGAGCAGCTTTTCCAGGTAGCTGTTGAGGGTGCTATTGCGGCTCTGTTGGATGCCGAGGTCGGCGCGAATTGTCGCGCTCTTCGCCCCCGCGAGACGATGCGCCACGTCGCGGACCACGGCTTCATCGAGCCCGGCGCGCGCGCACCCTTTGGCGACGTCGTACCCGGCGAATGTGGTCAAGACAGGCTCGGCGTCGCGGCAGTGCTCGGCGATAAACGCTTTGTCCACGAGGTCGTCCTGGACGATGACCCCGAGGATTGCGGCAACGAGGTCCGCATCATGACCGGGGCGCACTTGCAGGTGGATGTCGGCCATCTTGGCGGTCTCGGTGACGCGCGGATCGACGACGACCATGGTGCGATCGGGATCGGCCTTAAGCGCCTTGAGCGTCGCCCGCGCGCGCGGAAAACCGTGTGACTGCCATGGGTTGGTGCCGAGAAAGAGCGCGAACTCGGCGTTTTCGACGTCCGGCACGACGTGACATGTCTGTTTGCCGAAGAGGCGGCCATTGACCCAGAAATCGCCGGTCTTCTCCTGCGCGAGCGCCGAGTACACGAACGGCGTCTCGAGCGCCGCGCGAACCGATGATGCGTAGACGCCGGGAAGGTGATTGCCCTGCCCGCCCCCGCCGTAAAAGGCGATGGCCTTGCCCGAGTGTTGGTCCTTGATGCGGGTCAGCTCCGCGGCGATGCCGGCGATGGCGACGTCCCACGAGACCGCCTCGAACGACCCGTCTTCGCGTCGCCGCAACGGTTGTGTCAGGCGGTCAGCGTGGTTTTGGTAGCTGTTGAGGCGCGACGCCTTGTTGCAGACATAGCCGTGGCTGTGCGGATGGGCCTTGTCACCGCGGATCTTGGTGATTTGCCGGCCCTCGACCGCGACTTCAAGGCCGCAGTTTTCCGAGCACAGGATGCAGGCGGTGGGTTGCAGCTGGGACATGGCGGCGCTCGCTTGGCAGGAGCGGTCAGCCAACGCATGGCGACCGCGGGGCCTGGCCAAGCTCGCCGTTTTGACGCAGTGCGTCAATGAACTTCGCTGGAACGTACGAGCCGACCGTTCACTGGCACACGGTTTTGCCGGCCTTGGACAAGCGCATCACGATGAGATCCGGCTTCTTGCCGCTTCCCGATTACCCGATGACGCTCCGCGGGCGCACAGCACTGCTACCAAGCCGGGACAATCGTGTGCATGACCCGTTCGTCCCACGCGATCGCCGGGCGCGCCGGCTTGCCAAACATCGCGACACACGCCGCCAACTGGCGACCCTTGGCGAGCGGCACCGGGATCGGCAAACCAGGTCGAGCTTGCCGCAGCAAGTCGCCGGCAAGATGCAACTGAGAGGCCCAATAGCGATGCACCGGTGGCGCGATGAGGCCGATTCGGCCCGGGCAAGCGGCCGTCGTCTGCGACTGAACCATCGCCGGAGCGAGCACCTGCCGATTACCGACCATCTCCAGCTGCAGATCCGGCAGCGCCTTGCCCTGCAGTCCCAGCGATACGAGCGCCAGCCGGATCGCGTGCAGGCGCGCATCATTGAGGAACAACGCACGTCCCTGGCTACCCGACAGGGTGACGAACCACCGCACCGTCTTCACGCCAAGCTTGTCACGGCCCATGCGGTGATGGACGTTGGACTTCGCGACCTCGACCGAAGCGGCTGGCAACGCATCCTGCACCGGCGCGATCCACGGATCCAAGGTGTAGCGGTTGCCGTCTCCGATGGCAGTGGGATTGCACGCAGCGCCGCATGCGACGGCGGGTGGCGCGGCTGTGTCCTGCGTCGGCAATCGCACACCGATAAGCGATTCACTCGTGTATTCGTTGCCGATCAAAGACACGTTGTTCGTAGCCCCACCGGGGACGCCGCCAGCGTGGGTCTGCGGCACGGTCGCGATCAAGATCGGCGCCTGCGCAACCGACCAATCCTGGCGCCACGCAAAGAGATTGGCTTCGAATCGCACGTTCTTAGCAGGGTTCATCGGCGCCGACTTGGCGGCTTTCGGCCCGTACCTGCAAACGTTCGTCACGAACACGATGCCGCCGAAGACGTTCGTGCTCGGATTGGCGTCCGGGCCGAAGCAACACCTCGCAATGGTATGGCTCGGTTTCTTGTAGCCAGCTCCCAAGGTGCCTGAATCGATCACCCCCTGCTGATTCAGAGCAACGAGCTCTTCGTCCGGCAGCCCGGCTCCGACAATGTTGCCGTCGATCTTGATCTGCGCCCCGTTGTGGATATTCCACACCGCACAGTCCCGGACGACGTGATCAAAGCCCTGCAGGTACATGCCATGGCTGTGATTGTAGACGTTGTGGTTGTACGGGTTGTCGCCAGCGTTGACGCACTTGGGACCGGTCTATTGCGGACAGCAGTTGCCCTGGAGGCCCTTCGAAAGACCGAGGTCGTGGATGGTGCAACCGTCGATGGTGACACGCTGCGTGCCCGCGCGAAGGTCAATGCCGATGTGGTAGTTCGGCCATCCGCCATCGGCGATGTAGGTCGGGTCGGCGCCCAACCGATGGATGTCGAGGCGCCGCAGCGTGATGTCTTCACAACCGTTGCCGACCACCACGCCGACCTGCATGTGCGAAAGCTCGATGCCTTCGATGACGATGTGCCGCACCCTTTCTGCCACCCAGAAGCCATAACACGCGACCGGCAGCTTGGAGGTACCGGCGACGAGGTCGCTGGGCTCATAGGTCACCCGCAGCCGAACCCGTTTGCCCGGCTCGCCGCGGACCGTGATGGGTTTGCCCGGCAAGCCAGGGTACTTGAGAAACGCGAGGGCGGTGTGAGCATCGCCGCTCAAAGGTGGCTCAACCTGCGAATAGGGCACGGCATGCGTACCGCCAACCACGTTGATGATCGATCCTGGTGCTTTCGCCAACTCAACGGCACGGGTGAAGGTGCGCACAGCGGTCACTTTCGAAATGCCGTCCGCCGAGTCGGAGCCGGTCGCCGGTGATAGCCAGATTTCGACATCAGGTCCGGACTCCGGAGAGATTCCTTTCCAAGTGCGAGCGCGACACTCCGTGAACAGCGCGCTGGTTACCGTCGCGGGGCTGGATCGTGTGTAGGTTTCGCTCAAAGCGGAAGCGGCCGGCGTGCCCCATCCCGGCGGGGTCGGACCCACCTGAAGGTCGGAGCGGCGCACTCCCGCGTGCGGCACAGACACCACTCCACTGCCGCACTCCGCGAATTCACACCCATTTGAACAACTTGTCACGCTGCGCTCCTCCGCGGCCGCGTACACGCCAATCTCACAGAGTCCGCGAGCATCGGAACTTCTGATGAGCGCGAGGCGAGTCTTGCATCTGCGCAGACGACACGTTGCCGATCCGAGCCGCATTGATGCCGCTCTGGTATGAAGCTGGGGACATCAACGCAAGGAACGTGTCCACCGCTCCCATGCCGCCATACGCTGGAATCTTCGCGGACGGATTCTCAAGGCACTTTCCCGACTCTTGTACGTGGGGGTGGGTTTTGTGCACGACGTCAGAGCGAACGACCGACGCCAGGTGGCCGGGAAGATCCTGTACGCCGTAGGGGCTCGCGCCCGCGGGATGAGAACCGACGGGCTGGGTAGGTTTGCACGGACAGCCTTTCGCACACACCAGCGCACAGTTGGGCCGCAAACCGGGGCTTTTCGCGCTCCACGGGAACGGTCCTGCCGATTCGCCACATTTTTCTTTCGGCGCGAATTCACACCCGCCCCGCGCCGCCTTTTGCGCCTGTGAGTAGGTAGGCAAATCCCAGCCGGAACCAAGCCATTTGCAGAACGTCACCATCCACTTGTACTCAACACAATCCACCGGTGTTGCAGGCCCACCGGCAATGGCGTTGGGTCGATAGGGGACCGGTTTTGTCGACCGGCAGGTGCTGAACGGACCTTTAGCGCAATTGTGGTGGCAGTTCTCGATGTAGGGGTATGGCTTGGGACATACACCGGCTGCGACGCACTTGGCGTATTGCGCGTTCGTCACGGGATACTTCAGAATCTCAAACGCCGACAGCCAGACCTTTTGAAGTGTCGACCCACCGAAGCAATTCACTGCGGGATTTCGCCCCACATACGCGGGTCCCGCAGGGATCGTGACCGTCACAGGCGGGATCGCGTGCACCGCGGTCGCTAGCTCCGGTAGGGCTGCCGGCGGCCACTTCGGGATCGGCACTTTCAGGTCCGCTGGTTTCATGAGCTCCTGGCAATTCTTGGGCCACTTCAGCGGATCGATCTTGTCGTCGGTGCAGACTTCGGGGCCGGCGTCCGGAGACGCGGTTACCGTGTCGGCCGCCCCAGCGTCGTTGGAGCGTGTCGGGGCAACATCAAGGGACTGCAATGCGTCAATGGGATCCCATGTGTCAGTGGCCGCATCAACCGCGTCGGCGATGCTGCCGTCGAAACCGCTGTCCACGTCCTTGTCGTCCGTCGGCGGCGGTGTCGATGCGCAGCCAATACCCAGCAGCGCAGCGGTGACGACGATCCTTGCCTGCGTACCCGTGGTCATTCCATCAGCCTACGGTCAAGGCCGTGCGGAAGCGACGATTCTTTACTTCTGCACGAGGTACACTGTCAGGAGCCCGCTGCATTCGGCCGACACCGCGTTGAGCGAGATACCCAGGACGCCCATCGGCCCGACGCTGAACGTGGTGTCAGCAATCTCGGATTCCACCGCGCGTAACAGTAGGTGCTTGTCAGTGGTGATCCCGCCGACCGACTCGCACGTTTCGTACCACGCGAATTGTTCGGTCAGCACGGGTGATGTGACCAGGCCAACCGTCAGCGTTCCGCCCGCGAAGTCATCGACCCGGACGGCGGCGTAGGCACGAGTTGCGGCTGAACAGTCAACCCACATGGCCAACGGGATGTGATCGGTCGATCCAGCAGCTACCTTGAAACGATAGCTCATGATCCACGGGTGAGCGGGCATTGCGTCTCCAACCTTGGGATTTCAAGCACGCTGCCACAGCCCCCCCCCCCCGTGTCAACCGCCTGCGGGCCGTCCGGGGGCCGGGGTCCGG
>CAZLMW010000224.1:0-5847 GCA_964560875.1 uncultured Enterobacteriaceae bacterium
CCCCAACGACCGATCGCTGCAGCGGGCGGCACAAGTAGCCGATGAACGGTTCGGCCTGGTCGCCATGTGGTTGCATGGGTCTCACGCAAAGGGTCACGCGGGGCCGCGGAGCGACGTCGACCTTGCGGTGTTGCTCAGGGACCAACCCACGGCCATCGAAAAGCTGAGCCTGCAAGCCGACATGGCCGCCGTCATCGGAGCCGACGTCGACCTTGCCGTGCTCGATCGTGACTCGTCGCCGATCTTGTTTCGGCAGCTCATGAAGAACGGCCGGCTCATCGTCGACGGCGACGCAACGCAGCGCGCCTACTATGCGTTGTGGATGATGTCCGCGTACCACGACCTGAAGATCTCGCGGCGGCGAGCTGAAGAGCGCCTGGTTGCAAGGTTGCGCGATGTCGGTTGACGCCGATGTGCAAGAAGTCCTGCACATGTGCCGTCGCCGAGGCCGTCATGCGGATGGCGCCCGGCTGTTTGACAGCATCGTCGCGCTCGGGTTCGAGGTGCTGCCCGTCACGCTCGAAACGATGCAGCTCGCTCGGGCCATCGCCAGCGACAATGCCGAACTGTCGACTCGGGACGCGGTACACGCCGGTGCCATGAAGCTAGCCGGCATCGTGGAAGCGGAGACCCGGGGTTGAAACCCCGGGCTCAGTTGAGCAAGCCCGCCGCCGCGGGCTGGTGGAGTTCGTCGTCCGTTTGGCGTCAACAGCCGTGTAGCAGCGCGTCCGCCAGATGTTCAAACCGCAGCGTTGCTTACATGACCCATTTGAGCCGATTCACGTAGATGCGGTCGGACCTGGGCGATCACCCATCAAGCGACGTCGAGCTCAAGGCGGTCCGGCTCGGCGCCTGGAAACCGCTCGCGGACCCCAAGAAGCTCCACTCCGACCACCTGGTCGTTGGCGTCAAAGTCCAAGACGACGCCGGGGCGGACTTCCTCGGACTCCAGCACGTCCGCGTCGCCGAGCCGCAGGTAGATGGCGTCGGTTTCAGGGTCGTAGTGCAGCTTCATCACCGCTTCCTCTGAGACCGGTCGAAGGCCTCGTTCGCCGCCAGCCCGAGCCGTTGTAGTCATGGCGGAGACCCGGGGTTGAAACCCCGGGCTCAGTTGAGCAAGCCCGCCGCCGCGGGCTGGTGGAGTTCGTCGTCCGTTTGGCGTCAACAGCCGTGTAGCACCGCGTCCGCGCCGGCAACGCCCTCCGCTGCGGCATGAAAGCCAAGCCTCGCGCCGGCAGCGGGTCATCCTCCTGGCGAACAAAGACAATACCCGAGGTGCCGCAAATCCGTTGTCACTTGGCATCGCGTGCGCAGCGGATTGTGTAGCCGGCACTGGCGTAGTCCCGGTCTGCACCGGTGCGGTTGGAGCTGCGTGAGCCGATCGCGCCGTAGCCGTACGATCCTCCGCGGCTGTTGACGTACTTGGCGGTCAGACAGACCTGCACCTTGGGCTTGGCGCCCGGCGACTTGGTGTAGCGGTCGGCCTCGAAACACCCGGCGACCCACTGGTGCGCGTTGCCGCCCATGTCGTGCACGCCGTAGGGACTCACACCGTCAGGATGCGACCCGATGGGCGATGTCAGTCCGGTCCCGCAACCCCAGCCCTTCTTGTCCGGGTGCTTGAGGTTGAGGCTGGCGTGCTTGCAGGTCGGCTCGGTGTTGCCCCACGGGTACTTGGGCATCGCGGTCTTGCAGTCGTTGCCGGAGTATTTCTCGCAGCCGCCGCGCGCGGCCTTCTCCCACTCCGCTTCGGTCAGCAGTCGTTTACCCCGCCACTTGCAGTAGTCGAACGCATGTTGCTGGGATACGCCGTTGATCGGGTGGTTTTCGCGGCCCTTGACGCCCCAATTGATCGACGCCTTATGGTCGCCGCCGCAGTTGGCGTGCTTGGATGTACATGGCAGCGAACACGCCTTGGCGTCCACGCACGCCTTGTACTGGACCACGGTTGTCGGGTGGACGTCGATCCAGTAGGCCGGCAGTTCGACCTTGTGTTGGGGCTTTTCGCTGGCCGCACACTGCTTGTCGACGGCGGCGTTGCAGCCCATCCAGAACGGCCCTGCGGGGATGAAGGCCATGTCCTGAGGTGGCGCCTTGAGGCCGTGGGTTGCCAGCGGGAAATGCAGCAGTTCGTCGGCACGCAGTGCGCGGTTCATGAGGCGAACTTCATCGAGCGCACCCACGAATCCCGTCGCGCCGGAGGTCGTGGCTCCGATTCGACCCGCCCCAACCTTCGCGTTGTCCGGCTTGGCCTTGTCGGTGGCGGACTGCTGCCCGTCGACAAACAGCGTCGCCGTGTTCCCCGTCGTAACCAACGCCATGTGTTGAGCCAGCCCGGCTGCCGCCTTCGTGGAACCCTTCAGCCACGGGCCGTGCGCGTGTCCCGACCAGTGCGTGCCGGGTTCTGGGGCGTACGCGATCGACAGCGAGCCGGGGATGTCCAGCAGCAGCGCCTTAGCGACCTTGCTCGGCCTCGCCCACAGCTCACCAGTCCTGACGGCGTTCTTGCCAAAATCCAACAACGCGAACGATCCACTACCGTCCAGCTGGACTCCAGTGTTGTGACCACCGGGACCGTGCAGGGCGGACTTGCTGGCGGGAAGGTAGGAGACAGCCCGTCGCAGGCTCGATGTGTCCTGCGCGACAGTGCCGCCGAACGCGTCAAACCGCCACCACCCCGCATACCCGAGACAAGGACTCAACAACGCGTCGCACGCCGTCTTCTTGTCCAGCCCGATGACCTTCGTCGGCAGCGCCTTGGCCGCCTTGTTGCCCCACCACAGCTTGTAGTCGTGAAACTTCCACGCCCCGCCGGTCGATTTGTACGAGCGTGTATGGGCGAGAAAACGGACCCGCGGCAGACCGATGGCGCGCTTGGCGATGTAGTCAGCGGACCTGGCGACGTTGTGGATGATGACTTCGTCGATCGTTCCGCGGAATTGGTGCTCCGTGGTTCCGCTCTTGTGATTGATACCGATGTACAGCAGTTGCTTGGTTGTCGTGTGGATGTTGCCGGTTCCATCGGTCGTTGATGCCCGCAGAATTCCATCAACGTAGAGCAGGAAACGCTTCGACGCCGTGTCCCGGACCATCGCGACGTGGTGCCATTGCTCATCATTGAAGGCCCCCGCCGCTGAGACTTTCGCGTGTTTGGCGTCGCTCGAAGCGATGTCGGCAGTGATCCCGGTCTTCGAGACGAAAAGCGTGAAATGGTCGGCGCCTTTCTTCTCGGCACCGAAGACCATCGCGATGTCGGCCTTCACCATATCAGTCGGCTGGATCCAAGCTTCTGCTGTGAATGGAGCGCCCGCCGGAAACTTCGGCACGTAGGGCGTGTTCACGCGTCCACTCCGAACCGCGCCGTCGGTATCTCCGAACCGTCCGCGAACTGAATGTGTGCCGGCAAGTGTCCCGTGATGCTTGCCGATCACGTCCTTGGCATCGCCGTCGAATCTCCAGTACGCCACCACGTTCGCGAGATCCGTATCGCTATGCGGCCGCGCACCGATGATCTCCGCGTGCGTGGCGTGGTCCCAAGGCTGCACGTCGCTGTTTTCAGTCACCCGCACGTCGTCAAAGTCGCCCTGCGCGCCGGAGACAAAACTGCTGCCATACGGCGCCTTCGACCCCGCGTAGGTGGCGATCTCGCTCGGGCTCAAGGCGCGGTTGAAGACAAGCACATCATCGATGCGCCCAGCGAAGAAACCTTGGATATTCGCGTTGCTCGAGGTCGTGTCATCCGAGGCCCCGATCAGTGCGCTCACCTCGGAATCGAACGTTCCCGTGAATGGAAACGGCGCCGACCCGGCCAGTCGTCCGTTGAGGTAAACCGACATCGACTGATTCTCAAACGTCGCGGCTACGTGTTGCCACCGCCCGTCCACGAGCTTGGTGTCACATTTGACGGCCGCGCCCCATTTCGGGTTCTCCTTTACTCGCAAGCTGAACTCGCACTCCCCGCTCGCACGAATCGAGAGCCGGACCGACGTCTTGTTCTGGCTCTTGGAGCCGCTGTCGTGCCCGAACACGTTGGAGACGGTTCCATCGGCGTTCGCGTGGTCGCGATTCACCCATGCTGCCACCGAAAAAGCGCCCTTCGTCGTCGCTTGCAGCTTCCATGGGGTGTCGAAGTACGACGACTTGCCGTCGAAACTGAACGCTCCGGTCTTCCCTCCGAACGCGCCCGCAGACGACTTCGGAACGTTCTTTGCGGTCGCATGTAGCCCGTTGCCCGAAGCGTCCTTGCCGTCACCGTCGAGCTTCCAGTACCCGACAACCGAAGAGTCCAGAATGCCGTTGACCAACGGCAACTCCACCGGCTCGTTCGTCCGCCGCATCGCCGACCAAGGCGCCTTCAGCCCCGGCTGATGCAGACCCGCACTCGAACTCGAACTCCAACCCTTCCCGCTAAACGGCGCGCACGACGAGGTTCCGCGCGCACTGTCATCATCGGGGCTCCAAACGGTCGGGCACTTGTCGTTGGCGTCGGGGAGACCGTCGTGATCCTGGTCCCAGCCAGCGGGCGCGCCGCACTTGGCGATCTTGGTGTGCACGCAGCCTTTCTTGGCGTCACAGCTGTCGGTCGTGCACGGGTCGTCGTCGTCGCACGCGTTCTTGGCGAAAGCGCAGAGGCCGGACTTGGTGCAGTCGGTGTTACCCCAAGCGTCCATTCGCACAAGGAACGGCTTGTCGCCTTTCACCCAACCCGTGACAGCCAGACCCGTTGGCGTTTTGGCTGCGGCCCGCACCTCGCCGATATTCAGGCCCGAATCGTCACGTTTCCAGACTTGCTTGCCGGCGCCGTCGACCCGCAGGACTTGCAGCTTGCGATTGCCAGAGGGTCCGGTGAACGCGGTCAGCGCAAATCCGTCTCCAAGCTGAGTAACACCGCGCCCATAGTCGTAGCCGCCGGTGCCATATGTGCGGTCCCACATCGTGGTGCCATCGGCACTGAGTCGCAGCAGTTGGATGTCCCAGAGTCCAGCACCCTTGGACAACGTGGAGCCAACGAGCGCGAAACCACCGTCGTTCAAGCTGATGACCTGCTCCGAATACTCCGTCTTCACGCCACCGTACGTTCGTTCCCACTTGACACCACCGGACTCGTCGAGCCGCACTAGCCACATGTCTGAACTGCCGGCCCCCTTCGAATGGGTACTGCCCGCAAACACGAATCCGCCGGGCACAGCGAGAATATCGCCGGCGTTGTCATGTCCGTTGCCCTTGATCCCGGTGCCATTGCCGCCATACGTCTTATCCCACACGGTCTTGCCCGCCGCGTTGGTGCGGACGATCCATGCGTCGGTGAGGCCGGCGCCCTTCGAGTCGGTCGCACCGGCGGCAGCGAAACCGTCCCCGAGTGCCACGACCGACTCGAAATGCTCGGCCCCTTTTCCTCCATAGGTCGCGTCCCAGACCAATTTGCCAGTCTCGTTCACCTCGAACAGCCACGCGTCGGTGCTCCCGGCGCCTTTTGAGGCGGTCGCTCCGGCAACAACCCAGCCGTTCGACGTCGCGGCCGCGTCACGAGCGTCGTCTTTGCCAGAACCTCCGTAGGCCATTTGCCACGTGGTCTTGCCTTGCGCGTCGATGTTCCAGAGCCGGGCTTGGCGACCATTGGCCGCGGTGTCCTCAGCGCCGATGAGCAGGACAGCATTGTCGCTCGCAACGACGCGGTAGGCGTTCGCCTTGTTCGTTGTTGTCAGGGTCTTGATGAAAAGGGGACATGCCCCGCCCGCCTTGCAGACACCGGCAGCACAGACGCCCGTCTTTCCTCCGAGCGAACAAGCAACGCTCGTCGCCGGCTTGGTCCCGCAGCCACCACCGGGCACCGCGATATCGACCGTG
>CAZLMW010000225.1:0-5799 GCA_964560875.1 uncultured Enterobacteriaceae bacterium
TTGAAAGCCCCCGCCTTTGAGAGCCCCCGCCTTTGAGAGCCCCCGCCTTTGAGAGCCCTGTGTGGAGCCGCCATGCGTCATCCGATCTCGCCATCCCGTTCTTTCGCGCTGTGCCTGTTTGGCCTGCTGGTCGTCGCGTTGAGCGGCTGCGGCGCCGGCGATCCCGAGCCGACTTCGACCTGGCACCGCGACGTGCAGCCGATTTTGCAAGCGCGCTGCGTGAACTGCCACAACGACGGCGGGATCGGGCCCTTCGACCTGACCAGCTACGACAAGGCCAAGGCCATCGCCGGCATGATCAAGTCGCAGGTGCAGAGCCGGAAGATGCCGCCGTGGGGGGCCGATGCGATCCGCGACTACCGGTTCAATCCGCGCCTTTCCGATGACCAAATCGCGAGCATCGCTGCCTGGGCGGACGAGGGCGCACCACAAGGCAGCGCATCGGACACGCCGGTCGAGGTGAAGAAGAATGTCCCGAAGCTCTCGCGGACCGACGTTACGTTGAAGATGCCAACCGCCTTCACGCCGCAGAAGGATCCCGACGACTACCGCTGCTTCCTGCTCGATTGGAAGGAGAAAAAACCCGTCTATGTCACAGGCTTCGCGGCCAAACCGGGCAACACAAAGGTCGTGCACCACATCGCGGCGTTCCTGCTCAACCCCGGGGGGCTCGTCACCGACCAGACCTTCAAGGAATTCGCCAAGCTCGACGCGGACGAAAAAGGGCCCGGCTACACGTGCTTTGGCGGGCCAAACGGCAAGCTCAAGAGCCTGATCCCCGTGCAGCAGCTCGCGCAGTGGGTCCCCGGCGCCCGAGGCACCGATTTTCCGGAGGGCACGGGCATCCTCGTCAAGCCCGGCGCGAAAGTGGTCCTGCAGATTCACTACAACATGCGCGAAGGCCCGCAGCCCGACCAGACGGCCATCGAGTTCAAGATCGACGGCAACGTCAAGCACCCCGCCGCCTACGCGCCGTGGCTCAACCCGGTGTGGCCCGTCAACCCCGAGACCATGAAGATCGCCGCTGGTGACGCGACCGCCAAGCACACCCACAAGGGCGACCCGCGCAACTTCTTCAAGCAGTTCGTCGGCGGCGTGAAGATGGACAACGGCTTCGACATCCACTCGGTCTTGCTGCACCTGCACGAGCTGGGCAAACGCGGCGTGCTGCGCATCAAGCGCAAGGACGGCACCGTCGAGACCCTGCTGGACGTACCCCGCTACGACTTCAACTGGCAGCGCGTGTACTGGTTGGTCAAGCCGGTGCGACTCAACGCCGGCGACGAGCTCGACTTTGCCTGTCACTGGGACAACTCGGAGAGCAATCAGCCCAAGATCGACGGCAAGACCAAGAAGTCTGTCGACGTGTTCTGGGGCGAAGGCACGGCCGAAGAGATGTGCGTCGCCAACCTCTACATCTCGCAGTTCTGAACCGGCTCGTGTCTCGTTGCAGGGGAAACGATCAGTTGACGACAACGAGATACAGCCGCGCAGCGGAGGTTGGGGTGAGGCACGAAAACCACGCTTTTCGGGCCGAGGGGCCTCCCCTGCGAGGCCCCTTGCAAATGAAAGCTAGTGGTCCGACGTCCGGCCGGCGACTCATCAAAACTCCTGAAACCGACCACTAGCCCGCCCATGAAACCTGCCGCGATGGTCATGCTGGGCTTTGCCGGCCCGACGCTGCCCGAACACTTCGCCGATTGGCTGACCCGGCGCGGACTCGGCGGCGTCTTCCTGTTTCCACCCAACGGCAACTACGTCGATGCGGACCAGGTCCGTCGGCTCACGGACGCGATTCACGCCTGCCGTCGCGAACAACCGCCGCTCATCGCCATCGACCAGGAAGGGGGCCGCGTGCAGGCATGGCAGCCGCCGGGCGGCCCGAGTTGGCCGAGCGCTCGAGCTCTTGGCGATGAAGGCCCCGAAAAAGCGCGCGAAACCGGCGCGAAGATAGGCAAACAGCTCCAAGAGCTCGGAGTTGACGTCGATTTTGCACCTGTGCTCGATGTCGACACGTGCGCGAGCAACCCGATCATCGCCGACCGCGCGTTTTCGGCCGATCCGGACCACGTAACCGCCTGCGCCGAGGCGTTCGCGACCGGTCTGCACCAAAACGGCGTGCTCGCTTGCGGCAAACACTTTCCCGGTCACGGCGACACGACCCGCGATTCCCACGTCGAGCTGCCCGTCGTCGAAGCGGACCGAGACCGGCTGGACAGCGTCGAACTCAGGCCCTTCCGCGCGCTCGTCCAGGCGATCCCGATGCTGATGACGGCCCACGTCGTCTACCCGGCGTTGGACCCCGACAGGGCCGCCACCCACAGCGTCGCCATCGCGACCCGCCTGCTCCGCGACGAGCTTGGCTATGACGGCGTCTTGATCAGCGATGACCTGGCCATGAAAGGCATCCGGCGGCGCGCAGCCAGAGACGGGGAAAACGGGACCGACAGCGAAATCGACCTGGCCGAAGCCGCTATCGAGTCGATCGTCGCCGGCTGCGACATGGTGCTGAGCGCGTTCGAAACCGATCAACACGGCGACCTGCTCGATGCCGTCGCCAACGCCGTCGCCACGGGCCGCATCTCGCAGGAGCGCGTCGAAGAATCGGCCGCACGCATCGAGCGCCTCTACCAACGGCGCGCCGCCCTGCTCGCCGCCTGCGCCTGAGTCGCAATGCATCTTGGCGCGCTCGATCTCGCGGTGATCGCCGCCACGCTCGTCATCTCGGTGGTGGTCGGCCTCCGCCAAACGCGGCGCGGAAAAGGCGACCTCGTCTCGTATTTCGCAGCCGACCGCGCCCTGCCCTGGTGGATCGCCGGCACCTCGATCGTCGCGACCTCGTTCGCCGCTGACACACCGCTCGCCATCGCCCGAATCGTTCGCACCCAGGGCTTGCTCGGCAACTGGTACTGGTGGTCGGGCGGGATCGGGTTTGTGGTCTGCATGTTCCTGTTCGCGCCGTTGTGGCGGCGTTCCCGGGTGCTGACGGACGCGGAAATCATCGAGCTCCGCTACGGGGATCGCGCGGCCGCCGGCTTGCGTGGGTTTCTGGCCGTGTTCCGTGGCGTCCTGGCCAACGGCATCACAATGGGCTGGGTACTTTTGGGCATGCAGAAGATCATCGGCGAGACCCTCGGATGGCCCCGCGAGGCGTCCATGGTCGGTCTCATCGCGCTGAGCCTCGTGTACACAGCGGCCGCCGGGCTCTGGGGTGTGGTCGTCACCGATGTCTTGCAGTTCGGGCTCGCGATGTTCGGGTCGATCGCGCTGATGGTCGCCGTCTACGCCAAGATCGGTGGACCCGCTGCCCTGGCTGAAGCGAGCGTTTCTGCCGCTCAAAAGGCCCAAGCTGTCGCCGCCGAAAAAGCCGCCGTCGCCGCCGAAAAAGCTGCAGGCGCCGCCGAAGCCGCCGCCGACGTTGTGCTCGAGGCCGGGCTTGTCGGCGCCGATTCCGTTTCAGCCATCGCCGATCCCGCCACGCTGCTCAGTTTCGTCCCCAACCTCGACGCGGGGGGCGCGGTGATGGCCACATTCGCGTTCTACGTTGGCATCCAATGGCTCGGCGGCGCGGAAGGTGGCGGATTCCTCGCGCAGCGCCTCTTCGCCACCCGCAACGAAAAACACGCCGTCCTGGCCCTGTTGTGGTTCGCCATCGCGCATTTCGCGCTCCGTGCCTGGCCGTGGATCGTGGTCGGCCTCGGCAGCATCGTCCTGCTGCCCGAGTTGGCCGATCCGGAGACCGCCTACCCGCGCCTGATGGTGCAGCTGCTCCCCGCCGGCATCCTCGGCCTGATGGTGGCGTCGCTGCTCGCGGCGTTCATGTCTACCATCTCGACGCACTTGCATTGGGGCGCGAGCTACGTGGTCAACGACATCTACCTCCGCTTCATGCGCCCGGGGTGTGGCGACGAGGAGGCGCTGCGTGTCAGTCGCATGGCCGTCGGCCTGATGGCGCTCATCGCGGCGGCCATGGCGTGGCAGATGGACTCGGTCTTCGGAGCGTGGCTGTACCTGAGCGAGATCGGTGCGGGCGCCGCGCTCATCGGGGCCTTGCGCTGGTACTGGTGGCGCCTCAACGCCGCGTCCGAGATCAGCGCGCTCGTCACCAGCCTGGTGCTCAGCAATGCGCTGCGGCTGGTCGACGGCCTCGAAGATGAGGCGATGTACCCGCTGCGGTTTGTCATCGTGCTCAGTTCCGGGACGATCGTCGCTTTCGCCGTCGCACTGCTGACCCGCCCAACGCCAACGCATGCGCTCGACGCGTTCTACAGGCGCGTCCGACCCGGCGGTTGGTGGGGCCCCGTGGCTGCTCGATGTCCGGAAGTAAGCGGCGACCGGATCGGCGTCGATCACCTCGTCGCGGTTGTGCTGGGCGTCGCGACCCTTTTTGGCGGGTTGTTCGGCCTCGGCGCGCTGGCGCTTGGCATGTATGGGCGCGGCGCCGCTTTGTTGGCCGTGGCAATCGGCGCGCTCGTCGGTCTCTTGCGCCGTATCCAGCGCTTTGAATGGGCGACCGAGCAGCTCCCCGCCAACGATTCAGCCGGCTGACGTCGCGCCGGCTTCGAACCCGTCATGGATCACCACGGTGCGGATCCCGTCGCCGCGGCGCAGGGCCTCGATCGCCTCGTTGACGTCCGCCAAACCGATCTCGCGCGTCACGAGGTCGTCGAGGTTGAGCTGACCATTGCCATACATCGCAAGGAGCATCGGCACGTCCCGATCCAGCACCGGCGATCCATACAAGCAGCCGAGCAGCGAGCGCTCCTGGAGGCTGAACACGCACGCAGTCAAGCTAACGTCGACGCCAAACGGCGCCACGCCGACCACGACAGCGGCCCCACCGCGCCGGGCGCTGACGAACGCGTCGTTGATGGCGGCGGTCGATCCCACGCACTCAAAGGCAAAGTCGACACCGACACCGTTGGTCAGGTCCGCGACGGCGCTCGCGATATCGGCGACGTCGTTGGGGTTGATCGTGTGGGTTGCCCCGAATTTCAGCGCGTCGGCGAGTCTGTCGGCCTGGATGTCGATGGCGATGACCGTGCGCGCCCCGGCGATCTTCGCGCCCTGGACGGCATTGAGCCCAATCCCCCCACATCCGAACACGGCGACGGTCTGTCCTGGGCTGACCTTGGCCTTGTTCAGCACAGCTCCGAGCCCGGAGAGCACGGCGCATCCGACAAGACAAGCACGGTTGAGCGGCACATCGTCGTCGATCTTCACGCACTGGTGCGCGCGCACTGCGCTGCGTTCGGCGAGGGCACCGATCCCGCCGAAGCGGCCGATATCCATCCCGTCCTTGGTGAACGCGAGGTCCTCGAGCTCCTCGACCGAAGCGACGGTGCGTTCGCAGAGGTGGGGTTGCCCATGCACGCACCAATGGCACACGCCGCAGCGATGCGGGATCGCCATGACGACGTGATCACCGACAGCGAGGTGGCGGACCGCTGGCCCGACCCATTCAACAACACCAGCGCCCTCGTGGCCGAGCACAACCGGCGGCGGGTACGGCAGCTTCATGTCGAGCACCGACAAATCCGTGCGGCAGATGCCGGTCGCGGCCATCTTCACGATGACCTCGTCGTCCGCAGGTGGCTTAAGCTCGATCTCGTCGATAACGAGCGGCCCGCCGAAGTCGTACATGACCGCGGCCCGGGTCGTGAGAATGGGCGCAGGTGCACCGTTGGAAGCTTCGAGGGACATGGCAACTCCAAGACGTTGCGTTCACACCCAACGGGCGCGCCGCATAGCGTGGCGGAACGGCGAGGAATGAGAAACAGGCAGCGAGCGACAATTCCC
>CAZLMW010000226.1:0-5505 GCA_964560875.1 uncultured Enterobacteriaceae bacterium
TTGCAAACAACGAGCACCTGCGCCGAGGCGAAGCTTTGGCGCAGTCTGCTAGAAGTGCTTCTTGGCGTCGCGCAGCTCGGCTCGTTCGGAGGCGGTTGGCGCGACGGTAATGGCCCAGTCGAAGATGGCGCTGCGCAACGTGACCGCGCGTGTGCGGTTGTAGATCACGTCGGCGGTGTACTCGATGTCGTCGACGTCCGCTTCGGGGCGTTCGGAGGCGAGTTTGGCCACCGCGTCGAGGACAGCGCCCCAGGGACCGACCGACAAGCCGGCCTTGGTCCACGCTTCGAGCTCGCCGTCTTCGACCGCTTTGCGGGCCGCTTCGAGCGACGGGTCGAAATCGGGGTGGCTCGGCGTTTCGCGACGGTCGGCGAGGATCAGACCGAGCAGCCATTTCTTGCGCGCCGGGTGCAGGCGCAGGCCTTTGCCGGGGCCGAGATCGGTCATCCAGCCCAGCAGCAACGGCCAGCAGACATACTTGGTGCCCGACTTGGTGACGCCGGCCGTCTCGGCGGCGCGCAGCTGCTTGACGACTTCGCCGCGGAGCTTGATTTGCAGCAGCGGTGCGCGTTTGGCGAGGGTCTGCACCATCTCCCGCGCGCCGATCACGTTGGCCAGCATCGGGGCCGCCACACAATCCACCGCGTTGGCGCCGTAGCGCAGCTGTGCCGCCCCGCGCTCGGCGAGGTGAATCATGCCGTCCTTTTCGACCAGCGCCTCAGCCTTGAGCAAGACGCCGATCATCGACTTGGCGTCGGCGGCAGCCTTGTCTCCGCCGCCCTTCTTCGCGGCGACATCCTGGGCTTCTTCCAAGGTGGCCGGCAACGCATGGAGCATTCCATGGAGCGCGGTTTGGCCATCATCCCGCCCCCAACGGAGGTTGATCGGATCGACTTGAAGTTGGGGCACAGGGTCTCCTGGGGACGGGTGGCAGCGAAGGTTGCATCGCTCTGGGTTTTACTCAACCAGCCAAGCGGCGGCTTGGCGAGCATAGTACGTGAGAATGATGTCGGCGCCGGCGCGTCGAATCGCGAGCAGGGATTCAAGCACAACGCGGCGTTCGTCGAGCCAACCATTTTGGCACGCGGCCTTGAGCATCGCGTACTCGCCGGAAACTTGGTAGGCGGCGACCGGCAACGTGGTGGATTCGCGCACGGCGCGGATGACATCGAGGTAGGGGCCGGCGGGTTTGACCATGACCATGTCGGCGCCTTCGGATTCATCGAGGGCCACTTCCCGCAGCGCCTCGCGAACGTTGGCGGGGTCCATTTGGTAGGTCGACTTGTCCTTGGGGATCGGCTTGGACCCGGCGGCGCGGGGCGCTGAATCGAGGGCGTCTCGAAACGGTCCGTAGAACGCGCTTGCGTACTTGGCGGTGTAGCTGAGGATGCTGACGTCGGTGTGCCCGGCGCCGTCCAACCCGGCCCGGATCGCGGCGACCCGGCCATCCATCATGTCCGATGGCGAGATGATGTCGGCCCCGGCGGCGGCGTGGCAGAGCGACTGCTTGACCAGGATCTCCACCGTCTCGTCGTTGAGGACCACGCCTTGCGGCGACACGATGCCGTCGTGCCCGTCGCAGTTGTACGGATCGAGCGCGACATCGGTGCACACCAGCAGGTCGTCGCCAAAGCGCTCCTTCAGTCCGCGGATCGCCACGGGGACCAGGCCGCTGTCGTCAAAGGCGCGCTCGCCGCGTTCGGTCTTGTGTTCGTCGCCGACCTTGGGGAAGAGCACGACGCAGCCGACGCCGTCTTTCAGCGCCGCTTCGGATTCGCGGTACAGGCCATCGAGGCTGTGTCGCGAGCACCCGGGCATCGACCCGATCGGGACGTCCGTTGCGCCGGCGTGGAAGAACAGCGGGTAGATAAAATGTTCCGCAGCGAGCCACGTTTCGCGGGCAAACGCGCGCGTGACGGGCGATTTGCGGTTGCGACGTGGGCGCGAGACGGGGTGGGGCATCGGGAGGGCTCCGAGACAGGCAGTCCGAAGGTAGGCAGTTTGAAGTCAGGCTGTTTGAAAGTAGGCAGCTTGAAGGTAGGCGGTTTGAAGGTAGGCGGTTTGAAGGTAGGCGGTTTGAAGGTAGGCGGTTTGAAGGTAGGCAGTTTGAAGATATGCCGGGCGCCAAGCATTACTCGCGCCGGCAAGAATACCAACCGGGGCTGCTGGGGTTAGCCGACGACTCCGGGATCGACCGGTGTGTGTGGAAAGCCTTCATCGCCGCGCACGCTCTTTTCGATGGCGTCCATGACGGCGAGCACGAGGTCTTCGCGAAACGGTCGGGCGATGATCTGCACGCCTGTCGGCAGCCCTACACCGGCCTTTTCGATTGTGGCGAGCTTCTTCTCGACGCGATCTTCGCCCCGGGCAACCGCCTTGGCATCGGCCTTGGTCACGCGCGTGACCGGCACGATTCCGGCGGGGAAATTGAGGAACGTGTAGCGAAAAGCGTAGCTCAGGCCGAGCGTGAAATCACCGGACGCGCCATGGGGCATCGCCGGCACGCTGTGAGCGGGGCAGAGCACGGCGTCGAGCCCCAGCTTGGCCCACTTATCAAACTCGGCGCGGCGCATCTTCGTGCGTTCGTAGGCGACATCCCAGTAGTCGGTGACGCGCTTTTCACCGAGCGCACCCATCAGCCGCGACAGGCGGGCCTCGCCGCGGATCGCCAACGCCTTTTGGATCGCCGATCGCACCGGCCCGGGCAGGCGCAGGATGGTGGCCGACGTCTTCAGCGGCTGGATCCATTCCTCGCCGTCGAGCACCCGTTTCATGGTGCGCGCGCCGTCCGACGAGATCGCGGCCATCCACAGGTAGATCAGGTCATCGGCGCGGTCGGGTTCGTAGAGAATGACCTCGGCGCCGGCGTCGACCAGGGCTTGTTTGGCGCGTGCGACGGCGCGTTTTTGGCTCGGAGCAGCGGCAAGGAAGCCGTCGTGATCGAATACACCGATGCGCAGCCCGCTCAGATCGATCGCGTCGGGGTCGCCAAGCGGCACGGGCGCCACCTGCGGATCGAACGCGGCGTGGCTGGCGGGGTCGACCGTCCGCATCATCAGCTTGAGATCGGCCGTCGTTCGCGCCATCGGACCGATCTGCCCGCGGACCACTTCCTGGCCGGGATAGGCGCCGTGGCTGCCGCGACACGACCAGCGATCGACCGTTGGTTTCATGCCGACGATGCCGCAAAAGTGCGCGGGAATGCGGATGCTGCCGCCGATATCGGTGCCGACGCCCCACGGTGTCATGCCGGTAGCGATCGCCGCAGATTCGCCGCCCGATGAGCCGCCCGGACTGTGGCCGAGGTGCCACGGGTTGCTGCACAGGCCGTAGACGAAGTTGTCGGTCTCTTGCGCCAGGAGCAGCTGCGGGATGTTGGTCTTGCCGAGCACGATGGCGCCCGCGTCGCGGAGCGTCTTGACCAGTACGGCGTTGTCCTCGGACCGTTTTCCGACCCGCGACCGGCACCCCATCGTGGCGTCGGTGCCGGGGAAATCGAGGTTTTCCTTGATCGTGATCGGCAGTCCGGCGAGCGGGGGCAGATCGTCGCCGCGAGCGCGGGCTTCGTCGACCTTGCGCGCCTCTTCGAGGGCGTCGTCATCCCGCCGCCAGACGATCGCGTTAACGGCGCCATTGCAGGCGTCGATTCGCGCGTGACAGGCCTTGATGAGCTCGACGGCGCTGACTTCGCCGGCTTCGAGCTTGGTCTTCAATTCGGTTGCGGAGAGCGTGTGCAGAGCATTCATCGACGCGCAGCATGGCCGCTGGCGAAAGGAACGGCAACGGACGCGCTGAACGCTCGGGTCTGAGGGGAAGTGAGGATTCTTCCGCACCACCGATTGAATCGGCGTCTCTGCGGCATTGCATCGCTATTGACCCGAACCGCACCGCACCCGGAGACATGATCATGGGAGATTCCGCCGCCATCCATGCTTGGCTGGATAGTTCCGCCGTATTTGGTGGGCTGCCACAAGCCGCCATCTCAGACCTCTGCGATATCGCAACCATGGAGCGTTTCGACGCCGGTTCGCGCATCGTCTCGGTCGACGAACCTGGCGACGCGCTGTACGTCGTTGCTGAAGGCGCCCTGCGCGTCACTTTGCCTTCCTCCAAAGCTTCTCGAACCGCTGTGCTCGACCGGCTGACCCCCGGCCAGTTCTTTGGCGAGATGAGCCTGATCGACGGCCGCGAGCGCTCCGCCAACGTCACCGCCGCCATTGACAGCACGCTGGTGCGGATCGGTCGCAAGGAGTTCCTCGAGGTCGCGCAGCGGCACCCGGTGATCCTGCTCAACATCCTCAGCGAGATGTCCGAACGCCTGCGCCGCACCAACAGTGTGCTCGGCAACCTGAGCAACCTCGACGTGCTCGGCCGCGTGACCCGCAGCTTGATCGAGTACGCCGAAGACGTCGGCCGCGAGACCCGCGAAGGTCTGCTGCTCGATGAGCTCCCCCACCGCGCTCAATTGGCCGCGGCGATCCAGACCGGCGGCACGGACGTCGGCGAACACCACATCGACGACGTGCTCCTCGCGCTCGAGAGCCGCGGTCTCATCGAACGGACCGCCGACGGCATCCTGCTGCGCTACGAGTCACCGACCATCGGCACGGTCCAGGAGCTGCTGACCTACTTCGAGCCCTCCGAGGAAGAGCGCATCGCCATCGAGGCCATGGCCGACCAGTTCCCGATGAAGATCACCCGGTCGTACGCCCAGCTGCTGCGCGACACCGAACCCGGCGACCCCTTGCGCGCCGTCGTGGTGCCGACCCCAGCCGAGCTGGAGCGCTTCCCCGACGACGAAGAAAAAGACGTCCACGCCGACGAAGCCCAGCACCAGCCGGTCGAAGGCATCATCCACCGCTACCCGGGCAAGCTCCTGCTGCTGCCGACGAGCGCCTGTTTCGCCCACTGCCGGTTCTGCTTCCGCTCCGGCAAGAAGGTCAGCACGCTGTCATGGGCCAAGGTCGACAAGGCCATCGACTACATCCGCAACAACCCCGAGATCCGCGACGTCGTCGTCACCGGCGGCGACCCGATGGTGCTGAGCATGCAGCGCCTCGACGAGATCCTCACCGCCATCCGCGCCGTGCCGCACGTGCAGATCATCCGGATCACCAGCCGCGTGCTCGCCTTTGAGCCCGACCGCATGACCGACGACATGATCCAAATGCTCGCCAGCCACAAGCCGCTGGTCTTCATCAGCTCGTTCCTGCACCCCCGCGAGATCACCCCCGCCGGCGTCGAAGCGATCGACAAGATGGCCGACTCCGGCATCGTCATGCTGCAGCAAGGCCCGGTCGCCCGCGGCATCAACAACGACTCGGACGTGCTCAAGGAGCTGTACGAGAAGCTCGCCAGCCTCCGCGTGATGGCCTACTGCGCGGGTTGGGGCCTGATCGCTCCGGGCATCCGCCACTTCGCCGCCGACGCCGCCGAAGTCCGCCAGATCCGCGACGGCCTGATGAACAAGACGTCCGGCTTCTGCGTGCCGCACTTCATCACGCT
>CAZLMW010000227.1:0-5375 GCA_964560875.1 uncultured Enterobacteriaceae bacterium
AAACCGTGCTACAACCGCGCGCTCTCGCGTGGAGGCTCGGATGCTCAGTTCCCCGACCCGTAATGCTCATCGATGGCTCGGCTACCTGGCGGCGTCAGCCGTTGTCGTCTCGTTCGGCTGTGGCGGCGGCGGTCATGTCGTCAAGCAGGCACCGGCGCCCAAGAAGGTCGAAAAGAAACCCGAACCGAAAGGCCCCGACGCCTATCGTGATTTCGGCGGCAAGACCGTCGCACCGGGCACCAAATTCCGCCTCCGCACCAAGCCGTACGGCATTCAGCAGTTCGAGATCGTCGTCGAGCTCGTCAAGACGCAGTGGACCACGCGCGAGCTGCCCAACGGCAAAGAGGTCAAAGACGGCACCGCCGAACTCCTGATTCGCAAGGGCGAGAAGTCGCGCCGTCTCCGACTCGACGAAGGCGAATCCCGCGTTGTGTACGGGGCCAAGATCATGGTGGATGGCGCTGGCGAGGCCTACGACAAGTCGCGCATGGACTACATGCCGTGGGTCGACATCCTCGTCACCAAGCCGTAGCAGCCTGGACGAGGGCATCTCTGCCGGTGCCAGCAACGAGCCCGGGCGCTGTTGTCGTGTCCCCATCGCCGTTGATGCGGCAATGCCCGCCAGTTTCGAGGAGCGATCGTGAGCGCGAAGAAGCGAAGCCTGTCCGGCATCAAGCCCACCGGTCAGCCGCACTGGGGCAACTATTTCGGCATGATCCTGCCGGCCATCGAGCTCGCCCAATCGCACGAGGCGTTCTATTTCATCGCCGATTATCACGCGCTCACGACCGTCCGCGACCCCGAGACGCTCCGACATGACACGTATGAGATCCTCGCCGCCCTCATCGCGTGCGGGCTCGACCCGGCAACGTGTGTCCTGTGGCGCCAAAGCGATGTGCCGGAGGTGTGCGAGCTGACCTGGCTGCTCTCTTGCGTGACGGGCTTTGGCCTCATCGAGCGCGCCCACGCTTTCAAGGCCGTACGCGACAAGGGCGTCGAGCCCAACATGGGCCTGGTCGGGTATCCCCTGCTTATGGCTGCCGACATCTTGCTCTATGACAGCGACGTCGTCCCGGTCGGCAAGGACCAGGTGCAGCACCTCGAGATGACCCGCGACATGGCCGGCTACGTCAACCGCCAGTTCTTCAAGACCGAGACCACCGCCGACGAGGGCCGCGGATTGAAGCAGCCCGACGCCTTTGTACGGGCGGAGACGGCCGTTGTTCCCGGGCTTGACGGGCAGAAGATGTCCAAGAGCTACGGCAACGCGATCCCGATGTTCATGAGCAAGAAGAAGCTGCGAAAACGCATCATGCAGATCGTCACCGACAGCACCCCGCTCGAGGAACCGAAGGACCCCGACACCTGCAACGTCTTCGCGCTGTACAAGCTGTTCACGGACGAGGCCCAGCAGGCCGAGCTCGCTGCCAAGTATCGTGCCGGTGGTTTCGGGTATGGCCACGCCAAGCTGGCGCTATTCGACGTCGCAGAGGCCTATTTCGGGCCGCGTCGCGAGCGATTCAACGCGCTCATGGCGGACACCGCGGCGCTCGATGCGATCCTTTTGGACGGCGCGACGCGTGCTCGTGCGGTTGCGCGTGGCGTGATTGGGCGTGTGCGAGCAGCAACCGGTCTGCCCGCGTCCCCGGTGGCCAGCTAGCCGTTTTCCATCCGTAGGCGATAGTTTCTGGCAGATCGACCGTGAACGAGCCCCGTGACAACGACCCCAACGTCGAGCCAACCGACGGCGCTGATGTGCCCGCGGCCGAAATCGTTGCGGCGATGCCGAGGCGTCTGACCGACGATGGGGCCGGGCGCGTCTTCGATCCCAAGGGCCGCATCGAGCGAATCGAACCTGCGCGAGCCACGGTCGACGGCGAGTTTCACGTCGAGACCGGCGGCAACGTCGGGTGCTCGGGACCGATCCTGCGATGGGCGGGCCGGCTGCTCGGAATCTTCGCTCTGATCGCGGTCGGCGGCGCTTTCCTGGCGGCGAGCGGGTTGAGCCTCTCGGACGGGATCGACTGGGCACGTGAGCATCCGGTGCGCGCCCGAGTCGTCTTCGTCGCCGTAGTCAGCGCCATGATCCCGCTCGTGATCCCAACCGGCCCCGTCGCCGCGATTCCCGGTTACCTCTGGGGCTCGTTTGAAGGCCTGTTCTGGGTGCTGGTCTGCGCAGTCATCGGTGGCACGTTCAACATGTTCGTCACGCGCCGCTTCGTACGAGGACGCATCGACGCGTTCGTCGCCGGCAACCCCGCGCTCCAGGCGGTGCGCAACGCCATCGATCTCCGCGGTTTCCGAATCGCGCTCGCCCTGCGTCTGTCACCCGTCGTGCCTTTCGCGCTGCTCGCCTACTGCGCCGGCCTGACGCGGCTGTCGTACATGCGCTTCATCGTCGCGGCCGTTATCGGCGGTATTCCGTGGACCCTCGTCTACGCGATCGCGGGGTCGTTGCTCGCCGAACAGCAGCGTGCCGTGACCATGAACACCGATGTCGGGCCGATGGGACCGTGGCTGCGTGTGATTGGCCTCGCGTTCACGCTGGCGGTTGCGGTATGGATCGGTCGGGTGGCGCGACGCGAAGTCGCCCAGGTTCGTCGCAGCGCGTCGGGAAACGGCAATGAAGCGTAGTTCAACGCGAACCTGGGGCGCTGTCGGCTTGGCCGCGACGTTGTTGACGGGTCTCGTAGCCTGCTCCGACGACAAAGAGGAGCCCAAGAAAGACACCGACACGGCCGTCACTGACGCCGACGTGACCGTTTCGCAAGACGTCTCGGCGGATTCCTTCGCCGTCTTGCCCAAGCCAACCACGCCAGTCGTCACGCTCAAGTCGGGAAAGGGCACGCTCGAGATCAACCTCGACCGCCAGGACCTCGTCGTCCGCCACGATGGCGCCTGGCGCACCCGGGTCGAGCTGCCACGGCTTCGGATGGGCCGCGTGGGCCGCTTCGACATCGACGTCAACTACAGCCCGACCGAATACACCGACTCTAACGACCCCAAGAAGGTGGAGTTTCCAGACAAATTCGAATGGCTGAAGGTCGGCAAGGCTACGTTCACCGAGCACAATTCCAAACCCCTCGCGCCGCGCCCCGACAGCGTGCCTGTTCCGGCCTGCGAAACCACCGAGGGCTACTCCTTGCAGCTGCCCACGACGGCGCCCGACGGCAAAGCTGGCGCCCCATTGCGGCTGCGCATCTACGCATTGGCGTGCAAGGGCGCGGACGGAAAGCCCATCGACGGCATCTTCCAGGCCCACCTCGACCTCGCCGAAGCCGCGGATCGAACCAGCGCCAGGCTCGAGCACCAGGCCAAGTCCGTCATCGACATGCCCGTGTGGCTGGACATCCCCGTCACGACCGGCGGCAAGGAGCGCTTCTACGGCCTCGGCGAGTACTTCGACGCTCCCGAACACCGCGGCCGGATCCGTCCGATGGTCATCCGCGCGCAGCTGGATCTCGAGAGCGGCTACAACGAGGCCCACGTACCCGTCCCTCTCGTCATCGGCACCGGCGGCTGGGGGCTTTTCGTCGAGTCCCGCCGGCCCGCCGTGTTCGACTGCGGCGCCCAGGATCCCGACCGTGTCCACGCGCGTTTTCACGACCTCGACCTACGCTTCTTTCTCTTCGCGGCCGACCGACCGACCGACATCGTGGGTCGCTACACCCGCGTCTCGGGAGCTCCGACGATGCCTGCGCCATGGGCCTTCGGTGCCTTGATCTGGCGCAACGAGAACAAGTCGCAGGCGGAAGTGCTCGATGACATGACGCAGATCCGCAAGAACGACCTCGCGATCAGCGGCATGTGGATCGACCGGCCATACGACACCCACGTCAACAACTTCGACTTTGATCCCAAGCGTTTCGAAGACGCCGACAAGATGATCAAGACGGTCCAGGACATGGGCATGCGCGTCGCGTTGTGGAGCACGCCCTACGTCGAAGAAGGCGGCAAATACCGCAAGGAATTCCTCGACAAAGGCTGGATGGTGAAGACCCCGGTGATCGTCAAGCAGTTCCTCAAGTGGGGCGGCCCCGTCGACCTCACCAACCCGGCGGTCAAGACGTTCTGGAAAGGCCTCTGCAACGGTCTGCGCAAGCGCGGCATCGAGGGTTGGAAGCTCGACTTCGCCGAGGACACGCACGTCGGCCTATTCGGTGTGCGCACCCACTACTCGTTTCACAACGGCCAGGACGAGCGCACGATGCATCACGCATACGCTCTGTACTACCACGCGCCCTATTTCGAGACCCTGCCCGGGCCCGACGCCGGATCCGTGCTCGAAGGGGGCATGATCCTCGCGCGCGCCGGAACCTATGGCGGCCAAACCCTCGCCTCGATCATCTGGCCGGGCGACCTCGACGCCACGCTCGGCGAACACGGAGACTGCGACGACGACACCTGCCACGTGGCTGGCATGCCGGGCGCCGTCGTGGCTCTGCAGTCACTCGCGGCGAGCGGCTACCCACTATTCGGGTCGGACACCGGCGGCTACCGCCACAAACGAGCGTCCAAGGTCACGTTCATGCGCTGGATGAGCCACACCGCGATGACGCCCATCATGCAGCTCGGCGGCAGCAAACAGCACAACCCGTGGGATTTCGCCGAGTACCCCAAGAGTCAGTTCGACTCCGAGGTGCTCAAGGCCGCCGTCTACTGGACCCGCCTGCACACGCGCCTGTTCCCCTATCTCTATGGTTTCGCGCTCGCCGCCCGCGACCACAAGCCCGGTCCTGTTCGTCCGTTTGGCATGGTCCACGCCGACCTGCGGCACCACGGCGACGTGGCCAAGGACTTCAAACTCGCCGCCGACACGCAGTATTGGCTTGGCGACGCGTTCCTGGTGGCGCCGATCCAGACCGACGATTCCCGCCGCCATGTCGTCCTGCCCCCCGTGACCTTGTTCGATTGGTGGACCGGCAAGCAGGCCAACGCGACGACCCTCGCCGGCGCAGCGACGCCCACATCCTTCGAACTCAAAATGCCGCTCGACCGGATGCCGCTGTACCTGCGAGGTGGCAAAATCGTGCCCATGCTGCGCGAATCGATCGACACCATCGCGCCAGCCAAGGACAAGCTCGTCGACTCGTACGCCAACGATCCCGGCGTGCTCGTGGCCTTGGTCGCACCCGGACCCGCCTCTGAACGCGTCGTTTTCGATGAAACGCACCTCGGCTTCGACGTCAAAGGCAGCGCGATCAACCTCGCCGTGACACCCGGAAAGACGTTCAAGAAGGGCATTCAGTGGCAGCTGCTCACGCCCGGAAAGGTCAAAGCGGTCGCGGTCGGCGGCGTTCCAGCAGCGAAGGTCAGCTCGTCCAAGGCCAAGACATGCGTCGGCTGTTGGTGGCGAAGCGGCAACTTCGTGCACG
>CAZLMW010000228.1:0-1474 GCA_964560875.1 uncultured Enterobacteriaceae bacterium
GCGGTGAACGTGGTGTAGGCGAAGAAGGTCTCGGTGTGCGATGGCTTGCCCGAGAAGCCGCCGGCGGTCCCGATGCCCGGCAGGTCGATCGCGCCGAGGCGTTTGCCCTTGACGTCGAAGCGTTCGACCTTCGTGTGCGCGTCTTTCATGTAGACGACGAGCAGCTGCTTGCCGACGAAACGGACGTAACGAATCGTGTTCGTGGCTTCGGGTACGACCTCGCGGAGTTTGCCGGGTTTGCGGATGTCGATCGCGACGATGCGCTTTCGCGGCGCGTCCTTGTCGGTCTTGATATAGAACACCGGCCCCTTGTTGCCGATGACGTCCCACTCGTTGTCGAAGCCGGTGATCAACTCGACGATTTTGCCCGCCTTACCGCGCTTGCCACGCCGCTTCTTCTTGCCGAGATCTTGGACGAAGAGCTGGTTGCGTGGCTGAGCGCCGCGCCAGACATGGATGACGAGGTAGCGGTCGTCGTCGGTCACATGACCGCCGAAACCCCAGTCCTTGTGGTCTTTGCGCTCGTACACGAGCACGTCGTCCTTCTGCGCAGTGCCGAGTCTGTGAAAGTAGAGCTTGTGGAAGTAGTTGGCCTTGCGGAGCTTCTCGTTTTCAGCCGGCGGATCGTACGCGCTGTAGTAGAAGCCGCTGCCGTCCTTGCGCCAGGCGATGCCGGAGAACTTGACCCACTTGATGTGGTCGGTCGCGTCCTTGCCGGTCGCGACGTCGCGGACCTTGATCTCCACCCAGTCGCTGCCAGACGCGCTGAGCTGGTACGCGATCTTGGCGCCATCGCTGCTGACGACCGCGTGTTTCATGGCCACGGTGCCGTCTTTGCTGAGCGTGTTCGGATCGAGCAGGACGCGCCCCGGGTTGGCGAGGTCGGCGGTCACGTACAGGACGCTCTGGTTCTGCAAGCCGTTGTTGCGCAGGTAGAAGTAGTGCTTGCCCTTGCGTGACGGCACCCCGAACCTTTCGAAGTTCCACAGCTTCTTGAGTCGGGCGTGGATCTTGGCGCGGGCCGGGATCGCCTTGAGGTAGGGGTAGGTCAGCTTGTTCTGGGCATCGATCCAGGCGCGAGTTGGCTTGCTGTCGGGATCTTCGAGCCAGCGGTAGGGATCGGCGACCTTGGTGCCGTGGTAGTCGTCGACGACGTCGCCGCGCTGCGCTTTCGGGTAAGCCATCCCCTTCGGTTTTACGGGCTTCTTGACGACCTTTGCGGGCGCTGGCGGCGCGGTCTTCTTCTTCTCGGACCCGCCGCAGGCGAAGAGTGAAATCGCGAAGATGAAGGCGATGGCGGTGGCGATGGCGGTGGCGATGCGGGCGGCGAAGGGTTGGCGACGCATGGGGCTCCCGGGACGGCGTTGGCAGGGCGGCGCGGAGGCTTCCGAAATGCGAGGCAAAACGCAAGGATGGGCAGCCGTTCGCCGGCCTGGAGCTGAGCCATGACGATCCGTATCGAGTCGCTCTGGAT
>CAZLMW010000228.1:1574-5014 GCA_964560875.1 uncultured Enterobacteriaceae bacterium
TGCGGTGACCGTCGTCCAGTGATAGCGTCCGCGCGCTTGAATCCAGAGTAGTTTGTTCGGTTCGAACGGGCAGGAGGCGCCCATGCGCACTTATGGCAACCAGGAGCGACGTTGGTTCACCGTGGTCGCGGCCGTTTTTATCACGGCATTTGCGATCGGCTGCTCCGACGACGATGACGACGGCAAGAAGGACGATGGCGCCGACGCGGTATCCGATGCCGGTGGCGGAGACGTCGCGGCAGGCGACGCGGCCCAGACAGGCGACACCGTGGGCACCAAGCCCATCGCGAACAAGGCCGCTCACGCCAAGCTCACCGGGGTCAAGAAGACCAACGACTGGAAGCTCAAGGGACTTCACGCGCCGGTGCAGGTGATCCGCACCGAGGGCAGCGTGCCGCACATCTACGCAGGCGACAGCCACGATCTTGCGTTTGCGCAGGGATTCATCGTCGCCCGCGACCGCTACTTCTTTGTCCTGTTGGGGTCGTTGCTCGGCCAGGGACGCATCAGCGAATACCTCGGCGAAGAGGGGCTGGGCAGCGACTACGAATCGCGCGCTTTCGGGATGACGCACGTCGCCGCAACGCTGCTCAAAGTGATGACTGAGGAGCAAAAAGTGACGTTCGACGCGTTCGCCAGGGGCATCAACGCGTACGTGGACCTGGCGCTCGCCAAGAAGCTGCCGCTGCCCTCGGAAATCAACCTGCTCGCGCCGCTGCTCAGCCAAAAGCCCAAGGACCTGATGCGCAAGTTCGAGCGGCGCGATGTCGCGGGATTTGCGGCGGTGCTCGTCTACCAGCTCGGGTTCGAGACCGGGGATATCGGTCGCGGTCACTCGGCCAAGGGCGTCGCCAACTGGTTCAAGGGCAAGGCGCACGAGGCGCTGCGAAAGAAGGGGGCCATCGAAGACCTCTACAAACACATCGCGCCCGCCACGAAGTTCTCTTCGGCGCACGGCTGGAAGACCGAGACGGCGGACGGAAAAGCGCCGCCGCCCCCGCCAAACGCCGATCCAAAGGGACCCGGAGCAGGCGGATCCTCGTCCAAGCCCGGAAAGTCGGGGTCGTCCGAGGGTGACTTCGCTGGATCCTCGCAAACATGGGCTCTGCGGGTGCCTGCCGCGCTGCTCAAGAGCTTCAATGAACGGGTCCTGCGCTTTCAAAAACGCATCGGCCGCGACCACGAAAAGGGCTTTGGCAGCAACGCCTGGGCCGTCGGAAAGACCGCGTCGAAGGACGGCAAGGGCGTGCTCGCTGGAGACGGCCACCTGCCGCTGACGATTCCCAGCTATTTCTACCAGCTCGGCCTCGACACTGCGGTGATCGGAGGCGGCGACACGCACCAGGTCGGACTTGTCGTGCCGGGTGTCCCGATCATGGCCGTCGGCACCAACGGATTCGTCGCGTGGTGCCAGACCCAGCTGTTTGGCGACATCACCGATTGGTACGCCGAGGAGCTGCAGCTCGACGCCAACGGCGCGCCGGCCAGGACCCGGTTCAAGGGCGCGTGGAAGGACGTCGCGGCGAAGGAGGAGTCGTTCAAGGTCGCCGAGCTGAAGTCGGTGATCCTGCCGAGCAAGGGCGGCACCGAGAAATGGCAGCGCTACGTCACGTTCGACGGTCGCTGGATCACCGAGATCGAAGGCAAGAAGGTCAAGAAGGGACACAAGCCGGAAAAGGGCGAGACGGTCGTCAACCTCGGCGGCAAGTTCATCATCCCCGGCGACACGAACAAGGACGGCAAAATCACCGCTTTCAGCTTTGATTACACAGGGTTGGACGAGGGCAACATGCTGCTGGCGCTCGACGGATTCGGGCACAGCAAGGACGTGAGCGAGCTGCGGCAGGCGATGAAACACCTGGTCGCGTACTCGCAAAACATCGTCGCGGCAGATGCCGATGGGTCCACGTTCTACAGCGGCTACCAGGCCGTGCCATGTCGCAAGAACCTGCCGCGCAAGGCCGATGGAAGCTGGCAAGAAGGCGCGGACCCCAGCTCGTTGCTCGACGGAACGAAGTACGGCGGCTTCACTGTGCCGATCAAAGACGGAAAGGTCGATGAGGGGCCCGGCAAGACGGATGCGAGCAAGTGCGTCGTGCCGTTCGACGAGTATCCGCAGGCGCTCAACCCCAAGCAGAACTACGTCGTCACCGCCAACAACGATATCGGCGACATCACCCACGACAATTCGCTGACCAACGACAAGTGGTACGTGGGCGGACCGTGGATGTATAGCTATCGCGCCCAGCGCATCGCGGATCGACTCGACCACTACGCCAAGAAGGGCGCGACGGTCGACGACATGGTGCAGCTGCAGGCCGACGTGAAATCGACGCTCGGCACGATCTACTCGAAATGGCTGGTGAAAGTCGTCAACGACGCCAAGGCGCTGAGCGAAAACGACAACGACAAATCGGTCGACGAAGCCCGCGTGGTCAAGCTCTACGAAGAGGCGACGGCGGTCGGAGTGGCGGACGCCGTCAAACGGCTCGCTGGCTGGGAAAAGCTCGATTACGCGGCGCGTTCAGGCGTCGAGACGTTCTATCACAAGCCCGATGCCGCCGACCGGGAGGCCGCCGTCGCCACGACGATCCTGCAGGCTTGGTACCGACGATTCGAAGACAGCGTGTTCCAGGACGAGCCCATGCCCGGTGTGTGGCGGTTCTCGGGCGGTGTTTCTCGGGCCAATGCGCTGCAGCGGCTGGTCAACGGGATCGGCCCGAAAAACCCCGGAAAGCTGACGAGCTGGTACGACAAGACCGGGCAGAGCATCTTCTTTGACGTGCTCGGCACCGCGCAGGTCGAGACCGCCGAAGAGCTCGCGTTGAAGGCGCTCGTCGACACGCTCAAACACCTCCGCTCCGCGCCGCCGGCGGATCCGCCCGGGTCGGGTGGCTTTGGGACCGCAGACATGAGCAAGTGGCTGTGGGGGCTGCGTCACCTCGTGAAATTCGAGTCGACAATCGCCGACTTCTTCAGCGCGGCCGAGGGGCTGAGTGCGCTGACGGACCAGTTCGCCATCACGACCGAGACGCTGCCGCTGATGGGCAAGACCAAGCTCGACAAGAAAGACCCGCGCAAGAGCCTGAAGTGGTTCCCGCGGCACGGCGACCCGTTTGCGGTCGATGCGGCCGGCGGGACGAGCACGACGAAGTGGCACTACGGCTCAGGTCCGGTGTTCCGGATGGTCATCGCGATGACGAAGAAGGACGGCAAGCCGCAGGTCGACGGCTACAACATCGTGCCCGGTGGCCAGTCGGCGCTCACGGACAGCGACTATTTCAGCGACCAGGCCGCGATGTGGCTCGGAAACAAGGCGCTGCCGCTGCGTTTTGACGTCGACCAGGTGGTCGCAGGCGCTATCGGACGGGAAGTTCTGACGCCGTAGCAGACTGCGCCAAAGCTTCGCCTCGGCGCAGGTGCTCGTTGTTTGCAAGGGG
>CAZLMW010000229.1:0-4985 GCA_964560875.1 uncultured Enterobacteriaceae bacterium
GACCATCGGCGACGCCTACATGCTTGCGGCCGGTGTGCCCGAGCGGCGCGACGACCATGCCCCCGCCATCGCTGCCATGGCCCTCGACATGCTCGCAGCCGCCGACCGTCTGCAAGGCGAAGGACCGCCTCTGCAGCTGCGAATCGGCATCCACTCGGGCCCGGCGGTGGGCGGCGTCATCGGCAGCCACAAGTTCATCTACGACCTGTGGGGCGACACGGTGAACATCGCCAGCCGCATGGAGTCGCACGGTCTCGCTGGCAGCATCCAGGTTACGCGGCCCACCCGCGACCGCATCGCCCACGCATTTGAGCTCGAAGAGCGCGGTACCATCGACGTCAAGGGCAAGGGTCCGACGGCAACATGGCTGCTCCGCGGGCCGCGCGAAACCGCCGAGTAGCCGCCTCTATCTACGCACCACTTTCGTTCAGCGACGTGTCCACAGGATCGCCACGCCGACGTGCATCAACACGGTGCCCGAAGTGCCTTCGGTCCCGCGGGGCGTATAGAGGGCGGACGCTTCGATCATGAAGCCCTGCGCGGGCCGCTGCTGGAATTGCCAGCCCAACGAGCCGCCCGCCGCGGGGATCCAGATCGGGTTTGCGCCGGTGCTGTGGCCCAATTGCAGGCTGACCTGGGGCGACACGATGAGCTGGTTGCGCGGGGTGAGCCAAAAGCCCGTGATGAGCGGCAGGCTGAAGTCTCCGATATGTCCGTCCGTACCGCCCGCCGACAGCCATCGATAGCCCAGGGACGGCTGCAACGTGACATTGACGACACCGCTGCTCGCGTCCTTGACCAGCCGCCTGCGCGCGCTGACCTCGAGCGTCATCGTCGTCACCCGCCGGCCGAGGGGCATAAACGCGATACGTCCGCCCACGTCGGTATCGTCGGACACGCCAAATCGCGAACCCAGCGTGATGTCGGGCAGCGGTTGGTAGCCCGTCTCTTCGAGGCTGTTCAGGTCGATCGCTGTGCCAAGCAAGATGCGCTGGTCACCCTTCGGCAATGTCTGCGGCACCTTGAACGACGCGAACGAGGCACAGCCGCTGCCGACCATCCAAGTCAGCAGGCCAGCCAGCACCAGGGCGTCGCGAACCTGACGCGGCCGAGCTCCCGTCATGGTTTGGCCATCATCACGAACGCGGTGCACATCTCCTTGTCGGTGCCCCACCACTGGTCCTGCGCTTTGGCCTTCTTGCCGCCCTTGATGGGCTGGTTTGAGTCGGTGTTGTCCCAATGGCACTCGAGGTAGAGCAGGTCACCCGGCTTGAGCGTCGCGGGCTTTTCGAGGAAGTACGTCTGCTGCCAGTCGAAGTCGTAGCTTGGGATGTACAGCAAGCATTCGCGCTCGCCATCGAGCCGATCGATGACCAACGACGCCCGCGTGCCGCGCTCGTGCATGTGGATATTGACTGCGTACACGTTCAGCGGGCCGTTTTCGCCGACCGATGACGTCGGGTCATAGGCGAATGTGCGCACCGCATCCTTGTCACCTGCCGCGATCTTCATGCCGTCGCCGATGAGCCAGAGCGGGTGCGAAAAGCCCATATTCGTGACCTCTCGTTGCACGGTCTTGGCGGTACTGAATTGCGCGGTCGACGCATCGGCACCGCCCCCGCCGCTCAGGTCGTAGTGCACGGCCATGAGCAGCTTGGCGCCCGCCGGGACCTTGATGCCGAGCCCGTCGGGATAGTCCAACCCTCGGAATCCGGGTGCCCAACCGCCAATGCCCGCGCCGTGTGCCGCGCTCAAACCCTGGCCGAAACAATCCCAACCCGGGCCGCTGTCGTTGTCGTCGAGCCCCTGGAAGTGCGCGACGTAGTCCTTGTTGATGACGTTGAGCAACACGTGGTGCACGACCTTGGCGTTGCCGGGGCGGACGTTGAAGCCGGTCACGAACAGCGGCGCGTCGGGTACGTCGAGCAGAAAGCAGCGCAGCTCGTCGGTGCCGAATTTCGCCGAGGGCGTGTAGGTGGGCCCCTTGAGCGCAAGATCCACGCGTGACAGTCCGCCGTCGGTCGTCTTTGCGGGCGCCTTGTAGTCCGCCACGTCGCCTTCGGGGGCGCCTTGCTGCACCCACGCCTTGACGACGGCCTTTTCCTTCGGCGTGAGCGATGTGTCGAAGCGGTAGGGACGACAGCACGGCCCGGCCTGCCACGGCGGCATGCTGTTCGTCCGCACCGAGTGGCCGATGAGCGGATGGAGCTTATGCGCCTGGGCGTACGTCTCGATGGGAAACGGGGCGATGTCGCCGGTCTTGTGGCACGGCCAGCAGCGCGTTTCGACAAGGGGCCGCATGTCGCGATGCCAGGTGACCTTACCCAGCTCGGTGCGGTCCACTGGCTTGTTCTCGGCGCATTCGGTGGGGGCTTTGAAAAGCTCGGGGGCGCGGCAACCGGACAGCGACAGAGCGGCCAAGAGCGCGCAGCAGAGACACGCGTGCAGAAGCGACCGCGAACGAAGCGGCAGGGAACGATGCGATTGGGCGCGGCTAGTCGTCACCGGGTCCTCCGCGCTGCAAGGCCCCGATCGTGAACGGGAAGGTCACATCCAGCCAGGGCAGCGGGTACTCGTAGCCCAGAAATCGCACGATCCCTGCGTCGAGCGACCAGCCCTCGCCGATAAAGCGCGCCGCCATCGCGTTGACCATCGTCTGCACCGGCAGCTTGGTCGTCGGGAAGACCCAGTTTTCGGTCATCAGCGCGACCGAATCGCTCACCCGCAGGCTGGCTGACAACACGACAATGACGCTGCCCGCGTCGAAGCGAAAAAGGTTGTCGCGATAAAAGCCCGAGGGCCGGCCAACTGTGACGGAGATGTGGTTGTTCATCGTGCCGACGGTGGCGCCGCCAAAGACGAACCCGGGCTCGAGACCGCCCGATTCCCCCGGCGTGTACAGCAGCTCGCCGCCGCCATTGACGTGCAGGAGGTCGCCGATCGACGTGCCGACCTTCGCCGCGACCATGAAGTTGGCGCCGTCACGACCGAGCGCAAAACCCGGCACGACCGAGCCAACCAGCACGTTGAACCAGTCAGTGATCCCCGCCGCGGCCGTCGTCAGGGCGAGCTGTTTTTGGGAAACGTACGCCTCGCCGGGGCGCAGGAACATCGCGGATGGCACGTAGATGTAGCGCGTGCGGTTGGGATCGGGCCGCCAGTGCGCGCTGTCCGCCGGGTCGACGTCCGCCGGGTCGACGGCAGGCGTGGCAGACGAGGAAAGGGTCGTTGGCGCTGCGCCGGTGGCTGCTTTGGCGGTCGCTGTTTGGGGCGCCAGGAGCGCGCCCAGCATGACTGAAAACGCCAGCAGTCGCGGCAAGGATGCGGCCATGTGGCGACGATAACACGGAGGGTGTTTGCCGGCCGGGAGTGCGCAAATCGTGTAGATCGACAGCTTGACTTTACGATTTGCAAACGCAGCTCAACCCGGTTCGTCCGCCGCCAGGATGGCGTCCGCTATCCGTCGCCCAGCAGGCCCATCTGGACGCCGACGCTGAACGAGTAGAGCAACTTGGATACGCCGACATCCGAGCGCTCGTGATCCGGGGTGTCGCCGGCCTGCGGGGGCGGTGTTGTGTACCCGGCGGCGTGGCGCCACTTGCGAATGCCGGCGGCGGTCTCCACGACGATGCTCCACCGCTTGTTGGCTCGGAGCGTGACGCCTGCCCCAACCAAGAGGGTGCTGCCTGCCGGGTGGCTGGACAGGTCTTCCTCCGCTGCTTGAGTGGCGCGATGGTCGCCAAGCCGACAGGGGAGGGTGAAGTCGGAGATATCCGTTCCTTTTGCGCCGCGATGCCTGGCGGCTCATTCTTTGGCGCACATGTCACCGCCGTCAGATGTCAGCTTTGCCATTTTCCAACCGCGCGGCGAGGCCGCGACCGGCAACGTGCCGCGTCTCGAATCGGTCGTCGTCCAAGACCGACGCAGCAGACACCAACGAGATCCGAACAGCTCGCGTCACAGTCGCGAATTGCCTGAGCGACCAAGACGTCCGAGAGAGCGTTCGACGGCAGATGTTGGCCGCTGAGGCCGCGCTGCGACTCCTACCAATTAAGGTTCGCGGCGTCATGCCCGCTACATTCGTCGGACTTGTCGATGGTCCGCAGTCGTTTGTCGTCGGCGACAAGCCGAACATTCGGTACTGGAAACACGCCATCACCAACGCTTTGCCTGCGCTGATTCAATCGGGCTTGCGATGACATTCCAGTGGCCAGTCAGTGAAGCTCGGGGCTTCGCTTCGGCGGCCTCGGCAAGCGAAACCAGCGCGACGGCGACCACGACCACGCAAGCGGCGTGTCGGGCTACGAGGCCCCCACGGGTTGAGAGTTTCATTGCGCGCTCCTTGGTCCAGGCTCGTCGAGCCTGAGCACTTCGTGTTTGGTTCACCGACCATCGGCGGCGCTGAGTTGGCCGCCACGGCGATATAGAACAAATAGGTACTGAACGTTTTCATACTCCTTCGTGCCCTCGTCAAGCCGTAGGTTGCACACATGGTCAGCGGCGCCGACATCGGGGGCAGAATTCGGGCCCTTCGCCTCGAGCGCGGGATGACCCAGCGCCAGCTCGCCGATCGGAGCGGCCTCTCGGAGGCGACAGTCATCGGGCGGATCGAGCGCGGCGAGCAGGTGCCCCGCTTGAACACGGCGGTGGCGCTGGCACGAGCCCTGTCCGTCCATCTCAACGAGCTGGTCGTTGCCCCCGGGGCGGAGGTTACGGCGCCCATGCCATCGTCGGGTGCCGCTGACCGTCTCCAGCTCGAACGTCGCGCGCAGGTTCTCGTGCGCAAGCTCAACGACGCGCGCCTGCATCACCTCGTTGGTTTGCTGGAAGCGGAACGCTCGAGCGAGGCGTAGTGCCGCAGTCCGACGCCCTTGATCACATCGCAACAAGCGCGGTGGTCGAGTGTATCAGCGGTGTGACCGCGCAAAGGCAACAATGCAACTGCTGCGCCCGTCGCAAGCACCCCGGCAGGCCGTGGCACGCAA
>CAZLMW010000230.1:0-4941 GCA_964560875.1 uncultured Enterobacteriaceae bacterium
CGACGGTGGTCACCTGCGCGGTGCCCGGCGGCAAAGATGCGGGGTGTTTGTTGGCCCAGTGCTCCAAGGCGACGGGCAAGTGTTCGTTCATCGAGGACAACAAGGGCGGCGCCTGCGAGGACGGCGACAAATGCACGGCCGGCGACAAGTGCAACAACGGCGGCATCTGCGTGCCCGGCGCGAAGATCGACGCGACCAAGCTCACCAAGGACGGCGGCTGCAACGACGGCAAGGCGTGCACCAAGGACAGCTGCGACCCGGCGAAGGGCTGCGTCAACGACGCCAAGGCGATGGACAAGCTGGCGTGCGACGACGGCAACAAGTGCAGCTCAGGCGATGTGTGCGCGGCCGGTAAGTGCGCGGGCAAAGCGGTCGTTTGCGACGACAAGAACGTGTGCACGGACGACTCGTGCGACGTCAAAGTCGGGTGCAAGTACAGCAACAACACCAAGGCGTGCGACGACGGCAACAAGTGCAGCGGGACCAAGGCCAAGCCCGATGTCTGCAAGGCGGGCAAGTGCGTGGCTGGGTTGGGTGTGACGTGCAACGACGGGGACGCTTGCACCAAGGACGCATGCAAGAACACGACGGGGTGTTTCAGCACGAAGGTTGTCTGCGATGACGGCAACCCGTGTACGACCGATGGGTGTGACAAGGCGAAGGGGTGCACGAAGGTCAACGTGAAGGACGGGACGGTCTGCACGGTTGGCGGGAAGAAGGACGTGTGCAAGGCCGGTTCTTGTGGGGCTGGCGAGGATTATGACCATGACGGGCTGACGGGGGCCGCGGATGTCTGTCCGACGGTTTGGAACCCGGATGGGGATAAGGGCGCTTGTGGTGAGTGGAAGGGTTCGGGTTGGGGTCCGAGTTCGAGTCTGGCGCTGACCGAGCCTGGTCAGAAGGCCGGGATGAGCAAGGTCCGGCGGACCAATGAGCCGGTGGAGGTGCCGTTGGTGAACGGGATTCGGGACGCTTCGTTGGTTGGTTACTGGCCGTTGGACGGCGACTTCAAACCTGCGTTCGGTGAAGGTATCGCGACGAACAAGATCGTTGCCTCGCCGAAGCCTACGGACAGCCCGCTGGTTTCAGGCAAGGGAATGGCGTTTGATGGAAAGGCGGACGTGGCTCATCTCGGCCAGGGACGTGCGTTTCGATTTCAAGCTCGGATGGCGGTGTCCGTTTGGTTGCGACAACCAAGCAAGTCCAACACCGACGACGCGGTGCTCAGTTGGAGCACCGGCGATAAGTGCAAGGACCACACGGTGTCGGGAGGAAGCGGGGCGTATCTTGCATTGGACAAGAACGGCAAGCCGCGTTTTTCGATCACCGCGTCGGCTTCGAGTCATCCGGCCGTCACGGGGGCAACAGCCGTGGATGATGGCAAATGGCACCATCTTGCTATCGTTCGCGACGGCGCGCGGCTCACGATGTACCAGGACGGCAGGCTTTCGTCTTCGACGACGCACGCGGGACTGCCGCCGAGTTCAGACTGCGGAAACTGGATATCGTTGGGGTCCGCTTGGCACTTCAGCGACAAGAAGTACTACAAGTTCGCGCGGGTCGACGTCGACGACCTCGCTCTCTTCAATCGTGCGCTGAGCTCTGCCGAGATCGCGACGTACTACGCGTCGAAGGCCCCGTACGGCAGCAGCTCCACGCCCGGCGCGCAGTTGGATTTTGACGACTTGCGGGTGACCGAGGCGACGAACCTGCAGGCCGGCACGCATGCGACGCACTTCGAGGTCGTTGGGGCGCGGCCGCACAGCGACTCGGATCTCAAAGACCTTGTGGCGTACTGGAAGCTCGACGGAGACGCGAAGGACGTCCTGGGCAAGCACAACGGCAACTCCAGCGGCACGAAACCGGCGATTGGCCGCTTTGGCAAAACGGACGGCGCACTTGAGCTCGCAAATGATGGTGCGGGTGTCACCGTGGCGGATTCCAAGGAGCTGCACCTCCCAGTTGGCACAGTCGAAGCGTGGGCGAGACCGATGCTGTGTGCCTCGTCCACTCAATTGCTGGTCTCTAAGAGCGACGACAAGACATCCGAGCGCCTCAACGTGGGGATCTCCGGCAGCGGGGCGGGCTGTCGCTGGCTATTCACGATCGGAGGTGGGGCTGCGCAGGTCACGATTATGTCGAAGGAGAAGGCCGCGCTCGAAGCGTGGAGCCATGTAGCAGCGACCTGGGACGGCAAACAAGCGACCTTGAGTGTCGATGGGGTGCTGGTAGCTGAAGCCGCAACATCGGGAAAGGTCGCGCTGCCGGGTGTTCCGGTCCGACTCGCCACCTATCCAGCGAAAGAACACCAGTTCAAGGGTTCGATCGACGAAGTCCTCATCCACAAAGTCGCCAAGTCCCCCGACTACTTCGCCAAGCGCGCCCGCGGGCTTCCACGCGTTCGTTTCCTTGCGCACACGCGTGCGAAGGCGGAAGCCGGCGGTGGGTTCAAGTCGCACGACTACAAGCTCTGGTGGGGCAACAAGGCGGCCAAGGCGGTTGGGACGAAGGTCGTTGCGCTGGACAAGCAGACGAAATGCGATGCGTTGCTGAGCCCATGCCTTGGGTATGCGGGCTGGTGGCGGTTTGATGACGCATTCCCCACGTTGATTGACTCGTCTTCGCGGCGCTGGCATGGCACCTCGAAGGACAGCGTCGCGCCGGCCGCTGGGGCCCACGGTCAGTCGTTGCTCTTGAGCGGCGGGTATGGCGTTGTGCCAGATGCAGCACATCTCGACCTGACGCAGTACACCCTTGCAGCGTCCGTTTTGCCCAGCAAAGCCGCCAAAGGTGTCGCGTTGGTCACCAAGGAGCTCGGCGACGGGAAGTTGAACGACGCGTGGCAGCTGCACGTTCATACAGACGGCTCCCTCTACGGGAGCACCAATACCGACAAGGCGTCTCTGTTGGCGAAGTCCAAGACCGGACTCAAAGTGGCGACATGGACCCGTGCTGCGATGGTCGCGTCCGCCGACTCGCTGTCCCTGTGGCGAAACGGGGCTCTGGACGCCACGACGAAGATGAGCGGCACGCCGCTTGTGAACGCGCTGCCGATGCACTTCGGCGGCTACAGTTTCGGTGCAAAGGGAATCAAGGGAGCGTTTCATGGGGCGATCGATGAGATCCGCTTGATGAAGCGCGTTGTTGCTGCTGACGAGCTGCTGCACTTCCCGTTGTTGAATGCTGCGCAGAAGTGGAGCGCGCCGCCCAAGCCGCCAACGGTCGAATCTTGCTCTTCGGCCGGGGGCGCCGTGATCAAACTGCCATCCGTGGCGATGGGCAAGAAGCTCACAGTGGAAATGTGGGTCCAGTACACGGCGGCGGTTCGAAGCTCTGCTGGCAATCTCCTCTGGCGCGCCTGGTCCCACGACCCCGCCTGCAAAGGTGACATCGGGAGCCTGAGCCTGAGCGGCGGCAAGCTCATCGCGCACGCGAAGCCTCATTCGCCCACTCTTTCAACGAGCGCGCCATCGGCGGACCAGTGGCACCATATTGCGCTGCAGTTCGATACGGACAAACTCAAGCTGTTCGTCGACGGAAAGCTCGCGACCAAGATCACGACTTCACTCGGGACGCTGTCGTGTCGATCTTGGCTCAACACGAGCAACAAGCATCTCGGCGGCGGCGCGGCACCGACGGGCGTTCTCTTTGATGCGGTCCGTATCTCGAACATCGCTCGGTACCCGGAGACGGGCTTCAATCCCGGGGTTCTCGGAGCCGACGCCGATACGCTGGTGGCCGTCAGCTTCTCCGAGGGCGCCGGCACGAAATCCACCAATGAGGCGGGTTCGGGCACTGCGGAACTCGGCCCCGGTGGCAAGTGGTCCAAGACATGCGCCATCGGAGTCGCTCCGCCGCAGATCGATTACGACCACGACGGACTGAAGGGCGCCGCCGACAAGTGCCCGACGGTCTGGAACCCCGATGGCGACGCCAAGCGCGGGGCGACGAGCTGTCCGGAGTGGGAGGGTTCGGGTTGGAGTTCGAGTTCGAGTCTGAGTTTGACCGAGCCCGGACAGAAGGCCGGGATGAGCAAGATGCGCCGGACCAATGAACCGGTGGAGATCCCGCTCGTCAACGGTATCAAGGACGCGAGCTTGAAGGGCCATTGGGTCCTCAACGGCGACCTCAAGGACGGCGTGACCGGCGCGGCAGGCGTCAAGAACGGCGATCCGAAGTTCGTGACCGGCCCCTTCGGCCCAACGAGCAAGGCGCTGTGGTTTGATGGCAAGGACGACTACGTTGTCGCGGCCGCGAACCGAACGTGGCGACTTGGCGCGCAGCTCACCGTATCGGCGTGGGTCAAGACCGAGGGCGATGGCGCACCCGTTTCCACCTACAGCGGCGCCAAGTGTCACGACGGCGGGCTCGATATCAGCTTCTGGGCGGCCGGAACGCCCAAGAACTCGGTTTTTCACGGCGTCTATACGCAAGGCGGCGGCAAGCAATGGAAATTCGGTGCGGGCTATCCCCAAGACGGTGGCTGGCATCACGTCGCGATTACGCGGGTCGGCTCGTGGTTTTACACCTACGTCGATGGACGGCTGGCGGCGAGCAAGGAATACGCGTCCCAGTCCGATAAGCGCGACTGCGGCAACCCGATTTCGCTGGGTGCGTTCTGGCATGGGAAGGATAAGAAGGTCGCCGGCGCATGGAAGGGCGCCGTGGCCGATGTCGCTGTGTTCACGCGCGCGTTGAGTCCGGCCGAGATCGCGACTTACCACGCGTCCAAGGCGCCTTACGGCAGCACGTATGTCCCCGGCGCGCAGGCTGACTTTGATGACGTGCGCGTGACCGAGAAGACGGACGTCCAGAGCGGCGAGCACGAGACGCACTTCGAGGTCGTGGGTGCGCGGCCGCACAGTGATACGGATCTCGCGAACGTCGTGGGCTATTGGCGGTTCGACGGTGCGGCGTCGAGCGTCCTGTCCGGCGGCAAAG
>CAZLMW010000231.1:0-4733 GCA_964560875.1 uncultured Enterobacteriaceae bacterium
GCAGGTCACCGAGCAAGGTGCAGTGGTGCTTGCACCACGGAGAAACGAAACAACGTCCCCGGGTGTGATCCGGCCGGACAGCGACAGCGGACCGGCTAAAGGATCACACCCCGGCTTGCTTCACGCGCTGTCGAGGCGCTCGAAGACGAGGCCTTGCAGGCCCAGACCGACGAGGGATTGCGCGAGCTCGTCCGAACACACGATGTAGTCCCGGCTCTCGGCGAGGCGGAACAGGTGGGCGTCGGCGGGGACGGCCTGGCTGTCGATGACCGCGGTGGTGACCCATTGCGCGCGGCGCCGTTTCTTGTTGCCCCACTGCACGTCGCTGCGGTCCACGTCGACGCATTGGATGGCGCGCAGCAGGTTGACGACGTGGTAGCCCGATAGCGGGGCTCCGTTGGGATCGGTCACGTTGGCCGCGAAGACCTCGAGCTCGTTTTCGAACGCTTGCCAGGCCGCGAGCAGACGCGTGGATACGACCAGCCACGAGAGCGGCGAGTTGAGCAGATCGACGGGCTTGCCGCTGGTGACGGTCAATGTTGTCTTCGCGACCAGGTCGCCTTGGAACGGGCGGGCCTCGTTGAGCTTCCAGTAGGGCGCGGTCGTCTCGGGGAGGCGGTATTCGTGCAGCCGTTGGTAGCCGCGCTGGATGTCGGCTTCGAACAGGAGGCGGTGGAAACGGCGCATTGTCGGTGAGAGCTACCGACTTGAAGTTCGCAGCGCAAGCGCGGTTGGACGTCCGCGCTGACCACGATCGCGGCTTGAGCGCGATCTATCCATCGGTCCACTCGTCCTTCTCGATCGCGTAGGTCGAGATCCAGCGGTAGATCTGCCGACGAGCGCGCTGCATTCGCGCCGCGGCCGCGCGCACCGAGCCGGTGTCCCGCAAGATCTCCACGAGCTGCTCGCGAGGGGGCGCCGGACGTCGGCTGCTGCGCGTTGTCGGCAAGGAAATGGCGGCGGTAATCTGCTCGTCCGCCTCGTTGTCACCGTGCTCGCTCGGTGTGCGCAGCGCCGGTTTGGGCAGGAAACGCTGCAGTGTGGGGGCATCGACGAGACAGCCTGCCTCGCAGTTCGTGGCGAGCCGATGTGCCAGCCGCTGAAGGCCGCGCAGATTGTCGGGCCAAGAGTGCACCAGCAGCGACTCGACAGCGGCGGCGTCGAAGTCGAACGTCATCGGTTGACGGTCGCGATCGGTAAACCAGCGTGCTGTAAGCCAGTGCAACCACGGCAAGATGTCCGCGCGTCGTTCCGCCAGCGATGGCACGCCGATCTCCCACAGCGCCAGCCGCGCGAAAAGATCGCGTCGGAACGAGCCCGCCGCGACCGCTTGGGTAAGGTCCCGGTTCGTCGCCGCCACAACGCGGACATTCACCTCATGTGGTCGTGTGCCGCCGACCGGTCGGACAACTCCTTCCTGCAATACCCGCAGCAGCTTGGGCTGCATGGCCAGCGGCAGGTCCCCGATCTCGTCGAGCAAGAGTGTCCCACCGTGAGCGGCGACGAACACGCCGTCTTTGCGCCGATCGGCCCCGGTGAAAGCCCCGCGAACGTGGCCGAACAGCTCGCTCTCCACGAGGTTGCCGCTGATCGTGGCGCAGTTGACCGCCACAAGGTCGCCCCGACGACCGCTCAGACGATGCAGAGCGCGCGCAACCCACTCTTTGCCGGTGCCCGTCTCGCCGACGACGAGCGCAGGCGCACGGTCCGGAGCAGCCTTGGCGATAGTCTGGCGCAACTGTTGAGACGCGACGGAGACACCGATGATGTCAGGTCCGCGATCGGCAGCGGCAGACCTCAACAGCTCGCGAATACGCTCGTATACAAAGACCACGTCGCCGAGCCGAATGACGTCGCCGTCACGCAAAGCTCGCCAATGTCGACCGACGTCGCGCGCCTGACAACGCGTGCCGTTGTGGCTGCCGGCATCGCGGAGCTGGTGGGTGCGCAGCTTCTCGTTCCACGCGATATCTGCGTGATGGCGTGACACAGTGCGGTGCGCGATCGTGGCGCCATCTACCGGCGGTAAACGGCCCAAGCCAACGGGTTGACGGAGCACCGATAGCGGCGAGGCAAAGCCTTTCAGACTCGTTGGACGCACCAAGTGCAAGACACCGATCGCCGCGTCATCGCTCGCATCGACCGTGGTCTGAACTGAAAGCGTAGATGTGTTCAGCGGCTCGGACATGGGTGGGCCGCATTGTCGCAGCCCGACAGGTCATTGCAACGCGCAGGCGACAATCCGTCAGAACCGCGCGAACACAGAGAATCCGCGAACACCGCCCGGTCCGACCGGTGTGACCCACGCGCCTGGCGAGGACGGTCGATCATTCGACCGGAGCCACAGCCAAGCGCCGACGCCGCCAACGACCACGCCGGAAGCCAGAAAAATGCGGGCGTTCGTGCGGCTGTTTTCGACCAACGTGAGCTCCCGTCTGGCTGCCGACGCATCGATGGTCCCATCGTCGAGCTTGCTCTCAAGCGCCGCGGCGTCCGACGACGCGACCACCTGGAAATACGACGCGATCGCGAGCGACGCGACGCCAACGCCGGTCACGCCAACGCCGATCGAACGCCACGGGATATCGGCGCCAACGTCCTTCCGAGGCGACGGTGGCAAAGCTGTCGGGCCGGCCATGTGAACACGAGGCTTGGGGGTTTTCAGCGGTGCAGCAGCGACAACGTCCGCGCCTTTTTTGGCGGCCGCGGTCGGGCGTGGGGACGGCGGCGTTGCCGAACGCAGGCTGGCGAGATGTTTGCGCGCGTTCGCCGCCATCGGATCGTCGTTGTCCACGCGCTGGAGGAAAAGCTTATACTTGGCCGTCGCGGCTACGGTGTCCCCGTTGAGATGCAGGGCCCGCGCCGCGCTATAGAGGTAGCCGTGCGTCGTGGGATCGGTTTGGTAGGCGCTGATGTAGAGCTCAGCCGCGAGACCCAGGTGACCCTGCATCGCTTTGCGCAGCGCCACCTTGGAGATCGCGGCGGCTTCGTTGCGGCGCGCAAGCGAGGTGGATGGTGCTCCGTTGTCGCGCGGCGTCGCATAGACCGAGATGCTCAGACCAACCGCCACGAACATCGCCAAGATCGGGGTTTGTCGCCACCTCGGGCGCGCCCTGTGAATCATCGCAGAAACCGCGGTGCCGGCCCTTTTCTGGCCGGTTTGGGCAGCTCATCCAGAAAACTCGGTTTCACAACCGACGGCTGCGTTGTCGGCGCAGGCGCGGGTCGGACGGCGGCTGGCGACGGTTTGACGGCGGCTGGCGGCGGTTTGACGGCGGCTGGCGGCGGTTTGACGGCGGCTGGCGGCGGTTTGACCGGGTCTTGCTTGGACAGCGTCGAAGGAGTCGCGATCTTCGCGCTGGAGCTCGGCCGCCTCAATCGCTTCGGTTTGCTACTTCTGCGGCGTTTTGACGAGGCGATACGACGCTGCACCTGCTTCAACGCGTCCGTGATCGTCTCGTTCGTCGGGTCGAGGGCAGCGGCGCGACGCAAATAGGCCAATCGCTTCTGTCGGTCCTTCTCGAGCGTCGCGAGTTCGGCAAGCAGACGCGCTTGACCGACACGCATCGCGCGGTTGCTGTCCGAAGCTGACGGCGGCGGTTCGCCCGCTGCGCGCCGTTGCCGCGTTGGCTCGGTTGTATCGGCAGGTCTGGCAGCAGCGGGTTTGGCAGCAGCGGGTTTGGCAGCAGCGGGTTTGGCAGCAGCCGCTGGTCCATCGTCCGCCGGCGCTTTCATTGCCGGATTCGTCCGCGGAACGGCACTCGGCAGGTCCGCAGGTACCGGGTCACGGTCCGGTGGTGACAAAAGCGGGACAAACGCGGCAATCGCCAGCGCCGCGCCAGCACCAATGGCCGTCCATCCCCACGCCGGCAGTCCGCGGGAGCTCGTCGCCGCCCCGTCAACCTTTGATGCACCTGCCGCGTCCGACTCGTGGATCGGTTCGAACTCAGGGGCGTGCTTGCTGCCATCGATCGGCTGTGCCGTCGACCAGGTCGCGCCGTCGAGCCCGACATCCACGCTGCCGGTCAGCTCAACCTCAGCGGCGACGACCAACGGTATGGTTGACGAGCTGGTGGCGACACCGCCGACGCCGGCGACGGCCGCGATTGCAGCGCGCATCTGGCGGGCGTCCCTGAACCGATCGCGGGGGTCCTTGGCGAGCGCGGTCTCGATCGTGCGCGCCAACGCCGGCTCCAAGGATCGGCCGGCCGCGCGGCCAATATCCGGCGGCGCCACGTTTGCGTGCATGTACATCAAGGTCATCGGGTTCTTGTCCGCGAAAGGGAGCCTTCCAGTGATGCAGCGAAACAGCACAACGCCGAGCGCGTACAGGTCGCTGCGCCCGTCGAGGTCTTCGCCCGCGCATTGTTCGGGGCTCATGTAGGCCGGCGTGCCCAGTGCGCGCCCGTGACCGGTCATCGTAGAACCAGCTGTCCAAGCACAGCCGAAATCGAGCACCTTGAGCAGCGCGGGTTCATCGTCGCCGACGTGGCACAGCATCAGGTTGGCCGGCTTGAGGTCGCGGTGGACAAGCCCGGCGTCGTGCGCCTCGGCGAGGCTGCGCAGCACCTGGATCGCCAGCTTCGCCACCGCTTCGTCAGTCATCGACTCGCCGGCCTGCTCCATGCGTCGAAGCCGCGCTGCCAACGTCTCACCGCGCAACAACTCCATCGCAAGATAGAACGCCCCGTCGTCATTCTGCCCGACATCGAAGACACGAACCGTATTGGGGT
>CAZLMW010000232.1:0-4727 GCA_964560875.1 uncultured Enterobacteriaceae bacterium
CCGCTTGCCCAGACCCCTGATGGCGGTCGTGACCGGGTAATGAATCACGCCCCCGGGTGGCGTTGGGTTCAGAACCCGTCGAGTGCGACACGCCGCGTGCAGTCCCGCAAGAGCGCGTTTGGGATCCAAAAAGAACCACAAAAACAGGCGGTTGGGGTAAACGGGGAGAGGGGTTCCAAGGGGAGAGGACCGATCAGGGGAAGGCAGTCTGTCCCCTACCAAAGACGCAAGTGCGGCGACCACCGGGTGCCTCGCAGATCATAAAATGCCTTCCCCTGTTGGGTCCTTTCCCCTTTGATCGGGGCGCCGTCTGCCAAGACGAATCCCCATTCTTGGAAAGGACGCCGTCTGCGAAGACAAAAAACCCAATTGATTGGGTCGCCGTCTGCCAAGACGAATCCCCATTTTTGGAAAGGACGCCGTCTGCGAAGACAAAAACCCAATTGATTGGGTCGCCGTCTGCCAAGACAAAACTGAATCCCCAATCCGTCGCGCAGACGAAACCAATCAAATGATTAATTAACGCGCCGCGGCGAAGAAGCCCTCGACTCCGTCGAGCACCCTGTCCACCTCACGATCGGTCAGCGAGAAGTGCATCGGCAATCGAATCAAGCTGTCCGCGGCTGACGCGGTAATAGGAAGCGACTCGCGGCTGTATCCCAGCTTGCTCCCCATCGTCGAGTCATGCAGCGGCACGTAGTGGATCACCGCCTGCACGCCGCGTTCGCCGAGGAAGACGCGGAACCGGTCGGCGGTCTCGCCATCGCGCAGACGTACCCAGTAGTTGTGGTGGTTGCTGACGCAATCGCTGGGCACAACTGGGCGTCGCAGGTGGCCGGCTTCCTCCAGGGGAGCGAGCGCTTCGTGGTACCGGGCCCAGACCTTACGGCGAGCGGCGAGATCGGCGTCGATGCCTTCGAGTTGTGCGAGCAGGAATGCGGCCTGTAGCTCGGAAGGGTAGAAGCTGCTGCCCAAATCCACCCACGAGTACTTGTCGACGAGGCCCTTGTGGAACTTGCGGCGGTTCGTGCCGCGCTCCCAGATGTTCTCGACGCGATCCCAGTAGCGTTCGTCGTTGACGATGAGCGCGCCGCCGAGCCCGCAGTGCACGTTCTTGGTCTCGTGAAAGGACAGGCAAGCGAACGGCGCGATCGAGCCGAGCAGCCGCCCGCCGCGGCTGGCTTCGATGCCCTGCGCGGCGTCCTCGATGACCGCAATCCCGTGCTTTTGCCCGAGCGCCATTACGGCCTCGATATCCGCGCCGACACCGCCGTAGTGAACGGCGACGATGGCCTTGGTGCGGTCGGTGATACGCCGCTCCGCGTCCTCGACGTCGAGCGTCATGGTTTCGGGGTCGATCTCGCAGAAAACGGGCTTGCCGCCAGCGCGCATGAACGCTGTCGCAGTCGAGATGAACGTGAATGATGGCAGCACCACTTCGTCGCCGGGCCCGAAATCGAGCACCATCGCGACCAGCTCGAGGGCTCCCGTGCAGCTATGGGTCAGCAGAGCGTGCGGAACATTCCAGCGCGCTTCCATCCACGCCTGGGCGCGCTTGGTGAACGGGCCGTTGCCCGCGAAGTGGCCGTTTTCGAACACCTCGTCGATGTACGCGCGCTCGTTTCCCGTCACGTACGGGACGTGAAATCGGACTCTTTCGCCTGGACTTGCAGCCACCCTGCCCTCATCCACGGTCGGCGTACCAGCGGTCATAGAACTGCCGATGCTCGTCGTTTTGCACCGCGGTCCACCACGGGCGGTTGTCGAGGTACCACGCGATGGTGTCGCCAATGCCCTGCTCGAACACGACCTGGGGCTGCCAATCCAGCTCGGCGCGGACCTTGGTGATGTCCATGGCGTAGCGCCAGTCGTGGCCGGGGCGGTCGGTGACGAACGTGATGTTGTCCCGGTTGCCGCAGACGGTGTCGGCGATGAGGTGAACGATGTGCAGGTTGGGGCGCTCGGCCTCGCCGCCGAAGTTGTAGATCTCGCCCGATTTGCCGCGCTCCATCGTGGCGAGGATGCCCCGGCAGTGGTCCTCGACGTGGATCCAATCGCGCACGTTCAACCCGGTGCCGTAGACGGGCAGCGGTTTGCCGGCGTCGGCGTGGATGATCATCAATGGGATGAGCTTTTCGGGGAACTGGTAGGGCCCGTAGTTGTTGCTGCAGCGGGTGATGACCGCGTCGAGCCCAAACGTGTGGTGGTAGGCGTTGACCAGCATGTCGGCCGACGCCTTGCTCGCCGAGTAGGGGCTGGACGGGTCGAGCGGAGTCGTCTCGGTGAACGCGCCCTCGTCGCCCAGTGAGCCGTAGACCTCGTCGGTCGAGATCTGCACGTAGCGGACGCCGTCGATGCTGCGGGCGTGCTGCAACAGCCGGAAGGTGCCGGTGATATTGGCCTGCAGGAACGCCTCGGGGCCGTCGATGCTGCGGTCAACGTGCGACTCGGCGGCGAAATTGACGATGAATTCCGGCTTGGCGTCGAGCGACTCGAAAAGCGCGTTCAGCTGCGATTCATTGGCGATATCCACGCGCGCGAATCGGTAGTTCGGGTGCTCGGCGACGTCTTTGAGGTTCGCGAGGTTGCCGGCGTAGGTCAGCGCGTCGATGTTGACGACGCGGAGATCGGGGCGCTCAGCGAGCAGCAAGCGAATGAAGTTGCTGCCGATAAAGCCGGCTCCCCCGGCGACGATGACAGTTTTCATGCGACCTCATCGACCGCGGTCACGACGCCGGGTTCAGAGAGAATGCGGGCGAGGGTCTGGCGGTAAGCGCTGCTCGCTGGCATCGCCTCGATCGCCTTGGCAAACCCGGTGCTGTCGAGATAGCCCATGCGGTAAGCCGCCTCTTCGGGTGAGCCGACGAGCAGCCCTTGGCGCGTTTCGATCGTCATGACGAACTGCGCGGCTTCGAGCAGGTTTTCGGGCGTGCCCGTGTCCAGCCACGCGACGCCGCGGCCCATCGGGATGCAGTTGAGCTCGCCGCGGTTGAGATAGAGCCGGTTGAGGTCGGTGATCTCGAGCTCGCCGCGACCCGAAGGTGCCAGCGATTCGGCACGGTCGGCGACCCCTGGCCCGTAGATGTAGAGGCCCGGTACGGCCCAATTGCTGCGCGGATTGGTGGGTTTTTCTTCGAGCGACAAGACGCGGCCGGTGTCGTCGAACTCGGCCACGCCGAACGACGTTGGGTCGCTGACCTGGTAGCCGAAAATCGTCGCGCCGGCGCCGTTATTGCGGATCGCTTCGCGCAGGAAGTCGAGCCGGCCGTAGATGAGGTTGTCGCCCAGCATCAAGAAGACCGAGTCGTCACCCACGAACTCGCGCCCAATCACCAGCGCTTCGGCGATGCCGCGTGGCGCGTCCTGGACCGCGTACTCGAGCCGGATTCCCCACTGCGAACCGTCGCCGAGGAGCGCTTCGAAGCGCGGCGTGTCCTCGGGCGAGCTGATGATGAGGATCTCGCGCACACCGCTGACCAGCATCGTGGTGAGCGGGTAGTAGATCATCGGCTTGTTGTAGATGGGCAGCAGCTGCTTGCTGGCGACGTTGGTCACCGGATACAGGCGCGTACCCTTTCCACCGGCCAGGATGATGCCCTTGTAGCGCGCCATGACGGCTCCTTTCGAAAGGTTTGTCCCGGTTGAGGGCGGCGCAGATTAGGGGACACCGCACCGTCGTCGCAAGCGTTCTTTGTGGCCCGATTCGACGCCGTGGAAAGGCGCCGGTTGACTTCATTTAGTCTCTAGCCTAAATGTGGTCCTGCCATGCAGAACGATGCCTATGAAGCGATCTTCGACGCGCTCTCCCACCGGGTTCGCCGACAGATCCTGATGACGCTCAACTTCAAAGGGGGCGCGATGTCTGCCGGCGATATCGCCGCGATGTTCGAACACTCGTGGCCGACTACCACCGGGCATCTCAAGGTGCTCATAGCCGCAGGCTTGATCGGTTCGCATCGCGATGGCCGTTCCCGCATCTACACCCTCAACCGCCAGCGTCTGCAGCTCGCCGCTGACTGGCTGGCCTGGTTCTTCAAAGACCCCGGCGGCTGACCGGGCAGGAGCAAACTCATGACGACCCCAGCAACGCCGGTGATTCTCGGCATTTTTCGCCTTGATCTCGAGGTCGGCAGCCTCGACGAAGCCGAGGCGTTCTACAGCGCCCTGCTCGCCACCAAGGGGCAGCGTCACGCCGGTCAACGCATCTATTTCAAGGCCGGCGCCGTGACCCTGCAGGTGCTCGACGTGACCGGCTGGAAAGACATCGAGACGACCAACCTCGTGTACTTCAACGTTGATGACCTCGACGCCGTATTCGCCCGCGCGACGTCTCTCGGTTGCTTGAGCGACGCGACCATTCACGGCCAGGCCGGCGGCGAAATCAGCGTTCGGCCCTGGGGTGAGCGGTCTTTCTACGCCAAGGACCCGTGGGGCAATCCCTTGTGTTTCGTCGAGCGCGGCACCGAGTACCTGTAGACCGCGCGAGAAGCCCGGCGTGGCGGTGACAAAAAACGTCAGACTGACGGCGCCGGGCGACGATATTTGTCAATTGTATCGAATGTATCAAAGAGACACATGTGTCGCGACATTGTAATAACGTGTTGTTGCGGGAACTTATGTTCCAATGATCCGTGTTGGAACGGATTGTGCACCTCCAAACCCCACGTTCCTTCGCGGGTCACCCGCAAACCCTGGCATTCATCTGCGTCGCTTGTGGAAGAAGCGAC
>CAZLMW010000233.1:0-4577 GCA_964560875.1 uncultured Enterobacteriaceae bacterium
GGCGGCGGAGTCTACGGCGTGTCCGGACCCGCTTCAACGAACGTTTGAATACACGGGCCATCCCGGTACGATCCGGCCATGACCACAACCATGACCAGCGCGGCTCCCGAGCGTTTCGGCCTCGCATTCTCCCCCTCCCTGGTGCTGTTGGCGCTGCTTTTTTCGGTCCCCGTGATGACCTCGGGCTGCGGGCAATCGAACGCAGGTGGCGGCGGGACCACCGTTGCTTCAACCGATACCGCGGCCGGCCTCGACAGCAGCGTGTTCACCGGCGGCGATACGGCGTCGAGCAGCGGCGGTGCGTCTTCGGGTGCGTCGTCTTCGGGTGCATCGTCTTCGGGTGCATCGTCTTCGGGCGCGTCCTCATCCGGCGCGTCTTCCTCGGGCGCGTGCAGGCCATCGTGCGGGGCCAAGAAATGCGGACCCGACGGCTGCGGCGGATCGTGCGGCTTGTGCAAGCGGGGCGAGGATTGCCAAAACGGCGTGTGCACAGGCGGTTGCAGCCCATCGTGTAGCGGCAAGGCCTGCGGTCCCGACGGCTGCGGCGGTGTCTGCGGTTCGTGTCCCAGCAACGCCGCGTGTGAGCTTGGCGTGTGCAAGACGAAGGGCTGTCAGCCGGTTTGCGGCGGCAAGAACTGCGGCAATGACGGCTGTGGCGGCGTTTGTGGCCTGTGCACAGCCAGCCAGGCCTGCGTGCAGGGAACCTGCAAGGACAAATCCAGCTGCAAACCCCAGTGCGCCGGCAAGGTGTGTGGACATGACGGCTGCGGCGGCGCCTGCGGATCGTGCGCGAGCGGCGACAATTGCGTCGACGGAACGTGCATCACCCCCCAGTGCAAGCCCCAGTGCACCGGCAAGACCTGCGGAAAGGACGGCTGCGGCGGCGTCTGTGGCATCTGCAGCGGCGACCAGAAATGCGTCCAGGGCAAATGTGAAGGGCCGCCCCCGTGCAAGCCGAAATGCGACGGCAACAAATGTGGCGCGGACGGCTGCGGCGGCAGCTGCGGCAAGTGCAAGGCCACCGAACAGTGCGACAGCGGCAAATGCGTGACTCCGCCCCCGCCACAATGCGGAAAGGTCACGTACGAGGGCTGCTGCGGCAACAACCAGGTGCTCCAATACTGCTCGGCCGCTCAGCTGAAGGTGACCCAGTGCGGCGCCGGCAAGGTGTGCGGCTGGAACAAGGACAAGAAGTTCTACGACTGCATCGACGCGTCCAAGTGCAAGATCGACTGCGTGGATCCGTCCGGCAAACACCCCAAGTACTGCAAGGCCGGGCAGGGCGTGCCGGTCGTGCACATCCAGTTCTTGTCCGCCGTCATCGCCCCGTTCAAGGCGGATCGCTGCCAGTGGGACGGCCTGTTCTGCAGCGCCGTGAAGCAATCGGACGCCAAGAAGCTCGGCGACTTGACCGGCAAGCTAATCGGTCTCGCGGTCGGAAAAGCCGCGTGGATCGGCATCGTCAAGGACGTCATCAGCTTCGTAGGCGCCCCCGTCATGAACGCGCTCGCCAAGCCCGATCCCTACGGCTGGGCGCAGATCTTCAAAGACGGCAAGTGGAGCAGCAACCTCACGCTCGTCGACATCAAGAACAAGACCGACGACACCTACACGCCGATTTTCACGTACACGCCGAGCTTCAACCAGGTCGCGCTCAAACCCGGGATTCGCCTGCGCGTGACCTTCTTTGACGACGACTGGAACGCCGACGACCCGATCGGCGTCGCGGAGATCACGTACAAGGAGATCAAGTCCGTGCTCGACAGCGGCAAATCCCAGTACATCAACACCGCCAAGAGCACGAGCAACCAGCTCCTGTTCGTGAAGATCTCCGTCGCCAAGGCGAACTGAGACACCGCCCTGGATCGCCTCTCTGTGATGTCACACACCCACGCGCGCATCGGGCCCGGCGCCCGACGATGGCTGCCGTTGGTGTGCGGGTTCGTCGCCGTCATCGTGCTGGCCGGTCCGGTTGATGATGCGTGTGCAACGTCGCCTCGCATCGACCAGGGCGTGTATTTCATCGGCCTGTCGTCGGCGCTCCCGCAAAACTCGCTGGCGATTCAACGAAACCCGGCCGGACTCGCGCGGCAGGAGACGTTTGAGGCGCAGGTGCATATCGCCGGTTTTGGGTCGGACAACCTCGCGGCTCGTGGCGCGGGTTGGTCGGCTGTCATCGGCATGCCATTTGGCCCGTTCGGACTCGGTCTCGCGGTTGAACACGTCCGCGATCCCGCGCCGGGCGCGCCGGTGGGTCCGGCCATCGTCGAGGTATCGCGCATCTCTGCAGGCGGCGGTTTTACGGTCGACGACTGGCTTCATGCAGGCGCCGCGGTTCGCGCTCACACAGCCCAGGCGGGCCCCGTTGGCACGATTGTGACGACCGATATCGGCTTGTTGGTCACCCCGTGGCGGTGGGTCAGCATCGGTGGCCGCGTCTCCGACCTGATCGGCGCGAGCAGCTTCGTTTTGCCGGACACGATTCCCGCCATCACCGGGCCCCAATACGCTTGGGGAGCCGCGCTGCACCTGTTCGACGACACGATCCGTTGGGCGGGCGAGATTGGCTGGCCAAATGCCTCTGCCATCACGCACTTCACCTCGACCGTGTCGATCGCCGTGGCGCGCGACTATCGGATTTCAGCCGAATTCCAGCAGACACTGCACCACGAGAATGTCACCGGCCATGCACGCGGCAACGACACGCGATTTGGCGTCGTGCTGCGCTGGAACGGGCCGACCGCTTTCGGTGCGGGAGGACTTTGGCGCGATTTTCCCACCGCCGCCGAGGCGAAGATGGGCGTGACAGCCACCGCGGGCATCCGCTTGCCGATTCGTCCATCGGTCTGGGAGCGCACCAAGAAGCTCGCGGGCGTCGTGAAGAAGACGCTCGAGGAGCTGCCCAAGAAGAAGGCTGTACGCGCCAAGACGCCCACCAAAGCGCTGACCGAGGCCGAGGTGCGCGACCATACCCAGCGCCGGAAGCTCGGCTGGAAACCCGCGCTGAAGGGTAAATACCGTAAGGAAGCGGTGAAGGTCGCGCGCTCCGTGATGGCGTTTTCGGCGGCGATGGCCAACGAGAACAAGACCGGGATCTGTCAGCAGTTCGCGGCGGGCAGCCTGCGGTTCGACATCGAGACGCACGACCCGGCGATGACGATGCACAAGACGCTGACGCGCAAGGCGGCGTGCGCATCCCTGCACGGCGGCGGCGTTGGCAAATACGCGCACGAATTCGGTCCGAGCCACCCGCACGCGGACGTTTCGAGCCTGCTGCCCGAGCTGTTCAACCTGCACGGCAGCCCGTTTTTGCACCTGCCTGCTGTTCAGCTGCAAACCTACGCCAAGCTCGTCCACACCAAGCGCAAACGCGGCGACAAACTGACCTGCAACAGCTACCGCGCTGCGATGTTGCCGAGGATGCCCGACACGCCGCCCAAACAACGCCGCTACGACGTCGAGATCCGCTGCGAGGGCGTGTCCACCTACAACCTACAAGTGCAGGGCAACCGCAAGCTGGGCTTCCTGGTGCGCAAGTTCTCGATGCGGCGCTGAAATTCGCTGACAACCCCGCGCGCAGAGGCGCCATGATCCCGATCATCAAGCCGTTTCTCGGCCAGGACGAGGCCGATGCCGCCGCCGAAGCGGTGCTGTCCGGCTGGGTCGCACAAGGTCCCCGTGTTCGCCTATTTGAGCAAGCGATGGCGGACTACGTCGGCGCGGCTTCCGGCATCGCCGTCTCCTCGGCAACCACCGGGCTGCACCTGGCGCTCATCGGCTGCGGTGTCGGGCGGGGCGATGACGTCGTTGTCCCCTCCTTGTCGTTCATCGCAACGGCCAACGCCGTTCAATACTGCGGCGCACGGCCAGTCTTCGCAGACGTCGATCCTGTGACCCAAAACGTGACCGCAGCGACCGTCTCTGCCGCCATCACGCCCGCCACACGCGCCGTCATGTTGGTTCACCAGGTGGGCATGCCCGCCGACATCGATGCGATCGCCAATGTGTGCCGACAGCAGGGACTCGGCCTTATCGAAGACGCCGCGTGCGCCGCCGGATCCACGTACAAGGGCCGACCGATCGGCGCTCACAGCGCGTTCGCCGTGTTCTCGTTTCACCCGCGCAAGGTGTTGACCACCGGCGAGGGCGGGATGCTGATGTGCCGCGACGAAGGTGCCGACAAGCGGCTGCGCACCCTCCGCCAACACGCCATGAGCCTCGACGACGTCGCCCGCCACAGCGCCAAGGAGTTCGTCTTCGAAGGCTATCCCGAGCTCGGCTACAACTACCGCATGACCGATATCCAGGCGGCCGTGGGGCTCGTTCAGCTGCGCAAACTGTCCGCCATGGTCGATCGCCGGCGGGAGCTCGCCGAGAAGTACCGCGTGGCGCTTGCGGACCTTGAAGACATTCGGCTGCCGGTCGACCCGCGGTGGGGCACGACCAACTTCCAGTCGTACGCGATCAAGCTCCTCGCGGGCGGGCGCGCGCGAAGGAACGCCGTCTTGCAGGCGCTCACCGACCTGGGAATCGGCGCCAAGCGAGGCATCATGGCCGCCCATCTCGAGGGCGCGTAC
>CAZLMW010000234.1:0-4557 GCA_964560875.1 uncultured Enterobacteriaceae bacterium
GTCGCGCTGGCCCAGATGGCGCTGGCCCTGGTAGCGCTGGTCCACATAGCGATGGCCCGAAAGGCGCTGGTTCTGCGGACAAAGCCGCGCGTCGCCACCACGCAGCGGCGCTAGCGGCGTCGGTCGAATGGGTCCGCGCAGGCAGCCACGTCGACGACTTCGGCGGTCGAGAAGGCGATCCCGCAGTGTCTGCAGCGAGCGCGACGGCCGAAAAGACCAAACCGCGGACCCTGCTTGACGTCCTTGGCCACCATGAGCCCGCGATTCCGTCGCGTTTCCGCCCGTATCTTGGTGATGTCGCGGGCAACGCTGCGGCCGCCTTGCCCGACAACCTGGAGATGTCGGTGAGTCGCGTGTTCAGGCCGATGACAAGCTGCGGCTACAAGCTCTATTGCAGCGCTCGCTTGCGGCTCGAAGAGGCCGATGAGCTCGCCGAAGAGCTCAGCGCAGCGGAACTTGGCACAGCCGTTCACGACGCGCTCGAGCAGGTGGGAGCAGACCCTCGCTGGCGCGTCCCCGAAGCCAACCGAAAGACCGCCGCCGCCGGTTTGCAGGTCGAGTTGGCCAGGCATGTCAAGGCCAGCTTGAGTGTCGATGCGCACCAGACGCCGGGCCTCAAGGCCGCCGAGTCGGCGCAGGTTGCGCGCTGGCAAAAGCACCTCGCGGCGTATGTCGACCAGCGGATCGAGACCATGCCGGCCGGGTGGGAGAGCGCGGCGGTTGGCGCCGCCAAAGTTTGTTCGGCAGCGGGGTTCGCCGAGCTGCGCGGGATGTTCGTCGAGTTGCTCGACACGCGCGGAGGCTGGCGGCCCGGCGACAAGAAAGCACAATCGATCCTCGCCGCGACGGTCCGCAGCGCTGTAGCCGGCCTCGATCCGCTCGACTTCGCGTTCCTGCAGGAGGTCACCAAACAGAAGTCAAAGGGGCCCAAGGCGGTGCAGGCAGCGTTTGGCGACGCCGATTTCCAGGCCGCTCATACGCGCGTTGCGCAGGCGGCGACCGCGCTCGTCCAAGCTGAGGTCGCGTTCCGTGGGCCCGTCCTGGGCGGCCTGCCCGAGTGGTCGTTCGGCTTCAAGCCACCGAAGGGCAGCGACGATGCGCGGTGCAAGATCAAGCTGGGCGAGCTCGACGCGTCGGTCCGCGGCAAAGTCGACCTGGTGCGCGTGACCGGCGAGGGCGACAACACGGCATTGCATGTCGTGGACTACAAGACCTGGAGCGGCAAAGCGACGGCTACGTCCATGCTGCAAGATGGCATCGATGAGGGCACGGCGATTCAGCTGCCACTCTATGCGATCGTAGCGCTGCAAAAACGAGCCGACCACCCCGAGCTGCGCGCGTTGATGGCCACCGATCCGAGCGCCGTCTACATGGCATGGGACCGCGTGCGTCACGCGTCGCCAAAAAACGGGCTCCACCCGGTTCGCGACGACAACCGTGAGCGACTGGGCCGTATCGAGATGCTGCTCGAGGCGTTGCTCAAGCGGGCGCGCGCTGGCCAGTTCACGCTGGTTCCGCATCCGTCCAAGTGTCCGGTGCTGGCGACGCGCGGCGTGTTCTGCAACATGGCCGACGTGTGCCGTTTCCGGCAGCTCCCGGGGATCGAGCCGCTGCTCATTGACCCCGACGCTGAAGACGGCAAGTCATTTGGAGGTGCGCGATGAACACCCTGCGCGTCGTCTCCGCCGCAGCGGGCTCCGGCAAGACAACCGAGCTTGTCCGGACCTACTTGTCGCAACTTCAGGCCGGCCGGCAACCCGACGAGATCATCGCCATCACGTTTACGCGCGCGGCCGGCGCCGAGCTGGTGGAACGCGTAGCCCTGGCCCTGCGCGCCTCTCTTGGTGACGAAGATGCGCTGCGCGACCTCGGCGACGACTATCCGCTCTACGAAGAGTACGTCCCGCGTTCCAAGAGCGACGCCGCTGCCGCTTTGCGCGGCCTCATGAACGCGCCCGTCGGTACGACCGACAGCTTCATCGCCGGACTGCTTGGCGAATATGCGCTTGAAGCACGCCTTGCCGACGGCACCGCGGACGGCATCCCGCTGGACCTCAACGTAAGCCTCGGCGATCCCCGCGCGGTGTTCGAGGCGGTTGCCCGCGACGTCATCGATCCGCCCACCGGACCCGAAGCAACTACCGGCTCGACGCAAGCTCAACCGCCACCCGAGGCCATTCGACTGCTCAAGCACCTGCGCTTTTCGACCCTGGTTGCGCGGGTTGTCGCCCTGGCCAGCGCGCCGGTTGACCGCCCTGTGTTCGATTCGAGCCTGTTCGTTGACGCCGTCTTGGCGCGTGTCGCGGACTTGGTGCGCCAAGCGGAGGACCCCGCTGCGTTCGTTTCGCGGGTGAATACCCAGCAGACACGACCCTTCTTGATCGAGGTCAAACGGTGGGTCGCGCAAGGTCTTGGCGAGCCCGCCCCGCGCGCCCTCGCTCAGTGGGCCAACGCGATCACAAGGGAGAAGAGCGCAGCCGGCAAGTCCATCGCCAAGCAGCTCAAGGCGATCGAGCTCTCAGCGGCGATCATCAGCCCGACCATGAGCCTGTTCGAGGCTGTGCGCGTGCTGCCGAGACACCCGTCGTGGAACCCGCTGCCGGCCGCACAAATCCGTGCGGATCTCCTCGTCCTCGCCGACCGCGTGCGCCCCATCGCGTTGCGCCGGTGCGCCGAACGCGGCGAGCTCGACTACACGTTGCTTCTCCGCGCCGCGACGTCGCTTTGCGAACGTGCGCCGGATGTGCTGCGCCGCCGCTTCAAGGCGTTGCTCGTCGACGAGATTCAAGATGCCAACCCCGAGCAGATGCGCCTGTACCAGGCGTTGCGCGGGCTGCCAGGCGACGGCAAGACGCTGGACGCGTTCTTCGTGGGGGACGCCCGGCAGAGCATCTACTTGTTCCGGGGTGCGGAGCCCCAGCTCTTCGAACAGCTCGAGCAGCTTGCCAACGCGGAAATCTCCGGGTCCGTCACGCCGCTGCTGACGAACTACCGGAGCACGCCGTCGCTGGTAGCGGCGCAGCGCGCGTTGGTGGCAGCGATCCAGCCTTCGCAAACAGCCGAGAGCGAGGACGCCTTCGGCGGACTGCCGGGCCTGCGCGACATCGATGACGTGGTCGCGACGCCCAACAACGCCTCCGATGAGCTGGCCGGTCACCTCGACCAGCCCGAGCCGGTCGTAATCGTCGCGTCGGAAGCCGACGCCGAGCTGCGTGCGCACCAAATCCGGCTCGCGGCCGTCGATCTGTTCGCCAAGCGCGTCCAGTCCACCTGGTCTTCGACCGAAAGCGGCGGTGAGGGCCGCCCGGACGACACCGCAGCTGTCCTCGCGTCAAGCTGGGATTGGGCGCGCCAGGCTTGTGTCCGCCTGCGCGCCATCCTGGGCCCGGATGAAAATGGACGTGAGCGCGCGTTCGTCGAAGGCAGCCGCAACCTCCTCGCGGGCCGCACGGCCGCCGACCTCCGCGTGCTGATCCGGGCGCTTTGGAACACGTCCGACTCCTTGGCGTGGGCCGCGTTGTGGAAGCTGCCACCGATCAACGTCACCGACTCGGCGCTGTACCGCCTGTGCAATGCCAAAGGACTGATCCCCGCTCGGCAGTTCGGTAGCCTCGCATCCGCCGCGTATGCTGACGGGCTCCATGAAGACGTGCACGAGCCCGCGGACGTCGCCGCGTTCACCGCAATCGCCCCCGCCCTTCGCCACGCCCTCGCCAGCATCGGTCGCCGATCCACGGCCGACGTCATCGACCGGTTCGCCGCGCATACACACTGGCGGGCCATTCTCGGGGCTGGACCCGACGGCGCCGACGCCGTGGCGCAATTCGATGTCTTGCTCGACATGATCCGCAGCGCCGAGTCCGGCGGCACCGACCCCGACCGCGTGCTTCGCGCGTTGAAGGCGGACGAAGGTGACGCCGACACCCCCAAGGTCATCCTCGAGCGCGGGCCCGGCACGGTTGCGTGCACCGTCGTTCACCAGGCCAAGGGTTTGCAGTGGGACCATGTCTGCGTCCTGCACGCGGGCGATGGCGGCGCGGGTCAATCCAGCGACTGGGCCAAAGCCGTCGTGCAGCAGGCGGACGCGCACGGCGAATTGCGGGCCGTCGAGCTCGTGGGCGTGCGTTGCGATTTCTCGGGCAGCATCCACCCCGAATCCGATCTCCAGGGCCGGCTCGCCGCGATGCACGAGCAGCGTCGGCGTGACGAGGAGCGCCTGCGCCTGTTCTATGTGGCCATGACCCGCGCCGCGCGCTCGGTGACCATCGCGGCGGTCGCCAAGACCGGGCTCTCTCCCGCCTTGCTCGACCGCTGGCAGAAAGCCGCCGTAGCCGGGCGCTTGCCCGGGGTGGCGTTCTTGTCGATCAGCGAGGTCAAGGATCCGCCCGTGCACCTGGTCGGACACGCCGTAGCCGTGCGCCCGTTCGAAACCACCAAAGCGCCTCAAACGGGCTGGCACGTGGTCTCGCCCTCGCGCGTCGAGCAGGCGTGGTCAGCCGGGCGCCGCGAGCAAGTCGCCAGCCACGTTGCGACGCATGGCCAGTGGTCCGGTGGTGG
>CAZLMW010000235.1:0-4526 GCA_964560875.1 uncultured Enterobacteriaceae bacterium
TGGCCCAACACCCGACCGACGCGCTTTCCGTACAGGGCTCCCTGGTTGGCGAGCTGGCCCCCGGCACCTGTCGTTCGGCGATCGTGTCCTGCGAATCCACGACCGCCGGCGTGGCCATCAAGGGCCAACTCATCGCGTCGTTTGGCGCCCAGGGACTCGCGGCGGTATTGCCGATCACGTGCGCGAGCGTCGCCCAGCCGCCCAAGTCCAGCGATTCAGGCACTCCCGACACAACCGATCCCAACAACGACAAGACGAAGGACGACAAGACGAAGGACGACAAGGCGAACGACAGCAAGTCCGGCAAAGATCCAGACAAGGGCCCCGTCGCCAAGCCGGTCGTCAAGGAGGGCACTGATGTGATTCCGCAGACGATGCTCCATCTCAAGGGCTCGGACTCGAAGGCCGCGACGAAATGCCCGATCAAGAAGTACCACTGGACCGTGCAGCAACCGGTTGGATCGCAGCAGGTGTTCGTGCCCGGGCCGAACTTTCCCAACCCGACGTTTACGGCCAACGTCGCGGGAAAATACGTCTTCTGTTTGACCGTCTGGGACTGCAACGGCAAGGCATCCGCGCCCGTTTGCTCCACGCTCATGGTGCTGCCCGAGGAGGACATCCATGTCGAGCTCGTCTGGAAGACCCCGGCGGATTCGGATGAAACGGACACCGGCCCCGCCGCCGGCAGCGACCTCGACCTGCACTTTGCGCATCCCATCGCGAGCCCGTCGGGCGGCCCAAAGCTGGGGCCAAACGCCAGCAAGCCCGACGCGGACTGCGACGGCTCCCTGGACCCGTGGTTCAGCAACCCATACGACACGTTCTGGTTCAATCCCAACCCCAACTGGGGCAGCGCGAACCCGGCGGTTCATGACGACCCGAGCCTCGATCTCGACGACACCGACGGCGCTGGCCCGGAAAACCTCAACCTGGCGAGCCCCGAGGGCACCAAGGCGCAACCGGTCGCGTACGACATCGGCGTGCACTACTGGAACGACCACGGGTTTGGTGTCTCGTATGCGACCGTCAACGTTTACCTTCTCGGGGTGTTGGCGCTGCAGATTTCGAAGGTGTTGCTCAAGCCGCTCGACATGTGGCACGTCGGCCGCGTCAACTGGCCCAACACGATGTCCCAAGGCGCGCTCGATCCGTTTCAGATCTGCTACCAGTCCGGCGACCCGTGCAACGGCGGCAAGCGTTGGCAGCCCAAGGGCGACCACTGCATCAAGTCCTGCTACGTGCATCCGGCGTTTACCGCGAGCACCACCAACGCGGCAAAGCCGTCCACGTGCAAAAAGCAGCCGTAACGCCATCGCATCGGGGCAGCCCCGCAGAGATCCCCTTTTTTTTTCGCCGCGATCGATCGACTCGATGATCTGGGGTTCTGTCTTGGCAGACGGCGCCTCGATCAAGGGGGAAGGACCCAACAGGGGAAGGCATTTTTTTATCTGCGAGCCACGCGGTGGTCGCCGCACTTGGGGTTTCGGTCGGCGACAGACTGCCTTCCCATCCCATGATCGGTCCTTCCCCCTTGGACCCCCATCCCCGTTCACCCCAACCGCCTGTTTTTTATGGTTTTCAGCGACTTTCGACGGGGTCGCAATGGGGCACCACAGCCGGAAAGCGGGGGTGTGATCTTTTAGCCGGTCAGCTGTCGCTTCCCGGCCGGATCACACCCGGGGGCGTTGTTTCGCTTCTCCGTGGTGCAAGCACCACTGCGCCCATTTCCCACGCCAAAATGCCCGCAGTGAGCCAGCAGGGCATAGAGGATGCGTCGTGCACCCAAGTGGCTATATCAAGTGCTTCGAGGCAGATCGGCCCGTAGATCGAACGTACGAGCCAAGCTCATCGCCCTGGTTTTCGGGGGTTGGGGTGTGATCAGGGTGACCCTGTGAAGCCGTAGACGCCGTCGGATTGGCTGCCGACCACCAGCGCGGGGCCCACCTTGGGATGAATGGCGGCGGCGAAATAGCGCAGGTTGCCGCTGGCCTTGAGCGCCTGGAAGTGCCACTTGCCGCCGGTGGGAGTGCCGAAACGGGCGCCGCAGATGTTGCCGTGGCAGCCGGCAAAAGCGACGTGGGGCACGCCCTTGGCGTCGACGGCGAGGGCGGTGGGGTCGTCGTAGGCCGACTTGGCGAGCTGCACCGGGGTCGACCACTTGGCGCCCATCGACTTGACGTACCAGGCGCCGGTCTTCGAGGTCCATGCGACGTGGCGAACCGACTTGGTGTCGACGGCGAGCGACGGCTGCTTGGTCCAGCCAGCCTGGATCTTGTCGCCCACGGTGTGCGTTGAGCCGCTGCCTGAAGCGTAACGGAGGACGGTGTTGTCGCTGGCGACGACGTGGCTCTTACCGGCGGCGTCCACGGCGATGGCGAAGTCACGGCCGCTGAAGATGGGCAACGCGGTCGGCGCGGACCACTTGCCGCCGTTTCGCTCGAAATGCAGCAGCTTTTTCTTGCTGCCGTCGGTCACAAGCAGGCGCAGGTCGTCGGACGCGGTGATCGCCAGTCCGGTGCGCCACAGGTTGGTGCTCTGCAGCGGCACGACGGTCTTGGTGAATTTGTCCAAGCCGTTGCGGGACGCGTGGTAGAGCACGTTGGCGCCGTTGAACGGGCTCGTTACCCACACGATGTGCTGCACGTCTTTGCTGTCGATGGCGAACGCGAGGCCGCGCGCGTCCTTGTTGCCGACGGCGCTCTCCTTGCCGAGTTTTCCGTCCGTTCCGACCGTGACCACCCGCAGGCTCTTGCCGTAGTACGACTTGTCGAACGCGAAGACCGCGGTGCCGTCCGCGAGGTGGTCGACCCCCACGGGGCTCCAGTCGGTGAGCTTGCCGACCTTCTGGCCCTTGAGGCCGACGCAGTCGCCGTTTTTGAGCGTGGTCGCGGCGCCGCATTTCTTGGCTTGGCAGCCGCCGCTCCAGCAATGGGTGTCGATCGCAGCGGCCGGACAGGTGTCGCATTTGCCGCTGCAGGGCAGGTAGCCGGCTTTGCACGTGGTTGCGACGCAGGCCTCTCCCGAACAGCCAGTAGCGGTGATGGCGCCGCCGCTTGGGCACTTGGTGCAAGACGACCCGCACAACGTCGTGCCGCTGTTGCACTTGATCGAGCAGGACGTGCCGCCGTTGCAGACCGCGTAGCCGGATTTGGCTGGCTCCGGACATGGCGTGCACGAAGCCCCGCAGTGCTGCTTGCTGTAGTTGGAGACGCATTGCGCGGCGCACATGTGGTAGCCGCCGTTGCACTTGCTGGGCTTGCATGAAGAGCCGTCGCACGTCATCTCGCTGACGTTGGGGCCGGACTGGCACGGCGAACACGACAGCCCGCAGCTGTTGACGCTGGTGTTGGATGCGCAGGTGTTTCCGCAGCGGTGATAGCCGGGGTTGCACGTGAAATCGCAGGTTGTGCCAAGGCAGGTGGCGACGGCGTTGGCGGGCGTGTTCGCGCACGGTTTGCAGATGTCGAGGCACTGCTGCTTGGTGAGGCACTTGCCGTCGCAGAGTTCAAAGCCGCTCTTGCACGCAAACCCGCAGGTGGTCCCGTCGCAGGTCGCCTCGGCGTTGGCGATGGCGGGACACGGCTTGCACGACGAACCGCACGACGCGGGGCTGGTGTTCGCGACGCAAGCCTGGCCGCACGTATGGGTGCCGGAGTTGCACGCGCAGATCTTGGTCGCCGCGTTGCAGGTGCCGCCGGTCGGGCAATCGGTGGGCAGCAGACAGCCGGGTTTGCACTTCTTGTCGGTCGGCTCGCAGAAAAACCCCGGCGGGCAGCCTCCGGAGAGGGCGCAGTCGTCGGGCAGCAGGCGGCAGGTGCCCTTGTCGCACACCTGCCCGGCGCCGCAGACGCGATCGCATTGACCGCAATGGGCGAGGTTGGCCGCGGTGTCGACGCACAGGTCGCCACACTTGCTCAAGGTGCCCGCGCACGACTTGGTTTCAGCGGTGTCCGAGGCGCCACCGTCGGTCGCGGTCGCGTCGTTGCCGGTCGGAAAACCCGAGCCAGGCGGCGCGGTGGTCGGCGAGGCGCAGGCGACTACGCATACGACTGCGGGCAACACGATATGGCGGGACAGGAGCGTCCAAGACGCGTTCATGGCGACCTCGAGATTGATGCTGAGCGCGGGAGTATGGGCAAAAAGCGCGCCGGCCCGCCACGGAAACCGACGAATCGGCGTCCGCGACGGGGCGGGCGTTCACCACGAAGCAAGCTGTGGCGTCGAAGGGCCTCGTTACTGGCGGACCAGCTTGAGCGCGTCGATGCCATCGGTGCCGACGATGACGTTGACCTCGCCGACCTCGGCCGCGAGCTCCTTCATCGCCTCGAGCTCCTTGAGTCGCTGGAGCACCGGCGCCTCCTCAAGCAGCTTGGCGGTCTGCGCAAGCGCCCGGGTTTTTGAAATATGCGGCGCAGTGTCGCGGTTTTGAAAACCCGCTTCGCGCGCGAATGTGGCACGGGCGCGAGGCCCCGATTTGACCGCTTGACGCCGTGCAGTTGGCCCGCAAGTCTTCCGCGCCGGTCCCA
>CAZLMW010000236.1:0-4328 GCA_964560875.1 uncultured Enterobacteriaceae bacterium
CTGCGACCGTCGGTTTAGAAGACCGATGCTCTATCCAGCTGAGCTATGGGCACGTAGGGGCGTTTGGTGACACGGTTGGTCGGAGGCGTCAAGGCGTCTGTCCGGCCGGCATCGTGGCCATTCGTGGCCATACGGCGACGTTGCCAGCCGACAAACGGCTCCTGCAAAGACGCGGATTTCAGGCCAAGAAAGCGCGTCGCCGACAAGCATCGCCGGTGTTCTCCTCGTCTCTGGAGACCGCAATGCCAAGAACTGCCACCCCAAAGAAGTTGCCGAGCGGCAAGTGGCGCATCCGCCCGACGGACCCAACGACCGGAAGGCGTGTGTCGCGGACATTCGCGACTCGCGACGAAGCCATCCTGGCACTGAGACACGCAGAGACGATTGCCGCGAAGCGACGAATCGGAATCGTCGATCCGCCACAACGGGCGCCTCGCACTTTCGAGGATCTTCGCGCCCACTACCACATGACCAAATCAGCGGGGAATCGCTGTGAGCGCGACCACCTCTCCATCATCGGTTGTCATCTCGAGCCAGCATTCAGAGGCATGCGCGTCGAAGCGATCGATCAGTTCATGGTCGACGTTTTCGCAGCGCGGATTGCGAACGGGCGTGCTGCAAACACGCAACGCAACATCCTCAACCAACTCGGGGCGTTGCTGGCGATGGCGGAGCGTCTCGGCTGGATCGAGAGAGCGCCACATGTTCCCAAGCCCAAGGTAGTCATCGATCCGACGAAGCTCCGCTACCTGTTGGGCGGCGAAGAGTTGCAGCGCTTCCTGAACGCCGCGCAACGCCGCTCGCCGAAGCACTACGGACTCTATGCCCTGGCTACGTACACAGGACTGCGGAAGGGAGAGTTGGCCGGTCTGCGGTGGCACGACGTGGACCTTGCTGCTCGGCGGATCACGGTGCACTGCAGCTTCGCCGATCCGCCCAAGAACGGACTCGGACGTAGGGTGCCGATCCTAAATGTGGCAGTCCCAGTGCTTCGGCAGCTGCGCGCCCAACGCGAAAGCGACTTGGTCTTTGCCAATCGCCGGCGGGCCATGTTCGGGAAGCGAGCACGCATCTTCTACGAGGATTTGCATCAGGTTCTGGCGTCGGCAGGTTTTCCGCCGCACGGGCGACACGGACACGGCAAGTCTTTCATTACGTTCCACGGCCTCCGGCATACGTTCGCAAGCCTCTGGGTCAGCAATGGCGGGACGCTGGAGGTGCTCCGAGAAATCATGGGCCACAAGACCTTCAAGATGACGCTTCGCTACGCGCACTTGGATCAACGACGATTGGACCGAAACCTAGGTCGCTTCGACAGCGTTGGCCAGTGCTCGTCAGTCGCAATCCGCCCGACGACGCGGATTTCCGCGTCAGAATCCGCGTCGCCGATGTCGGCCGCATCGGCAATACGGGAGTTGCAGCACCACGAGAGCTTGGTGAACTGGGAAGGACTTGATGAACAACGAGAAGAGGTTCAGCGCAGCGGGATGGAGCAGACAGCCATGCGCAGCGTCGGTTGGGCCAACACGAACAGCCAGAATGCTCACCGATGATGAGTTGGCAACCGTCATCGGCTGCCGTCGACCGCTCGTAAGCAATATGAGGCGTGCCGGCGCGATCCCCGCGGTACGTCTCGGGCCGAGAACGTGGCGGTACCGAAGCGATCAGATAGTCCAATGGTTGAACTCGTGCCTCGTTGTCGCGGAGCACGGGCTTCATTCGGAGTTTTCTGAGCTGCCCGACGCTGGCGAGCTCGTCGACGCCAAGTTCGTGGCGGAGCGCCTAAACGTGCCAATCAACACGGTGTACTTTTGGATTCACTCCAGACGAGTGAGCTTCTACCGTGTTTCTCCGCGTCGACCGCGATTCCTCATTCGTCGCCTGTGCGACGAGCTGACCCGGCACTTGGAGCCCTTCGGTGGCGACGCCGCGTCAGCCGACCTCCCACGCGAAGGAGCGACTGCAGCGGAGGGTCGACCATGTTCGTAGCCGTCTTCCCCCACAAATTCGAAACTGCGTGGACGGGCGACGCGATGCCGGAGCCGACGGCCGTCGCCGCGGATATCCGAGACGCCTTGGCGGAGCGATACCGCACCGACGCGCATTTCGCGCCGTACATGCTGCGCCATACCGCGACGGACGACTGGCTGCGCGACGGTCGCGGGCGGCCCGGCGGTATCCGCGCGGGCACCGAGGCCGAAAAGCACCTCGAGCGCTGGGGCGTGCGAATCGCAATGACGGTGCTACCGATCGATGTCGACTGCCACGACGAAAAGGGCGCGAAGGCACACGTCACCCCTGAATGGTGGGCCAGCCAGCTGGGCGGTATCCAGCGGGTCGGGGCCCGCTGGGGTATTCCCGGCTGGTATCAGACAGCGCATGGGTACCGGCTGGTCTGGCCGCTGCCGACACTGCTTGACCCCGCGCAGTTCAAGAGGATCAGCGCGGTAGTGCGCGACGGCTTAGCTGCCGTCGGGATCGTGGCCGACGAGCTCACCGCTTGGGGCCAGCTGTTCCGGCTGCCCTACGTCGTGCGCGACGGGAAGCCGCAGGACTGGCCGGCCGACTTGGATGGCATGCAGCCGCTCAACCTCGAGTGTGCCGAGCTATCAGTCGCCCTGGCATCGCCGAGCAATCCGCTGGCCGGCGTCCGCGACGTGAACGAGGGCACGCCGTTGCAGATCCCAGACAAGATCCACGACGGCCACGGCCGCTATCGCTACCTGTTCAAGTTCGCGTGCAGCCTTCGCGCGCAGGGGTTCGATCTGGCGTCAATCAGTCAAGCGCTGCGGACAATGAACGAACAGCGCCTTGTGCCGCCCAAGGGCGTCAAGGCCGTCGACAAGATCGCCCGGCAGGTCGTCGACCGATACGAGCCGCCGGCTGCGCGACTGGCCGCGCGCAATACGGCGCTGCCGACAACACTTTCGCGGCCAGCTGTCGACGGCGACGAGTTGTCCGATCCGCTCGAGACGCCGGGGCTCGGCCGACCTCGCGACCGCGCGCGTTTCGCCGCCGTCACCCACGAGTTCACTGCATGGGGCCGGCCCAACGTGGAGCTGACTCGTGGCGATGAAGTTGAGATCGCCAATGTGCTCCTCGAACTGATGGAACTGAGGGGGCCGATCATCTACGACCGTGGTGCTCTCCACTGGTACCTACCCCGCAAAGGGATCTGGGCGCAACTGTCAGACGCTTACGTCAGCCAGTGGCTGTATGATCTAGCCGGTGTCCCTGTCGACAGCGGGAAGGACCGCGACGGCCGGCCAAAGACCAAGGATTTGCTCGTCGGCAACACCCTTGTCAAAGGCGTTATCAAGACGATCGAGAACATGACAGCCTCGCCCGGCTTCTTCGACGGCGCGTCATCGGGCGTCTGCTTCACCAACGGAACCCTTTTCGTCGACGCCAGCGGGGAGCTGTCGCTGCGCGCGCACTCGCCCGACTACCGGATGCGCTGGGGTTTCGACTTCGCCTGGCAGTCCGACGCCGACTGCCCCAAGTTCGACCGAATGCTCGTGTCGATGTTCCCCGACGACCCCGAAACCATCGCTATGGTCACCGAGTTCTTTGGGTGCTGCATCCTCGGCTGCATCCACAAGCTGCAAAAGGCGCTATTGCTCGTTGGCAGCGGCGAAAACGGCAAATCAAGCCTGCTCGACGTGCTGATGGCCTGTTTTTGCCCCACAACCGTCACGGCCGTCGTGCCGCAGAAGCTCGGCGCCCCCTACAACCTCGCGCAGATCGCCCGTGCCCGGGTCAACCTCGTCAACGAGCTTCCTGGCAACACCAAGCTGATCGACAGCGAACCCGTCAAGGCGCTCATCAGCGGCGAGACGTGCGTGGGCCGGCACCCGTACGGCCGTCCCTTCGAGTTTCGAGCTCGATGCGGTTTCGCGTTCTCCGGCAACAAGCTACCGCCAGTAGCTGATCACACGCGGGGCTTCTGGCGGCGCTGGCTGATCGCGGTGTGCAAGGCCACCTTTCCCGAGGGCAAGCGCGTCGTCGACATCGCAGGCAAGATCGTGCAGGCCGAGCTCCGCGGCGTCATCGCCAGGCTGATTCGCGCCGGTGCGACGGCGTACGGCCGCGGCCACGTCGCTGAGTCACGTAGCAGCAGGGTGATGGTGCAGCGTTGGAAGACGGACGCCGATCAGGTTCAGCAATGGTGCGACGACAGGTGCGACAAACTCGAGGCCGCCCGAACTGAGCGAAAAGCGTGGACGCTGTCCGGCGATTTGTATGACGACTACAAGAGGTGGGCCACGCGTACAGGCCACAAGCAACTCGCGCAGAACAGCTTTGGCGGCCGTCTCATTGATATCGGT
>CAZLMW010000237.1:0-4219 GCA_964560875.1 uncultured Enterobacteriaceae bacterium
TTCATCGTCGCCGACGTGGCACAGCATCAGGTTGGCCGGCTTGAGGTCGCGGTGAACAAGCCCGGCGTCGTGCGCCTCGGCGAGGCTGCGTAGCACCTGGATCGCCAGCTTCGCCGCCGCTTCATCGGTCATCGTCTCGCCGGCCTGCTCCATGCGCCGTAGCCGCGCTGCCAAGGTCTCACCGCGCAGCAACTCCATCGCCAGGTAGAACGCCCCGTCGTCATTCTGCCCGACATCGAAGACACGAACCGTATTGGGGTGAGACAGCCCAGCCGTCAGCCGCGCCTCCTTGTAGAAGCGCCGCACGAGCTCGTCGCCGGCGCTGTCATCACCGCGCGCGAGAAGTTTCAGCGCAACGGGCTGCGTGGTGCTGACGTGCGACGCTTCATAGACCGCGCCGAAACCGCCGCGTCCGAGCAGCCGCTCGACTCGATAACGACCGGCGACGATGCTGCCCGGCTGGTAGCGCGTTACATCGACGGCCAGTTCCGTGGCGTCGATCGTTTGCACGCCATCGTCGGGACAATACCTCGTGTCCGTATCGCGGCCGCACATCGGACAGCGGCGAGCCGCAGGAGGATCCGGTAAGTCCAGCGACGACGGCACCAAGCGCCTCCGATATCCTGGCATCGGCGCCCGAAACGGGCGACGAACCACGGCACGTGCCCACAAGCGAGCGGTTTGCGGCGCACTGCCAATTAAGCGTGAGGCATCGTCACGGCGGTCGCCCAACCTGTCAAACCTGCGCGATGACTTGGCTGCGACTACTGTTGCTGCATCTTCGCTAGCGTCTGCACGACGTTGCGGTCCATGCCGAGCTTGTGGGCCGCGACATCGACATCGCCATTGGCGTCCTTGAGCGCCGCCATCACGACCGCAAGATTGGGCGCCGCAGCGGTCTCGGCCTGGGTCTCCTTGCCCGCGGCTTTGCGGTCGCGCGTGCTGTCCTGAACGCCCTTCATCGCCAGCCTGAACTCGAACGTGGCGGGCCCGACCGTCAGCTTATTGCCCGGCATCAGCTTGGCTTCGGTCACCTTCGCGTCGTTGATGAACGTCCCATTTTCGCTGGACATGTCGACCACCAACAGGTGGCCTTTGCGCGGCTTGAGCTGGACGTGTTTGCGCGAGCACAGCGCGTCGTCGACCTGGATGAAGTTCTGGGCCCCGCGACCGATCGTCACGGTCCGTTGGCCGACGTGGAAATTCTTGCCTGCGACCGGGCCCTTGATGCCAACCAGCCAATTGATCTTGGCCGCCGGAGCCGGAGTCGTGGCGACTTTGCCGGTCGTACCACCGCCCGCGCGACCACCGGTCCTCCGCGCGCCGCCTCGCGCCGCGGGCTTCTTGCGGGCGGCCTCGGCTTCAGCCTGTTGTTTTTGCAGGTAGAAGGCGTAGGCGACGACGGCGATGACACCCACGCCGATCATGACGATGCCGATGACGGGCATGTGGCCTCCCGACGAAGTTCTAAAACGTTATGTATGTAACGCAATAGGATTGTAACACGATAGATGTAGATTCATGCTGCCGCTCAATCCCCGTCGTCCCGTGTGAGCGTCGGCAACGCGACGGTGTGGGCCTGGTGTATGTCGCCAAGCGCGATGGCGCGCGTCGCGTCTTCATGCAGGGTCGAGGGCGCTTCGTCGGCCGCTGTCGGTGATGAAGCCGGCGTCTGCACCGCTTGCGTCGGCGCGCTGTGGAAGGCGACCTGCCACTCGGCGGGATCGATCGCGTTGACCAGCGACGACAGCGAATCATCGTCGTTATCGGTCGTCTGTGACACAGGTTGCGGTTGCGCGCTGGGCTCGGTTTCGTCGGCGACCAGGCGCAGATGTCCAGCCTTCTTGCGCCGCTGCAAATTGCCGAGAAGCTCCTCTTGCTGCGCCAATGTCGGCAGCGCCATTGTCGAGCCAGATGGTCCCTTCCGCATCGGTTCGTCGGCTTCCGGCTCGCTCATACCCGACGGATCTTCTTGCCGATCCCAAAACGAGCCCCGTCGTTGTCGCGCCGGTTTGTTGTCCAGCGTCGGCATCGCGCGCGTGCCGCTGTCGTCATCCTTGCGGCCCATATCAGCCTCCGTGGTCACGCCTTCAGGGCTTGGGTAGCTCGATGACATCGTCGAACGAGATCGAGCCGATGTGATCGCCGGAAACGACAACGTAGCCACCGTAGTTCTTGTCGCTCGGACCGGTCTTGTGCGTCACGGATGGGGTGGCCGGCATGGCATCGCCCACCTTCCACATCCAAGCGGACAGCGTCGTGCCGTCGTAGCGCAGGCGGAGATGGGCGTCGGTGTTGGTCGGGTATTTGGCCGTCGCCGCCTTGACCACGCTGTTGTTGACGACCAAACGGATCCCACCAGCGCCAAAGTCCGTGCCCATGCCCCTCTTTGGTGTCGTGCCCCAGCCACAGCCGTCCTGCGGCTTTGCGCTGTTGAGGAAGAACGCGGGCTCCGCGCCCGTCGTGTTGAACGTCACACGCAGATCAAACTTATCGCGCCAGACGATGTCTTTGCCGATGCCGCCGTGCTTGCTGCACGCGCCGCCATGCACCACGGCCTTGCCACCCGCGATCTTGACCTTGCCGTGCGCTTGCACCCAGCCGTTGCCGACCGTCGCGGAATCAGCGCGATTGAAGTCATCGATGACCGTGAACGTCGGTGGAAGCTTGCCCAACCACCACGTCGCACGCGGGTAGTGCAGTAGCTCGTCGGCCTTGAGCGCCCTGTTGCTGATGCGAATGGTGTCGATGACCCCGTCAAAGGCCAGGTCCGGCTTGGAACGGTTGCCAAAGCTGAGCGTCTTGGCGGCGTACTGGGTCGGTGTCTTGGTCTTGTCACCCTCCCACTTGGACGCGATCTCTTTGCCGTTCTCAAAGACCTTGAACACCGACGCTTTGCCACCGCCAGCGAACGACCCCGCCACCGCAGCCGCGCACCATTTGCTCGCGGTGGCGCACGTGGACGTGCCGACGATCTTGTTCTGAGGCCCAGACTCGTACTGCAACAGGATCTTGCCGCCACCGACGTTGTAGCCGGCGTTGTAAGCACCGCCGTCGTCGTTGGACACCATGTGGAACTGCGACGCCTTGTTGGCCCACGACCGGGACTCGAACGTCACCGCCTGTCCTGCCTTGAACACCCCGGCGCTTGAAGACGGTAGATACGCGCGCGTCGACGAAGCCTTGCCCCCGAAGTTGAGCCCAAACCCACGTCCAGCCCCGGCCAGCGCCGGCTCGTTGCCGCTCGGAGACAAGACAGCATCGCGCCGCCACGAGCTCGCGTCAGGTGTGCGCCCCGAGACGACATCGTTCATGCGCCACCAGCCGTAATAACCGGTGCAGGGCGACAGCAGCGCATTGCACTTGGTCTTCTTGTCCAGCGCGGTGACCCAGATCGGCAGCGCCTTGGCACCCGCGTTGCCCCAATGCAGCTTGTACTTGTGGAACGCGTACGTGCCGCCGCTCGCGGTCGGGCTGGTGTGCGCCAGGAAGCGAACCCGAGGCACGCCACGAGCGCGTTTGGCGATGTAGTCAGCGCTCTTGGCGACCTTGTGAATGATGACTTCGTCCAGCGCGCCCTCAAACAAAGTGGCAGCGTTGTCCGAGCGATTGTTGGCGCCTATCCAAATCGGCCGCTTCTTGGTGGCATTGAAGCTTTGCGTCGCGTCCGCCTTGGTGTCACGGGCGATACCGTCGATGTAAAGCGTCCCCTTCTTTGTTGCCGCGTCGCGAACCACGGCGACGTGGACCCAGCGTCCGTTGGGAAAGGCACCGCTCGTCAGGTAGAGCCCCTTTCCGCCCGCAGCGAGCGAGAGCGTCAGGCCCGACTTGCTGGCGTAGAAGCCGACCTCCTCGGTCCCGACTGTCTCCGTACCGAGGATGAACGATGTCTTGGTGGCGTCTGCCTTGCGCCAAACCCAAGCCTCCATCGTCCAAGCTGTGGTAGCGGTCGCCGTCCACGCGTAGCCGGTCTCGACTCGCTTGCTGCCACCAAATGCCAGCGCGCCGGATTTGTCCCCAAACCGCCCGAGCGCGGCGGTTGCGCCCACCACCTTGCCGTTGTGCGTGCCGGTCACGTCCTTGCCGTCGCCGTCGAGCTTCCAGTACGCCGCGACGTCCTTGAGGTCGGTGTCGCTGTGCGGTCGCGCGCCGAGGAGCTCGAAATGCGTGCCGTGCGCGGGTTGCCACGGCGTCGTCTCGGTCACACGCAGGTCGTCGT
>CAZLMW010000238.1:0-4006 GCA_964560875.1 uncultured Enterobacteriaceae bacterium
TTGGGCTGCCGATTCGACCTTGGATCGGCATGGGACGGAGGCGGTGACGTCTGGGATGTGCACTATCCCGCCGCGGCGTTGGCGCGGGCCAAGTCGTGGCGGGCAGCAAGGCGATCCGGGAGTCCCTGCGGCCGCGCGATGCGCAGGCTCGTCAGGAGGGACAAGTCCCGCCCAGACTCCTCAGCTGTCAGTGAGACATCACCTCACCGGTCGAAATACAGCTAGACACTTGGATCACCTCCTTGAAGAAACGGCAGTTAAGGGTCCGCGAATCCCATCGCGACGGCGGTTTCGGTGCCGAGCCGAAGCGCCGTTTTTCGGGTCCTGTCCGCTCGGGACAAGACCCCGTGGCTCCGAGCCCAGACACACGTCCAAGCTCGCTCTTCGCCGGGTGGTGAGCCCGACAGGCCTCCGCTGCGCTAGAGCATCACAGGCCGTTGAAGTGAGCATACAGGCGCCCGGATCGCGCGCAAGACAACCGCGGAGCAAGACCCGGTGCGACGGCACAGTCGCGGGTTGAATCTGGATGACGCGACGCAAGGTTGAACTGTCAGCCTTGAGTAACGTCGGCTGGACCACGACGACTTGACATCGAGGCGAACCGCACCCTTGAGCGAAGGAGCCGATGGGCGCATAATCCCGCGCCTGTAATCCACGCGCGCGCGCCGACGCGCCCAGCAAGCGCATGAAACCCAAACTTGTACAGCGCGATGCAGCGGTTCTCGCCGAGGGCTACAACACCCTCCAGCGGCGCCTCAATGTGGCCGGAACCACGGCGTTTGTGATCACCGTAGCGCTGGTCGGTCTGCACCTGGCGGTGGTCACCACCTGGCCGGAACTCTGCCTTGTCGCCGGCGCGTTCGTGCTGTCGATCCTGCTCGCGGATCTGGGCAGCGGCCTGGTCCACTGGGGCGCGGATACCTGGTTCACCGCAGACGCACCGATCGTCGGCCGCATGTTTGTCCGGTCGTTCCGCGAACACCACGTGGTGCAGGCCAAGATCACCGAACACGGCTGGGTGCAGGCCAACGGCGAAGCGAGCGGCCTCTCGTCGTTCCTCTTTCTCACCGCGCTCTATTTCCGGCCCGAATCTGGCCAGACCTGGTGGCTCGCCGCCTGGACGGTGTTTGTTTCGACCGTGTTTTTGCTCGTGCTGACCAACCAGTTCCACAAGTGGGCGCACATCAAGCGGCCCGGTGGACTCGTCGGCCTCGCTCAAAACATCGGCCTGCTGCAGACCTACAAGCGGCACGCGTACCATCACGCGGTGCCGTTCACGCGCGCTTACTGCATCACGACCGGTTGGCTGAACCCGCTGCTCGACGCGATCGGCTTTTGGCGGTTCTGCGAGCGGATGGTCCACAAGTTCACGGGCGCCGTCCCACGCGAAGACGACATCGGACATGAGGCCGCGGTGCAGCTGTGGAACAAGATGAACGAAGGTCGCCGCGGCTATCCGCTGCCGATCGCGGTCGTCGACACCGATTCCGCCCAAGCCTGAGTCGTCGCTTCCTACAGCCGACGGCACGATCGCGGCCAAACTCGCCCCCAACTTCGTCCAACTTCGCGCCCAAACTTCGCGTTGTTTGGCGAATTCCGTAGACTTGGCTCCGTGACTGAATCGGGGGTGCGCAGGTTGTGACGACGGCAACAAGGTCGATAACGACGACTGCAACAACAAGTGCATCCCCAACATCACCGGCGGCGTCGTAACCGGCTGGGTCAACGGCTCACCGACCAAGACGATCGGAACCATCCAGGGCATTCCCGGCAAGCGCGTACAGATCGTCAAGGTGGCGATCTGCGGCGACTCCGACAGCGGCAGTGGCCCCAACCGGTTCCGAGTCAGCGGCGGTGGGGTCAACTTCACGTTCGCGGCGGGTCAGAGCAGCGTCAGCACAAACCAATGGCTCGGCAGCACGCCAAGCACCGGCGGCAGCGCGCGCGGATTTGTGTACCGGACCGTTTCGTACACCGGCAACATGGGCCAGGGGATGACGGTGACCTGAGACTACCACAACGACTGGGACGGCCGGTACTGCAACGCCACGGACGAAGACGGCAAGAAGTACGCCGACGGCGGCTCCACCGTGCGCGGCTGGGTCAAGTACAAGTACATCAAGTAGCTCGCGCGCGGTTCATCGCGTCACTGCCTGCCTTTCGCCCACATCTGCGCCTCCGCGACAAACGAGAACGGTCTGCAATACACCGGGTTGTCGACACAGCGCACCGTGTTGTCGGCGCTGTAGATGATCGCTTCGGTGCGGTTGTATTGGTGGAGCTCCGGTTCGGGATGCCCGGGCCCGAGCTGGGGTCTCTTGTCGGCGATGATGAGCGCGGCCGCGACGAGCAACCAAACAGCTACATGGCGCTTGTTGAACCGCGGATGCAGGGCGTTGGCGAGCCAGCGTGCGCGGCCGGCGATGATGTACCCGGCTCGGTCGCACCATGGCGCCGCGAGGTTGACCAGCGGGATCGGCAAGACCTTCGCGTAGAAGAACTCGGGCGCCCCCGGCATCACGGCGGCCATGCTTTGCATCAACAGCCCGGCGAGCGCGCCGAACATGATTTTGCCGAGCGGCGTGTGCGGTGACGTCGCCGGATCGGTGAACAGCAACACGATGACGAGGGTCACGGGCGCCCACTGCGGAGCGAACGCGCCGATCCCTGTCAGCGTCGAAAACACAAGCATGGTCGCGGTCGCGGCGATAGTGACGAGCACCACCGGCACACGCGTCTGGACGATGATCGCGAGCAGGACGATGAGCTCGGCCATGTTCGGTGGCAGGTTGAACTCGTGGGCGATGTCGCCGTCACCAAGCGCCGGAAAGAAGATGTTGAGCAGGCCGACGACCGCAATCCCAAGGCCCGACGGGTTGAACAGGTGGCGGTCGCCGCGCCGCAGGACGTGTTTGCTCGACACCGCGATGACCACGGCGGCAAGCGAATTGTGGATCTCGCCGTGCCCCCAGATCGCGAACAGGTGCAGGCTGAACACCATCGGCACTGGGCCAAAACCGATGCGCCAGTGGCCGTAGCGCGCCATGGAAAGGCCCGCATCCAGCGCATAGGCAACGACGACCAGGCAGCCGATCGCGGGGATGTGAAATGACAGCTCGCGCCAATACAGCGCCCAGTAGGTGAACAGCAGCGTCTGGATCAGCGCCGGGAGCGCGTGGGTCGGCTTGATATGCCACGACCACGCGCGCTTGAGAGGGCTCGTGCGCACGCGCAGCAAGCTGATCGGCGCGAAAATGAACACGATCGCGACCGCCGTGACCGCGATGAGCCGCAGGTCGCCAAGCAGGTCCGGGTTGTGCCACCCCATCGTCGCAGGTGCCGCGTTCATGGCCGCAGCCTACCGTCGCGCGCGCCAACATGGCAGAAAGGCCGCAACCAACCCGTGGAGGCGAGATGTCGAGCGACGAACAATGGCCCGTCAGCGTGCGAATACCCGTCGCCTGGGGCGACATGGACTCCTTTCAGCACGTCAACAATGTCGTCTACCTGCGCTGGTTCGAGACGGCGCGAATCGCGTTCTTCGAGCGGCTGCGGATGATGGACCGCATGGAATCGGACCGCATCGGCCCCATCCTCGCGAAGACCTCGTGCACATTTGTTCGCCCGGTTGCATACCCCGACACGGTCATCGCCGAGGCCAGCTGCACCGCGGTCGGCGGCAAGAGCTTCACGATGGCGTACCGGGTGCGCAGCGAGGCGCTTGGCAAGGTCGCCGCAGAGGGTGACGGCGTCATCGTCATGTTCGACTACGCCAATGACCGGGCCGTGCCCGTCGACGACACCCTGCGCGCAGGGTTGGAGTCGCTCAAAACACGCGCGAACGGCTGACGCCACAGCTTGAGGGCCACGAACCGCGGCTAGCCGCAATGCCGATCGTTTAGGCCATAACACAATGAAAATACGATGGAATGGTGCAGCACCACACTCTCCACCTGCCAACGCAGGGGGAGATGGGCCGAAGGCTCAGAGGGGGTTGATCCGAACA
>CAZLMW010000239.1:0-3752 GCA_964560875.1 uncultured Enterobacteriaceae bacterium
GCGGCGGCCGACAAGGTCGCGGCCATGCTCACCGGCCTGATTCGCAAGCACAGCGGCACCCCGGGAGGGTGTGAGTTCGGGTTCGGGTTCGGGTTCGGGTGGCCCGGACCAGCCCTATCGCTCAATCAGCGACTTCCAATCGGGCCTGCGTGAGCCGGGGTGCGACTCGCCGCGGTCGGGCGCCGCCGCGCAGCCCTCCCGAGTCGATCCGCACCCAATGCGTGGTTGGTTTGCTGCGCGGCGCAAGCACTGTGACCGCTTGGCAAACAGGGACAATCGTACAAGTGTGTGTCAGACCTCCGGGACGGCGAGGGGCGGCCTCTTGCTGCCGTCGGTTGCGGGTCTGATTGAGTGTCGCTGTCGGAAGCGGAATCGGCCTTGACTGCCGCTGCCACGGTGGCCGAACAAGAGCGAGGTGCGCAATGAGCGCGACAATCGGCGGCAAAGACGGCGATGTGCGGGTCCGCCTGCGTGTGCGCCCGAGCGCCCGCAAGGACGCCATCCTCGGCGTGAGGGGCGACAGACTGCGCGTGGACATCACGGCGCCCCCGGTCGATGGTAAGGCGAACAAAGCGATCGTCCGCTTGCTGGCGAAACAGCTGGGAATCCACCGCGACGCCGTCGTCGTCACGGCCGGTCAGTCCAGCCGTGACAAGACGGTGTCGATCGCGGTGACGCTCGCGCAGGCGGAGGCGCTGCTGCCATAGTCTCTGCGCTGCAGCCGCAGTCGCGCTGCGGCGGCCCGAAGTCGTCCGCCGGATCCGGACACCGCGGCGTACGCGCACGTTGCCGTCGTGACGACCGCGCCATGCTAACGGCCTGATTCGCAAGCACAGCGCCCCCCGTGAGGGTCGGAGTTCGGGTTCGGGTGGCCCGGAGCCTGGCTATCGCTCAGTCAGCGCACGCCGACATGCGCGCGCCATGACTATTCGCCAGTCAACGGGTTATGCCACGATGCGCGCCGCTCGAACCCACGCCATGTCATCCCGCTTCACACGCAAGGAAACCGCCATGACCGCCGCCAGCTCGACCTCGTTTGACGCATCCGCCATGAGCCGCCTGCTCGACCACGACAACATCGACACCCGCGACGGGCTCAAGGAGCTCTTCAACGGCGAGCTGTACACCCCGCGCTACAACGTCACGCTGGCCGAGGAACGGGAGCTTGCACTGCAGCGGCTGCAGGCCATCTGCGACAAGCGCCTGATCTCGGTGCTCGACTTCAAGGACAACCCGCGCCGCATCTTCTCGGCGCACGAGACCGTCGGGATGATGGACGGCTCGACCGCGACGAAGATGACCGTCCAGTTCAACCTGTTTGGCGGCACGATCCTCAAGCTGGGCACGAAAAAGCACCACGAGCTCCTGCTCGCCGACATCGACACGCTGGCGTCCATCGGCTGCTTCGGGCTGACCGAGCTCGGCTACGGCAACAACGCGGTCGAGATGCTCACCACCGCGACGTACGACAAGGACACCGACGAGTTCATCGTCAATACGCCCGAGACCAAGGCGCGCAAGTACTGGATCACCAACGGCGCCGTGCACGCGCATTACGTGGTGGTCTTCGCGCGACTGCTCAACGCGGGCGTCGACGAGGGGATCCACGGGTTTGTCGTGCCGATTCGCGACAAGGATCGCAACGTGCTGCCCGGCGTCACCGTCTGGGATATGGGCTACAAGATCGGCGTCAACGGCGTCGACAACGCCAGCATCGGCTTTGAAAGCGTGCGCATTCCGCGCGACTACATGCTCGACTCGACCTCGACGATGACCGCACAAGGCGCGTTTTCGTGCGACGTGAAGAGCAAGCGCGGTCGCTTCCTCAAGCTCGCCGACCAGCTCCTGAGCGGCCGCTTGTGCATCGCCGCGATGACGCTCGGTAGCGCCAAGGTGTGCCTGGACACCGCGATTCGATACGCCAGTTCGCGCCTCGCCGTGGGGCCCAAGGGCAAGAGCGACACGCCGATTATGGATTACCAGCTGCAGCAGCGCGCCATCCTGCCCCTGCTCGCCAAGACCTACGCGCTCAACATCGCGTTCAACCATGCCAAAGACCGGTACACCGAGCTCGACGCGTCCAACCACACCGACGTCCTGCTGCTTTGTTGCGCGATGAAGACGCTGATCTCCTGGCACTCCGAAGACACGGCGACGACCGCGCGCGAACGATGCGGGGGCCAGGGCTTCTTGGCGGCGAACCGGCTGGGCGAGGGCATCATCGGCGGGCATGCGGGCATCACAGCCGAGGGCGACAATCGCGTGCTGATGCAGAAGATCGCCAAGGAGCTGCTGAGCGGGGCGAGCAAGGCGCAGATCGCCAAAGAGATGGTCGCGGGATTTCTGCCATCTGCGATGCGCCGGGCGGTCGATGGAACCTTGAGCGGAGACCTCGACGACCTGCAGTTGCTGCTCAAGATCCTGCAAACCCGCGAGTCGCGGCGCCTGTCCGAGCTCGCGACGAAGCTCAACAACGGCAAGAAGCAGGGCAAATCGATCTTCAACGTGTGGATGCTCGAAGAGTCCGACCTCGTCCAGGGGCTCGCCCAGGCGTACGCCGAGCGCCTGACCCTGCAGTGCTGCATCAACGCGCTCAGGACGTGCGACCAGGGCCTCGCGCCGATGCTGACCGTGCTGTTCAAGCTCGCCGCCATCGACTGGTTGGAGCGCGACCTGGGCTGGTTTGTGTCCGAGGGCGTGCTCACCCCAGCAAGCGGGCGCGAAGTGCCGGAGTTGGCGCGCAGGCTGTGCCGCGATGTCGCCCCGTATGCCATCAGCCTGGTCGACGCGTTCAACATCCCCGAGCACATGCGCCATGCCCCGGCCGCGGGCGATTGGGTCGCGTACAACGGCTTTGACAACTACGGTGAGCTGCTGCCGGCGATGCAGCGTCGGTCTACGGAGTGAACATGAAGGCGCCAAAAACCCACATTTTGTTGATCGCAGCGGTGCTGCTCGCGGCGGCTTGCTCCGGCGAGACGACGTCGTCACCCGGTCCGGGCGGCGCGGGGACCGACGGTGGCGGCGCCGCGGATTCGAACACAACGACCGGCGACACAGCGAGCACGGACGCTGGCGGCGCCGTCGATACGACCACAGCGCCCGACACGACAACGGCCGCTGACACGACAACGACCGCTGCAGACACCGGCGCAAGCGCGGCGACGGACACAGCGGCGAACGATTCGGCAACGTCGGCCAACGACGCCGCAGCCGTCGATGCCACGGCAGGCGACACCGCCACCACCGCGGCACCGACCATGGCCGAGGTGCACGCCAAGGTCATCTCGCAATACAGCTGCTCATCGGGCTACTGCCACGGTCCTGTGATGGGTCCATCCAAGAGTCAGTCGACACCCGAGCTGATGAAGAAGCTCCACACCGCGCTGCTTGCCGGCAACTCGAAGGAAGCCACGTGCGGCACGAAAAAGTGGGTTGTCGCGGGCCAGCCGATGGACAGCCTGCTGTACCGCAAGATCGCGCCCGGTGTTTCCACGAATGGCTGCGGCAAGAAGATGCCGCCAAGCGGCGCGGACGGCGTCACTGCCGAGCAAGCGGCCATCGTCAAAGCGTGGATCCTCGGCGGCGCCAAGCCATAGCCGGGAGGGTGTGATGGACGCCGACCTGGATGTGCGCAGCGCAAAGAGCTCGCTGACGAGGTGATGGGCAGGGGCGTGGTCGAGTCCATCTCCCGGCCGCACGTCGACCGCATCCTAAAAGGGGGGATCTCCGCCCGCACAAGAGCCAATACT
>CAZLMW010000240.1:0-3743 GCA_964560875.1 uncultured Enterobacteriaceae bacterium
CGATCCGCTGGGACGAGCGCTACCAACACGCCGGTCCCGCCACTGTCGGCGGCGGTGTGTTCACGTCGACGGGCAACGTGGTCCTGGTCGGTAGTTCGCAACTTAAGGTCGGCGGCAACGACGTCACGGTCGGTCGCGTCCTGCGTGTTTCGGCCTGGGGGCATGCCAGCTGCGGGGCCGCGGGCGCTTGCGCGTTCAAGAAGGACGGCGGCTGCGACGACGGCAACCTCTGCACCGACGACGCCTGCGAAAAGACGGCTGGATGCACGTTCACGACCAACGTGGCGCTGTGCAACGACGGCAATGCGTGCACCCACAACGACTTTTGCAAGGCGAAGAAATGCAGCCCCGGCAAGCCGGTCGTCTGCAAAAAAGCGGGTCCGTGCGAGGTCGTCGCGTGCGATCCGACGGTCGGCTGCAAGGTGACGAAGAACAAGGTGGGCACCGCTTGCGATGACGGCAAGACGTGCACCAAGTCGGACGTGTGCCTGCCCGATGGCGGCTGCGCGGGCAACAAGGATCCGTGCCTCGACGGCTTCCCTTGCACGATCGACGCCTGCGACGAGAAAGCTGGCTGCACGCACGCGCCCAACGACAAACTCTGCGATGACAACAAGGTGTGCACCGACAACCGATGCGACGCCAAGAAGGGCTGCGTTTACCCGTTCAACCGCGCGCCGTGTGACGATGGGCTTGTCTGTTCGACGCCGTCGTATTGCAAAGCGGGTACATGCGTCCCGGGGGTCAAGGACAGCAAGCTCTGGTTCAAGCCGCTGCCCAACCAGCCCAGCGGCGAAGTCGCACAAGCCGTCACGCACGACGGCACGGGCGGTTTCTTTGTCGCGAGCCGCCGCTACAACTGGCAGACCCAATGGCACTACAGCATCGATGTGCACCGCTACGACGCCACCGGCAAACGGGCATGGACCAAGGCGGTTGGCGAGGTGAACTCGAGTTCGAAGACGTCGATCGAGCGCATCGGCGGCATCGTGACGAGCGCCGACGGCGCCATCCTGGTCGGCCACACCAACTACAAGACCAAGGGCAGCTACGACGGTTACGGCGTCGGCGTCAGTCGCGACGGCTCGCGCCAGTGGTACTTCCGCTACGGCAGCAGCGATCCCGAATACTTGCGCGCGGTGGCCCGAGCTGGCTCCACCTACGTCGCGGCGGGCAACGGCTACAACCCCGTGAACAAGAGCTATGACGGCTGGTTGCTGCGGCTGTCAGGCAAAGGCTTCCAGGTCGAGTCCACCAAGATCGCGATGGCCGGCCAGCAGTCGCTACACAGCATCGTCCGGTTGCCCGACGGGTTCGCTGCAGCCGGCTCCAACGGCGACGATTGGTGGGTCGTGCGCCTCGACGACAAGCTCAAGGTCAAGTGGGAGCGCACGCTTCGTCTGTCCGCGAGCTACCCGGGGTACGCATCCAGTCTCACCGTGTTGCCCGACGGCGCCCTGGCCATGGCCGGTGAGGTAAAGACCACCAAGTCCACGTATGGCGGCTTCGCGGTCGTATTGAGCGCTGCTGGCGTCGAGCGCTGGCGTCGTTTCCTCGGCTGGCGCAAGGACATGCATATCGTTGACACCATCGCGCCGCACGGAGTCGACGGTGTCGCTGCCTATGGCGCCGGTGGCGGGGCGTTCAGTCGCACATTGCGGCAGACCACGATGCGAGCCAGCGACGGCGTCGTAGTCCATGCCGCTCATACCTCGCCGCCGCACAAGGACGCGGTGTTTGCCCCGCTGGGCGGGCTGGCGCTGCCCGATGGCGTCGTCCGTGTTGGCTATCACGTCAAAGACCAGACCGGGTTCATCGCGCGCATCGACGGCTTTGGCGCGATCGACTGCGGCAAGTCCGGCGCGTGCAGCGACAAGGTGCAGGGCGGTTGCGAGGACGGCAAACCCTGCACATCGGACGGGTGCACGGCCGGAAAGTGCGTCCACGTGGCCGCGAGCGGTCGACTTTGCGATGGCAAACAGTTCTGCGCTGCGACCAGCGCGTGCGACGCCAGTGGCAGCTGCAAGCTGACGACAAAACGCCTCTTCACGAGGATCGAGAGCTTTGAAACCGCAGCGGCACGCGATGAGGACCGCTATGGCGTTGTCGCGCTACCGGACGGCGGCTTTGCGGCGTTCGGACGTATCACCGTCAACCATGGCGCCGATGTAGGTCAGCCGCTGATCGCCCGCTACGGGCCTGGCGGCGCGAGACATTGGTATCGGCGTCCTCAGGCCAAGCGGCGCGCATGGCTGCGTGATGGCGTCTTCCGCAAGAGAGGCGGCATCCTCGCTGTCGGGTATATCCGCGACGTCGAGTGCTCCTTACCCAAATGTGACAAGCGCGCGGGCTACATCGTCAACTACGACCTGGCGGGCAACGAGACGTTCGCGGTTTTCGACACGTTGGCGTCCAAGAACAAGCCGTCCCACGTTCACCGCGAGTTCCAGGCCGTTGTCGAAGTGAGCAAGGACCGGTTTGTGGTGGTGGGCTCCAACGAACACACCAAGGGCAACCACGGGATGTGGATTTACGGCATCGACGCTGGGGACACGTCGGCCAAGGTCATCTTCTCGGAGATGCCCATTTTCGGTGGCGGCGTGGCGACTGGAGTGGCCGTGACCGCAGCGGGTGAGGCGGCCGTCAGCGGCAGTACCGGATCCGTCGGATACTTCAACGCTGCGACCGGCAAACTGATCGCGTGGGCGAGCGTCAACAGCACCGCCAACCGGTCGTTGCACGATATCGCGACGATTGGAGACGGCGTCTTGGCGGTCGGCCGTCGCAGCGAAGCGGTGTATTCGTCCAAGCTGGCCGGCTATCTCGCGTACTACGACAAGAACCGCAAACGGCTGTGGGAAAAGAGCATCGATGGCGACGGCGCAGACTATTTCTCGGCCATTGAACCGCTCGCCGACGGCCGATTCGTCCTCGGTGGCGTCGTCTCGGTGCCCGGCAAGAACATGGACGCCCGCGTCACTTTCATCGACGCGCTTGGCACGGAGCTGTCCGAGGCGACGCTGGGTACGAACGGCCGCGAGCTGGTGCGCGACGTCGCGGTGCTTGCCGATGGACGGATCGCTGTCGTCGGTGTCACTGGCGGTGGCAAGGACTCCAACGGCTACTACGCGACCGTGACGCCATGGGGGCATACGCAGTGCGTCACCGCGGGGGAGTGCGCGGACACGCCGCTGGCCAAGTGCATCGACAGCAACCCGTGCACGTTCGACTCCTGTTCACCCGCCAAGGGATGCATTCATAGCCCGATGAAAGACGGCACCGCTTGTATGAACGGCAAGAAATGCAAGACTGGGTTCTGCCAGTAGAAGAGACCAGAGTCTGCAAGAGGCCACCATGTTCCTGTCGCGTCCCCCGCGTGTGCCCGCTTGGGCGCTCGTCGCATTGTGTTTCGCGCTCGTGTCCTGCGCGGCAGAGCCAGCCGAAAACACCGATGATTCCGCGGACATAGCGACGGATACCGGAAATAAGCCCGAAGATACGGCGTCGATCGCCACCGACGTCGCGAAAACGCCCAAGGATACGGGCTCTGCGGCTGTTGATGTCGCTACAAACGATGTCGTTCCAGCCGATGTCGCGACGGTCGACGTCCCGGCCGCCGGTCCGCCCAAGCTTTGCACCAGCAACGCCCAGTGCACGCTCGGCAACCCGTGCCTTGGCGAGGGCTACTGTCGCAAAGACAAAGACGCGTGGGTCTGCGCTGTGAAGCCCAACACTGCGGTTGT
>CAZLMW010000241.1:0-1988 GCA_964560875.1 uncultured Enterobacteriaceae bacterium
GCGATGCCGATGATGTCGGCGATGAGGATCTTGCGCAGCGGCGGCTCGGTCTGGCCTTTGGCGACGGCGAGCACGAGGTAGGCGAGCATCGAAATACCGCCGATGATCGCGGTGAACGGCCGTAATTCGACAGCGCGTAGAGCCCACAGTTGCGCGCCTCCGACAACGCCAAAGAGCACGGCGCGATGCTGCATCAAGACCTGCAGGTCCGGTCGCTCCATCGGCACGCCGTACATCGCTTCGAGCCGCTTGGCGCCGAGCAGTCCCATCAGCGGCAGGAAATTGATGAGCCCCGCGATCGCAAACAGGCCCGTGGCAAACGTCGACATGGCAAACCTCGCGGCGGGCATCTTCTCAGGTGACGCCTCGTTGGGACACACTGGGCCGGCATGTCCCGCCACCTACCCGACCGTGAAGTCCTCGTGGGCGTCGCCGCGATCGCCGCCGTGCTGTTCTTTACGCAGGCCGATCTGAGCGGATTTCCAACCGGCCACCACGGCTGGATCACGTCCCATACGCTCGCCAACGCCGCGCACACCACGCCCGGCAACCTGCTCACCGGCTACACGCTCCGCCACGCCGCGACCGACTCCACGCCCGAGGCGCCCGTCTACTTCAACCGCTCGCCCTTCGTCGGCACGTTGATTATGGGTGTGGTGATGCGGTTTGGTGGCGATCTCGCAGGCCAGGTCTTGGTGAGCCGGGGCCTCTCCAACCTCGTCATCGTGTTCGCGGCGCTGCTCGGTGTGCTCATCCTGCTGGACTTCGGGCTGTCTGTGCCCGGCGCGTTTGCCGCGGTGCTGCTCGCGCTCAGCGGCCATTGGATCATGCGTTACCGCGACATGGTGTGTGTCGACGCGTGGACCATGCTCGGCTTCTTGCTCATCGCGCGGGGTGCACAGCTTCACGTACACGGCGGAAAAAGTGTCGATATCTACCGTCGGGTCGCCGCCGCAACGTCGGTCGGCTGGGGCTATGCAAACCTGCCTGTCCTGGCGTTGTGGGCCGCGACCACCGCCGCCGTGAAGTTGCTGCGCGAAAAAGCGCCCGCGGCCGAGCTGAAGAACCAGCCTGCAATCGTCGCCTTCGCGCTCGCTGCCGCCATGTCCGTGGCGTATCTCGGTCACAACGTCATCGCCGAATCGGTCATCCGCGACGTCTCCATCACGGAGACGGGCGTGGTCGACTCCGCCATCCGGCGCCTTGGGGGCGACAGCGGCTACAACAAGACCAACAACGCGACCTGGAAGGAGTACGCCAAGACTCAATCGCGTCGTTCCGCCCGCGGTGCGCTGCCTCGATCAGCGTGGGACGCGCTGGGCAACATCGACAAGAAAGCCGGCTGGCTGGTGTTGCTGATCCTGTCTGCGATGGCGCTGATCTTCGCGTTGACCCGGCGCAAAGACCTCAAGGGACCCGCCCTGTTGTTGGTCCTGAGCGGCCCGGCGTGGCTGATCTTGATGCGCAACCTCGCGCTCTTTCACGACTACACGACGATGGTGCTGTTCGGGCTCTACCTGTGCGCGTTCGCGGTCGTGTTCGACATGCTGCCGACGGCTTTTTCCTGGATCGGCCTGGTGCTTGCAGCGTCGCTCTTCGTGTCAGCGAACCTCGACTACAACGCCGAGAAGTCTCGCTGGGCCACGCGCCACAACCCGATGACCGCCGATTTCGAGCGCATCGCCGCCAAGCTGCCGCCCGAAGTGGCCGTCTTCTACAAGGAGGGTTATCGCGGCCTGTCCGGGGAAGCGCCCTACAAGATCGGCTTCTACTTGCCCGACCACCCGGTGGCCGACGACGCCAAGGCAACGCCGTGGGTGATCTCCCGCTATCGCAAAGACCCCGGCCCCGGCGAGCTGCTCACGGCGTCCAACAAGCTCGCGTTCTTGTACAAGCGGTCACGCTGACCGGCGCTCATCAAGACCGGCGCTCATCACGACCGCCGAAACAGACCGCTATTCGCCGCTGATTTTGCCGATCGCTTTTTT
>CAZLMW010000241.1:2088-3673 GCA_964560875.1 uncultured Enterobacteriaceae bacterium
GCTTCGAGGAGGTCGGCCACCGCGTAGATGTCGACGTTTTCGTCGTCGCTGACGTAGCTGACGATGGTCATGTCGGGCGGGGCGACGACCCGGATGCCGTCGATCGCGTCGAGGCCTGCGCGCAGCCTTTCGGTGGTCTGCAGCGCCTTTTCGGCCAACGACATGTAGCCGTCTTCGCCCATCGCCATCATCGCCGCCCACGCCGCAGCGATGCCGCCACCGGGTCGCGTTCCTGGAATCGAGGGCGACGCGTAGATGCCACCGGGCCAGTCGGTCTGCACGAAGAACTGGTGCTTCATGTAGTCCATCGACCGGTAGCTGATGGTCGAAGCGCCCTTGGCGGCATAGCCATATTTGTGCACATCGGCGCTGATGGACGTGACGCCGGGCACGCGAAAATCCCAACCGCGCACGGGATGGCCGAGTTTTTCGACCCAAGGCAGCATGAACCCGCCCACGCATGCGTCGACGTGCATCGGGATTCCCTTGGCGTCGGCGATGGCCGCGATCTCCTCGATCGGGTCGATGACGCCGTGCGGGTATTGAGGCGCGGACGCTGCGATGAGGATGGTGTTGCGACCGATGAGCTTTTTCATCGCGCTGACGTCGACGCGCATATCCGGCCCGACCGGGGCGTGACGGATCTTGACGCCGAAGTAGTGGCAGGCCTTGTCGAACGCGACGTGAATCGTCTTGGGGACCACGATCTCGGGGCCGATGATCCACGGCCGGGTCTTCTTGGCGCGCTCGCGGGCGGCCTTGACGGCGAGCAGGATCGACTCGGTGCCGCCGCTGGTGAGGGTGCCGACCGAGTCTTCCGGCCCGTGCAGCATGTCGAGGGTCATCCGCACGACGTCGGCTTCCATGTTCTTGAGCGAAGAAAACGCGATGGGGTTGAGGCCGTTTTCGCTCATAAACGCGGTGTAAGCCTGCTTGAGAAAGGCCGTGTGCTCATCGGACACGTGGTAGACGAGGCTCCAGGTCCGGCCCGACTTGTAGTCCGCGTCCTGCTCCTTGAACGCGGCGAGGCGCTGCAGCAGCTCGTCATGCGAGACACCGCTCTTGGGGATCGTGGTGGCGGCGGGGGCGGTTGCGTCGGTCATGGATGCCTCGATGGGGCCGGCGAGGGCCGGGCGTTGGGGCGTTGTCGCTGGAAGCGGTCAGTTTGCGGACGAGTCGCGCGGGCGGGGCATGCAAGTGTCGGGCGGAGCGGCGCGCGGATGCAAACCTGTGGTGAGGGCCTTGCGCAAGGGCGTGGCGAGCAGTTTGGCGAAGGCCTCGTTGCCGGCAGCGTTGAGGTGGCCGTCGTAGGGGATGGCGGTCTTGCCCAGCGCGAAGGACAGCTCGGTAAAAGCGTCGGTTACGTCCACGACAGAGGCATTGGTTTGGCTCACCGCCGCGGCAAGGGCCTGGGCGTGCTCGGGCAACTCGGGGCGGCAGAGGTTGACGAACACCAACTCGGGTCGCGGACCGATCGCCGTCCGGATGCGCTGGACGAGCTGCTTGACCTCGGCGGCGGACAACGGGTCGGCCAGCCCGGATGTCCCGCCGGACGCCGACTGAGCTTTGCGTTTTCGGGTGCGCT
>CAZLMW010000242.1:0-3581 GCA_964560875.1 uncultured Enterobacteriaceae bacterium
AATTGAAAACGCGTGAGGTTTTGCCCCGGCGGTGCGGCGATGCAACACTGCCTCGGTGTCACGCTCCTTGCCGTTGCTTGTTGTTGGGTTGATGGCGGCGACTTGCTATGCGTGCCAGCACGAGCCTGCTGAGCCCAAAGCCAAGTGCACCGTCGCCACCGACGACGCGGCCTGGCAAGCCAACGAGACGCTCTGCGACGGCCTCGACAACGACTGCGACGGCTTCACCGACGTCCTGTATCCGTGGGCGGTCAACCGCTGCACGAGCGACGGCAAGGGCGTCTGCGGCGTGGGCTGGGCGGTCTGCGAAGGTGAAAAGCGCGTCTGCAAGACCGGCAGCAAGCACATCGAGACGCACGACGGCCTCGACAACGACTGCGATGGCAAGGTCGATAACGTCGCGGACGTGTCGGTCAAGACCATGCGGGTGCGGATCGCGGTTCCCCCCGACGTTCAGGGCGACGACCGACCGCATATGGGCTCGCTTCAGAGTCGCAAGGCGGAGCTCGAACAGAAGCTCAAGGCCGCGACGAACTACAACCTGAAAAAAGAGCTGCAGCGCAAGATCGACTGGATGGACACGCGGATCCGCGGCTTGTTGTGGCAGGCGCAGTACGAACAGCTCGTCGACAAGCTCGTCGCCAGCAACGATCCGGCCGTGCACAAGGCCATCGAGATCAAGATGACCGAGCTGTGGCGCAAGGCCGATCCGAAAGACCCCAAGGACAAGGGCAAGCTCGAAAAGCTCCACGTGCCCGAAAACCGGCTCGTATTCGCCCACGCGCTCGACCAGGTCGGCGTGCCCTACGAGATGTGGGTGCCGTCGGCCGAATCGCCGCAGGAGGAGCTCGAAGCGGACTGGATCAACGTCCTGAAGACGCTCGACAAGTACCGGATGGTGATCGTGCCGGGCTTTCTCTCACCGGGCTGGCTCAACCCGCAGTTCGGCCATCTCGATCGGCTCCGCAAGTGGGTGAGCAACGGTGGAGTGCTGGTGTGGACCAAGGTCATCGGGCCGGGGCCGACCGACGACGAAGAGAGCACCAAAAACGCGATGGACGTGCTGGCCCTCGCCGGGGTCGGTGCGCCGGTTTCGCGGCCCAACATCTTCTCGGTCCGGATTCAAAACGACACGCCGGCGACGCGCTGGCTCGACAGCCCGCAGGAGCGAAATATCAAGCTGATGGACAACACGGCGAGCTGGCGGCACGAGGTGTTCACGTACCCGTTGTTGCCCGGCAAGGGCGCCGTTCCGATCGCGACCGCCCATACCGAGTCGGGCAAGTCACAGGGCGCGACGTGGATCTATCGAAAGCTCGGCAAGGGCGCGGTGTATACGTTTGGTTGGAACGTCCTCGATTACACGATGCCGCGCTGCTATGTGAACTGTTTTGACCCGGGCACCGATGTCGGCGCGATGCTGCTCAAGGGGATCTATGCCGAGGCGACAGGTGGCCACTATGTCGTGCGCCACACCGTTCCCGGAACCGAGGACGGGGTGCTGATCTCCAGCCACGACGTCGACGCGCCCGACGCCTTCCTCTCGGGTCCATGGGGACAGCCCGGGTTGCTGCGTATGGCGGAGATGGAGAAGAAGCACGGCATCGCCGGCACCTACTTCATCACCACGGACTACGTGACCGATTACTTCCTGCCGTCCACGTTCGAGAAGTTCATGGACATCGGCCAAAACCCCGCTGGCGGCCATTCGATCCAGCACTTTGACTGGACGGAATTCCCCCATGGCCTGTGCGACGTGGATCGCAAGACATACGCCCCCAAGCAGCCCAGCGTCTGCGCCGAGGTGCGCGTGAACCTGCAGATTTTGCGCGGGCTCGTCGGCCTCGACCGACGGCTGGACGCGTGGCGCACGCCCTACCTCGAGACCAACCACTACCAGTACCGCATCCTGTCGGACGCCGGCATCAAGTATGACAGCAGCCTCGCGGCCGGCGACGTGCGCACCAACTTCCCGATCGATCTGCCGACCTTCCAGTACTACAACAAGGAACGCGTGCCCCGATCGCGGCCTATGTGGGTGTTTCCCGTCGTGCTCGAGGACGGCATCGGCTGGTACGAACCGGACGGCACGGAGATGCGCGAAGAGCTGACCCGGGCTCGCTGGCACAAGTTCCGGTCGCTGTGGGTCGATGCGCTGGTCGGCAACATGCGCAACGGCGCGTGGACCGTCATTCTGGTTCACCCGTCCTACGGCGTGGGCAAAGGCGTCGTCCCGGCGAACGTGCAGATGAAGATCGACGCCACGGACTTCGGCATTCGTTTCGCCCAGGGATGGGGCCTGCATATCGCGGATATCAACACGCTCGGCGATTTTTGGGCGGACCGGCAGTCCGTGCGCCTCAGCGGCCTCACGTACGATCCGAAAGACGGCTACAAGGGAACGCTCGAGACGACGACTCGCGACGCGTCCAACTTCTCGCTGGAATTCGGTGACGTGATTGCCGGGATCCAGTGCACGACGTGCGGCAAGATTCGGGTCGAGGGTCGACGCGCGGTGTTTGAGCTGCTCCCCAAGGGTAAAAAGCACCTGTTCCGGGCCGCGTTGAAGCCCAGTCCCGCCAAATAAAGCGTCGCTTTTTCATCACGCGGGGAAGGCACGGCGTTCAGAGCGCAAGCAGCCCGGTTCTACTCGCAGCCCGGTTCTACTCGCAGCACGGTTCTACTCGCAGCCCGGTTCTACTGGCAGCTTCCGGCTTTGGCGCGGCAGCGGCCGGCGTCCTGGCAGACCTTGGACTGGGCGCAATCGGCGTCGGTGTGGGCCGCGCAGACACCGTCGGGCGACAACGAACAGCGCCCTCGATCGCGACACCATGTCGACGCCGCACAGTCGCGGCGCGAGGCAGCCACGCAGCGTTTGCCGTCGAACGTGCACTGCCCCTGGATGATGCAGGCGTCGAGCGCCCGGCAACCGGTTGTTGTCGCGGGAAGTTTGACGGCACTGGGGGCCGGCTTGGGCGGTGGCGTGGATGAGCGCGGATACAACACGACGGGTGATGGCGTTGTCGCGATAGGCGGCGGCGAGGTCGCGATAGGCGGCGTAAGGGGGCGGATCGGGGCTGGGATCGGCCGGTGCTTGGGGCGCTTGAGACGCATCTTGGTCAGCGCGCTGTAGTAGCGGCGGCAGTCGCGCACGGTGGCGAACCCGTCCTGGGAAGAAACAACCCACAGTCCCGCCGTCACCGCTGCGGCCGAGGTCACTTCGAGGGATTCAAACGGCAGCGTCGCCAAGGTCACCACCCCCGCGATGCCTGCGACGATCATGTCGACGGTCGGCAGCGCCTTGGAACGCGTGCATTTGCGGACGTCATCGGCGCGCCACAGGTCCTTGTTCGGCGGCGCCGTCGCGAAGGCGAGCGAACAGCCCGACGACATACAACCGACAACCAGCACCGCAGCCAAGCTCGCAAGACGCTTATTGCGCATCGCCAGACAATACCAGCCCGGCCCATCGCGTGCCGAGCCCTGCGACCGCGTGATTGCCAGGGGGGGCCGGGAATCCCGGGGATTTGTCTTGGCAGACGGCGCCTCGATCAAGGGGAAAGGACCCAACAGGGGAAGGC
>CAZLMW010000243.1:0-3538 GCA_964560875.1 uncultured Enterobacteriaceae bacterium
CCCCATCATCCCGAACTTCGGCAACCGCGGTGAGTTCCAGTGAGCCTCGACCGCGCCACATCGCGCTCAGGCGGATTCGGATTCGTTGTCCTGGCCGGCGCAGAAGCGATTGAATCGATCTTCGTACACGGACTCCAGCTGGGACCGCAGGCTCTGCACCATCGCCAGGATCGCCCCGCTGTCCGCTGTGCCGAGCGCGGAGTGCAGCCGCTCTCGCTCGGCGTAGAGGGCCTCGAGCTGAGTCAGCAATCCGCCGTCGGACGGTTCGTCGACGTTGCCCTTCGGCGGCGCGGTGTCTTTCGAAGCGGCAGGCGGCTTGTCCATGTGACGGAGTGCACGGTGGGCCCGCCGCAATGTCAACCGCCGCCGTTCCGTCGGCCTTTGCGGGGCCGCTCGACAAGCCGCGCCAAGTCGTGGCAAGCACCTATGGGGAGACCCATGAAGTTGATCACCACCCGCGAGGCCGCCGCACGACTCGGCGTCGGCACAACCACGATCAAGCGCTGGTCCGATGAAGGCGTGCTCGCCTGTGTGCGCACCGCAGGCGGACACCGCCGGTACCGCGAAGAAGACGTGGCGACGATGCTCCTCGACGGGCAGCCGACCCTGCAACAACTGCTCCCGACGCTCGGTCCCGACGCCATCGATGAACTGGACGTGGGCGTCGTGCAGCTCCACGACACCGGCAAGGTGCTGCTGTACAACGCGACCGAGGCGCACTTCTCGGGCCTGTCGCCCAAGGACGCGGTCGGCCGGCACTTCTTTGGCGAAGTCGCCCCGTGCACGAACAACTCGTTGGTCTACGGCCGGTTCGTCGAGGGCGTGCGCACCGGCGACCTGGACGTGCGCTATTTCTACACGTTCACCTACCGGCTGGCCCCGATCAATGTGACGCTGCACCTGTTCCGCGACACAAACACGGCAACGAACTGGTTGGTGGTCGACGGCGGCCGCCAGACCGCGCAGCTCCTACGCTGAATCTGCGGGTCGTGGCTGTGTGTCTCGCGACGTCTCAGGGTCCGGCCCGTTTTTGGCCGCCGATTCTGAAGGGTTGAGCCCCTGCACGCACAGCGCTACTGTCCGCGCGATCAACCCGATGGGCAGGGGCAATCGCGCATGCTCGATCTCGACCGGCTCCGCCGCATCCACCTGTTCCGCACACCGCCGGGGCAGCTCGTGATGGCCAATACCTTCCTGGCCGCCGACTACCGCATCCCGCGCCGCACACGCATCAAGCTCGAGGGCATCGAGCGCCTCGATCCCAACGCTCGGTACATCTTCGCGATGAACCATACCGACCGCTTCAACTACTGGCCGTTTCAGTGGCAGCTGTATCGCGAAGGACGGGGCTTCACGGCGACGTGGGTCAAGGGCAAATACTACGAAAACGAGTGGATCGCGCGGTTCATGGACGTGATGAACAACATCCCGCTGCCCTCGCGCGGGTACGTCATTTCGTCGCGCTTCAAGCAGCAAACTCGGCGGCCACCCACGGGCGACGAATACCGAATGCTGCGCGACATCGTCGACGGCAAGATCCCAGCGCATGAGCCCCTGCCCGCGACCGCGACCGCCGACATTCGCGCGTTCATCGGCGGCCCGACCGCAGCCGACTTCTTGCCGCCGTTCGAGGCCGAGTTCGCCGCGATGATCCGCGAAGTCGTGCGGCTGTCTCGGCGAGCGATCGAGATCGGCAACCACCTGCTCATCTTCCCCGAAGGCACCCGCAGCGTGCGCCTGGGCAAGGGACGCACAGGATTGGCCCAGGTCGCTTGTCATCTCGGCGTGCCGATCGTGCCCGTCGGCTGCAACGGCTCAAACGTGTGTTATCCGGGCGATTCGCCGTTCAGCAAGGGCGGCTCGATCGTCTACCGAATCGGCGCGCCGCTGCCGATCGACGGCCCCGACCTGGCGCCGCACGCCGTCGATCCCGCGGTGCTTCCTTTCACGCGGGATGCGAGCGCGAATCACGCCGACACCTACCAGGCGTTTACAGACGCGGTGATGGCCAAGATCGCTGAACTGCTCGACCCGGCACACCTGCCCGTCGAAGGCGCCAAGACCGAGGTCACAGGCGTCGAACGGTTCTTGTAAGGATCCTAACGATCGCCGCGCAGCGCCGCACAGAGCCGATCTCGACGCGTTCTTACAGCAGGTTTGCAGCCAGCTCGGCCAGCTCGGATCGCTCACCCTTCACGAGCGTCACGTGGGCCGCGACTTTCGCCGTCTTGAACTTCTCGACCACGTACGTCAGTCCGTTGTTGACGCTGTCGAGGTACGGCTGGTCGATCTGGTGCGGGTCGCCGGTGAAGACGATCTTGGTACCCGTGCCCGCGCGCGTGAGCACCGTCTTGATCTCGTGCGGAGTCAGGTTCTGTGCCTCGTCGACGATCATGAACTGCTGAGGCAGCGAGCGACCGCGGATGTACGTGAGCGCCTCAAGCTCGAGCAGGTCCTGGCGGATCAATTCCTCGTAGCTGACGACCCCGTTGTTGCTGTTCTGGGTCGTCAGGAAGTCGAAGTTGTCGCGGATCGGCTGCATCCACGGCGCCAGCTTGTCGGCAAGATCGCCGGGCAGGTAGCCAAGGTCACGTCCCATCGGGAAGATTGGGCGGCTGACGAGAAGCCGACGATACGACTCTTCGTGGCACACCTTCTGCAGGCCCGCCGCGAGAGCAAGCAGCGTCTTGCCGGTGCCCGCCATGCCGATGAGCGTGCACAGGTGAATGTCGTCTCGCAGCAACATGTCCAGCGCGAAGTGCTGTTCACGATTGCGCGCACGCACTCCCCAAACAGGCTTGCTCATGCGCGGCAGAGGCTCGACGCGTTCGTCCGTCATCCGCGCGAGCACGGTGCGACGTCCGCCCGCCACGCGCAGCGTCATGTAGGCGTTTTCGTGCATGTCGCTGGCGTCGATATCGGCCAGCGGCATGGATCCGGATTCGCAGAGTTTATCCAGCCACGCTGGCTCCACCTCGCGCTCGAAGGTGCCCGAGTAGACCTCGCTGACGTCCTTGCCCTGGATGTCGTAATCGACCGCCCGCAGCCCGAGTGCGTCGGCCCGAATCCGCAGGTTCGTGTCCTTGGTCACGAAGATGCACGGGTGACGCGGTTCGCGTTCGCTCAGGTCGAGGGCACAGGCCATGATGGCGTTGTCCATCTGGTGGCTGATCGAAAACTCCGACGGCAGGCGGCGCTGCGTCATCGGCACACGAATCAGGCCCCCATTGGGCAATTCAACGCCGTCCTCGAGGCTGCCCTTGCGCCGATAGCCGTCGATTTCACGCGCTACCCGGCGGGCGTTGCGACCCAGCTCGGATTGGTCCCGCTTGAACGAGTCGAGCTCTTCGATAACGAAGATCGGGACGTTGACGATGTTGTCCGCAAAGGCTGTCAGACACGTGCTGTCGTGGAGGAGGACATTGGTATCGAGAACGAAGTTCTTACGCATCGGCGACCTGGAGCGAGCAGGGTAGTCAAAAAGGCGGCGGACGCTCGCACGATGCCTGCGCGTGGTCAACCGTTGCCGGCCCCGCAC
>CAZLMW010000244.1:0-3418 GCA_964560875.1 uncultured Enterobacteriaceae bacterium
GGCAGACGGCGCCTCGATCAAGGGGGAAGGACCCAACAGGGGAAGGCATTTTTTGGAATGCCGACGGCGTTGTGGCTTGGAAACAGGCGTCTTCGGGCGAGGACAGACTGCCTTCCCCTGATCGGTCCTTCCCCCTTGGACCCCCATCCCCGTTTACCCCAACCGCCTGTTTTTGTGGTTTTTTTGGCTCCACAGCGGGTCTTGTGGGACCGCAGTCGAGCAAGTAGGGCGCAACCAAGGGGGCGTGATCTTTTACCGGGTCAGCTGTCGCTGTCCGGGCCGATCACACCCCTGTTATAACGCGCGTTTCACAACACTGCTACTTGCAGGTGCAGCCGAGCTTGGGGTCGCAGTCGGGGGTCTTGGTGCCGCACTTCTTGACGCATGCGGCCCAGAGTTTGCCGTCGAGGTCGAAGCATTTGCCGGCTTGCGGGCAGGTGAACGCGCCCCACGGCGAGATGTGGGCGAAGAAGGACTGGGGTTTGCTCGGGTCGGTGTCGCGCGCCCGCAGGTAGAAGCCGCGCCCGCTCCAGGTCAGCCCGCCGCCATCGACCGCAAGGAATGGCCCGGACACGAGCTTGTGCGACCATAACGGTTTGCCCTTGGCCGAGAGCAGGTCGAGCCGCGCGTACCGGTGAAAGCCGTCCACGACGTTGCGCGCGATGGCGAAATGGCCGCTGGACACGCGGGTTGCGCCGGCAACTCCGCCGGGATGACTGGCGAGCATCACGTCGCCGGTGAACTTGCCCTTGGCGTCAAACCACGCCAGCCACGGGACGGTTTTCTTGGCGCTGTTGAGGCGGTCGCCGATCGCGACGTGGCTGTCGTCAGCCAGCCAGTTGTGGGTCACAAATCGCACCCCGGGCGCCTTGATGGTGGCCGTGAAGACCGGCTTGCCGAAATTGTCGAGACGCGTGACGTAGGCGACGTGCTGCTTGCCGTCTTGGGTGACCTCGCTGCCGGCGTAGGCGAAGTCGTTGGCGACAGGGCCGGCGACCGTGGTGAAGGTGCGGTTGGCGCTGCCCAGGTGCGTCTTGCCGCAGCGGAAGAAGATGCGCAGACCGTTGCTGTGATAGCGGCCGTAGATGAGGAGTTGGTTGGTGCCGCCCGACGAGAAGGGGACGGACTTCAATACGAAAACGGCGATGGTCGTGTCGGACATCCGCGCCAGGTGCCACGGGTAGGGGCGCGAGTAGTTGAAGTTGCCGCATTCGCCCTTTTGGTCGGCGCTGAAGAGCTTCTTGACGACACCGGCCTTGTCCCGCTGGCGGATTTCGAGGTTGTTTGCGGCGATCAAGCGCGTGCCGTTGGCGTCCGGCGGTCCGGCGAGCTGTTCGGTGTTCTTCTCAAGCGGTGTCGAAAACAAGCCTGTGCCGAGGTCGTTCAGCCCGATAACTCGGCCCGCGAAGTCGCCGCTTCCGGCACGCCGATCCTCGGAAACGACAGCGCCGCTTCCTTCCGGGGTGACGTGCCAGTAGCCAGCAGGGCTGTAATACACACCGAGATTGCGGCGGTACAACCGTCCGGTTGGCTGGACGACGCATTTGCCGGTCCCGCATTTTCCGACGGGGGCGCAGACGCTGGTCGTCTTGCACGAGGTGCCGTCGAGGTGGTTGGCGTGCAGGCATCCGGCTGCTGGATCGCACAGGTCGATCGTGCATTGCTCGCCGTCGTCGCAGGTCTTGGCTTTGCCGCCGGTGCAGACTCCGCCCATGCAGGTCGAGACGCCGGTGCAGACATCGCCATCGTCGCAAACGCCGGTCGCGTCGCTGTGTAGGCAGCCTTTCTTCCCATCGCAGGCGTCCTTGGTGCATGGGTTGGCGTCGTCGCAGCTGGATTTGGCGGTCGTGCAACCCTTCTTGGTGTCGCACAGGTCGGCGGTGCACGCGTCGTTGTCGTCGCAGGCCTTGAGTTTGCCGTCAAAGCAGACGCCGGCGTCGGTGCAGCGCCTCCGCCCCCAGGGATCTGTGCGTGCGATGGCTGACCGGTTGTCGCTTCGTTCCAGGCCGACCCACCAACCGTCGTTGTCGCCGCGCAGCATATGGACGGCCGGGTACCAGGTTTGCGCCAGCTCCTGGGTCCACGAAACGGCGCCAGCGGCAGACAGACCGACCAACACCGATCGGAGCTTTCCGCCTTTGAAGTCCGGCAGCGCGGCGGCGATGGTTCCGTCGGGACGGATCGCGATGGCGTGGCCACCCTGGCTGCTTGCCGTGTCGAGCTTGCGGGAAAAACGCGTGCGCCCGAGCGGGTCGAGATGGGCGAGCCACGCGGGACGTAGGCCGGCCTTGGCGCCGAGATGACCGAGGACAAGCGTGCCGCCGGCGGGGTGTTGAACGGCCGACTCGAGTGCCGATCCCTTGTCGCCGAGCGCGCGCTTGTAGGTCAGCTTGCCCTGCCCATCGACGCCCCACGCCAGGCCGGTTTGATGGCTGCCCACGAGCCGCCGGCCGACGATCGTCGCGTCGTTGATCCCGGTTGCCGTGATCGCTGAAGGCTGCTCATCGGTGCCCGGTGAAGAAGGGTAGCCCCGAAGGCTGGTTCTTTTCGATGTCGTGCCGGTCCAGATCAGCGTCCCGGTGAGGACGGGCGACACCTTGCGTACCTCGCGTATGACGGCGATCGCGCGCCCATCTGGCCGGGCAGCGAAGCCGAAAGTCGCGTGTGTGCAGGCCTCGCCCTTGCCAACTTTGATCGCTCGGCAATTCTGGCTCAGAATATCCACTTGCGAGAAGCTTGCTGGTCCGTCGCGTATCAGCATCCATGACCCGGTATTCAGAGCGAGAAGCTGGGCATCGGAGGAGGCCCGGACCCCGGCCACAACGCGCGCGCCATGCGGCCGATACCACGTCATCGCGCCGTGGCGGTCATAGCGGATGGCGAACCCGCGCCATCCCCCTTTTGAACCGGTCAGCAACACGTTGCCGCTCACAAAGACGCCGCCGTTTTTCGCCGGGACGAGCCCTGTCACGCGTCGCAGAGGCAGCGGTGCTTTGTAAGGGAGTTGAACGTGCGGCGAATTCAACCACAGCCGCGTCTTGCCGACCGGCTGACACATCCCAGCCTTGCACGACCGCACCTGCGCGCAGCCGTTGCCTTCACACGCGAAGCCGTCGACCGATTTGTGCTGACACTGGCCGGTGATCGGGTTGCAGTCGTCGGCCGTGCAGTCCTTGTCGTCGTCGCACAGCGCCGCGTTCTTGCCGTGGCATTTGCCCGCCGAACTGCAGCTCCGATGACCCCACCGGTCGGCGCGGCTGATCCAGCCCCGAAAACGACTCTTCGTGTTGACCACCACCGACCGCGCGCCAGCGGCAAAGACGCCGCCGCCTTCCACCGGGAGCGCCGCCAGAATCACGTCGCTGCCGAGGCCGAAGACGTCGCGCTGCCAATGCCCATTGCCGAGCAGATCGACGCC
>CAZLMW010000245.1:0-3300 GCA_964560875.1 uncultured Enterobacteriaceae bacterium
GCATAGCGTGGCGGAACGGCGAGGAATGAGAAACAGGCAGCGAGCGACAATTCCCGTACAAACCGTCCGCCAAGACAGAACCCCAAATCATCGAGTGGGACCATCGCAATGACGAAAGAACGCAGCGCTTGAAGGCGCGTACAGGCGTCGAGTACGGTGTCGCGACTCGGAGAGACCCATGCGCCACCCCTTGCAACTGCCCACCGGCCCGCGATTTTACGGCGTGTTCATCGCGCTGAATTGCGCCCTGATCGCGTCGGGCTGCGGCACCGAAACCACCAACCCGGGCAGCTCGAACACAGCCGTCGACAGCGGCGGTGGCGGCACCGATGGCGGCGCGACAACGAACGACGCGGGGTCTACCGGCGGCGACAGCGGGGCGACCACATCGGACGCCGGTGCGACAGATATCCAGACCGGGTGCACGGCGGGTGATAAACGCTGCAACGCCAAGAGCCCCTACGCGTTCGAGGCCTGCCAGGCCGACGGCACCTGGAAGACCGACGTTTGCCCCGGCGCCACGAAGGTCTGCCTCGACGGCTCGTGCGTCGACTCCGTCTGCCCGGTCGGCAAGGCCTTCTGCGACAAGGGCAAAGCCTCGCAATGCGCCGCTGATGGGCTCAGCTCCAAGGTGGTCGAAGACTGTACGGCCGCGGCAAAGCTCTGCAAAGACGGCGCGTGTGGGGCCGCCGTCTGCACCGCCACCGAGACCAAGTGCGACGGCAACAACCTGCTCACGTGCAAGGCTGACGGGAGCGGCTGGGACACCCAACCATGCGGCACGGGCAAGGCGTGCGACGGCGGTAAATGCCTGCCGACCGTGTGTCTGCCGGGCGAAACCTACTGCCAGGACGGCAAAGCGGTCGCCTGCAACGCCTCGCGCACCAAGTTCAAGGTCATCAAGAACTGCAAGGGCCTCGGTCTGACGTGCGAAAAGGGCGAGTGCGGCAAGAAGATCTGCGAACCGAAAAAGACCAAGTGCGTGGCCAACAAGGTCGAAAAATGCAGCGACGGCGGCACCAGCTGGCTGCCCTTGCTCGACTGCACCAAGAACAGCCAGGTTTGCGTCAACGGCGGCTGCTCCGCGCTGGTGTGCAAGAAGGGCGAGACGGCCTGCAAGGGCAACGTTCAACTCACCTGCGAGCCGGGCGGCCTGAAGTGGAAAGAGAACAAGTGCGCGACCGGCGACATCTGCCACAAGGGCAAGTGCGTCACGCCGGTCTGCAAGCTGCCCACGACCTGGAGCAAGAACCAGCAGGTCTTCAAGTCGTGGAAGATCGCCACCAACAAGAACGACGGCTGCGACATCGACGGCAACGGCACCAAGGACAACGCGTTCGGCGCCGCCATCGGCGCGTTTGCGGCGCAGATCAACAACTCGCTTCAGCAGCAGGTCAAGGCCGGCACTGGCGTCCTGCTGCTCGAGGGCCCGGGCTACAAGACGGACAGCAGCAAGTTCGACATCAACGTCTTCATCGGCAACGTCGTCCAGTCCGGCGGCGCCTGTTCGCCCGCGGATGCAACGTCCATCTGCAAGTTCAAGCTGCAATCGGGCAACTACGACATCGGGTCACAGAACAAGGGCGCGTGCCCGGCTGCGGTCATCCTCAAGGACGCGACAGTCAAGAGCGGCAAGCTCCAAGCCAACGGTCCCAAGGGCAAGCCGTTCACCATCGAGCTGCCCATCCTGCTCGGCAAACCGCTGGCGTTGAACCTGCACAAGATGAGCGTCGAGGGCACGGTCACCGACAAATCGCAGTGGAAGACGACCGCCGGTGGCAAGCTCTGTGGCGCCATCAAGAAGAAGGAGCTCATCGACACGCTCAACCAGCTGCCGGACTCGTTCTTCACCGGCACCGGCTTCAGCAAGCAGCTCGTCATCTCGTTGCTTTCGAGCCTGCTCAACGAGGACATCGACACCGACGGAAACGGCAGCAAGGACGCGATCAGTTCGGTGCTCGCGTTCACGACCGGCCAGGTCCAAATCGTCGGGTTCTGACCGCCGCTGCCCACTGCGCTGTGGGCGGTTATGAACACATGTGTGCACAATTTGGCGGTTCGTGATCGCGAGCAAACCTCGATTCGCCGGCGCTGAGCGCACCAATTCACCCGGCTTCGGCCCAGCTCGTTTGATTTCACTTGATGGCCAGGATCGAATCGGCGTACCTTCTTAGGTCGCTTGTCTATATGGTAGACATTTATCCACTTTAGATATGACCACCATGCTTTCCCCTACGTTGGGGCCGTCAAAACCGCCCAAAAGTCCTACAGAGCTGAGAATCGCGCCATGGCCGATGCTCCTTGCGGCCACAGGACGACTTACAACCATATGAAAATATAAACATTCACAGGAACCGGACGCAGGCGCAGGCCGATCGGGGCATGGAGCCCTCGATCGCTGAAAACCATGCGATTCAGGAAGGTTGTGTGTGTTCGCAGGAAAATCGACCATGGGGAGGACCTACCGCGCATCCGCGTGAAAACCCTGCGAGCCCGACATGCAGAACCGCTATTTGCCCTACTTGCTGACGATGCTGCTCGTATCAGCGGCGTGCCAAACCGAACCCGGCGGCGCCGAGGGCAGCGCAACGTCCGCCGAAGACACGGTCGGCAGCACCGAGGACGCAGGCTCGACGTCCGACGACGTGTCCGGCACATCCAGCAAACCCGGCAACTCAGGGGGCGCGGCCGACGCAGGCACACGCCAGGGCTCGGGCGGCTGGGATTCCCTGCCGGGCACATCCTCGGACGACACGTCCGCCTCGTCAGGCGCATCATCATCGGGCGTTTCGACATCCAGCGGGGCCTCGTCGGGCGGCGATGCGTCCACATCATCCGGTGCGTCGTCTGGCGGGTCCTCGACGTCATCATCCTCGGGCGCGTCTTCCAGCGGCTCATCGACGTCATCATCCTCGGGCGGGTCCTCCAGCGGGTCCTCCACTTCTTCTTCTTCGTCATCATCCTCGGGCGCGTCTTCCAGCGGCTCATCGACGTCGTCATCCTCGGGCGCGTCTTCCAGCGGATCCTCAACGTCATCTTCGTCGGGCGCGTCCTCCAGCGGCGCCTCGACGTCATCATCCTCGGGTGCGTCGTCGGGCAGCTCTTCGACATCATCGTCGTCGGGCGCCTCGTCTAGCGGCTCCTCGACCTCTTCGTCGTCCGGCGGGTCGTCTGGCGGCTCCTCGACCTCTTCGTCGTCCGGCGCGTCGTCGAGCGGATCCTCAACGTCATCTTCGTCGAGCGGGTCCTCGGGCGGCTCTTCGACATCGTCGTCGTCGGGCGCGTCCTCCAGCGGCTCCT
>CAZLMW010000246.1:0-3283 GCA_964560875.1 uncultured Enterobacteriaceae bacterium
CGATCCGCTGGGACGAGCGCTACCAACACGCCGGTCCCGCCACTGTCGGCGGCGGGGTCTTCACGTCGACGGGTAATGTGGTCCTGGTGGGCAGCTCGCAGCTCAAGGTTGGTGGCAAGGACGTCACGGTCGGTCGCGTTCAGCGCGTTTCGGCGTGGGGGCATACCAGCTGCGGGGCCGCGGGCGCTTGCGCGTTCAAGAAGGACGCGAAGCTGTGGGCGAAATCTCTCGGTGTTGGCGTGCCCGGGACCAAGGTTGGCAGCAGCGGTGTTTGGTCCATCGCGGCGGCCGATGACGGTGGCGCCTGGGTCGCCGGTTGGCAGCAACCTTCAAAGACAAAGCAGACCCGTGCTGTGCGCCTGGCCAGCGACGGTTCGGTCGTGTGGGATAAGCAGTTCGGCGGCGCGCATGCCGGCAAGGGCGGCTACGAAGAGCTGACCAATGTCGTGCAACAGGGGGCAGGCGCCGTTTTCGTCGGCATTGGCACCACCCTGAGCAAAGGCAGCACGGACGGCATGATCCTCGCCGTCGATTCGACCGGAAAGCAGCGCTACCTGTTCCGGCACGGTGGCAGCAACCTCGACTCCTTCCACGGCGTCATCGGCGCGACCAACCAGGATGTGGTTGCCGTCGGTGAAACTCGCAGCACGGGCGACAGCAGCGGCGACGCCTGGTTTGTGCGGGTCAACAAGGATGGCTTCCAGGTTGCGGCGCACGTTCACAAGGAGCCGTACACCAACGGCTACTATCGCATCACTGAGCGCAAGGGCGGATACGCAATGGCGGGGTACTACTACACCCTGACCGGCCCGTGGCAGCAGAGGAACCTGCTGAATATGTGGATCGTGGGGACGGACTCCAGCGGCAAAGTCACCTGGCAGAAGCGGATCGCTGCCAGTTGCCGCCACTACATGAGCCGGCGTATTGCGACCTTGCCCGACGGCGGTTTGCTCGTCGGTGCGACGCTTCTGCAGCGGCAACACTGCGTGCCGTACGACTGGGACCGCTATTACGCCCAGGTGCATGTGTTCGAGTCCGATGGACGACGTCGCTGGTCGCGGGCGTTCTCGGCGTCGGAGTGGCCCCATTATAAGATCGGCTATCCGATCGAGGCGGCGCTCGTGATCGGCGGCCAAGCAGCGGTCGTTGGATCGCGCACCACCAGCAAGACGCGGACTCCGCAATTGCGGCGGTTCGACGCAACGACCGGCAACTCGACAGACGAGGTGCTGCTGGACAGCGGGACGGCCGCGATTGGACCGCTCAAAAGCGCTCACCTGACCGCCGCCGCCGCCGCGCCGACCGGATTGTTCGTCGCGGGATCCAACGCGGGCAAGTTGGTCGTCGCGCGTCTCGATCCCTGGGGCCAGTCGTCGTGCTCAGCATCGAAATCTTGCGCCGACAATGGCGTCTCGGGCTGTGACGATGCCAACCCATGCACCAACGAGAGCTGCGCTGCGGGCACGTGCAAGCCGTCGGTCACCGCGGGAAGGGAATGCGATGGCAAAGCGTTTTGCACCGCACGCGCGCTGTGCAACGCCAAGGGACAGTGTGAGGCCAAGCAGCCCAAGCTGTTCACGCGCGCCTACACGACGAGTTACCCGCCGTACCACAACTGGACCCGCGAGGAGCTTCATGCGGCGGTCGGCCACGGCGATGGGATCGTCGCGGTCGGTCACAGCCACCAAAAGGCGGGCTCGACCAGCTTCCACTACGGGCTGATCGCGCGTTTTGATGGCGCCGGGGAGTTGGACTGGTACCGCCTCTTCAGCCCCTGGTCATCCTACGCCGGCAACCCGGACTACACGTTCTACGACGTGGGCGCACAGCCTGATGGTGACATTGTCGCGGTCGGAAGGCGGCGGCGCTTCTACTCCAAAGGCGCGGCGACGCGTCAAGCTTCGTGGGTCCGGATGGACGCCCTCGGCACGACGCTGAAGGTGCGTGACCACATCCCAAGCGGAGGCGTGAGCAAGCTCGCTCGTGCCTGGTGGGCCACCGCATGGGTCAAGAAGACGGCCTGGGTCATGGCGGGATACTCGGACACCACGACGAAGGATCGCCGCGAGTTGCTCAGTTCGTGGGACGTTGCGGCTAATAAGTTGTTGTGGGAGACGCATCGCAAGGGCGGGATGGGCGTGGGAACGGGCGTCATTGTGGCGCCTTCGGGCAAGCTCGCCGTCGCTTCGACCGCACAAGAAGTCGCCTACTACAGCGCTGCTGGGACGTTCGAAGCGTCCGTGAAGCTCACGGCGACCGCGGACCTCGAGGTTTCCGACCTGGCGGCTCTCGCAGATGGTGGCGTCTTGGTTGTGGGGCGCGAGAAGGCCGGAGTCGGTGGTTGGCGCGGTTGGCTTGGCCGCCTGTCGACCCAACGTGCGGTGACCTGGCAGCACGCCTACGACAACGGCGGTGTCGAACAGCTTCTTAACGCTCTCGAGCTCGCCGATGGACGGATCGCGGCCGTCGGGTCCTCTGCGATCTCGGGCAAGGGCTATGACGGACGTTTGCTGCTCGTCGACGGCGGCGGCAAAAAGCTCTCGGACACGCTCGTCGGCGGTACGGGATCGGAGTACCTGCGGGACGTTGCCGCCCTGGCTGATGGCAGCCTCGTTGCTGCCGGGCGGCGCGGCGACCTCAAGAGTGCGGCGTCGTTCGTGGCCCGGTTTTCGCCATGGGGGCACGACCAGTGCGTTAAGGCTGGCTATTGCGCCGACCTGCCGCTTGCAAAGTGCGCCGACAGTAACTCGTGCACCCTCGACTCGTGTTCACCCGCCAAGGGATGTGTGCATAGCCCGATGAAAGACGGCACCGCTTGTTTGAACGGCAAGAAATGCAAGACTGGGGTCTGCCAGTAGCAGAGGCTAGAGTCTCCAAGAGGCCACCATGTTCAAGTCGCGTCCCTTGCGTGTGCCTGTTCGGGCGCTCGTCGTGTTGTTTTTCGCGCTCGTGTCCTGCGCGGGAGAGCCAGCCGAAAACACCGATGATTCCGCGGATATAGCGACGGATACCGGAAAGCAGCCCGAAGATACGGCGTCGATCGCCACCGACGCCGCGAAAACGCCGAAGGATTCGGGCTCCGCGGCTATAGATGTCGCTACAAACGATGTCGTTCCAGCCGATGTCGCGACGGTCGACGTTCCGCCCGCCGGTCCGCCCAAGCTCTGCACGAGCAACTCCCAGTGCACGCTCGGCAACCCGTGTCTCGGTGAGGGCTACTGTCGCAAGGACAAAGACGCGTGGGTCTGCGCTGTGAAGCCCAACACTGCGGTTGTCTGCCCGG
>CAZLMW010000247.1:0-3258 GCA_964560875.1 uncultured Enterobacteriaceae bacterium
TCTGTTCGCGAGCCCACCGACTTGCGGCCTTGTCATCGTCGATGTGGAGCGTCCGCGCGGTGTCCCAGATCCGGTGCTTGACGTGGAACAGGTCGAGGATCATCTGCGTCTTGATGGGCAGCCACGCGCACAGGTGGCGAATCCACCGCGCGCCGTCGCTGAGCACCACGAGTCGGTCGGCCTGATCGAAGCGCTCACGGATCAGCGCGGGCCAGACGCGGCGGGCGAAGTCCTGCCAGTTGCCCAGGTGCGAGACGTAGCGCTTGTCGAGCAGGCAGGTTCGCTTGTCACTCTCGGCAGCGCACGCGGCGTCGGTGTAGAGAATGGCGTTCTTCACCTCGCGGCCCTCCATGTCATAGCGGCGCCCCTTGCCACCGCGCGCGCCCGGCTCGACGGGCCGGCGCCTACTGGCGTCTTCCTCGCGTGTCATCACGAAGACGCCGTCCATCTCGAGGTACGCCGTCCGCGGCGCCTTCTTCACCGCGTCGAGTGGCCGATAAATGCGTCGTTGCAGGCCGGTGTGGTCAAACGGGTCCAGCGTCCTGGCCTCCTCGACGGCCTGCAGCGAGACGTGTGCAGCACGCTCGGAAACGAGCCGCTCGGCGGTATGAACGCAGACCTCCGCGCCAACGAGCGATTGAGCGAGGCTCACCGCCATGCTGTATGGCACGACGGTGGCGAGCTTGGTGATGCTTTCTGCGAGGTGTGGTGTGTGCACGTCCCGGCGCAGGCCCATCTTCTCCTGAGCCAGCGCGCGGCCGGTGCAGCACGTGCCGCAGTAGTTGTAGCGGCGCGACAAGACAACCTCGCCAAAGCCGCTGCGCCACGTGCGACGCCTGAAACCCTGCGACTCCGCCGGTTGCTCGCATTCACGGCACCGCACCATCTCGACCTCGGCATCGATCCGACACAAACGCTGCTGCATCCGTGCTTCAAAAATCGGCCGAATCGCACGTCGCGAGGCTGCCAGCCCGGCCTCCTCCTCGGCGATGGCGTCCTCTTCACCGACGTCGGCGCACGCGTAGTCGCCAAGCGCGTCGATGCCGGCGAGCAGACCGTCCAGCACGCCGGCATCAATGAGCAGACGCTTAGGCATCAACTCGCGGAATCGCACGGCGACACCGTCAACGCCGCCCCGGCGTGCCTTCGTCCAGCAACTCGTCAGGATTTCGAGAAACGGTGCTTCCGTGCCGATCCTCGGCGTCGTAGTGTTCATGGACGGGTACCCCGCAGAAGTCGCAGGCAGGTCGCCCGCGGTTGGTTTGTAACAACCGCGGGGTACCCGTATGTGACGCTGCGCGCTACTTCTTCACTCTGCCCTACTGCGAGGATCCGCACCCTCGATGCGTCGAATTGATGATGTCGCGTCGGGGCGGCGAGTTGTCGAACGCTTAGCCCGCATTCGCCGCAACGGACGGCTGGGCGTGTAAGTGAAGTCCCGGACGCTGTGCATCGACCTCGATCGGGTCAGCCGAGGGCCGAAGTCTCCTCGAGGCCCTTTCCCTTCGTTTCCGGGAGCATCGTCAGGATGACAAGCAACGCCCCGACCAGGAAGACCGCGGTCACCGAGACAGCGCGACCGTAGTCGCCGTCAAAGTGTTGGGCCGCAAAACCGACGAGCGCCGGGCCGCCGACGTAACCGACGCGCCCGAGCAGGTTGTTCGACCACGCATATGCGTCGCCGCGCAGATCGGTCGGAAACAGCTCGTTGGTGTAGGCGTTGAGGACCGGAAGCACGCCACTGACGCCGAAGATGGCGAACACCAGCGCGAACGTGAGCGGCCAGAATCCGGTGAGTGTGTAGGCACCGATCGTGGCACCGATCGAGCAGGTGAAGATGAGCGCCGAGCCGCGGTGACGACCCATTACGTCAAGCAGCTTTCCGGCCGCGAAGACCAACGGCATGGCAGCGACCGCGGCGATCGCGATTGCAAGCCCCACGTCTGCGTCGGTGAAGCCGCGGTTGTTCATCGCGAACATCTTCCAGTAGGTAACGACGTTTTGGGTGCACGCGTAGGTGAGCGCCCAGACCGATGCGACGATCAGCAGGCGCTTGCGGTAGGCGGTTTTCCAGATTCGGTAGAAGCTGGTTTCTTTCGGAGCTCTGCTGGCTTTGAGGGCCTCGAATCGCTTGGTTTCTTTGAGGTTTCTGCGGGCGAATGCCAGCAAGAGCAGGGGAATCACGCCGATGAAATAGACAGTTCGCCAGCCGTACGGTGTCTTGAGCAGCAGCGGTACGACGCCGGCGCACACGATACCGCCGAGGCTGGAGAAGCCCTGGATGACGCCGATGATTGTCGCACGCTTGGACTCGGGGAATTCCTCGGCCGCGTAGACCATGGAGGTGGCCCATTCGGCGATGAGGAACATCCGCGCAAAGAACTGCAGGGGCGCGAAGACCCAGACGTTGGGCGCGAAACCGGAGAACAGCGTGAAGAGCGTGTAGCCCGCGATGGTGACGGTCAGAACGCGGCGGCGGCCCCACCTATCGGCCTTTCGAACCAGCAGAAATGCCGCGACGGCACCTGCGTTGACGACGGCGTTCAGGATGCCGATACCTCCGTCGGACAGGTTCATCTCCGTCTTGAGCTGCGGGAGGATTTGGGCGAGCGCGAGGAAGTCGTAGCCCTCGAAGAAAGTCGCCACGCTCAGAAAGATGAGCAGGCGCCAGTGGTAACGCGTGAGTTTCGTGGGCTCCGCGTCGCTTTGGGCGGGGGGCCGGATGTTGTCGTGGGCCATCGGCGCGAGGGTAGGGGGGCGCGCGCTGCGGAGCAATGGTGGTGGCACGGCGGCGCACCACGGCGGACTTTAGGCAATTGTGTTGGGACCGCTGCCCGGCTGCGGATGCCGCACCTCGGCTTGTTCGCTTGCGCGGTCTGTTGTTTGGCGCGTGGGTCCTTGCGTAGTGTGTCTGGGTAGTCCGTCAGACAGTATCCAAAGCTAGACAGACCCAACACCCAACACCAAACACAAACACCAAACACAGATCGTCAAACACAGATCGTCTCAAACACAGATCGTCAGACAAACTCAATAATCTTGTAATTACATGATGTTGACGACGAGCAGGCACTGTAAACACAGATCGTCAGACAAACTCAATAATCTTGTGATTACATCATGTTGCCGATGAGCGGGCACCGAGACCGCGACGCGAAATGTTTCGGCGTGCAGGCGTCGGCGGTCCGGAGCGGTCCGGAGGTCAGACAATCTCAACAACGTCGTGATTTCATGTCGTTGTCACCAGATCAGAGACGC
>CAZLMW010000248.1:0-3030 GCA_964560875.1 uncultured Enterobacteriaceae bacterium
CCTTGGTCGATGGCGTGTGCTTGCAGCCGGCCTTGGGGTCGCACGAGTCGTCGGTACACGGTATGCCGTCGTCGCAGGCCGAATCGTCCGGCTTGCCCGCGCCGCATTTGCCGTCCGCGCAGGTTTGCGAGGTGCACGCGGCCGAGTCGGTTGTGCACGTCGCGCCGTTGGGAAGGGCCGTGGTCTTGCAGCCGTCCTTGGGGTCGCAGACGTTCTTTTTGCACGCGCCGGGATCGCCCGAGCACGCCATGTCGTCGGGGGTATGGACGCAGGTGCCGGAGCCGTCGCAGGCGTCGGTCGTGCACTTGTGGCTGTCTTCTTTGCACGTGGTCTTGGCGGCAACTTTGGTCCACTTGTCCTGCCCTGCCCCGCTCGGGTCACAAACCAGGCAGACGTTGTCGCCGTCATTTTCGCCCTTCTGCTTGCACACGCCGCCGATGCGACACCAGCCAACCGCGACTTTGTCCGTCAGGCACTTGCCCTGCGCGCTGCACAGGCCGACCTGGCACTTCTTGCCGCCGTCACACGACGCGTTCGCCTTCTTCTGCGTCCATTTTGTCTGGTTCGCGGCGGACGATGAGTCGCACACGACGCAGCCGCCCGAGCCTTGTTTGGACTGGCCCTCCGGCACGCAGATTTTTTCGCCTGCAGTCGCGCCGGGATTGTCGTCGTCGACGTAGCACTGGCCCGCCTCGATCTGCGTGGTGGCTTCGCACTTGCCCTTGTCCGAGCACGCGGCGGTTTGACACGCGGCCAAGCCAGCCTTGCTGCACTTGCTGCCCGGCTTCTTATCGGACCATGCGCGGGGGTCATCGGGCGCCGAACATGCCTGGCAGGGGTTGGCTGGGTTGAGCGTCGTGTTCGCGTAACAGATTTGCTTGCCGGGCTCGCCGATGAAGCACTGATCCGCCTTGATCTCGGCGTCGTGTTTGCACGCGCCCTTTCCGTCGCAGCGGCCGACCGTGCAGTGGTGAGGATCCGCCCCGTCGCCGCTGCTGCAGTCGAACGTATCGGGCCGTGCCTGCATCACGCACAAGCGCGTTGACCCGTCGCAGGTGGGCTGCCAGCAAGTGCCGGTGGACAACGGCTTCCATTTCTTGTCGGCGAGGCCTTTTTCGCAGTCGGCGGCGGTCGAACAGAGGAAGTCGTGATCACCGACGCATTGGCCTTCCTTGCACGTCTCACCGACGTTGCAGTCCTGGTCGGCCGTGCAAACGACAGCGCCCGGCTCGGGCAGGTTGCCGCAGCCGGCGAAAAAGACGAGCAACCAAAGCGCAGCAGCGTAGAAAAAGCGGCGGGTGGCGGCGTCGAGGGGGGCGTGCGCGGGCACGTCGGCCTCCATGGAAGTTGCCAGCGCGCAGGCTAGCAGTTGCCGGAGGGCGCGCAAGTTGTCACGCATGAGCGCGTGCACGCACCGCCGCTTTTAGCGACGACGACCGCGACGGCGGCGACGGCGACCGCGACCGCTCGACGTGCCCGACACGGTGATGGTGATCTTCAGGTCACCGGTCGCGTTGTTGGTGCGAAGCTCTTTGCAGATGTCCGACGCGGCGGCCAGAACCAGCTCTGCGGCCATGTTGGCGGCACCGGTGCGGGCCACTTCGAGGTTCATCGCTGTGGGAGCCGCCTCGGAGTCGCCACCGCTCTGACCGTCGGCCTCGTTGTCGTCCTCAGATTTGGCCGGAGCGGCCCCGGTCAACGCCGCCACAGTCGCCGCGTCAATATCTTCGATGGGAGCGTCACCATCGTCTGCGTCGTTGTTCTGAACGTCGGGCGGGTTGCGCATCATCGCGCGGATCTCGGCGAGCTCTTCGGGATCGAGTTCGTCGTCTTCGCCAGAGGGCCGCCGCTCCTCATCTTCGTCGCGCAACAGCTCGCGGAAGCTCGGTGGCGGCAACATCGACGTCTCGCATACGCGGGACCACATACGCTGGATCGTTACGTTGCGCAGCTCGTCGAGGAACACCGCGATCGAACCATCGGGGGCCAGCGACTGCTGCAGCGCATTGTGTGCGGAGTCCAGCGCGGCGATGGTCGTCTTATCGACGTTGCTGACCGTGGCGTCTTCACGGGCCTTGCGAAAGCGGGCGTCGGACTCGATGACCTGGCCGCGGCTCAGGGCGTAACCGCTCCAAAGGACGCTGGAGAACGTGCGGACGTAGGGATTTTGGTGGTACCCGTAGTTGAGCAAGCGGTCGCCGAACGTGGCTTCTCCGCTCGTGACCGGGGTGCGCGGCAGGGCCGAGATCGCCTGCTCCATGTAGCGTCGGTCTTGGTCGGCGATGGACGGTTTGGGAACGGCGGCGTTATTGCGGCGGCTCATGAGGTCTCCTTGGTGCGGCGATGGCCGCTTCGTGTGGTCGAATCTGGCGAGCCAGCGTGGTGCGGCGGCGGCAGGGAGGGCGCGTCGAGCTCGTGAATCGTCGAGCGTGATGACGGACGTGCGACCGGATGCCGGCCAGTGCGACCAAGCCTACCAAACGTTGATCGGCACGCCAATTCGCAAAGACCTATCCTGTTCGATCGGTATACTTTATGAAGACACCCCGCGGACGGCGGGTGCGTGGTACGATGGCTCATGGGCGACGACCATCCGCCATCTGAGCTGCTTTGGTACGCCGTCGTGTTCAGCCGACGCTTCTGGCACGCCGGCGCCCACTACTTGCAAGCGCATGATCACCGCGTCGAAAACGGCCGACATGTGTTCTATCGGGACGACCGCCAGACCTGGGCCGCGCCCGAAGACCACGTCGCGGCGATTCACACGTTCCAGACCCGACCCGACGCTGTAGAATTCTTCAAGCGCAACGCGGACCGCCTCGTTCGCAACCCGGTCCCGCCGCGCGCGGCCAAGTCCAAGCCGTTATCGCCGGTTATCGAGGGATTCACGGCCCGTGTCAGCCGCCCCAATCGCGTCGGTCCGAAGTTGTCTAGCAGACTGCGGGGAAACGAGAAACTTGATTCAGATTGACCCAGTACAGTCTGCTCGACTTTGGGGTGAGTCGGAAAAACCACGCTTTTTCAGACGAG
>CAZLMW010000249.1:0-2763 GCA_964560875.1 uncultured Enterobacteriaceae bacterium
GGTTCTCGGTGCACTCGTTGCCGTCATCGCACTTCTTGGCCTTGGTCCCGATGCATACACCGTCCTTGCAGGCTGAGCTTTGGGTGCAGACGTCCCCATCGTCGCACGCAGCGTTTGTGGCGGCGTGCACACAGCCTTTCTTCTTGTCGCAAGCGTCTTGTGTGCACGGACTGCCGTCGTCGCAATTGGTTTTTGTCGCGGCACAGCCCTTCGCGGAATCGCACGTGTCCGTGGTGCAAGCGTCGCCGTCGCTGCACGTTTTGAGAGCGCCCTTGTCGAAGCAGCCGCCGATCGCCTGGCAGTGCTCGTGGCCCCATGGATCGGTGCGCCATGTCACCTTGTACGTTGAACTTGTCCAGTTGGTTGCGAGCCACCACCCGCTGGCGCTCGGCGCGAACGTGCCCGCAAAAGCCCGCAGCCACGGATACTGGGCGTTCTCATGCGTCCAAGTGGTCTTGCCGACCGCGTCGATTCCGCGCAACACGACAGAGCGCTTGAGCGTGACGCGATTGACGGCGATCCCCAGAGCACCGTTTCGATGCGCGATGCCGACGGGGTGCTCGTTGCCCTTTCCGGGGACGGTACGCTGCCAGAGTCGCTGACCTTTTTCGTTGAACCGCAGCAGCCATGCGCGCGTCACGCCCCCGAGCTTGCGCGATCCAAGCGCCGTGGTGTCGCCATTGGGGCCGACGACCAGCCGCTCAAGGCTCGTGGCGGGGCCTCCGAACGACCTCCGCCACGCAAGCTTGTGATCGGCGCTCAAGCGCATGGCATAGCCGGTCGCTGACTTGCTCGTCTGACGTATTCCGACCAGCACCATGCCGTCGCCGTTGCCCGAGGCCGCCGACGGAACCTCGACCGCGCCGTCAGGAGCCGCCACGAAGACATGCTTGAAGCCGGAGATGGACGTGTGAAAGCGCGAGATCCAGGACGTCGAGGATGCGCCGTCCTGGCGGCGCTGGTGGCCAAACAAGGCGGCCGTCTGATCGCCCGTGTCGGCCAGGTTGAACGCGCCGTGCACGCAAGGGTGCCCGACATGTTTGGAACACGTGCCCAATCCGTTGAGCTTGGCAACCCGGCCGTGTGCCCCGCTGTCGACCACGCGTCGTAGCTCGAAGCCTCCATACGATCCCGAAGCGAACGTGTGCACTATCGCCCGCCCGTTCTTGTCGACAACGAGCCCTGCACCGTGCTTCGCAGACATCACGCCGTGCCCCTTTGGCGCACCGAACGCGTCGAGCCGGATGACGTGGGCCGTCGCCGAACCTTTGTACTTGATGGCCGGCCCCGTCGCGTAGACCCACGCGCCGCCATCGGGCATCGGCACAACGGCGCGTACGTCCGTATACCCGATCTTCCAGAACGTTCCGGGCAGGAACGACGCCGACATGGGCAGCTGCACGGCGCCATAACGCGCCTTCCCCGCGGGAATGCATTGACCTTGCTTACAGGTCGGCGCGGCAGAGCAGCCGTTGCCTTCACACGCGAAACCGCCGACCGACTTGTGCTGACACTGGCCGGTGATCGGGTTGCAATCATCGGCGGTGCAGTCTTTGTCGTCGTCGCAGAGCTGCGCCTTCTTGTCGTGGCATTTCCAGGAAGCCGAACAGCTGCTGTAGCCCCACGCGTCAATCCGCGCTGCGAAACCGTGTTGCTGGTAGCTGCCGCTTACGAGCACCGAACGGTAGCCCACTGCGAGGGCGCCACCGTCTGGTGTCGGAACGATCGCCGAAAACCTGTCTGCGCCTGCGCCAAAAAGCGTCCGCTCCCAGTGTCGGTTACCGCGCGTATCCATCCCCGCGATGAGCACGTCTTCGGTCGAGCCGACGTCCCGGGTCACTCCGGCACCGACGAAACCGTGGGGGGTCGCAATGAACCCGCGCAGGCCGTTGTTGCCGGCGTGTTTCCGTGTCCACTTCAGCGCGCCGTCCAAACCGATCGCAAGCATCAGTCCGCCATTTGCACCGTAGGCTCCGTACCCACCGACCGCGACGATCTGCGAACCGACGACACGCAGCCCATACAGCAGCCCACTTGAGGCCAAGCTTGTGTTCTGAAGCTCGAGCTTGCCGGCGCTGGATAGACGCACGACGGCCGGCTTCGGCGGGTCGCCTTGGCGGTCATACACGCGAGCAGTGACCCACAGGCGCCCGTTCGGACCGCGCACCGCGCGGAAAAAGTCGGTTCGATATTTGCCGATCGTGTGTGAGGCATGCGCGGTGACCGTGCCCGACGCTGCGATGCGCTTGAAGAGGCCGCGCGGTTGTCCGGAAATCGACGTGGCCCCTACAACCCCGATCGACCCGTCCGCGAACAACGCGCCGTCGTTGGTGTAGTCCCAGGAAGCCCCCAAGACCGGCGCGTCATGTACCGGCCCCAGCTTGCCCGCCGGCTTGCCGTCCTTGCCCGTCGTCAACGAGAAGCCCGCCACGCGCGTCCGGAACTTCTTTCCGTCGTGCCATGTCCCGACCACCCGCAGCGAGCCGGCCTGCCGAATCAGCGCCGAGGTCCACCCCGCCGAATAGCCAGAGGCCAGGTTGGTCCACTGCCACGCGATGGCGCCGTCGCGACCGATACGCGCCACGTACCACCCCGATTTTTCAGTGCTGCTCTTGGGCATGAGACCGTTCACGCGGCCAATGACCAGCCAACCCGTGCCGTCTTCGATCGCGTCGTGCAGTGTCAACCGATTGCCCGCAGGCGGCGCAATGGTCTTCGCCCAGATCTTGTCGGTCACGCCCGGCACACATTTGCCAGCCTTGC
>CAZLMW010000250.1:0-2643 GCA_964560875.1 uncultured Enterobacteriaceae bacterium
GTGTCGACAGGTTTCGCGGTGTCCTTCTTGCTGCCAGTGTCTTTGCCCGTAGCGCCGGCATCCTTCGCGCCGCCAGTGTCGGTTGGCTTCGCGTCAGAGACCTTCGTATCGCTTTTGCCGCCAGACGTGTCGGTGGGGCCCGCGTCCTTGATGGCGACCGACTTCCACTTGGCGGGGATCTGGCCGGCCTGGATCTGGGTGCGATCGGCTTCGTATTCGGCGAGCGGGCGCCCATCGTCGATGCTGCAAGACGGCAGCACCACCAGCGAAAGGCCGGCAAGCGCACATAGCATCCAGGCGAATCTTCGCATCACCACAGCACCACCAGGGCCAGGTCCAGGGTTCGAATCGGGATGTCGCCGATGCTGACGATGTCGTCGCCAATTACCCCGCCGTAACGCGCGTTCATGGCCGTTTGCTCCCAGCGCGCCACAACCCCCATGCCTTCGCCGAGGTAGTACATCACGTCGACGCCCATGCTTTGGTTTGTACCGAGCAGGTTGCCGTACCAGGCCTCGACCACGACGGGATTGCGTTGCGCGAATCGAAACGCCGCGACGGCCGAGAAGGGGGCGGTCCAATCGGCGGCATGAACGTCACCGAGCGCGTGCCACATGTAGTCGAGCCGCACGCCGCCGTGCAGCGACAGGTAGGTGGACTGGAAGCCGAGTCTCGCTGCGGAATGCACGCCGACGCCACCCGATAGCGACCACTCCTCTTCGCCGTCGAGGTATTTGTGCGCGGTCGAGGTCCGTTTGCCGATGTAGCCGGCCCAGCCGAGGTCGAACATGGTCCCCGCTCCGAGCTCGGGGGTCATGTAGCGGAAGGTCATGTTGAGCGCGCCGGCGCCGACGTCGCGGTTGCCCTGGATGGGCACGTCCAGCGTTTCAGCGCTTCGGTAGCCGATGGCGTAGCGCAGAAAGTACATGCCGGTCTCCAGCATCCCTTCGCCCGGATAGCGCCGGTCCATATCCCAAAGGTGTCCCTTGATGCGCGGTGGCGGGCGATATGCGCGGATCGGTGGTGGTTCGTCGCCGGTGCCGAGCCCCGTCACGCCTCGCAGCGCCGCCACGGCCATGCCGGCGGGAATGCCGAGCAGCTTCTCGAATCGCGCCCGGTCGCCTTTGCCAAAGGTGATGAGGTACGCCTGCGCGTCCAGCCACGCGGCGTCGATTCCGGCGGTGGTTGCGGCGTCGGACTTCGCGGAGAAGAACGCGTGAGCCTGCCGAACAGTCTGCACCTGGATCGCGCGCCGCACCTTGCTGACGGCTTCGGAGAGCGCTTTGCTGCGCTGCGCCCCGACGGTGTGGCCCGATGGAATGCTGCTGCCCCCGCGACCGGTCGAGCTCGACTCGCGGCGCGACTTGTTGACGGAGAAGGGGACCACCACGCGCTTGTCGCGCCATTGGATGGTGGCGGAGCCGGAGAGCGCGTAGCTGTGGGTAACGGTCGTCACCAGCCGGGTCCCTTTGTGTGCGACGCGGCGACTCTTCTTCACGCGTCGGTAGCCGGACACCTCGCGGACCGCCTGTTTGCTGCTGCAGTCGTACACCTCGACGTAGCCGCCGCCGATCGAGCGACGACAAGTCCGGTGGATCGTCTTGCGATAGACGGTCTTGTAGATGGGCTCTTGCGCGTAATAGGTCTGCGTGTCGTACCAGGTGTAGCTCTGCTTGCGCGTTGAGCTCGTCGTGTTGGGCCGGCAGCGGGACACAGCGATCGACACTTCGGTCGCAAACATGCCGCCGCCGCCACTGACGCGGTTTCCGATCGCGCGACCGTCCGAACAGCTGCCTGAAACGCCGGTGATCTTCGCGGCTGAACGTGTCGCCCGCTGCAGCTGCTTGGACGCCGGGTTGGCCAGCTTCGGATCGGCCCATTTCGCGAGCCCCTGGTGGACAGCACGTTTGCCGGCGAGCTCGCCAGACTCGGACGCAAGCTTGACCTGTGTCGCCTTGACCCGCCGGCGGATGGCCGCGAGTTCGGATTTCTGGCCCGGCTGCAGACCGTCTCCTTCATTGGCGAGCCGCAGCGCGAGGATGAGCGCTTCGAGGTCCCGCTTGGCGGCGACGTGAGCCTTAACCCGCTGCCAAACCTGCGCCGCGTGTTTGCGCATCGCAGCGGACAGATCGGCCATCAGCGGACCGTCCTTGATCATGCCGGCGTATTCGCGCCGAGCCCGGGCCAGCGTCTCCAGCGCGTCGGCCGGATCCGGCATCGTCGGCGCTTTGGCGAGCGCGGCCGTGGCTTGCACCGCCACGAGATCGCGCAGCCGCGACCGTGCATGGGAATACTCGCCGCGCGTCAGAAACTCGCCGGACATCGCCGTCTTGTAGGCCGCCAGCGCCTCGATCCGTTCGCCGCGGTCAAACGCCTGGTCGGCCTGCGAAAGCAGCTTGGGAGGCGCGCCGCAACCGACAATGACGGTCAACGTCGCGAACAGCGCCACCGATACGAACACTCTCCCAACGCGTGTCGGCCAGCCGTTCATGGGCCCAGTTTGCCGGGGGCCGGGGGATTTGTCTTGGCAGGGGGGGGCCGCGGGTTTTGTCTTGGCAGACGGCGCCTCGATCCAAGGTGCCTTGGTCTTGTCTTGGCAGACGGCGCCCCGATCAAGGGGGAAGGACCCAACAGGGGAAGGCA
>CAZLMW010000251.1:0-2591 GCA_964560875.1 uncultured Enterobacteriaceae bacterium
CCGTTTCGCTCGTTGAATTGTGTCCAGCGCTTGCTGGGGCCGTCGTAGTGGGTGTTGAGGTTGTCCCAGACAACGAAGACGTCGCCGGTCGGGTGACGTGCGGCCAGCTTGTCGAGGAACGCGACGGTCTTCTCGGCGGTTCGATGATCGACAACCTCGCCGATGACCTTGCCCGTCGCGACCTCGAAAGCCGCGATGAGTCAGCAGGTGCCGCGCCGGATGTACTCGTATTCCTTGCGGACGACACCGTCCCAGGCCACCAGCATCGGGAACTTGCGGCCGAGCACCTCGATGGGCTTCTCGTCGACGCAGTAGACAACGGCGCCGGCCGGCGGATTGAGGTCCAGATCGCACACGCGTTCGGCCTTTGCCGCGAAGTCCGGGTCCTTGCACGTGAGCCAGTACCGCACCAGATGCGGCCGCAGGTTGTTGAAGCGCAAGATGCGGCCAATCTCGCTGACGGAAAGCAGCACGCCGGTTGCAGCGAGGGTCGCGATTGCCAGCGCCTTGTGCGTCCAGGTGTCGCGGAACGGCGTGATCTTCTCATCGGGCCGTTCGCACGCAAGCGCGATTACCTGCGTGCGGACCGACAACTTGACCTTCGCCGGCCGACCCGACCTGGGCAGGTCATAGAGCGCGTCCTTGGTCGGCCACTCGCGGAACCGCCGCTTCCACTTGCGCACCGTCCACGGTGTGCAGCCGACTTGCCTGGCGATGGCCGCAGTCCCCTTGCCGTCGGCGCCGGCCAGAACAATCCGCGCACGCTGGACCAGTCCGTGCGGCAACGTCGAGCTGCGCGCCATGACCTCAAGGTCGTGACGAACGGAGTTGGGGATGGACAAGGGCAGCGGTCGTGGGCCTGGTGTACGCATGTCAGCAGGATCGCCGACGCGTCGCGAGGTGTCGATCCCGTTGCGAACTTGGGGGTTCGGGTACTAGGTGCCGCTGCGGGGCACGCCCAGCGGGTCGATCAAGGGCTTGAGCTTGCCGCGATTCTCGTCGCCCGCTTTGTACTGAAGCTGGGCGAACGGACGGACGGCCGGGACGCCAACCCCTGGAAGCAGCCCGAACCCGACACCGACGGTCATGAACAGCCCACGCCCCATCGGAATGCGGAGCGCACCACTGAGCTCAAGGCTATGCTGGTTGATATCCCCGTAGTTGCCGTGGATGGGCATCTGGTACCGCAGCTGCGTGTCAAACCAGTAGCGAGACAGGCTGCCGGACGCCTTGTCGGAGTCGTAGCTCGCGCCAACCATGATCAGCCCGGTGCTGCCTTGCTTGAGGCCGAAGGTCTCGCGCGTTTCGTGGATGCTGGCGCCCACATTCGCGGCGTAGTGCCAGTGACCGTCCATCGTGGAGGCGACGAAGGTCGGCTCGATGCCGATGCTGTCACGGCCCATGTAGGCGTCTGGTGTCGCGGTTGGAAACGTCACCGGCAACACCAATCCATAACCCAGGCCTTTCGTGTCGTTCTTGAGCACATATTTTGCGAAGACCACCGCGTCGCCGAGCGCTGAAGCCCGGAGTTGACCTCGGCCTTCGCCGTAGAGCGGCGGGTTGGTGCCGTTTTGGAATGCGGTCATCGGCAAGAACGCGGCGAGCGTGAAGCTCTCGAGGATGTGCATCGAGCCGCCCAGACCGACCTGCAGGCGTTCGTACACGAGCTCGCGCAGCACTTTCTTATCGCCCTTGATGCTCCGGACCACGAGCGGACGCGCGAGATACTCGACCTGGGCGCCGATAATCGGCTTGCCGATCGGCGCACTGCGAGCCGCCCAGACCTCCAGGGGGCCCTGCCCGTCGAGGGTAATGCGCATCGCGCGGACGTCGGGTCCCGCGTCGGCGGCAACAGCCGGTGCGGCGTGCAGGGCGATCGCGGCGATGGCGACAAGGGCGGCGGCGAATCGATGCATCGCCGCGGCGGAGCGACGAATTCGGTGTGCGATCGTGTACGCGCGCAGCGTGGACGGTGCCATTCGCGTTGCCTCCGGAGGTGAAGTCGGCGGATTGTAACGTCGGAACGGGCCATTCTCCAGATCGTGACGAAAACCAGTGCTGTCCAAACAGATTTGCCTTGCCTGCGGCCGGAGGGTCCGGTACCAAGCCGCCCGCCACGCCACCGAGGCAGGAGAAAGCCATGATTGCGCGCAAAGGTCACCTGGCCGCCACCATCAGGGTTGCTCTTGCGATCGCGATCGTCGCGCTCGCCGTTGGCTGCGGGAGCGATGGGGGCAACGCCGGCGGATTCACCACCGGTTTGGCCGCCGACGCGCAGGCCGACGGTGGCGCCGCGCCAGCCGACAGCGGCGTCTTCACGACCCAAGACACCTCGGACAGCCAGGACGCGGGCGCAACCAGCTCGTCGGGCGGATCTTCATCGTCAGGCGCGTCCTCATCGGGCAGCACCTCATCGTCAGGCGCCTCGTCGTCGGGAAGCACATCGTCCTCTGGAGCGTCTTCGTCGGGTAGCACCTCATCGTCAGGCGCCTCGTCGTCGGGAAGCACATCGTCCTCTGGAGCGTCTTCGTCGGGTAGCACCTCATCGTCAGGCGCCTCGTCGTCGGGAAGCACATCGTCCTCTGGAGCGT
>CAZLMW010000252.1:0-2141 GCA_964560875.1 uncultured Enterobacteriaceae bacterium
GCCAGCAGCGACGCTTCCGAGCCACCAAGACAACTGCGACGTCGACAGACGTCACCATCACGCCATCACGCGCTGGACTTGTCAGGGTTCGCCACCGCGTCCGGAGCTTCACAGCTTCGGCTTCGGCTTCGGCTTCGGTGTCGGTGTCTGTGTCGGTGTCGGCTTCGGCGTCGGCCACCGTCACGGAAACCGAGGGCGGCGCGGCGCCAGCAGCGACGCTTTCCGAGCCACCAAGACAGCTGCGACGTCGACAGACGTCACCATCACGCCATCGCGAGCTGGACTTGTCAGGGTTCGCCACCACGTTCGGAGCTTCACGGCTTCGGCTTCGGCTTCGGCTTCGGCTTCGGCGTCGGTGTCGGCGTCGGCCACCGTCACGGAAACCGAGGGCGGCGCGGCGCCAGCAGCGACGCTTCCGAGCCACCAAGACAGCTGCGACGTCGACAGACGTCACCATTACAAAGGTCTGCGAGGGTTGCTACGCTTGCGGCCACCGAGGCCGACCCGATGCGCGACAAAATCACCCCCGATTCATCACAACCTGACGCCGAAGCGCCCCGCAAAGGACGTCCTTTGCTCGTCGCCGCCAAACTCGCGGCTGGTGGTTTGCTGACCATAGCTTCGGCCGGCGCCGCGCTGTCCGGATGCGCGAACACGGTCGCTTCCAACCCGAAAGGCTCGTGGTACGACGACGCCGGGTATGAAGCCGACACCGCCACGCTTCCCGGTGACGCGACCGAAACCGGCGGGTAGACCTGCGTCACTTCATCCTCGGTCCGCGGCAGCTCGCAGCCTTTCGGGTCGCCTTGTGTGCGGCCACGCTCTGGCATCTCTTCGACCTTTTGCCGCTTGCCTCCTTGCTCTGGACCCCGAGCGGCTTGCTCGGATTGCACGACCATCTCGCGGGTGGCGCTGGGGCCCGGACACTCTCTTTGCTGCGGTTCATCGATGGCGATGCCGCGCCATTGGTGTTCTTCGCGGCGACCTGGATCGCGGTGCTCGCGACCCTCGGTTCGCGCCATCCCGGTGTCTGGAAATGGATCGCGGCGGTGGGCGTTTTGAGCCTGCACAACCGCAACTGGTTGGCGTGGACCGGTGGCGAGGCGGTGGCCAGCTTGCTGTGGATTTGGGCCCTTTGCCTGCCGTTGGGCGGACAGCGCGTGGATGAGCCCGGTGGTTCCGACAAAGCCCCATCCGCGCCGCTCGCATGGAGCGCCCCCGCCGCCCTTCAGCTGCAGCTGGTCGCTATCTACCTGCTCAACGCGGCGGCAAAGACAGGCAGCACGTGGCGCAGTGGCGAGGCGCTTCAGCTCTTTCTTGCGCAGGATCGTGTCGTCTCCCCGGCAGGGCTCTGGATCGCCGAAAACATCCCGTCCGACGCGTTGTGGGGAGCGACGTGGGCGGCGCTCGCCATCGAATGGCTCGTGCCGGTGCTGATCATCAGTCCGTGGCGCAGCAGGTCCTGCAGACGCGTCGCGGCGATCGCGGTGCTCGTTCTGCACATCGGCATCGCTATCGTTTCGACGCTCGATTCGTTTTCGCTGTTCATGTGCGTCTTTGCGGTTGTCCTGGTGCCCGAATCTGACTGGGCCCGTCTTCCCGCGGCCGTCGGACGGTGGCTCGACGCCGATGGTTCTCCAGATCGCGCCCGGCGCTACGGCGGCTGGCTCGCGTTGCTGTTCATCGCGCTGTTTGTCGGTCAGGCGGCGGGTATGACCGATGTCGCCGCACGTCTCGGTCTGCGCCAACAGTGGTCGATGTTCGCGCCGGACGTCCCCCGCGACGATGGATGGATGCAGGTGGTCGTGAAACTGGGCGACGGGCCGCAGGTGGATCTTCGAACCGACGCGCAGCCCGCCCTTGGAAAACCCGATGCCCGCCTTCGTCGGTGGCACCCGCGTCACGAGTGGATCGCCCACCAGGCCGTTCGCTCGAAGAAGGCGGCGCAGATGTATGCAGAAGCCGTGGTCCGTACCCACGGATTGGGACGTTACGAAGGCGGCGGCGGCGGCCATATCGATCGCGCGCGGCCTCGACGGCGAGGCGCACGAGTCGACCAGATCAAGCTGGTCTGGGTGACCGACACCGGCCAGGCCCGATTGGAAGTCGCTGACTGAGCGATAACCCGGGTCCGGGCCACC
>CAZLMW010000253.1:0-2087 GCA_964560875.1 uncultured Enterobacteriaceae bacterium
GGGTTGACCGCGAGGCTGCCCTTGGCCAGGTGGGCGTACAGCGAAAACCAACCAGGCGCGTGGCGAACGATGACCACGGTGCCCCAGCCGCTGTTCCAGCCCTCCTGCGCCAGCACGACGAGCCCTGGGCCGACCGCGAGCACCTTCTTGCCGCAATCTGCGGTGCCTTTCTGGTTGAAGTCGATGCTGTTCTTGTACGAACCGCCGTGGCCGTTGCCGAGGCATTGGCCTTTATGCGCTTGGTAGAGGCTGGAAAACGACTGCGAGACACCAAACGCCTCGCCCTTGGCGAAGGGCAGCTTGGGCACGAAGGGCAACGACGCGTGTTTGTCTGGGGAGTAGTTGATGACCAGGTGCAGCGGTTGGCTCACCCCTGTCGCATTGCGGGCATAGACGGCGATGGTCCGTTTGCCGCTGGCCCACAGGAGCGGATCCAGCTCGACCTCGAACAGGCCGGGCTTGAGCGGCGGGCCGACCGAGAACTTCGCGGATGTGCCGTCGTTGAGCACCGAAACCGCCGTCAGCGCGCTATCGGACGCGACGCTGAACTTGAGCGTGAACTTGCCCTTGATGGTCGCCCCCTGAGCCGGCGCGACCAGCGTGATGATCGGCACTTTGCCCTTCCCGGGCTGGCTGGACGGCGGCGCGATGACCGCGTGCGCGAACTTCTCCACCAGCACGCAGTGCATCCGGTTGGCCTGGCAGGCGCTGAACGCTTCGTCGTCCTTGGAGCCGCGACAAACCGTGCCGTTGGCGTCCGACTCGTCGTAGTACGACATCACCAGGTGAGCCGACGGCTGCTTGGACACCCCCGCTTTGGTGGAACACGGCACGCTGCAAGTCTTGGTGCAGGCCGCGCAGTTCAGCTCGCACCAACCGTCGTTCTCGTTGTCGCCGCCGCAACAGTTGGGGTCGTAGACAGTGTCTGAACAGCAGTCGCCACCGCCCTGGGCCTTGCAAGCAGTTGTGTCGTCGCCCAGCGTCGCGTGGGTGTGTAGCAGGCCCAAAGTATGGCCGATCTCGTGCGCGGTCACGACGCCGCTGCAGCCCACTTTGACAATCGAGCCGTCCAGGTCACTGCTCTTGCCCACCGTGGCACGGCCGCACAGCTTTCGCAGCTTGTCTCCCTTCTTGTATTGCAGGCTGTTGACGAAATAGACGTCGAGCGCGTCCGCGTCGTTGTGGTCGGCGGTCAGCGTCTCGCAGACCTGCCTGAAGTCCTCGTACTTGTCTTCCTTGATATTCGCGGTGCCGTGCTGCAGCCAAACCGGCTGCTCGACCAACTCGATGCCAGCCGCCAGCAGCAACTCGCCAGCCCGCGTCATCGCGTCTTTGACGCTGGCTTTCTTGGCGGCGGGCAAGCCCGTCGGGACATGCACCCGAATGCGAACCTTCCGCGGCTTGGACTTGGAATAGCTCGCGCCGTGCTTGGCGATGTCCGCGGCCGCGCTGCACTTACCGGTCGGGAAGAAATCGCTCGCCTTGAAGTGGAGATCGAGGCCGTTGCCACAATCATCGTCGGTCGGTCCGGCGAGCTCCTCGGCGCAGTTCGCTGAACAGCCATCGCCGTCGGTGTTGTTGCCGTCGTCGCAGCCCTCGTCGATTTCGACGACGCCGTTGCCGCAATACGGGCCCAGCCCCTCGTGCCACGGCTTGTTGATCTCATTGGGGTGCACGTTGGCAGAAGTATCGTCCGCGGTGGCGCTGTCAACCGGCCCAAGCACGAGCGCGTCTTGAACCTGGCTGCCGTCGACAGAGTCGTTGCCCTGCGCGTCGGTCACGTGGCCGTCATCGGGCGGTGCGGCGCAGCCTCCATCGGGCAACAGGACCCCAGAACACGCGGCCGGATTGCTCACCTCGCCGTCCTGCGTTTGGCCGCAGCCGCCCACGGCCAGCCCCAGGGTGATGAGCGCGATCCGACGAAACAGACCGGCATGACAGGTGTGCGACCGAGACAACATGTTCACCTCATTCGGGACGGCGTGCCTCCGCGCCTTGATGGAGAATCGAACCCGCCATCAAGACTAAACACGATCCAATCGCTGCACTCAATGCGCGCGCCATCAGTGCATACACGTATCAACAGA
>CAZLMW010000254.1:0-2017 GCA_964560875.1 uncultured Enterobacteriaceae bacterium
CGGATGCGCAGCCTGCTCGCCATGTGGCTTCCTGCCCGAATTTCACGCTAGCCGCCGTCCTGCTCAAGCAGCGTTTTCGCGGTCGATTCAACAAGGTGCGCGGCGTCGCTTCTGCTCGCAAAGCGGGACTGCTAGATCAACAGCGTGAAAGGCCACTTCCTCGTTCAAACAGCCGCCGTGCTCGCCATCGCCGCGTGTCTGTCCGGCTGCGCAACGTTTTCCACCGGCGCGCTCCACATCGCTGATAAGAAGGTCCGCATCATCGGCTTTTCGCCCTGTTCGCCCGCCGACGATACCGCCGTCGCCATCGACCCCAAGCGCCCCGTCGCGGTCATCGTCCACGGCTGCAACTCGTCGCACCGCAAGATGAAAACCCTCGCGCAGGTCATCGCCGCGCGGGGCCAGCAAACCGTCTGCTTCTCGTACAACCATCGCCTGGCAATCAGTGAAACCGCCGACCGGCTGGCTCTGTCACTGGCCGAGCTGCGCAAAGAACTCGCGCCGCAGCCCATCACCGTCATCGGCCATAGCCAGGGCGGGCTCGTGGCGCGTGCGGCTGTTTCCTCGAGCAAATGGCCCAATGGTATCGACCCCGGCGCGTTCTCCCTCGTCACCGTGTCATCGCCGTTTGGCGGCATTACCTCGTCCGCTGACTGCGGCAAGACGTGGCTGCATGTGGTCACCCTCGGCATCACGGTCGCGGTCTGCCAGGCCATCGCCGGCGACAAGTGGAGGGAAATTTACCCGGGTTCAAATTTTATTACCCGGGCGAAAAAGCTGCAGGCCTTCGTCAACGGCCACCTCGTGGTGCAAACCGATGAACGCGGCACCTGTCGCGCCCGCGCCGCCGACGGAAGCTGCGACCAGGACGACTTCGTATTTACCCTCGATGAACAACACAACAAGACCATGTTTGCCGACGCCCGCGTGCGCACCGATCGCATCGCCGTTGGCCACGCAGCCGTCATCGGCGAACGTGGCACGCCGCCAACCAAGCTGCTCTCCGTGCTCGAGAAGCACCGCGTCCTCGCGCCGGTCTCGGCGTCAATGCGTGCCCACTACCTGCTCGTTATGCGCCGCCTCTACGGACCGTTCATCGAGCGATCGCCCCCGCCCGCTCGGCGTCGGTCCGCCGCCGTCGCCACGACACCCGCTGGTTGACATGCACCGAGGCAGGCGGTTGTTTGTGCCATGACCTGTCATCGCCACCGCAGTCGTCGCCACACCAGACGTCGTCACTGCAGCCGTCGCCACTGCAGCCGTCGCACCTCGCTCGGCACGCTTCCCATGGTCGCGGCGACCGTCACGATCGCGGTGTTCGCCGCGTGCGGGAGCGCCACCGCCGCATCCAGACCCAGCAAGGCCAAACAAGCCAACCTCAAGATCAAGCGCTGGCAGCAAGCGGGCATCCGCTTGGTCAGCTTCGAAGATCCCTTCTTCGGCGGCCGCACCGTGCTCCGCGAATATGGCCCCCGCTCCGGACCCGTTGCGCTGCTCGTTCACGGCGTGGGTGAAGACGCCAACGCCGACTGGAACCCCTTCATCCCGGCGCTCAAGAGACACATGCGCGTGCTGGTCCTCGACCTGCCCGGCTTTGGCCGATCCGCGCGGGGCAACAAGCTGTACTCGCCGAAGAACTACGGCAAAACCCTCGATACCGTGGTGCGCCAGATCGCCAAGCGGCCCGTCGTGCTGGTCGGTCACTCGCTCGGCGGCGGCGTCTGCCTGCGTTTTGCCGCGACCCATCCGCAGCACATCAAGCGCCTCGTCCTCGTTGACGTCGCCGGGGTCCTGCACCGTGAAGCCTTCGCCGAGACCGTCGTCGAACAGAAGGTCAAAGGCATCCGGATCGGCCCGTTTCGCATCAACCCATCGCTGCCTCGTGGCATCAAGGACCTGGTCGGCCTCGGCTCCAACCTCGGCGTGAACCCCCGTCGCGTCCTCAACTCCAAGCACGGGCGGGCCAAGCTGCTCGACAGCGACGCCAACAAGATCGCCGGCCTCGCGCTCATGCTCG
>CAZLMW010000255.1:0-1798 GCA_964560875.1 uncultured Enterobacteriaceae bacterium
GGCGTCGATCTGCTCGGCAATGGGCATTGGCAGCGCGACGTCTTCGGCCTCGGCAACGACGTGATTCTGACGGCGCTCCCGGTGGAAGGCGGCGGCGTTTTTGCCGCTGGCTCGCGCTCGGTGGCGGTCAACGCGAAAAGTCGCCTTCGAGGCTGGATCAGCCGCGCGGACCGGTGGGGTCATCGAAGCTGCAGTTCGGCGGGCAAGTGCCACGGCAAGAAAGCGGCGCTCTGCGACGACGACAAGGACTGCACCGCTGACGATTGCAACCCGATCACCGGCCAGTGTCAGCACAAATCGGTCGCGAACTTCGCGTGTGAAGGCAACGGCTGCTCGACGACCGCGTACTGCAGCAAGGGACAGTGCCTGCAGTCGGGCAAATCGAACTACGGCCGGGTGAGCCTACCGATGAGCGGGAGCCCCTTGTCCGGGACGTTCTGGAAGTATGGCTACACCGGAATTCGCCAGGTTGTCCCGACGTCCGATGGCGGCTGTTGGATCTATGCGGACAGCCCGTCGATCAATTCCAAGGCTCCAGTCGCGCACGTCATCCGCTTTGATCGCGATGGCGCTATCAAGGGGCATGGGGTCACGTCCGCCTCGTACGGAGCCGGCCTGGTACTCGACACGCAGGGACGTGCGCTCGTCTTCGGGCTGGTCTCGAACTCCTACGGTCTTCGCCTCAGTCGGGTCACCGCAGATGGCTCCGTCTCCCACGTCGCCAACCTCCAAAACCTGCCCACAGCGAGGTGCCACGCATCGATCGGCCAGCCGTGCTCGAACGGATTGGTCCACATGGCGGACACGGGCGGGTCGACCGCGGCCATCTTTGGCGCCCACCGGCGGACGGATACCGCCCGATCGAGGCTGTGGGTCACCCGCTTTCACACCGCCATCAGCGGCTTCAAGACGAGGCAATTCGACGCGCCCAACGGCACCGCGGAGATCCCCAGCGCGGCATCGGGCAACGGCGACGGCATCGTGCTGGTTGGGCAGCGCCAGTGGGGCAAACAAGCCACCGGGCTCGCGATGCGCCTTGACGTGGATCACAAGCTGGCGTGGCGCAAGACCTTCGGCGTCAATGGTAGCTCGCTGGACGGACTTGTGGTGGACAACGCTGGGGTCGCGACAACGATCGGAACGACGCTTGTCGCCGGATTCAAGCGCGCTTGGCTGCTGCGGTTCGACGCGAAAGGTCGTCGGCTATGGCAACGCATGCTCAGCGGCAAGGGCCACGAGACCGCGGCGGGTATCGCTGTACGTGGCGACGTCCTGGGTGTTGTCGCCAATCGCCAGACGCTCACACGGTCGGTCATCCTGCGAGGCGTCAACGCTGCAGGAAACGTCGCCTGGACGCGTGAAATCGCGCCGTATCCCTGGCTCCAAACGTATCCCGGGACCGTCGCTGCGTCGCCTGCCGGGTGGTGGTTCGCGACAAACTGGAGCAGCGGCGCGAAGAAGGTTGTCTGGCGCACCGATCCATGGGGCCACGCGGACTGCGAGGCGATCGGCGGCTGCTTCGGCAAAGGCGCTATCAAGACGTGCAGCGACGGCGATGCCTGCACGGCCGACTTCTGTGACTCCGTCAAGGGCTGTTCGGCCGTCAAGGCAAGCTGCAACGACGGCAACGCATGTACCAAGGACGCCTGCGACGCGAAGAAGGGGTGTACGCACGCCGCCCAGACCGGCGTCTGTGACGATGGCGACGCCTGTACTGTGAGTTCGGCCTGCAAAGACGGCGTGTGCATCGGGACCAAGGCCAAGAAGTGCGATGACGGCAACGAGTGCACCGAGAACC
>CAZLMW010000256.1:0-1656 GCA_964560875.1 uncultured Enterobacteriaceae bacterium
AAGAGGGCCAAGTCTGGCTCCGGCGGCGGCACGGCAAACGCCGACGACGCAGACAAAAACGTCGCCGCGAAGAACCGCGCAAACGACGAAACAGCCGCAGTTGGTTCTTGGCGGCGACCTGCAGCGTACGGCGTATTGGGTCTCGGTGTGATCGGGCTCGGGCTCGGGGCTGTCTGGTTCATCGGCGCGCAAGACGAGTCATCGGCCCTCGATGACAAGATCAACGCCGCCGGTGGACCAACGATATCGTTGGCGGAGGCGGATTCTGAGACCGAGCGCATCAATGCACTTCTGACGCGGAGCTATGCGACGCTAGGGCTCGGCGTTATCGCGGCCGGTGCTGGCGTGTACTTGTGGGTGTCGGGCACGTCGGACCGCGGCGTGGCGCTGGCGCCGTGGATCGATGGCCGTGGCGCCACGGCTGCGCTTCGATTCTGACTTGCGAGGACCCCATGCATGGAAAGCGCCGATCGCGCAGCAGCCATCTGCTGCATTCGACTTCCATTTCCGCCTTGGTTTGGACGTTCCTCGTACCGTCGCTCGGCTGCTACCGAGACGATGTCGATGCGGACAAGTTCAAAGAGGCTGGCACGGATATCGTCAACGACACTGGTACAATCGTCGTGGACACCGGCGATGAGGACGCGCCAACGCATGAAGTCGCCGGCCTTGATGACACAACGGCAGTCAAGGACGCGTTTGCGACTTCCGACAGCGGCAGTTCCCAGGATGTTCCCACCCCCGACTCGGGCGTCGTCCCGACAGACGCCGTCAAGTCCGACGCATCAAACGACGCCTTGGCGAGTGCTGCGGACGTCCCACCCAAAGTTGATGCCGGACCAGTCGGATGCAAGTCGGATAGCGAATGCCTCAACGCCTTCACCAAAAAGCAACTCGGTGAGTGCCACACTGCAAAATGCGTCAGTGGCATATGCGGCAAACAGGAGGTCAACGGAGGCGCCTGCGACGATGGCAACGCGTGCAACAAGGGCGACACATGCGCCGTGGGCACCTGCATCCCGGGCAAGAAGGCAAAGGTCTGCGATGACAACAACATCTGCACCGGTGACCTCTGCGATCCAAAGAAGGGCTGCATCTTCGAGCCCAGAAAGGACGGTGTCAGTTGCGGCGGCAGCAAGATCTGCATCTCGGGTGTCTGTCAGGCCACCGGCACCTGCGGCGACGGCAGCGTCAACCAAGCGTCCGAGACTTGTGACGACGGCGGAAAGGCGTCCGGCGACGGCTGCTCAGACAAGTGCAAGCTCGAGTGCGTTTCCGTCACGCTCGATGGGAAGACCGGCTCGATCGAGGCAAAGCACCACGCATCGCTCGACCTTGTGGGCACGGACTTCACGATCGAAGCGCTTCTGAGGGTCACAGCCGGCGGGGCGAAGACGCAGACGTTCGCGGCCAAGCGGCCGCTCAAGGGCACTGGGATCGGATGGACTTGGGGCATCTACAACGGAATGCAGGGCTTTCGGCTCGGCGGCGGTAAACAGGTCACTCAAACGGCGACGAGTGCGACGGTCTTCCCGCTTGGGAAGTGGGTGCACGCCGCAGCGGTTTATTCGAAGGCGACCGCGACCATGACATTGTGGGAAAACGGCACGCAGGTGGGCGCGGCGGCCAAGTTCCCGCAGCCGAAGTTGTCGTTTG